>NZ_JAVTIV010000026.1:0-40636 GCF_031843765.1 Sphingobium sp. WCS2017Hpa-17
ACAATGGCACCGCTCAGCGACAATCCCATCATCATGCTGTCGGCAGTGCCGGGCACATGATCGGCTCAGACTGACGCCGGAAATAGCGTGGATCGACCCCAGCTACACCACCTCGTGGGACACGATCCATTTTGTGAAGATTCATCCCACCCAATCCAGTGCCCTGAACAATGAACATGACAAGGCCTCACGGAGCGAGCTTGCCCGCAGGATTGCCCGGCTCGGCGAGGCAAGATTTGTCGATCATAACATGTCAGGTGACCAACAGCTTTCAAGCGGCCATCCGGACACACTCTTCATTCCGACCGGCACGATCGATCTCTCGACGGCAAGAAAACTGGGCATTGAGACGAGAGCCAGATCTACGGTGGCGTCGTGCCGTTTCCCTTTGTCGGGAGCAAGGTCATCACGCATCCGGCCTTCGGGGACGACCCTGCAATTCCCGCCGGATGGCACCCTGAACTGGGCTCGGCTCTTGCTCCTCACGTTCTTGCGGGCTGGTCGGCCTTCACTCTCGATGCGGTCCGCGCCGCCGCTCTTGATATGCTCGGGCGTACGGCGATCCGCCTGAAGGAGGTCGAGGCCACTGCCGGACTAGGCCAGTTCGTCGCAACGTCGACAAAGGAACTGGACGAAGCGATCGCCCAGCTCGACGGGCCTGCCATTTCGAAGCATGGCGTAGTGATCGAGGAGAATCTCGATGACGTTGTCACCTACAGCGTCGGCACGACGCGCCTTTTTGGCGAGGCAATTTCCTATTGGGGCACGCAGCGGCTCACCACTAATAATAGTGGCGCGACTGTCTATGGCGGCTCCACCCTTCATGTCGTCAGGGGCGGTCTGGAGCGGCTTGCGAGCCTGGGTCTGGCTGACGAACTGCAGCAGGGGATCGATAAAGCGATCGGCTATGACGCTATCGTCTCACGATTCTATCCGGATTTGCTGGCGTCTCGCCGCAATTACGATGTCGCCGCCGGCGTCAATTCCTACGGGGAACGTCGCATCGGCGTGCTCGAGCAGAGTTGGCGCGCCGGCGGCGCGAGCGGCGCGGAGATCGCGGCGTTCGAAGCCCTGGCGCGTGATCCCGGCCGCTTGGCTGTGACATGCATGACGATGGAGATTTATGGCGAGGTCGATGCTGCGCCTGACGGCAGCATTATCTATTATAGCGGTGTCGACCCCGTGGCAGGACCGATGACAAAATATGCGATGGAGCTGGAATGACAGGCAGTCAGCTATCCTTTGACGTCGAGGGCGAGAGCCTGGAGGCAACCTTGTTGTCGCCCGACAAGCTGGTCCCTGGCATTCTCTTCATTCATGGATGGGGCGGTTCGCGCGAACAGGACATGGTGAGAGCCGAAGAGATCGCCCAATTGGGCTGCATCTGCTTCACCTTCGACCTGCGAGGCCATGCCAGACATGCCGAAGAGCGCAATGTCGTGACCCGGTCGCACGGTCTTGCAGATGTGACGGCGGCCTATGATTATCTCGTCAGGCAAGAGCAGGTCGATCCGTCGGCGATTGCGGTCGTTGGCACCAGCTATGGTGGCTATCTCGCGGCATTGCTGACTGCGGCTCGCCCGGTCAACTGGTTGGCACTTCGTGTTCCTGCGCTCTATCCTGATGAACATTGGGACGTGCCCAAGGCGAAGCTCGATCGCGATCTCATCAATGCCTATCGGGCGCGCTTTCGAACGGGCCGGGAAGACAAGGCTCTGGCCGCTTGCGAGCGCTTTGCCGGCGATGTTCTGATCGTTGAATCGGAACATGACGATTATGTGCCGCATGCGACCATCAGCTCCTACATGTCCGCGTTCCACAACAGCAATTCGCTGAGCTACCGTATTCTAAAAGGCGCTGATCATTCGCTGCGGGATGAAGGTGGGAGACGCGCCTACAATCAGTTGCTGCTCACCTGGATAGAAGAGATGGTCCGGGGCGGCCGCCGCCCGTCATCCTCGGACGCCCAGGCAGAGGCTCAACTGCCCTCGCAGGCGAGAAAGCTCGCACAAGGCTAATCCTGTCCAAGCGAATGCATTTTTGTAGCGATGCGTCGTTGTGAGGTGGCCCGTTATTCCTGTTCGTGCGTTGATGCCGTGTACCAATGTCGATCTGTTTGTTCAGTTCTGCACCTCTGGGCGTAGACTGGCGCCTTTTTCCACCCCTGACAATAGGGACGTGCGCTCCCGGCATTCACACCGAACGACCTGAGCCGTTGTTGATGTGAGTTAAGCGACCGTCCATCCGTCCCATCTTCCAACCGTCCATCGCCATCTGAAGGAACCGCTGCGGCCCGTCCTTCTTGAAACAGGAGGCGCTCGTTCGGAGCCATCGCTTTAGGAAAGGAAAATAGCATGACACTCAAGGGCAAGAATATCGCCATCCTCATTGCGCCGCGGGGGACCGAGGAGCCCGAATTTGTCCAGCCTAAGCAGGCGGTCGAACAAGCCGGAGGGACGATCACCGTCATTGGTCTCGAGGCAGGTGAGGCAATGACCAACGACAGTGATCTCGACCCAGGCGGCAGCTATAAGGTCGACAGGATGGTGGCCGACGTGAGCGTCGACGACTTTGACTGCCTTATCATTCCTGGGGGAACGGTGGGCGCGGACAAGTTGCGTGCCGACGATGATGCCGTAGCGTTCGTTGGCGCTTTCTTGGAGCAGAAGAAGCCCGTGGGCGCGATCTGCCATGGGCCATGGCTTCTGGTAGAAGCTGGCGTAGTCGCGGATCGCAAGCTTACCTCCTATCCAACGTTACAGACAGACATCGAAAACGCTGGTGGCAATTGGATCGATCAGGAAGTGGTCGTAGACGAAGGTCTCGTCACCAGCCGCAATCCCGACGATCTGCCTGCCTTCTGTACGAAATTAGTCGAGGAATTCGCCGAGGGACGCCACTAACAGAGGTGAATGCGTCAGTCGAAAGCGCAATATAGAGATAGCCGGTTGCTTACACGTGCCATCCATCAGCCAAGGAGCCAGTCGCCGAAGTGTCAATTGGCTGTCGCGATTGCCGCAATCTGCGTTGGGCTGACTGACCTGAAGGATGTCCCGTTGGGCCAGCTATTCCGGCGACGACCGCAAATTTTCATGATCACGGCGCGCGCGCAGATTGGCGTTCCGTCATCTGACCGTTGATCAGAATATAGGAAGAATGATGTGATTTCGTCGAAAAATGAGGATGAGGCATGGATGCGGAAGGCGATCGAGATCGCACGATCGAAAGGAAGTGATCCCGCAACCTCGCCACTGGGAAGCGTTATCGTCCTCAATGGCAAGATGATCGCCCGCGAGCGTAATCAGACCGAGGAGTTGCCGGATGCCACCGCACATGCTGAGATGATGGCCATCAGGCGCGGTTGCGAGGAAATGGGGGAGATGGAACTTCGCGGAGCAACGCTATATTCGACGCTACAGCCATGTGGGATGTGCACTATGGCGTCGATCTGGTCGAAGGTCGGCAGGGTTGTTTACGGTGCAGGACGGGACGATGTTCACGCGATGTACTTCGAGGCGAAGCATGTCGATACGCTCGCATTTATTGCTGATGCCTATCGCGACGATATCATGATTGAAGGTGGATGCCTGCGCGAGGAATGTGCTCGACTTTATTACCCGCCCGATGCTGCCCTGTCGGAGGAAGAGCAGGCCAACCTATAAGCAGGGCATAGAAGATAGAATTGGAAACGCCGCCCGGTTTCGGGCGGCGTCGCAAACCTGGATGTGGGTTTATTCCTTGGCGCCGGTCCCGGGCTCTGTCGTCTTGGGGGCGTTACCGTCTTCGATACGACCTTCGTTGCGAAGATCGCGACCTTCCTGCGCCTTTTTCTTGGCTTCAGCAGTGTCGCCATGTTCGTTAAGTTCTTCCTTTACGAAACCGGCTGCTTCTTTGGCCTTGCCTTCGATGCTCATCATGCTCTCCTTCAGATGGGTCGCACAGAAACCGATGGCCGAGCCCGATGTTCCACATTCTCCAAAATTAAACGAAATGCCATATGGACTGGCCTCTACATATTCTCATTAATGCAGGTAACTTCTCTAACAGGCTACATGAATAATATGAATTTCTTCAATTTTAACTTAGATCAACAAACCGGATTTTTTGCGATATTTTTTGATAAATATTGATCTGCATTATAACGAATATTAGTTTCGTCGTTTAGCGCGTTGGAAATAACCTGAGATGTGCGCGTTACCTTCTACATCGATCGCGACCCGTGCGCATCGCCGACGGGAGACGTGGAATGCACATCGCCATTATATCTCACTTAAAATTTCCAATCTGCGAGCCTTTCGCGGGAGGGCTGGAAATGCACACGCACATGCTGGCGCGTTCGCTGCGTGAACGGGGGCATGAGGTCACGCTCTTCGCATCGACCCGGTCCGATCCGTCGCTTGGACTGGAGCCGATCTGCGATGAGACGTCTTTGCTCGAAACCGGCATCGCTGAAGCAAACGACGTCTCCTTCTTTCGCGAACATCATGCCTATCTCGGGTTAATGACTGAATTGCGGTCGCGATCATTTGATATCATCCACAACAACTCGCTGCATTATCTGCCAGTCAGTATGGCTGAGACGCTGACCACGCCAGTCGTGACCACGCTACATACCCCGCCCTTTTGCTGGCTGGAAAGTGGTGTTCGGCTCAATCGCGGATCCATGACTTATGTTGCCGTCTCGGATGCGACAGCGGCGATGTGGCGCCATGTGACACAGGCTGATCATGTTATTTCAAACGGTATCAACCTGGCCGATTTCCCCTATCAGGCAGTCGCGGATGAGACGCCCTATCTCGTCTGGTATGGCAGAATTGTGCCGGAAAAAGGCCTCGACTTCGCGATTGATGCAGCGCGCCTTGCTTCCCTGCCGCTGCGCATCGCCGGTCCGATTTCGGATCAGGCTTATTTCAACGAGGCGATAGCCCCTCGTCTTGGTGCCAATGTCGAATATGTCGGGCACCTTACCCACCGCAAGCTTGCCCATCTCGTGGGTGGAGCGATCGCCGCGCTTTGCACACCACGCTGGGAGGAGCCTTATGGTCTTGTAGTAGCAGAAGCATTGGCGTGCGGGACGCCGGTCGCCGCGTTCCGCCGTGGTGGTGTGCCGGCATTGCTAAGCCCGGACTGCGGCGTTCTTGCCGAGCCGGATGATGTCGCTTCGCTCGCATCGGCAGCACTGGCCGCTTCTATATTAAGTCGAGGCGCCTGCCGCGCTTATGCCGAACAATTTTGCGATGCGCAGCGCATGGTTGATGAATATGAGGCACTATATCACCAGCTCGCCTTGGCTCCCGACATCATAGCTCATGAACCTGACGCCGCCCACCCACTCGCCGCCAGTGCAGCATGATGCCGCCAGTCTGCGTGTGTGTGCCCGCGCGCAATGAGGCAGAGCATATCGGCAACCTGATAAAATCTCTTGCGAGGCAATCGGTCCAGACTTTCGCACTTGCTGTCTGCATAAACAACAGCCGCGATGCGACCTACGCAAAGATAATTGACGCCGCTGCCCATTGCAACGCGTCCTTCGATCTCCAGATTATTCAACGCGAGTTTGAGCCGGCTCTTGCCCATGTGGGATCGGCGCGGCGCGCCGCAATGGACTTGGGCGCCGATAGAATAGGATCCGGGGGGCTCCTGATTTCGACGGATGCTGATTGTCGTCCGCCATCAGATTGGGTCGAAGCCAATCTGGCACACAGCGCGCCGGATCGGATTATTGGCGGACGTATCGAACTGGACGATCTGGAAGCAGCTGAAGCACCCGCGATTTTCGCATTGCGCAGCCGGTTCGATGCTTACTGGCAGGCTGTCCGCGCGATTGAGGATGCGATTGATCCGGTCCCATGGGATAGACCTCCCCGTCATGGTGATCATACTGGAGCCAGCCTCGCGCTGTCTGTCGACCTCTATCGCCGCGCAGGTGGTGTACCGCTTGTCCCCACTGGCGAGGATCGTGCCTTGGTGGAAGCGGCCGTTCGGGCGGGCGGAAAGCTCGTCCACCCCAACGCCGTGTGGACCCGGGCATCCTCCAGAACAGCGGGACGCGCTGATGGCGGCATGGCAGCCGATTTGCGGAGATGGTTAGATTGCATCAGAGCCGGGGACGTGCCTAGTGTTCCTGCCCTCTCCCATTGGGAAGAGCGCGCTAAGTGGCGTCTTCGTGCAAGACATGAATTGAGCGTGACGGCATTTCTCAAGGCAGAACGCGCGCTACCGGCGATGCCGTGTGACATGCTGCTTCCGGTCCTGGCGACGGTGTCGTGAGCCGTCCGGTCGGCTATTATGTCCATCATCATGGCGACGGTCATCGTCAGCGCGCGATCGCGATTGCCCGTGCGCTGGGAAACGTCACGCTCATGGGGACAGGCCTTGCCGGCAAGACCGAAAACTTGCCCTTTCTAGATCTTCCTGACGATCGTCTCGATGATGATTTCACCGGCATGGACCATGCGGAACGCCCTTCATCTCTTCACTATGCGCCGCTCGATCATGAAGGTATCCGCAAGCGTACCGCAATAATGGCAGGCTGGATCGCACAGGCTCGGCCGCGCCTGATTGTGGTCGATGTCTCGGCTGAGGTGGCGATGCTGGCCCGGCTCGCATCAGTGCCAACGGTCTACGTCCGATTAAACGGCCGTCGGCTAGATGCTGCCCACCTCGACGCATTCCGCGGCGCAACCGCCCTGCTCGCTCCCTTCCATGAAGTGCTGGACGAAGAGGACATCCCGGCATGGGTGCGCGAAAAAACCTTCTATGCGCCAGGCATAGTCCAAACGGCGAATGCCGATATCAGCAACAGCGATGGCACGACACTCGTCGTTATGGGGCGAGGCGGCAGCGCGGCAAATGGAGAGAAGTGGGCGGCCGCAGCGCGGACCACGCCCGAGCGACAGTGGCGCATCATTGGCCCCTGCACGGTGCCTGCTGAAATGCCGATCAATTTGGAACTACGAGGTTGGGTCGATGACGCCACCGCGCAGATCGCCGGGGCACAGGTGGTCATCGGCGCCGCCGGAGACGGTGTCGTCAGCGCCGTGCTGGCTGCTCGCCGGCCCTTCATCTGTTTGCCCGAACCACGCCCTTTCAACGAGCAGGCATCTAAGGCCAGCCGGCTTGCTGCGGTAGGCGGCGCGATTGTGCGTTATGACTGGCCACATCCCGAGGAATGGTCCGGCCTGATCGATCATGCGCTCGCACAGGCCGAACGCTGGCCCGCCTGCCTTGATGGTAACTGCGGACCTGAAAGAGTGGCCTCCTGGCTGGACAGCCTCGACGCCGCTACATTGACAGAGGGGAGCCGCATCGCGTGACGCCCGATATTCAAGAGCAAGTTAATGGCGATGTCGATATCGTCGAGCGACTTACGACGCTCGGCGCGCGTTACGACGCGGCACCCAATTTCCCCGCCGAAAGCATGTCTGCGCTGATCGAGAGCGGACATCATCGCAGGTTCGCGCCCGAAGCCTGTGGCGGTGACGCTTTCGAAGACCAGACGGCACGTGCCCTGGCTATGTCCAAAGCTTTGCGACAGGTGGGCCGCGGCGATCTCAGCATCGGCCGGCTCTATGAAGGCCATGTCAACGCCATGTCGCTGGTCGACTGGTACGGTAAGCCCGATCAGCATGACTGGCTGGCGCACGTTCTCGATAGGGGTGCATGGTTCGGGGTATGGGCTACCGAACCCTCTCCAGGCGTCCGACTGACAGAAGAAAACCCTCCCTCGCTGCTTGGCGAAAAGATGTTCGCAAGCGGTGCCGGCGGTCTCGACTATGCGCTGGTCACTGCTGCCAGCAAAGGCCATGCGCGGCGCCTGGTCATCGTCCCTGCCAATGAGGAGACGCGGACCGACCTGTCCAGGTGGCGTGTGCGGGGCATGCGGGCGAGCGTTAGCGGGCGCTACTGGCTGGACGGGCTGACCATCGAACCGCTCATGCTGCTGGGCGAACCAGGAGATTATGACCGCGATCCCCGCTTTACAGCCGGCGCATGGCGCTTTTGCGCAGCGCAGCTTGGCGGCATTGAGGCCCTTGTCACGGAAATCCGCCGAGCCATGCCCGATAGCGCGCGCGAAGATCCACTTCAGCGTGCGCGGTTCGCCGATGCTGTCGTAGCCGCCCGAACCGCCGGCTTGTGGGTAGAGGAAGCGGCGCAGCTTTTTGCCTCAGGACATGAGGATGCCATCGCGGTCGCTCGGCTGACGCGCGGGATCGTTGAGAATGCCGGGTTCGCGGTTATGGAAGCGGCTGCGCGGATCCTTGGAACACGCAGCGCTTTCGATGGAGAACGCGCCGACAAGATCATCCGCGACCTTTCCCTCTATCTGCGCCAGGCTGGCCCCGATCATGCCCGTGATGAGGCCGCCAAGGCGCTTCTGGACCACGACGTCTGGAGTGAAAGCGATCGCCTGTGATGATGAGCGAGCCCTTGACGCAGAGCCGTTGGGCGCAGGCGCGCTGGCTTATAATAGCTCCCCATCCTGACGACGAGACGCTGGGTGCGGGCGCCCTGATCGCGCATTGCGCCGCCAACTGCCAGCTTGGTGGCATCGTCTTTCTAACGGACGGGACCGGATCGCACCCCGAGGGTACGCCCCGGGTCGCTATGACCCGGCGAAAGGAAGCCCGCCATGCGATTGGCAGGATAAGCGCTGCAGCAACGCCGATAATCTGGCTGGCTTGGCGCGATGCCAACCCCTACCCTCCCCATAGCAGAATATTCGCGCGGGACACCGATCGGCTCGCTGCCTGGATCCGCTGGCATCGCATCGATGCTATTGCCGTATCTGATCATAGCGAGGCCCATTGCGACCACGTCGCGGCCTACGGACTGGCCGAGGCCGCTTCGCGACGGGCGCGACGTTCTGTAGCCTTGTTCGCCTATCATGTCTGGAGTGAAACGCCGCGCCGCGCCCGTCGCATCGTTACGCCCGCCATGCCTGTCGGACAGCGCCGCCACGCTCTTCTGGCCCATAGAAGCCAGACGTCGCCGCTTATTGGCGACGGTTTCCGTCTGCCTCGCAAAAAGCTGCATATGCCCGCCCAAGACATACTGACATTGAGAAGGGATGGCCGATGACCGGCACGAGCCTGAAGGCTGAATATTTCGACGATATATTCGCGTCAGACGAGGATCCCTGGGATCTGGCGTCGAGCGAGTATGAGGCCGCCAAATTCGCGCATACCCATGATGTGCTGGCAGATCGCCGATATCAGCAAGCGCTCGAAGTCGGCTGTGCGCATGGCGTTCTGACCGGTTGGCTCGCGCCCATGTGCAACAGCCTGCTGGCCATCGACATTAGCACCAAGGCGTTAGCAAAGGCGCGGGAACGGGTTGGCGACCGTCCTGGCGTGACGCTTGCTCAAATGGCGTTTCCGCAAGAAACGCCCAACGTCGAGGCATTCGACCTCGTGGTCCTTTCCGAAGTCGCCTATTATTGGGGCCTTGTCGACCTGGATCGTGCAAGCGAATGGCTGCGCGACCATCTCACCTCTGGTGGCCGAATTATCCTCGTCCATTATACAGGCGAGACCGACTATCCCCATAGCGGCGATGATGCGGTAGACATGCTCTGGTCCGAGATGGGTCCGGATTTCGACATCGAACTGACCGAGCGGCAGGATAAATACCGCCTTGATCTGTGGAAGCGTCGCTGATGGGTATCTCTGTCCTCACTATCGTCCGCAATCGCGACCTACATCTTGCTCAGCTTGTGGAAGGGCTTCGACGCAGCGAACGGCAACCCGACGAGCTAATCATCGTCGATATGAGCGATGAGCCGGTCCCGATACCATCGGCCGGTTTTCCGATTCGGATTGATCGGTTCGAAACCGATGGCCTGCCCCTCGCGGCGGCGCGCAATCGCGCAGCGTCGTTGGCGAAGCACGATCAGCTGATATTCCTTGATGTCGATTGCATCCCGTTACGAAATTGCATCGGCCTTTTGTCTGACACTCTCTTGAAGCATGAAGCCATTCTATGCGCCGATATCCGCTATCTTGGTCCGCATGATGCGCATGGATCATGGGAGGAGGCTGACTTGCTTGCGCGTGGACGTGCGCATCCGGTGCGCTCATTTCCCGCGCGCGGGGTGCGAGAGGAAATGAATGCCGGGCTCTTCTGGTCACTCGCCTTCGCTTTGCGAAGATCGACATTCGAGACCCTGGGGGGATTTGACGAAGGTTTCTCAGGTTACGGCGCCGAAGACACGGATTTTGGTTTCAGGGCTGCGGCCGCAGGACACAAGCTGCTGTTCGTCGGTGGGGCGATCGCCTGTCACCAATATCACATCACCTATGAGCCACCCGTGCAGCATGTCGCCGATATCGTGCGCAATGCGCGGCACTTTCATGCACGCTGGGGTCGATGGCCGATGGAAGGGTGGCTTGCCGATTTCGAACGACTTGGACTTGTACGCTGGCAGGGTTACGCTCTCGATCTCTTGCGCCTACCGACAGCCCGCGAAATGGCTGCATCACGTGTTGAGCCGGCAACGTGGGACTTGGTGAGCGATGATGCTTCAGTCGAACCAGCGTTTGTCCCGGATCGGGCATATGACGGTTAGATGCCCAGGATGATTTCATCGGTGACACGAGAGCGAACAGATTACCATCAGATCGACGCCGGCATATGAGCCAGATTCGATTTCAGACCGTGAATGTAATTCGAGCCCAATATGCGTTCCGCTTGCGAGCGAAAACGGGTGGGGGTGATGCGGGAGAGAGCTACATAATCTGGTTTGCCTCGCTTGTCGGCTTCGATAGTGCAGCGATCGATCGGCGAAGTCCATGATATGGAGCGAACGAAACGGCGGAACCTCGAGCGATGTCGCGCGCTCCCCCAATCTCAACAGGGGAAATGATATGATCACGGAAATCATCGGAGCGGTTATAGGGTCCAAGCTGGACCAGCAGGACGGCGATAGCGGCGCAAAGGGGGCAATCATTGGTTACTTCACGCCTCGCATTGTCGGCGCGGTGGTAAAGGTAGGTCTGCTAGCCGCCATAGGGTACGGCGTCGTGAAAGCGGTAGGGAGCTTTACATCAGAAAATGACCCAAACTACTGACACCCCGGTGACAGTGCTGCGTCGAGCCAATCGGAGAAATTGCGCGTTTCCGATGCACAGAATCTGAAATTTTTGAGTGATAGTCATGGAACAGGGTTATGCGCATGGTCGTCGCGATGGTCTGCGGTTGGCACTGTCGATCCTGGCAGCAGAAGAAGAGAAATGGGCAGCGCTGCTGGGCGAGAGCCGATCATGGCGGACCAATGTCACGCGCGAAGTGCGGCATAAGACATTGCAAGTTGCGCAACAGCGGCTGCGTACGGCGCTCAACCGCCTGACGCCCAAATCCGACCAGACCATCGATCCCGAGATAGCCTCTGCACTCGAAGAAATTGGGCTCTGATCCTGTCATGCCCCACCACAAGCTTAAGCTGCCTTCGAAAATCTGCCTTGGTTGCGGGCGTCCATTCATCTGGCGCAAGAAATGGGAGCGGGATTGGGAGGAGGTCAAATTTTGTTCGGAGCGCTGCCGCAGACAAGGCGGCGCGGGCAAGTCTGGAGGTGACCGCCTCAAATCCGGCGCCTATCCTGATCTGACCCCATGATCCCGGACATTGCCCCTGAGCGCATAGAGGATGCGCGCAGCGCCGCTTTACAGCTGCTCGACCGCCGCACGGACCAGGCGACAATCTGTCCAAGCGAGGTCGCAAGGATGGTTGCCGGTAAAGCGGGCGCTGATCCGAAAGGGCCGTCGTGGCGTGCGGTGATGCCGGTCGTCCACGCCGCAATCGATCAGTTGGTGGCCGAAAGGTTGGTCGAACTGAGTTGGAAGAGAAAGGTCATGGGATCACGCTATGGTCCCTATCGAATCGGCCGAGTGCAACCCGGGAGGTGAGACCCTCTCACCGCATGAGGCCGGCGGCGCGGAGCGCATCGTGGATGACTTTTTCTACCCCTGCCTTCCCTGATAAGGACGGGTGTGAAGGTTCGGAGGGCAACGGTTCCAACCGGCTTACCGTCGATACCGGCAAAGTCGGTGTCCCTTCCTGGGTTTTTCCAACCGATTGCGCGACGGTGCGCTTCTTCCCCGTGCCTAGCAAACCCCAGGACGATGCGATCCGACGAGTGGATGAGATACCCGCTTCGAGCATATGCGGCATCACCGTGCCGCAAGCATCCTGGCCGGTCGTGGCCAGTGGCGTGCCGTGGCCCATATTGGCAATGCGATAATCCTCGATGAGCGGGCATCCGGCTGCATCGTTCCAGGCACGCCGACGATGGCCAGCTATCTGTTCCGAAACGTCCGGCGCGTGTTCGAGTTTATGGATTGACAGCCATTGAGCAAGAATCGCATCCGCATTGGTGCTGCTGACCGTCGCGTCGGCGTTTCCATGCCATATCGAAATGCGTGGCCAGGGGCCATCATGGTCCGACGCACGCCGGACGCGGTCACCCAGATCCTTTGCGCTAAAGGCTCCCGCCCCCCGCATCGCTTCAAGCGCTTGCGGGATGTCGGACGCCGATCCGTGCGGCAGGCCGGCGATAATCGCCCCGCCTGCGAACAATTCCGGGTAGCTGGCAAGCATGACAGAGGTCATCGCGCCCCCTGCGGAAAGACCGGTCACGAATATGCGAGACGGGTCGGCACCATGTATATTCACCATCGTCATGATCATCTGGCGAATGGACAGCGCCTCGCCCCGATCGCGGCCATTGTCGGCAGGAGAGAACCAGTTGAAACAAAGATTGGGGTTGTTTGCGCGCTGCTGCTCTGGAAACAGGAGCAGGAAACCATGTTCATCCGCTAATTGTGACCAGCCCGAGCCGCGATCATAGCCTGCTGCGTTTTGCGTACAGCCATGCAGTATGACAACCAGCGCCGGTTTCTCTGCAATCTGCTCGGGAACATAGATATTAGCGCTTAACGCACCCGGGTTAGTCCCAAAAGCATCAAGGCCCACCAGGCGACTTGAACCACCGGTAATAGTTTGGGTCGGGTGGCTGGCTCGCATCGCTGCCAGTCGGGCGATTGTGGCGGATAATCTGGGCACGCGATAATCTCCTATCCTGCAACGACAGCCGTCAGTCGCTGTAACGATCTGCTTATGCTGCATTGCACAATATGGGACGGTCGGACCGGCTTGCAAGGCGGCAAGGTTTATTATCGCAAGTGCGAAGGCGAGTTTGCGGATTTTCCGTTGAACGACGCTCCAAGCTGTTGGTCATGACGGCATGCTATGCGGCGAGATGCAGCGGAACACCAACAGACGTTAGGATGACTACAGCGCCGCTATCCATCGGATTGATGCGCCGGTTGTCAGCATTGCATGCTCGAGGGGCAACCGCGCCGTGACCCATGCGTTTGAGCTATGCAAGGAGAGAATATATGACACATCGGCCTTCCGTGCCTGCGGGCAGCACGGCACCCTATCCCGCACACCCGGCACCGCATGCTGAGAAATTACAGTCAGACGCGCCATCGACCGAGCCAAGTGGGAATGAGCGGACTGACAAGATCACTGCTCCAACAAAGATCCTAAGTGCCGCGGTCGGGATCGGATCGGCCGCCATTGTTGCGGCGCTGCTTTATGCGCGGCAACGAAAGGCCTGACAGATGAAAGTGGGCCTTGGCCTGCGCCACCGCGCTTTCAAACTTTTTGACCGGATTTCCCGTCGAGTAGCAGTCGTTCGCCCTGCTGTTGAACAATGGCTTTGATCGGACCTGACATGAGGCTGAGCATCGCGGGCAATAGCAGTGTCACACGAAGGCGAGTATCCTCGGCGTCCGCAGTGCATGGCACTTCCACGCCCATGGTTGCAACGATCAACGACATTTGATCCTGGCTCGGCCAGTGATGAGTGACGGTGGCTGCGCCGCCTGGAATGTGCGAGGCCAATTTTCCTGCCCTGCTTGTCATGCGCCGCTTGGCCTCGTCACGGCCAAGGCTATGGGGAATGTCGATTATGATGGGTGTAGCCATTTTAGCAGGACTCACCGTAGCCTGTATCGTTCCGTCACACGCACCTTCGACCTGTTTCCGCCCGTGGCGTCATAGCCAATGCTATCCATACCATCCAGAATCGGCTGTCTTCGACGCGTTCAGCGAAGCTTCGCGTGGGAAGCGCCACGAACCTTGATCACATCGATCTGAATTCTGTCAGCTTCTGTCATCGTGCAAACGTGCGCCTGCACCGATCATGACCCACAGGCCGGCAGGACTATTTGGGGAACTTTCGATTTGCCTGTAAGTCTTTACCTTGGGGATGACAGGACGATATGATGCTGAACGCCCTTGCTCACTCTCCTGAACGTCGCTGCAGCACGCGCGAGCCTGCGAACGTTCCATGTATAGTCAATTGGTCGGGACTATATGAATTCGCCACGATCAGAAACATGTCGATCTATGGAGCGCAGTTGGAAGGGTTCGAGTTTCCGCCAACCGGGACAGCTGTAACGATCGTTGTCGATCATGTGGAAATCTGCGCGTCGATCATCTGGGCGGATGGCGAGAAATGCGGCGTGCTGCTGGAGCATGATGTCGATCCCGCAGCCTTCATTCGCACGCACTCGATCCGGCCTCTAGGCGATGCGGCACCCAAAGTCGGTACCGTCGTTCACATGGATCTACTTTCCAATTAGCGCAAACAAGGTCGCCCTGCGCCTTGGTGAACGGCTGAAAGCCGCGCGGGGCACCGGCACTACGTATTCGTGATGAGAATGTTCCTATCCAGGGTCGGTCGGAGGGTGGACGAAGGCCGACGAGGTCGCAGTCCTTCGTAACGGTACTTCGTCCACGGGTTTACATGCACCGCGGTTATGAAGACTTCGTTACGTCATGCAGCTCTTACAACAAGGCCCACCTCCGGCGAACCGGAGATGGGAAGATGTAAAGACTGCAAGGGGGGGCCGCTTGCACCATCAATACGAGGGTTCGCGCCCTTGGTTCCAATCGGTGTGCCGTTGCATATATGCAACTGTTTTATTTTAATGACTTTTCTGGGAAACCCCAGCGCGATCCGAACGGTTCTGCGCCCCACCTAATCGTAAAAAACAGGGGTTGTATGAAGAAGTTTCTCGCCGCCGCTGCCGTCCTGGCTGCCCTTCCTGCCATCGCTTCTGCTCAGGAAACCGCACCTGACGGCACTGACGCCTTTGGCGTCGAGCCCTATGTTGGCGTACTTGGCGGCTACCATACCTTCGATCGCCGCTCCGAATTCGGTGCCATTCCCGGTGAAACCATCATGAACGGCGCTTTGATCAGCGGCATTGCTGGCGTCAACGTGCCGCTCGGCCCGGTGTTTGTCGGCGTGGAAGGCAATGCCACCAAGGGCTTTAGCGACATCGACTGGGAGTATGGCGTCAAGGGGCGTTTTGGTGCCCGTGCTGGCGAAAGCGGCCTGATCTATGCGTCGGCTGGCTATCAGTGGGTGAATGGCAAGGGTGGCTGGCCCGACCGCAAGGACTGGATGTATGGTGCGGGCGTGGAAGTCGGACCCAAGGAAATCGGCCTGGGCGGTATTACCGGCAACAGCGGCGTGCGCCTGCGCGTGCAGGTCGACACCTATGACTGGGACAGCTTCCGTCCCATGGCCGGCGTGATCTTCCATTTCTAAGTTTACGACAAACGGATTGACCCGTCAGCGACTTGTCGCTGACGGGTCAATTGTGACTACCGAAGCCCGCCTTCCCGTTCCCGCTTTTCCGCGGCCTTCTGTTCAGCATCTTCCAGCTGGTCAGCTTCCTTGTTTTCCTGCTCGGCATCAACATCGACGTCGGCATCCTCGTCGGTACCATCGGTTCCAGGCAGGTCGTCCATCGATGTGCCCTTCATGTCAGCCTGGTCATTCTCGCCTGGGATTTGTTCGGGGTGCATGGCGCTCTCCTGTCTGCGGCGAACTCAGCCAATCGGCGGAAAGCGAGTATGTTCCCGTGATCTCTCATCGGTGTCCGTGAGTTCTCGCCCCATTCAAGCCGAACAGGAGCATAACTTGATTTTCATCGCCGTGCCGTCCACTTATTTATTCGCGACAAGGCGTCTGTTGCCTGGTTTCATCTCTAGCCGTGGCAACCGCTAGCTTTTCCAAAGCTTTTTTAAGGGTTTGCTTCGGTCTTCTTGCGCAAAGTAATCCGCGTCAGTTCGGAGGGGCGCAGCAGACGCATCGCGAAGCCGGGCCAGATACCCGTGCCGTTGTTCACATAGAGCGTCATTCCTTTCACGGCATAAGCGCCCGACACAAATCCCCCGTTGCCGAGCGCCACCAGCCGGTCAAGGCCGGGCATCATCCCGCCATGGGTATGGCCCGAGAGCTGCAGCGCGACACCGCTTGCAGCCGCCTGTCGCGCACCGCCCGGCTGATGGTCGAGAAGGATAATCGGCATGCCGGCCGGCACGCCGTCCAGAGCCTCCGCCAGATCGGGCGATGGCATGCCGGTGGCGGGCGCCGACCGATCCGTTACGCCGGCAAGGATCAGGCGACCGTCGGCACGCCCCAGCGCGGCATGGGCGTTCTCGAGCACGTGCATGCCCATGCTCGCGAAATGGCGCATCCACTGCTGGTAGCCAAGGAAATATTCATGGTTGCCTGGGCTCATATACACCCCGTCCCGCGCGCGGAGCTGCCGCAGTGGCTCGACATCCGTTTCGCGCATGGCGAGACTGCCGTCGATCACATCGCCCGTGATCACGATCAGGTCCGCATCCAGCGCGTTGGCGCGCTCAACCACGCGGCGCGCCCAGCCTGCCGGGAAAAGTCGACTGATGTGCAGATCGGTGAGTTGCAGGAGCGTATAGCCGTCGAACACTGCTGGGAGGCCGGGGACGGTAATGGTCACGTCTTTGACCGGCGGCACCCGCAAGGCGTTGCGCACGCCGGCTGCCGCAAGGATTGACGCAAAAGCCGCCATGCCCCAGCGAACACCCACTGGAATCACAATTCCTGTACCACCCAGCCAGATGCCCAGCCTGGCCACATCGAACAGCAGTTGCAGCAAAGCCAAGAACAGGATCGTCCCGCCCGCCCAGTTGAACAGGATGATGACGGGTCGTGGAAATTCCGGCGCGAAGACCGACCCGGATGACAGGCGGCTCCATAGCATGAACTGGGAAGCTATCAGCATGAGGGACGCGATGACACCCTTGACCATCAACGGAAGGGAAAACGGCCACAGGAACTGAGTGATGACCAGCAGGGACGGCAGCGCCATGGTGAGGTAGGGAATGGCAGAAGCTCCGAGGCGCTGACGACTTTAAACAGATAGGATCCTCGCACCTCCGATCAAGACAATGTCATGCAAAGCTCGTCGATAACGGCAGGTCGTTCCATTTGGCAATTTCCGCCGCCATCCCGGCGAGCTTCTGGCCGACCAATCGAAGACATCCTCTGCAAGGAAGTTTCGTAGCGGAGCTGCGACGCATTAAGGAGCGCAAGCAGGGCGGCCGGCCCGTTACAAACCCCACGTGCCGACCACGTCAGCCTTTCATCCAGCGAATTTGGGTTGCCAAGTGCTGCAGGTCAGCTTTTCTCTCGAGTCAATCCGCGAACGGATTTCTTCACTCGCCGGATTCACCCGCTGGAGAAATAGGGAGCTGCGACCTCTTGAACGTCCGAAGCTTTCGATCCATCTGTCGCGCGCGAATTTAGGAATGCGAGCCAGAGAGACGATGACAATGGACACCGTTACTGCCCCTGAAACACGGGCCTTTGAAGCAGATGTTTCCAAGCTTCTGCACATGATGGTCCACTCGGTCTATTCCGACCGTGACGTTTTCCTGCGTGAACTTATCTCCAATGCTGCCGATGCTTGCGAAAAGTTGCGCTATGAAGCGATCTCCAGCCCGGCACTGCTGGGCGACGATCCCCAATCGCGCATCATCCTGAAGCTGGACAAGGAATCCGGCACGCTCGTGATCGAGGATAACGGTATCGGCATGACCGCCGCCGACATGGGTGAGACACTGGGCACAATTGCGCGGTCGGGCACGAAGGCGTTCATGGACAAGCTCGCCGCTGACAAGAATGGCGAGGGTCAGCAGCTTATCGGCCAATTTGGTGTCGGCTTCTATTCGGCGTTCATGGTGGCAGGGAAGGTAGAAGTTGCTTCTCGCCGTGCGGGAGAGGCTGATGCAGCCATCTGGTCCTCCGACGGGCTTGGCACTTATACGATCGCTCCGGTCGATCCTGCAGCGGCGCCTGCGCGCGGTACACGCGTCACCTTGCACCTGCTCGACGATGCCAAAACCTATGCCGAGCGCTACACCGTTGAGCGGATCGTCAAAGCGCAGTCGGGCCATGTCCCGGTTCCCATCTTTCTTGAAGAAGCCGGCAGTGAGGATGAACCAATGCCGCTGGCCGATGGCGTAGCGCTGTGGACCAAGGCGAAGACCGAGATCAGCGAAGAAGATTATGCCGATTTCTATCGCGGCGTCGCAGGGCAGTTCGACAAGCCAGCGCTGACGCTACATTACCGCGCAGAGGGACGTCACGAATATTCCGTTCTGACCTTCATCCCTGAAACCAAGCCTTTCGATCTGTTCGACCCGGACCCCAAGGGCCGCATCAAGCTCTACGTGCGCCGGGTATTCATCACTGACGAGGCAGAGATTTTGCCGCGCTATCTTCGTTTCGTGCGCGGTCTGGTCGATTCCGCGGACTTGCCGCTCAACATGTCGCGCGAGATGATTCAGGACAGCCCGGTGCTGTCTGCCATTCAGAAGGGCGTGAGCAACCGCATCCTTTCCGAACTGGACAAGCTTTCAACCAGCGAGCCTGAGCGATATGCCGCCATCTGGGACAATTTCGGATCGGTGTTGAAGGAAGGCCTTTACGAAGATTTCGAGCGTCGCGAAGCGTTGCTGGGTCTCGCCCGCTTCACGAGCACGACGTCCGATGGCGCATGGCGTTCGCTCAAGGACTATGTCAGCGCCCTGAAAGAAAACCAAACGGCGATCTATTACGCAACTGGCCATGATCTGGATCGGATCGCGCAATCGCCGCAAATCGAAGGTTTCAAGGCGCGTGGCATCGAGGTTCTGCTCCTCCCCGATCAGGTCGATAGTTTCTGGACGACGATGGGCGTCGATTATGAGGGGAAGCCTTTTAAATCTGTCACGCAGGGTGCTGCTGATTTGAGCCTCATCCCCTTGGCCGAAGGGAGCAACACCGCAGCGACCCCAAGCGAAGAGGCAAACAGCTTTATTGTCTTCGCCAAGGAGGCATTGGCAGATCAGGTGTCCGATGTTCGTATTTCCGACCGCTTGACCAGCAGCGCGGTCTGCATCGTTGCGGCCGACAACGCCATGGATCTCCAGTTGGAAAAGATGTTGGCCTCGGCCGGCCGCGCGCCAGAGCGAGCAAAGCCCGTTTTGGAGGTTAATGCCGGCCATGCGCTTATCGCGAAGCTCGGCCAGCCCAGTGGCGATGAGGAAGGACGGCGCGATCTGGCGTTCCTCTTGCTTGATGAAGCCCGGATTGCCGAAGGCGAGGCGCCGGCTGATCCGCGAGCCTTTGCCGAGCGGTTGGAGCGTTTGATGGCGAAAGCCTTGGGATGATGTCTGTGGGGAGCCCACGGGCTCCCCCTGTCTCGGACCGGATCAGCTGACAGCTTTCCGATCGACCCAGTTGGCAATCGTGGGACAGACCCTGCTACGATGGAGAATGTCATCGTTGCGACACTGAAGTCAGACGCTTGGTCAAAAGTTCGTCGCAAGTGCACAAGTTGACCAGGCGGGAGGCTGTCTACTCACCAAGAGAGAGGCTATCGAAGCCCTTAAGGGAGTCTGCGCCCACGACCAAACAGGAATCCCAGAACAACCAGCACAACCGCTACAAGAAGAAAAATCTTCGCGAGCTCAGCAGAAAGGCCCGCAACACCGCCAAAGCCAAGAAGCGCGGCGACGATGGCGACAATTGCAAGAATAATGGCTCACCGAAACATGACATATCTCCTTCGACCGGCGGCATTTCGATGCCCTCAATAGCCGTCCGCTTTCAAAACAGTGCGAGAGATGAATGTTCCGGATGTATGGATGCGGCCGATATTCCGCTCCCCTCAAAAGACGATCAAGAAAAAATTCGATGGCTCAACAAATCGGCGAGAGGCCTCTCCTCGCGGATTCGGTAACTGAGTTCAGTCCCTTACCAGGGTTTGCCTGACTATAACCCATCCTGGCACTTAGGTGCCGTGAGCGGAAGCCATTTACCTTATTCGCTTTTCCATTCTGCGCACCTGAAATTGGCCATCTGAAAAAATGGGGGTTTCGGGGCTAGGAGCAGCCAGCCCCTCATTTGCGTGCAACCCATTTTCGGTTTTTAGATGAAGATCGCTGCCAGTGGCCCGTCGTTCAATGCCATTTTTTCACCCATCGATTTTCGCGTTTCGCTTGGAAGGGACAGGTTGGCTTGGCACTTTTGATCTCGTTTAAGGCGTCATAGATGTAACGATCCTATGAGACCAAATGGGCATGCTGCCTTAACAGGAGTTGCAGTGTGCCACTTGGCCGTGTTTCTGAATTTGCGACATTGACAGCCGGCGAGCGAGAAGCGTTAGGCGCACTCATCACCGATACGCTTGAATACCGGCGCCGCTCGCCAATCCGGTATGAAGGTGCGCCAGTTCAGCATGTTTATCTATTAGCCAAGGGGTGGGTCGCTTCATCTATGACCCTGAAGACTGGTGCGCGCCAGTTCTTCAAGGTGCATATCCCGGGGGATATCCTCGGGGCGCCGAGCCTTGCAAGTGTCAGCGCAGTTGAAACGCTGACCGCAATCACGGACTGCACGATCAAATGCATTCCACTCTCACGGCTTGGCAGCATCTTTGCCGAATATCCGCGCGTGGGAATGAGCCTGTTTATAAGCGCCAATAAAGAACGTATTGCCCTCATGGACCTGCTTGCGGCCGTTGGGAGATTATCGGCGATCGAGCGCCTGGCGCGCTTCCTGATAGACCTGCATGACAGACTGCTTGTCGTCGGTCAGACAGAAGTGAGCCGGCTACCAATGCCCATGACCCAAGAAGAGATAGCCGATCTGTTGGGACTGACGGCTGTACACGTTAATCGCATGCTTCATGAGCTTGAAAACCAGTCGCTACTCCATCGCCGAGGCAAAGATTTCATACTGAATCTGCCGGAACTTCAGGCCATGAATCCGATTGCTTCGCGGGCCTATGTCCAGGAACCCTCATGGCTCCCGCCGTCGCGAGGCTGATCGTAACTGCGACGGGCAAAATGAAGCCAACAGATCGGGGGGGGGGGGGCCGCTATCTGGCAACCTCTATTCGGCTGGCGAGAGCGGGGGCGCTGATCAGAGTCTGCCCATGGGCTTTGCACACACTGGACTAAATGCACGATCAAAGGCGGCGATAGCCTTGCGCATTCCATCCTGCTCCACCAAAGAAAGCGCATCCGATATCGTGGCCCATCGGCGCTCACGCTGAAGCATTTCGGGCCACACTGATGCTTCTGTAGTGACGGCCATAGGATGCACGGTTACGCTATGCTCCTCCTCATCAGAAGCGTTCCGTTTCTTCCGAACATAGTTCGTGATCGGCTCAACCTCGGTTCGACCGATCACGCCACCTTCTTCAAATGCTTCCTTCGCTGCCGATGCATGTGCCCCCATACCTAGTCGCACATGCCCTTTCGGAAGCACCCAGCGTCTCTTCTTTCGTGACGTCACTAGCAAAATTTCCAACTCTCCATCAGCATCATAGCGATAGGGTATGGCTGCGGATTGGAGAGGCATGGTGTGATCTCGACAGATTTGAGGCAACATATATGCCGCCTACTTAAATGATTCCAAACAGAATTGCGGCCTCGCCGCCGGCGATTCGCTTCCGTTCGAACAACCCAGTTATAATTTAGGGCGGCAGGAATTGGCTCATGAAGGCTGCTTGACCCGTCGTCCCTTTGCGGCCGCTCAGGCTGCAAATTCTGATCCCCAGTGCGGAAGCTCCGGTATCCCGGGAGGTATCGACCATAGTCGGACAGGTCGCGACCCCAATCTTCGTTCCGTCCCTCAAAGCGACCTGCCCGCCTCCAATTTGTCTAGTGAGAGATTCGAACGGATCAATCGGCTATTGTTAGTGGTCATGCTCCGTCGCCGAGACTGGCCGCCAGCTCCGCCTGCCTGAACGGCTTAACCAGCCTAGGCAGGTCGGGCGCGATGCCGTCGACGTCGGCGTAGCCCGACACGATTAGGATGCGGGTGCCGGGCATATCGGTAAGGATCTCGCGGGCTAGGTCTGTGCCGTTCTTACCGGGCATCAGATGATCGGTGACCAGCAGGTCTGGGACCAGACCGCTCCTGACGAGCTTAAGCGCCTGTTCCGCCGATGCAGCCTCGACGACGTCGTATCCGAGATCGACGAGCATGTCGGCGGTGCTTGCGCGCACCGCGTCCTCGTCGTCCACGATGAGGACGCGTCCGGCACCTTGATTGGGGGATGTCTCCTCAGTGCGGTCGACCACCTCCACATCCTCCTCGGTCGCGGGCAGCCAGAGCTGTATGTCAGTTCCGAGGCCGGGCCGGCTGTCGATCGTCAGAGCCCCGCCAAGCTGTGCTGCAAGCCCATGCACCATAGAAAGCCCGAGCCCGGTTCCCTTGCCGATGCCCTTCGTCGAATAGAAGGGCTCGACGGCTCGTCGAACGGTCTCGGCATCCATCCCGACACCAGTGTCCGCGACCGACAGGCGTACGTATCTCCCAGGCTTCAGATTGGGTGCGAGCCCCGTCTCCAGATGCACCGCCCGGGCCGAGATGGTCAGCCGCCCGCCCTCCGGCATGGCGTCGCGAGCGTTCACGCTGAGGTTAAGGATCGCCATCTCAAGCTGGTTCTGATCCGCGAGCGCAGCCGGCAGTTTCTCGGCCAGGTCGACTGTAACGCGGGTCTGTGGCCCAGACGTGCTCGCGACGAGCTCGGCCATTCCGGACACGAGAGCGCCGATGTCCACGGCCCTGGCCTGCAGCGGTTGACGACGGGCGAAGGCGAGAAGGCGCTGGACAAGCGTCTTGGCGCGCTCCGCCGAGTGCAGCGCACCTGCGATGAGGCGCTGCTCGCGCTCGCCGCCGACGGACTTGCGTTGAAGCATGTCCAGGCCGCCGATGATCGGGGTGAGGAGATTGTTGAAGTCGTGGGCGACCCCGCCCGTGAGGCTGCCCATAGCCTCCATCTTCTGACTTTGGCGCAGCGCCTCCTGCGCGGATGTCAGTTCCTCCTCCGCCCGGATCCGGTCGGAGACGTCGTTCGCCAGTTGGAAGGCTCCGATGATCAAGCCATCGGCGTCGCGTAGCGGCGTGAAGCTGATCTCCCAACAAGGCTGACCGAATTCGGAACGACCGAAGACTTCCTGGACGGTAAAGCTCTCGCCCGCGAGCGCTCGATCCATGAGCGCACGCATCCTGGCGGCCTGCTCAGGGATGAGGAGATCGGGAAGGGGTTCCCCGATCTTCGTGTCGAAGCCGTTGACGCGCCGGAACTCGGCGTTGTGGGCCTTGTTGAATGCGATGAGACGGTAGTCGTAGTCGAAGGCGCAGATCGGCGACGTCGTCGCCTCGAGTATGTCTCGATTGAATCGCAGTTCGGCGGTCCGCTCGGCGACCTGCAGCTCAAGCGTCTCGTTCATATCGCGGAGCCTGTCCTCCGAGCGCTTCCGGTCCGTGATGTCGTTGAACAGGATCGCAACGAGATTCTCCCCGGGATCGCCGGTTGGGAAGGCATATACGTCGAACCAGCGTCCCATCGGCTCCGCATAGTTCTCGAACCGAACTGCGGTCCGGGTTGCGGCGACCCCTCCGTAGACCTCGAACCAATGCTCCTCGAGGCCGGGAACGGACTCACGCACCCAGGTGCCAACGAGCCCGCCCATTCCGGTCTGACGTTCGAACGCGGGGTTCATCTCGATCAGCCTATAGTCGATCGGACGGCTGTCATCGTCGAACTTGATCTCGGCGATCGTAAAGCCCGCATCAACGGCCTCGAACAGCGTCCGGTAGCGCGCCTCGCTTTCGCGCAGACGAGCCTCCGCGCCGATCCGCTGGACGTGGGCCCAGCACCGCTCTACGACGGTTTCGACGAGCAAGATTTCGTCCTCGCTCCAGTCGCGCGGGCTATCCTGATGGACGGCCATCATCGCGACGAGCCGATCGTCTTTGACCAGCGGGCAGCATATGATCGCGTCGATGCCGATGGACTGGAACATGTCGCGTCCGTCTGCCGGCGCCAGCTCGGTCGCCACGTCCCGCACAATCAGCGTGTGACCACCACGCATGTCGGCCACGGCGCGCGACCCGAAGAGATTCAGGCTGTAGATCCCCGCCGAGCTCTCAATACCTGGTGCCACGTAGTCGTCCCGGATGATGAAGCGGTCACTGTCCGCATCGACGTCCGCATATGCCGTGCGCGAAGCCCCGATCCGCAGCGCCAGCAGCTCGGCTGCGGAGAGCATGGCGGCCGCGGCATCCGGCGCGCCTTGCAATGCCTCGTCAAGAGACCGCAGGAAGCGTAGGCGGGATTCACTCCGCCAGATCGCCGCGTCGGAGCGCTTGCGTTCTGTGATGTCGATTGCCGTGCCCAGAACCCGCAGGCAGGTGTCGCCGTCGAAGATGCCACGGCCCTTCGCCGCCACCCAGCGGATGACGCCGTCCTCCTTGCCCACCGTGCGGTATTCCACATCGTAGACGGCTCTCTGGTTCGGATCTGCCGCGGCAGCATAGGCGATGCTCGTGGCTTCGCGGTCGTCCGGATGCAGCCCCTGGTAGTAGTCGAGCATGGACACAGGCACGTCGGGGGAGATGCCGAACATCCGCTTTACGATCGGGGGCCAAATAAGGATGTCATGGACCACGTCGACGTCCCAAAAGCCGATCTCTGCGGCGTCAGTGGCAAGGCGGAGCCGCTCCTCGCTCATCGTGAGCGCGGCGCGATTGGCTTGGCGCTCCGAGATGTCGAGCATAGCGCCGATCATGCGCGTGGCCTGTCCTTCGGCATCCCGAATGATGTGGCCCCGGTCGAGGATCGACGCATATTTGCCATCCGCGCGCCGGAACCGGTATTCGTCGGCCCAGCTAGCCGCGTCGCCGTCAATGGCCGCGTGGATGCTAATGTCGATCCGTTCACGGTCGTCGGGATGGATGTGTTCGACCCACCATTCGCCGGTCGGCAGCACTTCGGCGGGAACGTAGCCATAATGCTCCTCGAGCGCCTCGTTCCAAATGACGTGGTTCGTCTCGAAATCCCAGTCCCAGATGGCGTCGTTCGTCGCGCGTGCGGCGAGGCGATAGCGCTCCTCCACCTCGCGCATCGCGTCCTCGGCGCGGGCACGCTCCTCAAGGAGCTGGGTAAGCTGGTCGCCACGGCGCGCCTGTTCGGTGAGAGCCCGGCGAAGCTCCAACTGCGTCATCACCTGTCGGGCGAGAACCTCCAGGACCAGGCGCTGATGAGGCGTAATGCCATCAGGGCGCGGCGTCCGGTCAAGCACGCAGACGGTGCCGATCGGAAGTCCGCTGGCGCTGCGAAGCAGCGCGCCGGCATAGAAGCGGAGCCCGTCGTCCACTGTTACCAAAGGATTGTGGGCGAATCGTTCATCCTGGCGCGTGTCCGGCACGACCATGAAATCGTTCTGGAGGATCGCATGTGCGCAGATCGACACATCGAGCGGGAGTTCGCGGGCGCCAATGCCCACCTCCGCCTTGAACCATTGTCGGTCGCTGGCCACCAGATTGACGACCGCAATCGGGGCGCCGAACGTTTCGGCGGCGAGACGGACGAGGTCATCGAACTCCGGCTCGAGTGGCGTGTCGAGGATGCCATATTCCTCCAGCGCGGCCACGCGATCGACCTCGGACCATGGCTGATCTTGATCTAGCGCAAGTGTAGGCGTTTGTTGAACTTTGTCGGTCGGTGTCATACTATGACGGTAGCAGTGATCGCTTCGACCGGCACGACTTATCGTTTGTCGCGTCCCTTTCGGGAAAGCTCCGGTTTGTCGGATATACCAAAGCGCTGCCCGGTAAGGGCGGCGCTCTATCAGCTCCTCCGGAAGTATTCACCTTGCGCCGATGCTGAGCTCGGTGGTCTTGCAGGACCTTTGGGTGGAAGCGTAATGCCCGCTTCTGGCGAGGCCTGCCGTCTGACAGTCCGAATACGATCGGCGGCTTCGTCCCATAGGCGGTGTTTGGCGCTTCGGCGAAACGACCCCTTCACGACACTCAGCCGCCGATTCTCACCTCCAGCTACGATCAGTCCGGCTTTCTGCGTCGCCTTACAAAACATGGCGCAGCACAGCCGCACCGCGGGAACTAATTCGACGGTTCTTGTCTCTAGGTCCCCGGCGCGGCAGAAGCCGTGTCACGATGATCCAGTTTCACGCCCCAGCAGCTGACGCCCCGCAGTTGGCGCTATCACCTCTCCATCGAGCAGCCCTGCTCACATTGCGCCATCTCGCCGAATCCGGTCCGATCGGCCTCACGCCCAACAGAGCGATAAAGCGCTACTTCGTCACTTTGGCCGCCGAAGCCCTCAATTGGCCTGGCTACACCGCCGAAGAGCTTTATGCGATCAATAAGGTTCTGAACGAACATGACTTCCCGCCGCTGGCCATTCTGCATGATTTGCTGCTGACCGCCAAGCTCGCCCGTCACCGGAAAGGCTTCCTGCACATAACCAAGATAGGCAAGGATCTGTTGGAGCATCCCGGGAGCCTTTGGATTACCCTGGCTCAGCATCTGCTCCTTTCGGCCGGTCACGATGACATGCTGGAAATCGAATGGGTTTCGGTCCTCGACGCCGTGAACGTGGAAGCTCATTCAGGTGTGACTGACAGGCAATTTAGCGCCAGGCTGACGGGCAGCGATGATAAGGACTACCATATAGAATCGCTTGTCTATGTGCATGTCCTTCGGCCCCTTAGCTGGCTCGGCTTATTGCATGAGACCCGGCAAAGCCAGACTGAGCGATTTTTCACGAAAACAGCACTCTGGCCGCTTACGTTGACGTTCGACGGCGGCGCGCAGTTGGCGTAAGTCACGACACATTAATTGGGCGAACTGCAGCGCCGGGAACGATCCTTTGTGGTCGCTCCCCAGCCTGTTGACGATGTTCAAGAGCAGACTGTCCGTTGGTCGGGTGGCGATCGCGCTTGAGAACCACATCAAATTCGGTTGGCATGGCGATGCCGCATGCGCTGTCCGCAATCTGAGCAGCTTACTTGGCCTCAATCATGCCCTGACAGCGGCTTCCAGATTGGCGATGTACATCTCGATATTGCCTTGCGACAGCCCACGCAGTTCCTCGCCCCGCTCCGGATCCAGTGGAAAGAACTGTGTGCGGATGATGAAGATGCAGGCATCCGGCCCGGCCGGCGTCACCTTGATCCGCCCGCCATAGTCCGCCCAGGGCAGCGGGCCGTAATCGACCATGTCATAGGCGATGACCCGTTCGGCATGATCATGCTCGATCAGGCGCTCTACCACGGCGCCACCACCGATGGCGGGATCCAGATGATAGGTACGCAGCGCCCCTATCCCCTGCCCGCGCGTCTCGACCCGCGCGACATAGCCCTTCGTCAAAATGTTGCCCGCAAAGTCCCCCGTAAATTGCCATACCCTGTCGGCGGGCGCCGCGATCCGGCGCGCGATTTCGACCGTCAGCATCATCGTCTCCTTCAGCGGATAAAATCGGCGCCCGGATGAGCACGCGGGAAGGTCCTGAGATAGTCGACGAAGCGCCCCAGCGCCTTGTCGCTGCGCGTGAACATGCCGCGCGTGAACCGGATGGTGTTTAGGATTTCGACGTCCTGATCGACCACCGCGATTTCCAGCGCCTGCGCGAAGTCCAGCGTCTCCTGCACACGCTGGTCGTCCTCGGGCGTACCGTCGGACTTCTGCGTCGCGATCACGAAATAGCTGCGCAACGTGCCGGGCCGGTGGATGCCGCAGGGATAGAGGAAGGCGAACCAGCGGCCGTTCACGCTGCCCATTTGATAGAAGATGTTGGTCCCGTGAATGCCGACCTTATATTCGATCGCGGCGCCGGTCTCCCGAAAGCGCCCTTTCAGGTCGTAATCATAGCCGTACTGGTGCCAACGTATGTCGTTGGTGGCGTCGCCTTCAACTTCGATGCCGTGGACGATGTTGATGTGGTTGAAGTCCGTGGTGTTGCACATGAACACCCAGGGATCGGCCAGCAGGTCAAGATGCGGGATGTCGGCGTGGAAGGCCAGTTCCTCGTCGGGAAAGCCGAGGTCCGGCAGGTCGTACAACGCCTCTTCGCCGTTGAACGCCCAGATCAGGCCGAACCGTTCCTGTACCGGATAGCGGAACACCCGCATGCCATCGACCACCTTGTCGTTGGTCGCGGTGCGGGCGCACCTGCCGCGCATGTCGAACTCCCAGTGATGGAAGGCGCAGACCAGCCGGTCGCCTGCCACCTTGCCGATGGAAAGGTCCGCGCCATTATGTGGGCAATAGGCGCTGACGACGTTGGCGACGCCATCTTCGCTGCGATAGACAGCGACGCGCCCGTCCAGGAAATTGCGCCCCAATATGCCGCCCGGTGCCACGTCGGTGGAGCGGCAGAGCGGATACCAGTTTTGCGAGAAGCGATTATCCTGCCCCTCATAGGTGACGCCCCGGCCGTGGCGGCGGCGGTCGATCAGTTCTACGGCCGCCTGCTGGCCATTGAACATGTCCTCAAGATCGCGAACCTGTGTCGACATGACGATGTTCCTTCAGAAATTGAAGCTGGCGGCGACGCCATAGCGACGCGGCTGGCCCGGATAGCGGATGTCCGTGGCCCCGGCGGAAAACTCCTTGGCGAAGAATTCTTCGGTGTAGCGCTCCTTGAACAGGTTCGTAGCATAGAGCGCGATCGACCATGATTTCGCGTCAAAGGTCAGACGGGCATTGGCCAGATGGACCGCATCCTGCCGGTCGGCATTGTCTATATGCCAGTAATTGCCCGACCGGCCCGAATAGTCGATGCGAGCGATCAGCGCGCGATCATCGGCAATGGGCACGCGATACTGGCCGAACAGCGTGTAGGACCAGCGATAGGTCAGCGGTACCTTGTTGCCGCGAAACAGCGCGGTGCCGTCATAATCCTTGATCTTCGTATCGATGAAGCCGAGCGATGCGCCCAGTTGCAGATTGCGGGTGGGCCGCGCCTGCGCCTCCAGTTCAAAACCGTAGATGTCGGTCTTGGCGACGTTGACGATGCCCTGATCTGCGACGTTCAGCACGAATACCTGCTGGTCCTTGTACCGCATGTAGAAAGCGGCGGCGTTCAGCGTCAGCTTGCGGTCGGCCAGACTGTTCTTCGTGCCGATTTCCAGCGTGTCGGCAACCTCTGGCCGATAAATGGCGGGAAAGACCCCGGTTGGCGGATTGAACCCGCCACTGCGGAAGCCGCGCGCCGCCGTCGCATAGACCATGGAGTCCGGCGAAAAACTATACTTGACCGACAATTTGGGCTGCCACTCGTCGAAGCTCGCCTCGCGCTTCGGGCCGGGAAGCAACCGATTGGTCTGCGTCCGCTTGTCATTGTCATAGCGTAGCGCCGCCGTTAGTTCCAACGCATCGGTCGCGCTGTAGTTGATCTGGGCATAGACCGCCTTCGTCAGGATATCTTCGTCAGCCCCGGCGACCGGCAAGGGGATATAGGCGGAAGGTGGCAACTCGCTGGCCGTCGGATCGGGCGAGATCAGAACGGTGGTATCGATGCTCTTCTTCGCATCGAGCAGATAAGCGCCGGCCGTCCAGCGCAGCTTCTGCGACGAAGGCGAGGACAGGCGGATTTCCTGGCTGAAACTTTCATAGCCGCGCAGTTGCCGCGCACCCAGGATCGACTGGGGCATCCAATCCAGATCCTCGATCAGATCGATGCTCGTGTCGTTATAGGCGCTGACCGACGTCAGCGTGAACGGCGCGAACTCATAATCGATCTTGAGTGAGGCGTCCTTCGTCTTGCGCGGACTCTTGCCCAGAAAGTCATTCTGGATGGGGATGCTGCTGTTGTTGGGCTGACCGTCGGGTAGTGGAATATACCAGGAAGCGCCGCCATCCAGATCACCATAAGCACCGCGCACATCGATCGTCAGCCGGTCGGTCGGCGTCAAGATCAACCGGCCGCGCAGGTTCAGGTCCTCGACGAAATCGACCTTCCGGTTCAGCGTCACATTGTGGAAGACGCCATCAAACTTGCGATAGTCCGCCGCGATGCGGAACAGCAGCAGGTCTGGCACGATCGCGCCGCTGAGAGATCCCGACAGGCGGCGATCATCGCCATTGGCATAATCAAAGCCGACCCGCCCCTCCAGATCATTGGTCGGCCGCTTCGTCGTGATGTTGATCGCGCCGCCAATGGCGTTGCGGCCGTAGAGCGCGCCCTGCGGACCTTTGAGCACCTCGATCTGTTCCAGATCATACAGGGCCTGCTTGATCATGTCGGTAGACGTCATTTGCACGCCATCGATCACCAGTGCGACGGGCGCCTCGCCATTGCGGACCTGGCCGATGCCGCGAATGCTGATCGCGACGGTACCCGCATCCTGTGCGTCCACCAGGGAGATGTTGGGCATCAGCGCGGTAACGTCATCAATGCTGCGGATGCCCGCTTCCTCAATGGTCTTCGCGGAAAAGGCCGTCACGGAATCGGGTACCTGCTGCAGACTTTCCGAACGTTGCCGCGCAGTGACGACGATGGCGTTGCCGTCCGCGTCCTGTGCCTGTGCGACGCCGGTGAACAGGCAAGCCGAACCGAGCAGAGCGCTGGCCAAGGATTTCCCGAATGTCATGATCGCATACCCCTTTTCTCTCGCCGGGCTGGACTTTGATCCAGTCGCCGGAACCCAAAGCCTAGGGTGGAGCGACCCATTGCGTATATCGGGAGAAAAGGTGGAGGCGTCAGATCAGCCGCATGTTGCGTGCGGCCGAAATGGCCCGGGACCGGGTCGCCACGTTCAGCTTGCGATAGATGTTGATGCGGTGGGTCTTGATCGTGCTTTCCGCCACACCCAGGCTGCGCGCAATTTCCTTGCTCGACATGCCGTCCGCCAGCGCGCGTAGGACATCCACCTCGCGCGGCGTGACGATGATCTCGCTAGCAGCGGGCGGAGTGGCGATCGCCCCCTTGCGCGCCTCCGGGCTATTCTGCCGCAGCCGCGCCACCACCGTGCGCTGTGCCGGCTCGAACAGGTGGAGCGCTTCTTCGCAAGCCTCCAGGATCATCGGCAACAATGCACCGAACTGTGACACGACGCCGATCAACCCTTCGCTCTCCGCCGCTTCCAGCGCCGACCGGAAACTGTGCGCCGCCTCGATCCGCCGCCCGGCGACAGCCTGCGCCGCTGCCCGCAAGATGCTCATTTCGATGTCGAGCCCGACGGAGCCGGCCTCCCCGACATCCGCCTCCAGCGAGGCCAACAGCGCCGAATCAGTCCTGCCGCTCTGCAGGGCACAGGCTATCAGCGCGATTCGATGGTCGCAGGACAGGCGCCGGTCGCGCTGCAGGAATGTGGCGGACGGCGCCTCTAGTCCGTCCAGCAACTGCGCAGCCTGCGCGATATGCCCCATGCTCAACAGCATGCGAGCGCGCATCAGGTCCAGTTGGTAGCGCAGGCGCGGCAAAGCGCGCCGCTCTGCCGTCTCATGTCCGCGCAGGATGATATGCTCCGCCTGTATCAGATTGCCTGTCCGCATCGCGAACCAGGCCTGCGTCGCATAGGCAGCCACGAACACCTCGTGCCACCCCTCCGTCGCCTCGATCACGGGCAGCGCTGATTCCAGCAGATCGGTCGCGGTGGACAGGTCGCCCGACAGGTACAGCGTATAGGCCAGCAGCGCGATCGCCACTGCCACCTGCGGGCTTCCTTCGCCAAAATGACGGGTCGCCTGCTCCAGACTGCGGCGAAAATAGAGTTCCGCCTCCCGCCGGCGGCCGGTGCGCATCTGAGACAGGCCCAGATACTGATAAGCATAGACTTCCAGCAACGGCAGTTGGTGCAACCGCGCCAGCTTGCAGGCCTTCTCGCCATGCACGCGGCACCACAGGTCGTCGCCCCGATCGAAACTGGCGAGGCACAACAAATGATGCAGCAGCACGCGCAACGTGGGGTCATGGCCCTCATAAGCCAGCTGGCGTTCCAGGATTGGCAGGCATTCTGGCGGGAAGCTGCGATCCTCGTAGATATGCGTGACCAGATCGTTGCACAGTATCTCGCAGGCCAGAGCCGGGTCGGTCTGCTCGACCTCCAGTATCGGCCGCGCCTCCAGCAGTCCGTCGAGCAGCGCCCGCGCCTCCGGCAGACGCCCGTGCTGTGCGGCATAATAGGCCTGCCCTAGAGTTACGCGCGGGAAATCACCGGCGGTTACCGGATCGAGGTCATCGAGATGCCGCAGTAGCGTCAATCCGCCGCGAATGGCCATGCGCCACCCGCCTGCCGCCTCGATGATCGCCAGTGACGCCGCTGCGTCCGACACCAGCGCTGCATGCCCCAGCGCCTCGGACAGCAAATTCTCCCCGGCAAGCCACGACGCCGCGCGCAGATGCAGCGCATCCAGCCGTGTCGCGCCCCCCTGCGCCAGCGCATCGTACAGAAATTCGCGCAGCAACGGGTGAAACCGATACCAGACGCCCTCATCGTCCAGCGGCGCGACCAGCAGGTTCTGCCGCCGCAACTGGTCCAGCACCTGCGCGCTGTCGTCCCGGCCGGATATCGCGTCACCCAGCCCCTTGCAGATGCGCTGCGCGATCGAGGTTTCCAGCAGAAACTGCTGGGTGTCGGCGGAAAGGCCGGAAAACACCTGCTCCGCCAGATAGTCCGCGAGATCGGTGGATCGTCGCGTCAGATGCTCCAGCGTATCGACATGATCCCGCCCTGCGAGCCACAGCCGCAGCAATTGCAGCGCGGCAGGCCAGCCCTGCGTGCGATCGATCAGCTCTGCCCAGTCGACCTTGCCCGACTGGTCGCTAATGAAGGAACGCGCCTCGCTGTCGGAAAACCGAATATCGCTCTGGTCCAGCTGGAGCAGTTGTCCGCTCACGCGAAGGCTGGATAGCGCGATATCCGGCAGGCCACGCAGCGCGATAATGATCGCGGCATGGGCCGGCATCCGCTCGATCACATAATCCAGGAAGCGGTTCGTCGCCTCCGACGCGATGCGGTGATAATCGTCGATGATGACGCGCACCGGCTCCTCGCTCGCCTCCAGCGCCAGGACGATAGCGCGGGCGGCCGCCTCCGCCGCGAGTCCCGGAAGGCCCGCCTCGATCGCCTCGTGCGAATAGGGCAGCGGCAGCCCGGCGCGATGCAGCGCCGCCATCAGATAGGCGAAAAACTGGTCCGCCTCGAACTTCGATTCATCGACGCTGTACCAGGCCACGGCGACATCCTCACGCCGCCACTGGGCATGGCACTGGCTCAACAGCGTCGTCTTGCCATAGCCGGCCGGCGCCGACACCACGGTCAGATGCTGGCTGGCCCCGGTGATCCGGTCCACCAGCGCCGCGCGCCACAGCAGATCGATAGACCTGTTGGGAGGAGCGAGCTTCGTCTGGATCAGCATGACGCGATAATGCCATAATGCCCGGACGCTCCCATCCACCTAATCGGTGGATTGTGCGGATCGGGTGTGGGGCGCACTTCGTGGGCAAAGTTCATGAGGCAGATCATAATGAGCAAGACGATCCTATTCGCACTGACCGCACAGGCCGACCTAGGGGAAACCGGCGCCCGCACCGGCGTCTGGCTGGAAGAGCTCGCTACGCCCTATCAGATGCTGGGTGCCGCCGGATACGACATCCTGTTCGCAACACCCGGTGGCCACCCCGCCCCGCTCGACCCCGCCAGCCTTGAGGAGCCCTGGCTGCTGCCGGCCGGGCATTGGTTCCTGAGCCAGCCGGCTGCCATGGCACAGCTTGAGGCACCACTGGATATCGCCAGCGTGGAAGCTGCGCGTATCGACGCCATCTTTCTGGTCGGCGGCACGGGCACGCTGTGGGACTTCCCGGGCTGCGCGCCGCTGGGCGCGCTTGCCACCAGCCTGATCGCGCAGGACAAGCCAGTCGCCGCCATCTGCCACGGCGTCGTCGGGCTGATGACCGCGACGGCAGCAGATGGCACGCCCCTCGTCGCCGGAAAATCGCTGACCTGCTTCAGTAACGAGGAAGAGGCGATGCTCGAATATGACAAAATTGTTCCACTCCTCGCGGAAACCGAACTGGTCCGACAGGGCGCGATCTACAACCGGGCCGCGCCGTTCGAGGCAAGGGTTGTGGAGGACGGCCGCCTGATCACCGGGCAAAACCCGGCCAGCGCGGAGTCATTAGCCAAGGCCTTGCTCTCTCAGTTAGGGGTGACGTCTGCGCGCTTTTAACAGGGAATGGCGATCGCCAAGAGCAAAGACACGATCGCAGAAAGGTCTCTGATAACGGCACTCAACACGTCCCGGGCATTCAGCAATTCACCTGCACGGACATTCGTTTAATGAACACGGACTTCTGCGTGGCGTTGTATCAACCGGATTTGCGCTTGGTCCTGACCTTGGGAACAGGCAATTCCTGGGATGTGATACGAACGATCTCGGCAAGCCACTGACAATCATCCCACTTTTCCGCGTTGATCAGGAGACAGGGCTTTGCACCGGGATATGGAGGGGCTTCTTCCGCATCGACAGCGAATGCCCGCCCTCCAACCATGGGCTTTAGGAATAGGTGGTCGTCGCAGACCAATGCGACCATCTTCCCATCGCAGTAAATGCCGAATTCGCCAAACATCACCTTGGCCGAAACGGTGCCGCCGCTTGCCATCTGCTCGACAAGGAATTCAACGATTTTACGATCGGACGCCATAAGACGATATCGCCGGTCCTGATGAGAAGGTCGAGGGTCAATCGGTAGAGTCAGGAAGTGGCGCGGTGTCGTGCGGCGCGCCTGTGGGGCTTGCCAGACGGTCCGTTTCCACTCCCTGCTCATCGAACCGGACGTGCAGATCTCCCGCATCCGGCTCTCGGACAAGATATCACGCCTTCACCCACGGCGGGCCGCGGCCACGTTAGCCAGACGCACGAGGCCGAAGCGTTCGTAGAGCTCGGGGGTGTGATAGGCTCCCCCTCGCCGTCGTCTGGTTTTGTATTTGGCGCGCAGCCACCGACGCAACCGCACCGCTGCGTAGCTGTCAATGGCCCGGTATGCCCTGCTCGTGGTACCAACCGAGAAGTAGTTGGCCCATCCGCGCAGCACCCGGTTCATCTTGGCCACCAGATATGTGGTATCCTGCCAAGTACCTGCCCGGTCTGTAAGAGTGTGGATCGTTGCGACCACCCTCTGAATGCTCTTCTTTGATGGCCGGTAGCCTATACGGGCTTTGCCGGTTTCCGCGGAGTACATCGTACCGAACGTGTATCCCAGAAAGTCGAACATCTCGTCCGGCACCTTGCAGATGCGTGTCTTGTCCTCATTCACCGTCAGCTTCAGCTTCTCCATGAGCCCGCGCATGTGATCGAGCGCGGCTTCCGCGTTGCCCTTCTCACACAGGATCACGAGGCCGTCGGCATAGGTGATGAGCCGCGAGCCGAGGCGTTGCCCAAGGCCGAGCTTCCGCTATCCCACCACGAACCGGCGAATGTAGATATTCGCCAGCAGCGGTGAGATGGGTGATCCTTGCGGAATACCGCGCCGCTGATCGCGCGCCCGCGTCGTTCGCTTCTTCCGGCCCCTGTCGTCCGTTTCCTCGACAGCCCCTTCCAGCCAGGATTTGATCAGATGCAGCACGCGCGGATCGACGATCCGGCGCGACACTGATTTCATCAGCTCCGGGTGTGGGATGGTGCCAAAGTAGTCGGCAAGGTCGGCGTCCACGACATCCGGACGGCCACGGAACAGCTGCTCCTCCACTTCAACCACAGCCTGCTGGGCGTTTCGCCCGGCTCGATAGGCGTAGATTTCCGGTGGAAAGTCGGCTTCAAAGATCGGCTCAAGCACCAACATCGCTGCTGTCATGCAGACCCGGTCCCGCACGGTGGAAATGCCCAGCGGCCTGAGTTTGCCGTTGGCTTTTGGTATGTAGACACGTCTGATCGGTTCCGGCCGGTACGTCTCCTCCCTGAGCGCAAGCGCCAGTTCCGCCAGCCACCGCTCAGCGCAATATTTCTCGATGTCCGCAAAGTCCTGTCCATCCACGCCCGGCACGCCCTTGTTGGAGCGACACTGGGCATAAGCATGGGCCAGAATGTCATCGCGGCTGATCTTGTCGTACAGCGCGTAGAAGCGATAGCCGGCTTCTGCCTTCGCTTTGGCGTGCAACGCCTTCTGCAGTTTCTGGACGCTTTTGCCGAGTTGATAGGTTTCCCAATCTCCTGCCCCTCACCACTTGTTGCGTTCATCTTGAACTGAGGCTCCTTCCCTCCACCGGCAATACCCGACTTCCTCGGTACTACGGGCCTCTCCGCCACCCCATCGTGCCCGTCCCATCCCTCGCGGGCGTCCGGTTGCTGATTCCTCGGCACGCCATGGGGCTTCCCGTGTTGCGTGCACTTTCCTTGCGTATATGCTGTCGCCACTACCCCGGTGCAGCAGACGGGCTCAAACGTCGCTCAAACTTGCCCGTCCATATCAACCTTCCCCGTAAGGGTTAACGGGTCGGCCTGCACATCGTCCTTTTCGAGGATTGCTCAGCGTTCACTCACGTTACGGCCTGTACGCTCGCACGGTCACCTACGTGACCGTCATCCGAGGGCTTCAGACATATCGTCACCTCCATGCCTGCCCCGATTGCTTCTGGCTGGAGCATCGCCGGGCGGGCCTTTCACCCACTAGAAAGTGCCGCCTTTGCACGGCGCACACCCTTCCCGGACGCTCAGCGTCCGATTTTCGCCTCCCAGGTGCTGACGGCCCGCTTTTTTGGCGGCATTCGACCAAAACCGATCGGTCAGATCGGAAGCGTTGAATGTCGGTGCTAGCAGAAAGCGGTCGATCGTGGTGGCTTAGGTTCGCCGCCGCGGATAGGGGCCATCCACATTGGACTAATCCAGTAAAAGGAAAGCTATGACATTGCACTTCCGCCCTTCATTACAGAAATGGGCGTGATCATGCGCAATAATTATGTAGGATTCGGGACTTTGACTTGACTTCGACTTGTACAAATGAAACGCTATGGTAATTGGCGCGTGGGGCTCGACAGCATGAAATTGATGAATGACAGCAAGCGCTTAGCGAGCGTCTGGTCGACGCTGGACTGGCTCAAAGCAAAAATCCGCCCACCAGCACAAGAAGTGCGGCGAGATCAAGAAGGAAAGGCTGCGCTTCAAAGGCAAATCGGCCCACGGCAAGTACATTGATTCGAGCAACAACATGGACGCGTTATCTGTCATAGAATAACCGCAGCAGGGGGCCTCGCGATATGAAACATGATCGGCCACAGAAAACCGTGTTGCGCTTCTCCCGTGTGATTGGGCCACTGCGGCGCGACGGGGTACTCGCCGCCGCGCTTCTGCTTCCCGCCTTGCCCTACTTCGGGATGTGGCTCGCCATGCCATCGCAATTCCGTGCGGTCGTTGCGCTCGGCCTTGCGCACGGTACGCCGCTAGTGTGGGAGGCGGTAGCACTCGGCGTGTACCTCCTCCTCGTGTGGGCGATGCTCCTCGCGCGCGGCAGGCTCGCCCCCATCCCCATGCTGACTGCGGCAGCCCCGCTCGCAGTCGCCGTCGGCGCGCATCTCGCTGCCGCCGGGGCCCGCCTGCCGTTGCTGCTTTTCACCGCAGCAACTCTCGTCGCCATCGGTCTCGGGGTTTATCGCGCCGCGCGGGTCGACGCGACAAAATGGCGGGAACTGCCGGGCTCCCGCTGGCTCCCACTCGCCGTGGGCGCCCTGCTGTTCATCGCCGCCGCCGCAGCGAGTGTCGTCTCCCCACTCGAGTTCCCCCGCGCGCTCGGCTCGCTCGCCATCCTCGCAATCTTCGTCGGCATGTTGTCGCTGGTGATCGCCGCGATGGTGCTCAAGCCGAAGTTCGCTGCCCTTGCCATCGCCTACAGCGCCATCGCGCTGGTGCTGTTCGCGCCCAACAATCACGCGGTGCCGTCGAAGCGTGCTACCGTCGACCCGCTCGAAATCAACACCGCCTTCGCGACATGGCTCAACAGCCGTCGCGACCTCAATGCCTACCGATCGCGCGGCCTTCCTTATCCGGTAATCTTCGTCTCGTCCGAAGGCGGCGGCATTTTCGCCGCTGCCCATGCCTATGGAACTTTGTCGGCAATCGCGCGCAGTTGTCCTACGTTCAATCAACATGTGTTCGCTGCCGTAGGCGTTTCTGGTGGCGCCATCGGCAACGTCCTCTACGCTGCGGCCTCCAAAACAGAACAGAGCGAATACGTGCGCTGCTCGCCGCGGATTGAGGGTATGGCGGCAACTCCGGTCGTCACCGACCATTTGTCTCCGGTGCTCGCGCGTCTTCTTCTGCTTGAATCGCTTGACCAGCTTTTGCCGGGTCAGTGGCTCGCCACCGACCGTGGCCAGATTCTCACGGATTCCTTTCTTTCCGTTGTCGTCGACAGAAAGCTCGCGGAATCAGCGCTGAGTGACAGCTACGATCCGAAAGGCGCCAGGCCCGCGATCATCGCCGTGACGACCGACCGGAGCACCGGCAACCGGATGATCCTATCGCCATTCCAGGTGGACGCTCGTTACTCGGCAGCCGAATGGTGGCCGGGAACTTCCTCATACGACAGCGGCCCGAAGCGGGACGACCGTAGTCAAATAAGCCTGATCAACGCAGCCGGGCTGTCGGCCCGGTTCCCGTGGGTTACGCCGACAGGGCTGCTCAGGCTGTCCGACCGCGAAACCCGAGTGGTTGCCGATGGCGGATACTTCGACAATAGTGGGGCAGAAACGATAAAAGATCTCATTGATACGCTGCGCTTCGCCCACAACTGGTCGACCTTCGTAAACACGGTCGACGGGGAGAAGTCGGATATCGCTGCACCGGCAGACAAGGGATGCACCGAGCCGAGAATAGTGCTGGTTAATAATTTCCATATGCCGTCGACAAAGTGGAACGATTGCCAGATCACGATCTTCCCAGTCTATCTAGCCCTCGCCTCTGACCCTGCCGAACGAGATTCCGAAGCGGGTCGGCAGTCTTTCCTTGGCGACCCCATCGCGGTCCTGCTGAGCTCGCGCGGATCGCGCGGAGAGAATGCGCTCGACTATGCCGACCTTTATTATTGCGGTCTGCGGCGGGGAGTGAGCGGCTCCGAATGCGCGGCGGTACCCGGGAGCACCTTGGGCATGTTCCGCAACAACATCGCCCCCGCGCGGTGGGACCTGCCGCTCGGTTGGTTCATGCCGCGTTCGCGTTTCAATGCGATCATGAAGGGGACAGCCGTTGATGAGCATTTCGACTTTCCCAAGACCGGTCGACCAGCAGTCACCGAAACTGAGCTGATGATCTACTACCTCGACCCTTCACTGTGGGATGATAGCGCCGATCCACACATCGGTTCGCTGTACGAGAACTTCGGTCCGTGACAATTTGAGAGCCGCTTTCCCTTACGACAATATCGTATTGCTTACCCGAACTAACTATCGCACGATGCATCAATAGGTCGTTTTATCCGGGGGGAGAAAACCTGTGAGCAAGCTGCTGACGAAGAGCGAGATACTGTACTTTCAACGCGTCTGCGCCGTTTGCGGATACTATTCCGGCGGCCTTGACGGCAAATGGACTACCGATCTGGATGAGGCCGAGCGCCAGATCGAGCAGCAGCGGATCGACCTCGCCAACCAGATCGGGCAGTTCGATCCACGCTCGGAAAAAACATCTCGACCTTGATGCCGCCCGCGCAGAAGGTCGCGCGCGAGTTCATGAGAGCAGCTGCGGGGTTCCGAAACACCGTCAAGATCATTTCCGGGTCACGCACCTATGCCGAGCAGGACGCGCTATACGCGATCGGCCGTACCATCCAGACCAACAAGAGCCCGGTCACCAAGGCCAAGGGCGGGCAGAGCAATCACAACTTCGGTCTCGCTTGGGACGTCGGCATCTTCGAGGCCGCCGGACGCTATATGGACGGCTCGAAAAAGGGCGACGAAAAGGCCTACGCCGATCTCGCAGGCTTGGTGAAACCAGTGGTGGCGAACCTCGAATGGGGCGGCGACTGGACGAGCTTCGTCGATCCGCCCCACTACCAGCTGGCGACGGGGAGCAAGGCGACGGCCCAGGTCCGCGCCCTGTTTGAGAGCGGACAACCGATGTTCTGACGAGTGCACGCGGCTCCTGCAGGCACTGCTGCGCGATCAAACGGTCCATAGGGGCACCAGGAGTGGCGGCAATGAAGTGATCAATCTCGAGTGACTTCAAGCGTCATCTTGTCGTCCTGAGGATTGAAAATGCGGCGGCGCTCACGACCACTTACAGGCTTCGCCAGCTCTATCTTCGCTGCTTGAGGATCTATCGGCTTCGGCGAAATCGGCCGTTCAGGTTCGCAGTGCCAATTGGCAGTTTTGTATGCATCCGGCGAGACGCGCCTTGTCGTGAGGTAGGGGCCTGCTCTTAAGAACGCTCTCGAGAGCACGCTTAGGAGCAGTGGATGCGGCAGATCACGGTGATGACCGGGCCGGAACGGCGGCGGC
>NZ_JAVTIV010000027.1:0-39966 GCF_031843765.1 Sphingobium sp. WCS2017Hpa-17
CGACCTCAAGCGCATCGCCCAGAGCATGAACGGCACCGCCCTTGTCGACCTGCGCAACATCTACCCCGCAGAAGAGGCCGCCGCCGCTGGCTTCACCCTCTCACGCGTCGGCGGAAAGGGCGATTGAATCCAATAAAACAACATGCAGGGCGTCATAGTGACGCCCTGCCTCGCCCGCGTCACTGGCTGATCGCGGCGTTGATCCTGTTTCTGATGGGGATATTCGTTCCCCTCTTCGCCGCCTTCATCTGACAGGTCGGCAATCCGCTCACGCCATGACGGGAGCGTCGGCGCTTTCGCCTTATGCCTTAATCTTCCAGCCGCGCTTGAGCAGCATATAACAGAGGCCGCCCAGCACCAGATTGAGGCCCAGCAGCACGCTGCTGCCCACCACCACATTCACATCCGCCGCCGCGACGAACCCATAGCGGAAGCCGGAAATGATGTAGAAAAAGGGGTTGGCATGGCTGATTGCCTGGAACAGCGGCGGCAGACGATCGATCGAATAGAAAGTGCCCGACAGCAGGGCCAGCGGGCCGATCACGAAATTGGTGATCGCCGCGCCATGATCGAATTTTTCCGCCCAGATCGACGTCAACACGCCGAGGAAAGCGATGAAGCTGGTGCCGAGCAGGCCGAACCAGACGACCGCCCACAGATGCGCCGGGGTGACATGCACGCCCGGCCACAGCGCCATGGCAAGCCAGAGCGCGCAGCCGACGAAGACCGCGCGCGTCACCGACGATGCGACCAGCGCAAACAACAGTTCACCTACAGCAATAGGCGGCATCAGATAATCGACCAGCGTGCCCTGTACCTTGCCCACCATCAGCGCGAAGCTCGCATTGGCAAAACAGGCATTGATCATGCCCATGATGATGAGGCCCGGCGCGATGAAGTCGGCGAAAGGCACCGCCTCCCCACGCAGCGTCACCGTCCGCCCGCTGCCGCCCAGCGCGACGATGAAGATGATGAGGAACATCAGCGTCGTAATCGCCGGCGCCCACACTGTCTGAAGCTGCACCTTCATGAAGCGGCGCACTTCCTTGGCATAGAGCGCCCAGGTGCCAGCCCAGTTGATGTTGCGGATCTGCGCCACACCCGGTTCGGCGAATGGCGGCGGCACCGCAGGAGCGGCATGAATTTTTGGCTGGTCGTTCATGGTCGGATCGACTATCGGCTGGTCCGTTATGCTGCAAGGGGGAAGGTTCAAGGATTTGAACCTGCGCGGCGTGCTTCCCATATAGGAAGCCAGACGAGATTTGTGAGGAGTTTTTCATTGTCCTGGACCGACGAGCGTATCGACCAGCTCAAAGGGATGTGGGAGCGCGGCCTGACCGCCAGCCAGATCGCCGACGAACTGGGCGGGGTCAGCCGTAATGCGGTGATCGGCAAGGCCCATCGCCTGGGCCTGCAATCCCGCCCTTCGCCGGTGAAAGCGAACGAGACGCCCAAGAAGGCGGCTACCCCTGCGTCGCGCAAGCCTGCACCGACACCGGAAGTGGAGGCGCCTCGCGCCGCCACGCCGACGACAGTTGCGCCGGTCACTCCGGTGCGCGCGCCCGCTGCTCCGCCGGCCGCCCCTGCGGCTCCAGCGCCCACGCCGGCCGCTGTTTCTGGCGACGACGCGCCGGCGCCCGCGCCGCAGCCGCGCATTATCTCGGTCGGTCCCGGCGGCTTCCTGCGCCAGGGTCCGGGCGATCAGCAGGCGCCAATCCCGCCCGCGCCGCCGCGCCGTCTGGTGCCGGCCAAGCCCAGCGCCGAGATTGCCGACAAGACGAGCCTGCTCGATCTGACCGAGCGGATTTGCAAATGGCCGATGGGTCATCCGGGCGAACCGGACTTCCATTTCTGCGGCGAAGCGGTGAACCCCGGCTTCCCCTATTGCGTCGAACATTGCGGCCGCGCTTATCAGGCGCAATTGCCGCGCGGTACGCGCCGCCCCCCCCCGCCGCTGCCCTTTGGCGGTCCACGGGTGCGCTGACCGCTTCGAACGGATAGTAAAAAGGCCCGGCTTCCTTCTGGAAACCGGGCCTTTTTTTGCTTCGTGATCAGAAGCGGAAGCTGGTCGTCACCATCACGCTTTGCGTGTCGAACTTGTCGCCACGATTGATGCTGGCACCGCCGGACGGCGTGATGCGGAACGGGTTGGTCGCGGGCGCCGTGCCCGCCCCCACATCGACGCGATAATCGCCGACATTATAACGGGTCCACAGATAGCGGGCGCCAATCGAGAAATTGTTCGATACTTTGGCCTCTATGCCGCCGCCCATGGTATAGCCCCAACCATCTTCCTTCCGATCGACCTCGGTGAAGCTGTTGGCACCATTGCTGGTGGCGAAGCTGTTCTTCACCTTCGCATAGGCCAAGCCGCCGGTGATATAGGGCATGATGCCGCTGTTTGTAGTGTAGCCAAGACGCGCCCGCAGATTGGCGTTATAGTCAATCCGCCGGGTCATGGTGTAAAAAGCCGGCGTGGTCGAATATTCGGTCACGCTGTCGCTGATATAGGCCTTGCCCGCTTCCGCAACGACACCTGCGACGATATTGCCGAACTGCCGGTCGTAACCAACATGACCCATCCAGCCGATCGCATCCTTGTCACCATTGCAGCCGCTGGCCGGGGTCGCCCCGCGCGACGCGCCGCCGCAGGTACCCGGCGAGAAGGCATTAGCGCCAGTTGAAGTGCGGATTACATCCTCATAATTACCATCGGCGTCGGCATCGAAGCGCAGATGTTCGCCACCATCCTTTTTCTGCCAATTATAGCCGAAGGAACCGCCGATATAGGGACCGGTCCAGTCTGCGGGAGTGCTGTCCTGCGCTGCGGCCGGCATCGCCAGGACGAGCGCCAGGGTGGCGCCAAGCGGCGCGATCAGGGTCAACTTCATGGATATTCTCCTCACCTGATGCGGAGAGGTGCACTCCACATTCCCGGCGCCAACGAACCGTTCGCCCACTTTGTTGCAGTGCAATTTGTTACATATGATTGCCACTGTGCTCATTGTGCAACGCTTGCACCCGCCGCCCGTCAGCTTATAGCTTGTCGTATGTCAGAAGACCTGTTCGCCGCCAACACCCCGACCCCGCAACAATATGACGCTTCCACCATCGAGGTGCTGGAAGGGCTGGAGCCGGTACGCCGTCGCCCCGGCATGTATATTGGCGGCACCGACGAGCGGGCGCTGCATCATCTGGCCAGCGAAGTGCTGGACAACAGCATGGACGAAGCGGTTGCCGGACACGCCACGCGGATCGAGGTGACGCTGGAGGTTGGCAACAAGCTGACCATCACCGACAATGGCCGGGGCATTCCGGTTGATCCCCATCCCAAATTTCCCGGAAAATCGGCGCTGGAAGTGATCCTGACCACGCTCCATTCGGGCGGCAAGTTCGAGGGCAAGGCCTATGCGACATCGGGTGGCCTGCACGGCGTAGGCATTTCCGTGGTAAACGCGCTATCCACCGACACGGTGGTCGAGGTGGCGCGGAACAAGGAATTGTTCCGACAGAAATTCTCGCAGGGGCTTCCGGTCACAACACTGGAGAAGGTCGGCGCGGCGCCCAACCGGCGCGGTACTTTGGTCAGCTTCGTGCCTGATACCGAGATTTTCGGCGAACAGAAATTCAAGCCTGCTCGCTTGCATCGGCTGGCCCGGTCAAAGGCCTATCTGTTTGCTGGCGTCGAGATACGCTGGAAATGCGCGCCGGAACTGATCAGCGACGATACGCCTGCCGAGGCCGTGTTCCAGTTTCCCGGCGGATTGGCCGACCATCTGAAGGAACAGGTGGGCGATCGCGATTGTGCGACCAGTGTTTTCTTCTCCGGCAATCAGGATTTTCCGAGCGAAGCCGGCCGCGTCGAATGGGCGGTCGCATGGCCGCTCTGGTCGGACGGCAGCTATAGCTGGTATTGCAACACCATCCCGACGCCCGATGGCGGCACCCATGAGGCGGGCCTGCGCGCCGCGCTGGTGAAGGGCATCCGCGCCTTTGCCGACCTGGTAGGGCAGAAGAAGGGCAAGGATATCACCGCCGACGACATCATGACGTCGTCGGAGATCATGCTGTCCGTCTTCATTCGCGATCCGCAGTTCCAGAGCCAGACCAAAGATCGACTGACCAGTCCGGACGCCGCCCGCCTCGTCGAAAATGCGGTGCGCGATCATTTCGACCATTATCTCACCGACCATATGGATCGGGGCAAGGCGCTGCTAGCCTATGTGCTGGACCGGATGGACGAGCGGCTGAAGCGCAAGCAGGAGAAGGAGGTCAAGCGCAAGACCGCCACGAACAGCCGCAAGCTGCGCCTGCCCGGCAAGCTGACGGATTGTTCGAACGATGATCCGGAAGGGGCTGAAATCTTTCTGGTCGAAGGTGACAGCGCCGGCGGTTCTGCCAAGCAGGCGCGCGACCGCAAGACGCAGGCAATCCTGCCGCTGCGTGGCAAGATCCTCAACGTCGCCTCAGCAAACAATGCTAAGATATTGGCAAATCAGGAAATTGCCGACATGATTCTGGCGCTGGGCTGTGGCACGCGCAAGGACTGCAACCCGGATCATCTCCGTTACGAACGCATCGTCATCATGACCGACGCCGATGTCGACGGGGCGCATATCGCCACGTTGCTGATGACGTTCTTCTTTCAGGAAATGCCGGAACTGGTGCGGCGCGGGCATCTTTATCTGGCGCAGCCGCCGCTTTATCGCCTGGTGGCGGGTGGCAAGAGCCTCTACGCCAAGGACGACGCCCACCGCGAGGAGCTGCTGCGCAAGGAGTTCAAGGGCAAGAAGGTCGATATCAGCCGCTTCAAGGGGTTGGGCGAAATGAACCCGATGCAGTTGCGCGAAACCACGATGGACCCCAAGACGCGCATGCTGATCCGCATCACCCTGCCCGACGATGTTGAGGACCGGCAGCAGGTCCGCGATCTGGTCGACCGGCTTATGGGTACCAATCCGGCGCATCGCTTCGCCTTCATCCAAGAAAACGCGGCCGCGGTGGATGAGGAAGCGATCGACGCATGACCGTGGGCGCCGGACGGATTTGAGTATGCGGCTCTGGTCGATCCTGCTCAGCCTGATCCTGACGGCCCTTCCCATGCAGGCGTCCGCCGACTCCCTCGCCGCTTATCAAAGCCGTGCCGAACAATTGCTGCGCATCCTCGCCGCGCCCGGCGGAGAGAGCGCATTTTTCTCCACCCTCTTCCTCGACGCAGTGCCGGTGGATCGCTGGCGCGCGATCGCAGCGGACCTGCGCGTCCAGCATGGCGAGCCGCTGAGTCTGGGGGCGGTACGGACCGACAGCGCGACCGCCGGACAGGTGGAGATACGCTATGAAAGGGCCACTGTGGGCTTTACCATGGTGGTCGCGCCGCAAGCGCCCAATCTGGTCGTCGGCCTGCATATCGTGGGCGCCCGCACGGCTAATGACAATATGGACAAGGTGATGGCGGAGATCGCCGTCCTGCCCGGCTCGACGGCCTTTGCCGTCGCGCGGCTGGGCAATGACGCGCCCGAACTATTGCACGTTCATCGCGCCGATGCCCAGATGGCGACCGGGTCTAGCTTCAAACTCTACGTCCTCGCCGAACTGGCCCGTGCGACGTCAGCGCGCGAGCGGCGTTGGGGCGACGTCGTGCCGCTGGGGCCGAAAAGCTTTTCCGGGCGGCTGATGGCCTGGCCCGACCACGCACCGATGACGCTACATAGCTTGGCCACGACGATGATCGCCGAAAGCGACAATAGCGCCAGCGACACGCTCCTGACGGCACTGGGGCGGGCGAAAGTCGATGCTGTGCTGGCTGCGAGCGGCCATGCGGAGGTGGACAACGCACTGCCAATCCTGACTACTGCCGAGGCTTTTGCGCTCAAAATGCCAGCCAATGCCGACCTGCGGCAGCGTTATGAAGGGGCTGCCCCGCCCGCGCGCCGGACGCTGCTTCGGGATTCGGCTGCGCGCCTGACGGCCGACAAGGTGGATGTGGGTAGCGTCGCGGAGATCCCCACCGCGATCGACAGCATCGAATGGTTCGCCTCGCCCAGAGACATGATCGGTCTGCTCGACTGGCTGCGTCGTCATGGCGGCGATGCTTTGCCGATCCTGGCGGTCAATCCCGGCATCGCACCGGCCGATGCCAAACGCTGGCGCTATCTGGGCTACAAGGGAGGAAGCGAGCCCGGCGTCATGGCGATGAACATGCTGGCGCAAGGGCAGGACGGCGCTTGGTATGCGGTGAGCGGCAGTTGGAACAACCCTGCTGCGCGGGTGGACGAAGGGCGGTTCGTTGCGCTGATGACGCGGGCGCTCAACCTGCTGGCGGAGTGACAGCGGCCTGCGGCGCGTTCAGCCATAGCAGTGCTTCTTCCATCGTCATGAAGACACGCACCCTGGGATGGACCAAAGTTCTTTCCGCTTGCGCCCGGTTCAATTGACTGCCCACGACGACCGCGGTTCGCCCGCTGGTGAAGGTCATGCCCCCTCGCATGATGTTGGCGAGCAGATCGGCCACGTCATTAGCCTGCACAGGGAAATCGAACGATTCGACGATGACGTTGAAATCATTACGGATGGCGCTGGCCTGACGGGCTTTCGATCCTACTTCCGTTGCAAGAGCGACCACATCGTCCGCCGTCCAGAAACCCGCGACTTTGATGGTCAGCCTGTTGTCGATGCGATCATAATCTACGTGAAACATCAATATCCCGACATGCGGATATGGCCGCGTCCTGTTTGCGACCGGAAACGGCTTACGCCGTCAGCGCTTCCACCAGTGCCTTGACCTTCTTCTGCCGCCATTGGGGCAGCGGAGCGATCAGCCAATAGGCGAGCAGGGTCGGAACGGTGTCACCCACCTGTCGCACGCGGCCTGCCGCCAGATCGGCCTGCGCCAGCAACAGCGGCACGCGCGCGCGGCCGAAACCATTCGCCGCCGCCTCGATCGCCAGACCGCCATCGGCGACGCGGATGATCGCCGGCTTGTCGCCCGACGGGCATCCGGGCCAGTCGATGCGATGGTCGGGACCGCCCGCCGCCGCCTCAACCGTGACATAGGCCGCTTCGCCGATCTTGATGCCCTCATGCTCGCCAGCGCCGTCGCTCAGACGCAGGGCGATGTCCAGATTGGCTTCAGTGAAGTCGAGCGCTTCGTCGGCCGATATCAACTGGAAGGTCAGATCGGTCTGGCTGACGGCATAAGCAGCAAGACGCGGCTGGAGCCATTTGGCGGTGATATCGCGCGGCGCTGCGATGGTCAGCGCGTTGCTCGACTGACCGGCCTGCATGGCGCGTACCGCTTCCTCAAATTCCAGAAAGCCCGCACGCAGGGCATTGAGGCCCGCTTCGGTTTCCGGGGTCAGTTCCAGCCCCTTGGGTGTGCGGCGGAACAGGACGACGCCCAGCATATCCTCCAGCGCACGAATTTGCTGGCCCACGGCCGCCGGGGTCACCGCCAGTTCGTCCGCCGCGCGGGTGAAGGACAGGTGCCGCGCCGCCGCATCCAGCACGCGCAGGCCGTTCAACGGCAAATGGGTCCGCTTCATTCGGCTACCGCCGGCGGCGCGATCAGGGCGAAATGGGGAATGGCGACATCGAACGTCTCACCGCCGACGCCGATCATGCGATAACTGCCCTTCATCGAGCCGGTCGGCGTGTTGAGAGGGCAACCCGATACATAGTCATAGCTTTTCCCTGGCTGCACCACCGGCTGTTCGCCAACCACGCCGTCACCATCCACGACATGCTGCGCGCCGCGCCCGTCAGTGATGATCCAGTGGCGAGTCAGGAGTTGCACCGGCTGGTCGCCCTGATTTTCGATGCGGATATGATAGGCCCAGAACCAGCGGCCCCGATCCGGCTCCGACTGTTCGGGCAGGAAAGTGACCGCCACATGGACGGTAACGTCCCGCGTGGTGGCGTGAAAGGGAAAGAGCGCAAGCACCGTCATGTCTCAGAAATGCGCCCTAACCCCCTCTTTCGTCAACGCCCTATCGTGCGCAGTGCCTGATCGAGGTCGGCGATGACATCGTCCGCATCCTCCAGCCCAACATTGAGGCGCAGCATATCCTCGGTAATGCCGACTTCCAGCCGATCCGCTTCGGCCATGCCGAAGTGCGTGGTCGAAGCCGGATGGGTCATCAGCGAGCGCGAATCGCCAATGTTGTTGCTGATATCGACCAGTTCGAGACCGTTAAGCAGGCCATGCGCCTCCGCCCGGCCACCGCCGACATAGAGGGAGAAGATCGGCCCGGCCGCGTCCATCTGTTGCATCGCCAGGGCGTGCTGCGGATGGCTTTCAAGCCCCGGATAATTGACCTTGGCCACGCGCCCTTCCAGGAATTGCGCGACCTTGAGCGCATTTTCGCTCTGCCGGCGGATGCGCAGGTCCAGCGTTTCCAGCCCCTTGAGCACGACCCAGGCGTTGAAGGCGCTGAGCGTCGGGCCGGTGTTGCGGTGGAAGGGCAGCAGGACATTGTCGATCCAGTCGCGCGTGCCGCAGATGGCACCGGCGAGCACACGGCCCTGCCCGTCCATCATCTTGGTGGCGCTGTAAGCGACGACGTCCGCACCGAATTCCATCGGGCGCTGAAGCGCGGGCGAGGCGAAGGCATTGTCGACGACGGTGGTGATGCCCCGCGCCCTGGCAATGGCGCAAACCGCCGCCAGATCGACGATATCCATGGTCGGATTGGCCGGCGTTTCGAAGAAGAAGACCTTCGTATTGGGGCGCACAGCCGCTTCCCAGGCGGCGGTGTCGCTGCCGTCGATGGTCGTCGTTTCGATGCCGAAGCGCGGCAGCAGCGTGTCGGTCAGCCAGCGGCAGGAACCAAAGGCAGCCTTGGCACCGACGACATGGTCGCCGGCCGACAACTGGCACAACAGCGCAGCGGTCATCGCGGCCATGCCGGTGGCGGTGGCGCGGCATGCCTCAGCCCCTTCCAGCAGGGCGATGCGCTGTTCCAGCATTTCCACAGTAGGGTTCTGGAGTCGCGAATAAGTCATGCCAACCTGCTCGCCGGCGAAGCGCGCGGCGGCATCCTCCGCCCGATCATAGCTGTAGCCGCTGGTCAGGAAGAGCGCTTCGGACGTTTCGCCATATTCGCTGCGGGCCGTACCGCCGCGAATGGCCAGCGTCGCCGGCTTCCAGTTCTTCGTGATTTCCGGGTTCTGACCGCTCTTACGCTTCATATCGCCTTCCGCAATTCTACCCGCGGCGTGGCGCCGCCCAATATCTCGGCCATCTGGCTCATATCGCCATTACCGCCCGAGAGGATAACCGCAACCTTCTTGCCCTGCATTCGTGCCTTTTCCTGCAAGCAGGCGGCCAAAGCCACAGCGCCGGCGCCTTCGGCCAGATTATGCGTGTCCTGCCAATAGATGCGAATCGCCTCTGCCACTTCATCGTCCGTCACGGCAACGAAGCGGTCGGCGCGCGGCCCGAAATAGTCGAGCGCCGCCTGAACCGGGGTGCAGACCGCCACGCCGTCGGCAAAAGTATGGGCGGAGGGCGACGCGATGAGCCGGCCCGCTTCGAAGCTGCGCTTGGCCGCATCGACATGGGCGGAGACGACACCGACCACCTTCGTCTTCAGGCCGAGCGCGTCGCGCGCGGCGATCGTGCCGCACAGGCCCGATCCGCAACCGACCGGAACGTAGACCGTATTGAGGTCGGGTACCGCGTCGAACAGTTCCAGACCATAGCTGGCAACGCCTCGCACCAGTTCGTCATGATAGGCCGGGACCATGAACAGACCCTGCTCCTGCGCCATACGGATCGCTTCTGCCTTGGCGCTGTCGAAATCATGGCCATGTTCGATGAGGGTTGCGCCGAACGCGCGCATCGCCGCGTTCTTTTCCAGCGCATTGCCATGGGGGACGATGATGGTGGCGGACAGGCCGGCGGCGGTGGCGGCCCGGACCTGCGCCTGGCCATGATTGCCACGGGTAGCAGTGATGATGCCGGTGACGTCCGGATGGGTGCGGCGTAGCCAGTCGATATAGGTGATCGCCCCGCGCACCTTGAAGGCACCGGTAGGCGTGTGGTTCTCATGCTTCACCCACAAGTCGCAACCGCTCCGCCGGCCGAGCAGCGGCCAGGCATATTGCGGGGTCGATGGCACCTGAGCATGGACCATGGCAGCAGCGGCGCGAAGGGAAGCGAGGGAGAAATCGGTCATGCCCTGCCCTTATCCCCCAAGTACGGCGTAGGACAGGACCGATAGCGGCGAATTGGACCGTTCAGGCCGCTTGCAGGCTGGGGCCGGTGAAGAGCGGGTGAAGATGCTGCTCTTCCCACTCCATCCGGTCGTAGAGCCCATTCTGGAGGATCAGAACGGCATCCCGGTAACCGCGCCAGTCCTGGCCAATCTGCGCCGGGGTCCAATATTTGATATGATCGCTGTAGCGCAGGAATAAGGCGACTATTGCCCGGCTATGGTCGCGCAGCACGCCGTCCACCTGTGGCGTGAGTCGGCGGCGACGCAGCGCCGTGACCATCGCATCCTCCTGCCCCATATGTTCGCGGAACAGTTGAGAGAAGCGGATGCGACGGCGGGCGACTTCCGGCATGTCATCAGCATTGGCCGCCTGCATGATATGCGCGAAATCCCGCATCGCCACACGCAGGTCGTCATGGTCCTGCGTCAATTCCATGTGCATTTTTGCGTCCCCATTTTCTGATTAAATCGGATTGGGGACGCAAAACTTAAATCTTTCCGCCGCTTATGCGACGAATTGAGTCATCAAAGCACCGCCAGAACGGCGTCGCCCATTTCCACCGTGTTCATCGTGCCACCCAGATCGGGCGAGCGCGCGCCATTAGCCAGTGCTTTCGCCACCGCCGTTTCGATGCGGTCGGCCTGTTCGGGCAGGCTCAGCGAGTAGCGCAGCATCATCGCGGCGGAGAGGATAGTCGCCAGCGGATTGGCCTTGCCCTGACCTGCTATGTCCGGGGCCGAACCGTGGATCGGCTCATACAGGCCCTGCCCGCTCCCGTTCAGCGTGGCGGACGCCAGCATGCCGATGGAGCCGACACACATGCTCGCCTGATCCGAGAGGATGTCGCCGAACAGGTTGCCGGTGACGATGACGTCGAACTGGCCGGGGTTGCGGACCAACTGCATCGCGGCATTGTCCACATACATGTGGGTCAGGGCGACGTCGGGATAGTCGGCCGACACTTCGATCACCACGTCGCGCCACAATTGGCTGGTTTCCAGCACATTGGCCTTGTCCACAGAACAGAGCTTGCCTCGACGGGCGCGGGCGGCCTGAAAACCGGCATGGGCGATGCGGCGCACTTCGGCTTCGTTATACGACATGATGTCATAGCCTTCGCGCAGGCCGTCGGCGGTGGTGCGGAAGCCCTTTTCGCCGAAATAGACGTCGCCATTGGTTTCGCGGACGATCAGCAGGTCGATCGAGCCGGCAACTTCGGGCTTCAAGGCGCTTTCATGCGCCAGTTCGGGGAAGACCTTGGCCGGGCGCAGGTTGGAGAAGAGGCCCAGTTCCTTGCGCAGGCCCAGGATCGCCTGTTCCGGGCGCAGATGGCGTTCCAGCGAGTCGCAGTCGGGATCGCCTACCGCGCCGAACAGGATGGCGTCGGCGCGCTTCGCCGTGTCGAGCGTTTCGGGCGGCAGCGGATGGCCGACCGCCTTATAGGCTGCGCCGCCGACGAGGCCGTCTTCATAGGTGAGGCCGTCGATCGCCAGCGCATCGAGCACGCGCTTGGCCTGCGCGACGATTTCGGGACCGATGCCGTCTCCGGGGAACAGGGCGATCAACATGGCGAGACTCCTTATATTGCGTGGCTGCCCCTTATGGAGACAGGAGGTTTCACGCAACCGCCCTTTTGAGCCGCTCGACCAGTCTTTCCCGCGCAGCCAGCACATCGGCGCGTCGGTCGGTCAACACCGAGCGTTCGAGGAAGAAGCCGGTGAGGCGCAGGCCGTCCACTATCTGCGTCCAGTCGCCCGTCCCGCCTTCCAGCAGAAAGGGCGGCAAGGGCAGCAGGCGGTTTTCATAACCGACCGCCGCCGCCCGGCTGACGGCGGCAGCGCTGCGCGGGCTGACATAAGCAAGGTCTTCCGTGTCGCCTTGCGCCGCGCAACGGGTGAGGTCGAGGCCGAAGCCAAGTTCGGCGAGCAGCAGCAGTTCGTAGCGGACGAGAGCGATGGCCCAGCCGCGCGCCGCCGGGGCTGCCTCCACCGCGCTCAGCACGCCCTCCAGCGCCTGATGCAGAGCCGGATAAGGCGTGCCTTCCGGGAGGGCGGCGGCAGTCAGGGCGCAGCTCCAGTCGATCGCCACGGCGGGGAGCGGTTCGGCCAGCAAGGGCGCGCGACTCTGAACCAGTTCGACGGTCAGGCCCGCCAGTTGATCCTCGGTTCGGGCACGGAAATCGGCCTTCACGATATTGCCGGGCAGCAGTATCGGCCGCATCGTTCTGGACCGCCCGCCGCGGACATAGCCCGGTAGCAATCCGTCGTCCGGCGTCAGCAACCGCGCGATCGCGCCATGTTCGCCATGATGGCGCACGGCGCAGACGATCGCGGTGGTGGTGAGGCTGGGCATGGGTCATGTCTGTACCGTGGGGTACCCCTCTGCGAAAGCGAAAGGCTGGAAATAACGCTTACTACGTCATCCCGGCCCTGAGCCGGGATGACGCTTCTTCTGCATCCTTGCCATTACAACCAATCCTTGTCCCGAAAGGCAGCGGGACCCCGGATCAAGTCCGGGGTGACGAAGAGGAGCTATGGTCATTTTCGATAGACGCTCTTCAGATTCATGAATTCGTGGAGGCCATAGGGGCCGAGTTCGCGGCCGTGGCCGGAGCGCTTCACGCCGCCAAAGGGCGCTTCGGGGGCGGAGGAGAGCATCTGGTTCACGGCGGTCATGCCGGCTTGAACGTCGCGGATGAAGCGTGCTTCTTCCGCCGGGTTGGTGGTCCAGACAGAGGAGCCGAGGCCGAAGGGGATCGCGTTGGCGATGGCGATGGCGTCGTCGATATCCGTTGCCTTGAAGAGCATGGCGATGGGGCCGAAAATCTCCTCTCCCATCAGCGCCGGGTCGGTCGGCACATCGGTCAATATGCCGGCGTTGATATAGGCGCCCGGCCCCGGCAGGGTTTCTCCGCCGATCAGGGTCGCGCCGGCGGCCTTCATCTTCCATATCTGTTCCTGCACGGTGCGGCGCTGTTCCTCGCTGGAGAGCGGCCCCATGTCGGTGGCAGGATCGAAGGGATCGCCCGTCTTCACTGCCGCCATGGCTGTCGCGTAGCGTTCGAGGAAAGCGTCGTAGATATCGGCATGAACGATCATCCGCTTGCCGCAAATGCAGCTTTGGCCCGTATTCTGGATGCGCGCGGTCACGGCCTGCTTCACCGCGGCGTCGAGATCGGCCGAGGGCATGACGATGAAAGGATCGGCCCCGCCCAGTTCCAGCACCACCTTCTTGAGCGCCCGGCCCGCCTGTTCCGCCACGGCGCGGCCGGCCTCCTCGCTGCCGGTCAGCGTCACCGCCGCCACGCGATCGTCGGCGATGATGGCAGCGACCGCGCCGGAGCGGATGGGGAGGTTCTGGAACAGGCCGTCGGGTGCGCCCACCAATTCCATCATCTCCTGCATCAGCGCGCCGACGCCCTGCACATTACTGGCATGTTTGAGCAGGCCGACATTGCCGGCGAGGATGCAGGGCGCGAGGAAGCGGGCGACCTGCCAATAGGGGAAGTTCCATGGCATCACCGCCAAGACCGGGCCAATGGGGAGCCAGACCAGATCGGCCTTCCCGCCCGACGCCAGAGCGATGCTGCCGCCTTCCAGCATCGCCGGGCCTTCCTTGGCATAGTGGCGGAAGGCGGCGACGCATTTGTCGACTTCGGCCAGGGCGGAATTCAGCGTTTTGCCCATTTCCAGCACCGCCATGCGCGCGAGCCGGTCGCGATGGTCATGATAGGCGTCGGCGAGGTCGGACAGGAGCGCGGTGCGTTCCGATATGTCGGTTTCCCGCCAGCTCGCGAAGGTCGCGGTCGCCCGGCCCAGCGCGGCGTCGATCTGTGCTTCGGTCAGTTCGGCATGGGTAGCGATCTCTGCTCCGGTCGCGGGGTTGATGCTTTTCATGATCGGCTCCGGATGGGGTGATTCGGGATGGGAAGGCATATGGGGATACCCTTGCCGGGTCACAACGAAGTCACGGGGCCGAAGTTCACACCGTCACTGGCTACGCAAAAACGCGCAAAAATGGGCGTAATGCGACAGGAACGCGCCAAACAGGTCATGGCCAGGCGCCCGCGACGCACCACCGAGGCGGCAGACGGAACATAGGGACGCGCCGGGCAGGTCACTGTTAGGTGCCAGTTTTGGCGGGAAGGGCTTGGCAGGGAGTGCTGCGGAGCGGGTCATCTGACAGGATAGATCAGAGATTATCCTACATTGGTAGCGGCGTGACGAATGAGAGTATGGTTGATTGCAGACGAAAGCGGATACCGATCCGATTGCATCGGCTCCATGCTCTTGGTTTGTCGCATTTTTTAACCGGCAGCAGATTCCACCTGCCTGGCAAACTCTCGGCCGACGAGGCCCTGTATCATGCCAGTTCTTTCAAATGACGCGACAGGTCTGTCGCTATGTTGATCCATCCCGGATTAAATTTCGCTATTTCATTCCGGGCGATACGGTCTTCGAGTGCGTCGAGGAAAGCATCGATGCGGTCCATAGGCAGGTCACCAAAGTCGGCATAATTATAGTCCCACCACCGAATGTCCTTTATCCGCTTACATAGGTCCGCGTCGAAGCGCATTCGGATGATTTTGGCGGGCGCTCCGCCGACGATGGCGAAATCCGGCACATCCTTTGTAACGACAGCGCCGGCGGCAATGATGGCGCCGTCTCCTATGCGTATGCCATCGCGGAGAAGAACATTCTGGCCAATCCAGACATCGTGGCCGATTTCCACCGGACGCGGCTGTGCCGGAAAGGACGGCAAGTCGACATGTTTTCCAAATTCAGTCCTTGCGAACTCGCTCGCATAAGGCCGAAAGGCACAGACATTCGTCGTGATCCAGTCGGTCGGATGGTTGAGCCCCATCACACGCAGCCCTACTGCGAGACTACAGTAGCGACCGATCTTCGTCGTCAGAGGCAAGCCATGGGAACGGCAATATGAATAAGAACCCATGCTGACAAATTGCTTGCCCGGCATAGTAGAGTAGCGCTCAACGGCTACGTCATTGCGAACGCTGAAACTTTTTCCATATTCATAGACACCTTCAATCTTATAAGGATGAGCCAAAAATATCCTATTGATCCGAAAATAATCTTCGACAACTTTCGAATATACGAATTTTGTTAAAGCCATCGTTCAATACTTGCTCCAAAAACATGTATGATGTTCATTCGTCGCCATGGCCTTATCCTCGGCCCTGAGAATGAACTTTCCCTCTCAAATCTTCACGACATAGCCTTCAAAGCTGCCAAAGCTCTGATGCTGATCGACCCCATCACGATACATTCATTCCATGCTTGCATCGGCGGCGCATGCCAGGTCGGGCGAGCAATGATGATGAAAGCGCCGGTCAGGATAATCCGGATATATGACAGTGGCAGCGACAGAATGTTATCCTGCCGAAAGCATTGCACCATGCTTCCGCGATCAACGGCGCGGGCGACACGATGAGATCGAGAGCATCGGACGTAATAGCGGATATGCTCGTCACCTGGCTTCTGATGGGGCGATAATCATAAGTGATGTCAGCAGAACATGCTCCGTGCAAGCGCCTTTGCGGCAAAGCGGGACGAGGCGGAAAACTTGGTTTGCGACGGACGCTCGATGCTGACGAAAAGCGATATGGGGCTGGTTCGTTGATGGATTTCGCGAGCGGTCAGCCGTGGAAATAATCATAGACCTGTTGCGCCACAGCCTTCGATACCCCCGGCGCCTTGGCGAGGTCGTCCAGCGCCGCATCGCGCACCGCGCGGGCCGTGCCGAAGTGCATCAGCAGCGCTTTCTTGCGCGCGGGGCCGATGCCGGGGACTTCGTCGAGAGAGCTGACGGTGATCGCCTTGCTGCGCTTGGCCCGGTGGGCGCCAATGGCGAAGCGGTGCGCTTCGTCGCGCAGGCGCTGGAGATAGAAGAGGACGGGATGGTTGATCGGGAAGCTGATTTCCCGACCGTCCAGCAGATGGAAGACTTCGCGGCCGTCGCGACCATGATGCGGCCCCTTGGCCACGCCGATCATGGTCACATCCTCTATGCCCATTTCCTCCAGCATCGTGCGTGCGGCCGATAGCTGGCCCTTGCCGCCGTCGATCAGGACCAGGTCGGGCCATTCGCCGCTGTCGCGATCCGGGTCTTCCTTCTGCGCGCGGCCAAAGCGGCGTTCGAACATTTCGCGCATCATCGCGAAATCGTCGTTGCTGATCGCAGGGTCTTTCATGTTGAACTTGCGATAGGCATTCTTGCGGAAGCCCTCCGGCCCGGCGACGACCATCGCGCCCAAGGCGTGGGCGCCCTGAATATGGCTGTTGTCGTAGATTTCGATGCGGTCGGGCACGCCTTCCAGCCCGAACGCCTCGACCATGTCGTCCATGATCCGACCCTGGCTGGTGGTTTCGGCAAGGCGGCGGTCGAGCGCCTCCACCGCGTTGCGCTGCGCCTGTTTGATGAGGCGAGTGCGGTCGCCGCGCTGGGGGACTTCGATGCGGACCTTGCCCCCGGCCCGCTCGGCAAGGGCCAGCGTCATCAACTCACATTCGGCCGGCTCGCGATCGGTGAGGATCAGGCGCGGCGGCGGCACTTCCTCGTAAAATTGCGCCATGAAACTTTCCAGCACCTCCTCCGTCGCGACGTCGGCGGTGTGGACCGGGAAGAAGCTGCGATGACCCCAATTCTGACCGCCGCGAATGAAGAAGGCCTGGATGCACATCGCCCCGCCTTTCTCCGCCAGCGCGAAAATATCGGCGTCGCCCAGCCCTTCGGCATTGATCGCCTGGCTGCCCTGAATGAAAGTCAGGGCCTTCAGTCGGTCGCGGATGACGGCGGCCTGCTCGAAATCCATCGCGTCCGACGCAGCCTGCATGGACGCGCCGAGCTTCTTCTGCACGGCGGTGGATTTGCCGCCGAGGAAATCCTGCGCGTCCTTTACCAGTTCGGCATAGCCGTCCGTGTCGATGCGATCGACGCAGGGGGCCGAGCAGCGCTTGATTTGATAGAGCAGGCAGGGGCGCGAGCGGTTGGAAAAGAAGCTGTCGGTGCAGGATCGCAGCAGGAACAGTTTTTGCAGCGCATTGATGGTGCGCGTGACCGATCCGGCGCTGGCGAAGGGGCCATAATAGCGCCCCTTATATTTGCGCGCGCCGCGATGCTTCTGCACGCGGGGAAAATCATGATCGTCGCGCAGCAGGATGAAGGGGAAGCTTTTGTCGTCGCGCAGCAGGACATTATAGGGCGGGCGGTAGCGCTTGATCAGTTGCGCCTCCAGCAGCAGCGCTTCGGCTTCGCTGTTGGTGGTGACGATGGTCATGCTGCGGGTCTGGGCGACCATGCGCTGGAGCCGTTTGGGCAGGCGATCGACCTGGGTGTAATTGGCGACGCGGTTTTTCAGCGCGCGAGCCTTGCCCACATAAAGCACGTCGCCGCGCGCATCATGCATCCGGTAGACGCCGGGGCGGGTCGGCAGCGTCTTGAGCGTGGTGCGGATCGCCTCCACCCCGGTGTCGATATCCGGCTGGCTGCCGGTGATGGTGAAACTCGCCTTGTCTTCGTTGAAACGATCGGGGGATTGCGGGCCGGACATGAGCGCAGAGATAGCGTGCGCGCGATGTTTCGCAATGGCTGGGGTTGATCGAAGCAGTTTTCGCCCTATCTATACCGGACCGTACAGAAAGATGCGGCCTTTCCATAATATTCGACCCACCAGCATCAAAGGGACCACCCAATGAGCGTAAAAGCCTATGGCGCTTATGCGGCCGACAAGCCGTTGGAAGCCATCACCATCGAACGCCGCACCGTCGGCATGCATGACGTGCAGATCGCCATCGCCTATTGCGGCGTCTGCCATTCGGACCTGCATCAGGTCCGTTCCGAATGGGACGGGACGCAATATCCGTGCGTTCCCGGCCATGAAATCGTCGGACATGTGACCGCCGTGGGCGACCATGTCAGCAAGTTCAAGGTCGGCGATACGGTCGGCGTCGGCTGCATGGTCGACAGCTGCCAGAGCTGCGCCTCCTGCGACGAGGGGCTGGAGCAATATTGCGAAACCGGCTTTACCGGCACCTATAATGGCAAGACCGAAGATGCCCCCGGCCATACGCTGGGCGGCTATGCGCAGAGCATCGTCGTCAAGGATGATTTCGTCCTGAAGATCAGCCATGCGCCGGAGCAACTGGCGGCGGTCGCGCCGCTGCTGTGCGCGGGCATCACCACATGGTCGCCGCTGCGCCACTGGCAGGCCGGCCTCGGCAAGAAGGTGGGCATCGTCGGCATCGGCGGCCTGGGCCATATGGGTGTGAAGCTGGCCCATGCACTCGGCGCGCATGTGGTGGCGTTCACGACATCCGAGAGCAAGCGGCAGGACGCGCTGGCGCTGGGTGCAGACGAAGTGATCGTGTCGCGCAATGCGGACGAGATGGCGGCGCATGCCGGCAGCTTCGACTTCATCCTGAACACGGTGGCGGCGAGCCATGATCTGGACGCCTTCACCGCGCTGCTTAAGCTGGATGGGACGATGACGCTGGTGGGCGTGCCTGAACATGCGCATCCGTCGCCCAATGTCGCGGCGCTGATCTTCAAGCGCCGGTCGATCGCCGGATCGCTGATCGGCGGCATCGCGGAAACGCAGGAGATGCTCGATTTCTGTGCGGAAAAGGGCATCGTCGCGGAGATCGAGACGATCGCGATGCAGGAGATCGAGACGGCTTATGCGCGGATGCAGAAGAGCGATGTGAAATACCGCTTCGTGATCGACAACGCCACGCTGGCGGGGTGAAGCAAGGAACGGGCGGCTTGAAAGAGCCGCCCTTTTCCCTCCGTTCAAGCTGAGCCTATCGACGACAAGCTCAGGGCGGACGATTTAAATGACTTCCCTTGAACAAAAAAGGGCCGGTGCGACATGCGCACCGGCCCTTTTTTGTTCAGTCCGATCCGATCAGTTGATCGTGCCGAGGCCCGAGATCGCGCTGTCGACCAGTGCCTTGTCCGCCTTGGCATCATGGCCCTGGGCGATCAGGGTGGCGGCAGCGGCGGTCGCTGCGTTCACGGCCTTGGCGCGGATGCCGGCGATAGCAGTGCGTTCGGCAGCGCCAATCTTGTCTTCCGCCATCTTCTGACGACGGGCGACCAGATCTTCTGCATGAACCTTGGCGTCGGCGATCAGCCCTTCGGCTTCATGCTCGGCCGCCTTGCGCATGGCGTCGGCTTCACCGGCCGCAGCGGCCAGCTTGGCTTCATATTCGCCCTTGAGCGCTTCGGCTTCGGCGCGCAGCTTCGACGCTTCGGCCAACTGTGCCTTGATCTGGGCGATCCGGCCGTCCAGCGCGCCACCGATCAGGGCGGGCACCTTCTTGACCAGCAGGATGATGATGAACGCGGCCATCGCCAGGCTGACCCAGGCCGTCGCGTCCATGCCGACCGCCTTGGGATCGGTATGCGGTTCGACGCCTTCATGCGCGACGGTGCCGACCGGTTCCATGCCTTCGCTGTGAATTGCCTGGTTCAAGTGGGGAACCTCCGCTGCGCTATGGGATGCTGCCTCAGCCATGGGCCAGTGCTGCCTTTACTGCGTTGCGGGCTGCGTCGTCCGACGCGTCCACGCCGGAAATGCGAGCCACCATGTCGCGCGCCGCATCGGCGGCAACGGTTTCGATTTCTGCCATCGCGGCGTCGCTGGCACCCTTGATACGGGCTTCGGCGGCGGCGATTTTCGTCGCGACCTCTGCATCGGCAGCGGCGAGACGGACTTCGGAAGCCTTGGCGGCTTCGCTCTTGGCCTTGGCCAGCGTCGCCTGGGCGGCGGCGCGGTTTGCGGCGTCGCGAGTGCGGTAATCCGCTTCCGCTTCGTCGGCGCGGGCGAAGGCGGCCTTGGCCGCGTCCAGATCACCGCTGATCTTCGCGTCGCGCGCGTCCGCCGTGCCCTGCACCTTGGGCACCATGCCAAGGCCGATGACGAAGAAGACGAGGCCGAAGGTCAGCAGCAACCAGAAGATCTGGCTGGAGTAGGTATCGGCGATTTGCGCGATTTGAGGCATTTTACGGTCCGTCCGGTCAGAGGGCGGTCAATAAGGGAAGCGGGCAGGATATGGCACGAAGCCGCCCTGCCCGCTCCTAATTTCGTGTGTTAGGCCACGAACACCAGGATCATGGCGATAACGAACGCCAGCAGACCCAGAAGTTCCGCCGCGGCGAAACCGATGAACAGACGACCCTGCTGGCCATCAGCAGCGCCCGGATTGCGCAGCGCGCCTTCGAGGAATGCGCTGAACACGTTGCCCACACCGAGGGCAGCGATGCCCGCACCGATTGCGGCCAGGCCAGCACCGAGCAGCTTTGCGGCTTCTGCGTCCATGTCGTAAACTCCCTTGTCAGATCAGATAAAAGTTGAGGAAAATCTCAGGTGAAACTTAGTGCAGGTTTTCGGCATCGTTCAGATAGACCGAGGTCAGCAGCGCGAACACATAAGCCTGGATGACCGCGACCAGCATTTCCAGCGCGCTGATGCCGATCATCAGGATGAAGCTGGCGGTGCCGACGGTCAGACCCAGCGCCGGCGAGGCGTTGGCGCTGTTGATGACGAAACCCGCCAGAACCTTCAGCAGCACGTGGCCAGCGGTCATCGCGACGAACAGTCGCAGGCCAAGGCTGAACGGACGCACCATGAAGGAGACGAGTTCGATGAAGAAGAGCGGCACCACCATCGCGATCGGCGTGCCATGCGGCACGAACAGCGAGAAGAAGTGGAAGCCATGCTTCCAGAAACCAACGATCAGCACGATCGAGAAGCTCATGATCGCCAGCACGCCGGTTGCGGTGAAGTGGCTGGTGAAGGTGAAGGGGTGCATCCCGATCAGGCCCAGCGGCAGCAGGCCCAGAAGGTTCGCCAGCAGAATGAACATGAAGAGCGAGAAGACATACGGGATGTACTTCCGGCCCTTGTCGCCGATATTGGCGATCAACAGGTTCTTGATGAAGCCGGTCATATATTCGACCGCCATCTGCCAACGACCGGGGACCAGTTCACGCTTCATGCCGCCGATCACGAAGATCCAGAGCACCACAGCGGCGAGCACCATATAGAGCGCGCTGTTGGTGAAGGCGATGTTGAAGCCGCCCAGCGACCAGTGATCCGTACCGAACAGGGGTTCGATAGCGAACTGGTGCATCGGATCGATCTTGCCGGATTCTGCCACGTTGACCCCTGTAACGCTTAATGTCTTCGGACTAGGAGCGAAGCTGCCTTATTGTTCGGGCGGCTTCGTCGTCGTCAATCTGATGATATTCCTGAAGGCCGCCACGATCCCAAGACCGAGGAAAACCAGCAGAAGCCAGGGTGTTGTGTTGAATAGCCGGTCAAGAACCCAACCAATCAACGCACCACCGACAAGACCCCCGATCAGTTCCGCCAGCACCCGGTTGCCGAGCCGCGAACCATCGTCCGCTGCCTGTTCCGTGGCGCCTTGCCTGACCTTCTCGACATGCTCGGCCTGCGCGATCCGCTCCTCCAAGGAAGCGATCCGCGAGTCCTCGCCCGCCTGGTCCTGTCCGGGTGTGTCCGCTGCCATACATCGTCTCCATCAGGCTTTACAGCCCGTGGCGTTCGGCATGGCGCTTGCGGCTGCACCCGTCAAGGCGAGGCCCCTCTAGGAAGGCATGGATGAAGTGTCAACCCCGACAAAAGCGGCTAAAATCGGCCTTTCGGACAATAAGGGTTCACGGGGTTGCGCTGGCGTAATTTCCTATTTAGCTAAATAGGAATGGACAAGATCTTCAAGGCGCTGGCATCCGAACCGCGCCGCCGCATCCTGGAATATCTGGCGGTCGAGCCGATGACGGTGGGCGAGATTGCCGACAATTTCGAGATGGCGATGCCCTCCATTTCCAAGCATCTGGCGGTGCTGAAAGAGGCCGGCGTGGTGCGGGAGCAGAAGCGCGGGCAATATGTGCTCTATACGCTGGTGGTCGAGGCGCTGACGGGGCAGTTGTACGGGTTTCTCGCGCCTTATTGTGGGGAAGCGCGAAGGATCGTGGAGGCGCGACCGAAGCGAAGGGGGCGGGATTGAGGAGAAGATGAGTGCGTCTTCTTCGTCATGCCGGACGTGATCCGGCATCCCGCTATTTATGCACCGTCGAAGAAGAAGTGGGATCCCGGCTCAAGGCCGGGATGACGTTGGGGTAAGAGCCGGTGTTGGATGCGTAGAGGAATGGCGGCTTAATAGTCTTTGCCTGAAAAAGCGGCTGTTCAATCGTAAGGCTGCTGTGATTTGACAATGCGATATTGGCGGACGGCGCACAGACAAGCTCGCCATGCCCAAATAGCCACCAGCGCCAGCATGGGAGCCAGAACAATTGTGCTTTCAACGATGCCCGGCGTCTCATCAGGATGGAACCAAGCGCTGTAAGCAACTCCAAACATCAACGGGATGAAGGGCACGAGCGATGGCAGCCCATTCAGTCTAGGCCATCCATTCCCTAGATCGCGATCAATCCAGCCTATATAATGCTGCCACATTTCCTATCTCGACGTTCTCTGATCTGCCATAATGGCCGATGCCTATAACGTCTGCAATCAGGATCGGCACAGACCGCTTCCATAGGTAAAAAATGGTCGCCAGCCAGCTTTCCCCGTCATGCCAGCGAAGGCTAGCATCTCATGCAGGCGGGCGCGCCGTTAACAGATAGGGCAAGCTGGCTCGCCTCTTTCTACTACCGCCTGAGACCCCAGCCTTCGCTGGGTTGACGGCTATGGGGCGGGCCAAAAGCGATATCAAATGTCCGCCTTTGATCTACACCAGTCATTATCACCCCCCACCTGAAAGAGCGGGATTTAGGCCAACAAAAAAGGCGCGGTAGCCGGGCCACCGCGCCTTTTCGTCTTTCTCAAACCCGCGTCGTTCAGCCAGCCGTTGCGCAATAAGGCGGCAGCGCAATCGCGGCAGCTCCCTTGGTCTGCCAGGCGCCGGCGCCGATGCGATAGACCTGCCCCTGCTTCACCCGGCTGCTGAGCGTCTGGCAGCCGGTGGCGGCGGCGACATCCTGTACCGTCACGCCGCGCTGGCCGGCAAGTTGGGTGTAGGCGGCGCGGCGCTTGATGTTGATCGCTTCCACTTCGGAACGGACATCGGCGCCGACCGTCCCGGCAATGCCAAGATAGCCGTCGGCCTGTTCGCCGACCGTGCCGGCCGTCATCGCGGCGGCCACGGCGCCGGACTGGGCGCGTGCGGGGGCGGTCATGATGAAACCGCTGGCCAGCGCAACTGCGGCGCCGGCGGCGAACATGAGCAATTTGCGTGTCATTGCGGGAACAACTCCGGATTATTCTGGATGAGATCCTGCGCGTCGCGTTGCAGCTTAACAACCACTTCCTGCTGGACCTTGACGTTCAGGTTGATTTCGATGGGCTTGTCAGGGGCCTTCACCTGGATGCAGCCGGTGAGGGCCAGCCCGGCGAAACCCGCCATCATGATCGATTGCTTTTTCATTTCGGCTCCCCGTTTATCGCCTTGTCGCTTTCCACAGGCTGAACCGCAAGATTTTGTTGCGCGCCCGTGCGCATTTCGCCCTGCACCTGATCGCCGATGCTGTTCTGGATCAGTTGCGACGGGTCGATGAAGGATTGGGCCGTGCCCATCAGGCCGCGGAAAGGCGCGGATATCCGCACATTGAAAATGAAAGGCAGACCGATGAAGCTACGACTGATACCCGTCGGCGCATCGCCCAGCTTGCCCCGGTTGACGCCGTTGAAGACGACGTTTGTCACCATTTCACCGTCCAGCGCACCGTCCATCAGGATCGTGAGGCATTTATATTGCAGATCCTTGAGCGCGTCGAAGGCCATCTTGCCCATGACTCCGACCTGCTCGTTCGACACCGGGCCGACATAGGAGAGGACGCCCGACTGGCGCGTGGGATCGCAGGGGATGGTGGGCAGCACGCCTTCCGGCATGATGAGCGGGGGCATGCCCTGCTGCCGCGCGACCAGTACGCCGCCGGCGACCCGGCCGCCCTTGGCATTGAAGATCAGCGGCATGATGCCGTCGAACGTGCCGGTGGCGGAGACATTGTCCAGTTCCATCGCCTGAATGAAGGCGCCGGCGTCCAGCCCGATGACACGGAAGGTGAGGTAGCGGTCGACATCCTCGCCGAAGTTCATCGTCGTGGGGAGCAGGTCCAGCTTGCCGCCGGAGAAGGGCCAGCCGCCGCCTTCGATGCGGACTTTCTGTCCGGCCTCCAGATGATAGCGGACGACGCCGTCCTGCACTTCGACACCGGGATTGACCTTGGCGATGCGCACTTCCTGCCCCGGTGCGGAAATGAGGCCGATCAGGTCGGTAAAGCGGATTTCGCCGCTCAGCCCCTCGACCGGGCCGAAGGCGGCGGCGAGATTGGCGTTGTCGGTGCGGAAGGTGCCGGTGCTTGTGACATTGGAGCCGGTCCAGTCGATCCGGCCCTGCCCTGTCACCTTCGCCTGCACATTGGCGACGACGCCCAGCGCGATCGGGGTGATGTCTTCGGGCTGGAGGGCGGGACCGAAATTGAGGTCGGGGACGGTGAGGTCGGCATGACCCTTCGCACTCGACAGGTCGTGGACGATGGCGGTGCGGGCGACGAGTGCGCCGCCGCGCGGGGCGGTGAGCGATCCGCTGGCGGTGATGCGGCCATCCTTCATCGCCAGCGTGAAATCGGGCGAGAGCAAGGGCACGAAACGCGCGGGGGCCTGCGAATCGCGGACGGTGACGGCGGCGCGGAAGGCGAGCGCGCCTTTGGCGAAGTTCCAGTCGCCTGCGCCCTGCTCCATGATGAGTGGCACGGCGCCGATCTGCCCCCCTGCCCCGCCGACCTTTCCGGCAAACCCGTCCTTCGTCGCAGCGCCATCCAGCGTGGCGGCGGCGAGACGGACGGCCGGCGCCTCCTGCGGGCCGATGGTCAGCGCGGGGTTGGCGAGCGCGAAGCCGGTGCGGCCAAGGACCATGCGGGCATGATCGGCGGTCAGGCGCATGGGGTTGTCGCCGTTGCGGCCAGCGAGGGCGAGGTCGCGGATTTCCGCGCCGCCGCTGGTGCCGGCGGGGCCGGTGGCGAACATCGCGCCGCCGACCGGGCACAGCGTTTGGCGGGTCTGGCCAAGCGCGAAGGCGCCATAACGGGCCTCCACCAGCGAGACGGGGACGCAGGACGGGTTGATCGCCAGCGCACCATTGGCGGCCATGCGGCCTTCGACCGGGAAGCTGAGGCCGCGCAAATGGCCATCGGGCAAAGGGCCGTCGAGCCGCAGTGCGGTGGAGAAGCGGGTGGCGCCGCTGGAGTCGGCGGTGAAGCGGACCCGGTCGAGGCTGAGGCGGGCGTCGCCGGCTGTGTAGGGATCGACGAACAGGTCGCCGCCAAAGCCCCCACTGGGCCGCCGCGCCAGTCGCAATGCAGCGTTGGGCAATCCGCCACCGCCCGTCTTGAGCGCGCCGTCGAGCGACCAGTCGAGGCCGCCCTTCCGGCCCGGCCAGGCGAGCGTGACGAGGCTGTCCTGCGCCAGGCCGATGCGGGCACCGCTGCGGGAGTCCAGCGCCGCGTCGGTGACGACGACGCTGCCGCCGGATGGCTTTTGCACCAGCGCGAAACGGGTGCGCAGGTGGTTGGCCTTGCCCGCCCGGTCGACGGCATCGGCCAGTTGGGTGGCGAGCGGGCCGACCGGCGTGCCAGTGGCAGCCGTGCGCAGGCTGGCGAGCGGATCGCGGCCGCCCATGTGGAGGTCATGACCGGACAATTCGCCCTTGAGGCTGTTCCCCTCCGCGGCCAGCACGAAATCGCCGGACAGGGCAGCATCCCGCAACAGCGCGCCCTGCGCCGTCAGCGCCTTCGTGCCGACGCGTAATTTGCCGCCGGTGCGAGCGGCTGTGCCCTCGAAATCGATGCGGCCAGAGGGGGCGGCCATAACCAGACCATTGTCCCTGAGGGCTTCACCGGACAGGTCGGCATGACCCTTCCAACGGTCGAGCGCCTGACTGAGATTGAGGTCAATGACGGCGGCAGGCCGGGCGATCGCGGCGCCGGCATCGCTGCAGGCCAGCGCGTCGGCACGGACCGGCCCGGACACATAGGGCTGGCCCTGCCGCATGACGATATCGACCATGGCGGTGGCGCGTGTCAGGCCGCAGCCTGCCAGCGCGGCGCGCGGCATGGCGGCGGCAAGACGACCGCGGAAGCCCGATTGCAGATTGCCATTGCCGTCCAGTTGCATGCCGACCCGGCCGGCATCGGTGTCCAGCGTCAGCCGCGCGTCGGCGATGGAAACGAGCATGTCGGGCAGGCTGAACGGGGCGGTCGAATCGGGATCGCGGAACTTGTCCAGTTCGCCCAGGCGGAGGACGCCGTCATGATAGGAGCCGCGCATCCGCACGCCACCGGCGCGGACCGCCGCGACCTGCGGCGTCAGGCCGGCGAAGGCGATGTCGACCTCCACCCAGCGCGCGGTCAGGTCCGGCCGGGCGGGATTGCCCAGCACGATATTTTCAATCCGCTGTGTACGGAAGCCGACATCGACCAGATCATAATTGGCCTGCACCCCGCGCCGGTTAAGCTCGCGGCTGACGAAATTTTCCGCAATCGGCGCCCGTTGCGTCCAGAGCGCGACCAGCACCAGCGCGAGCGATCCCGTGCCGACGCCCAGCCAACGCAGCCATGCCCGGCGAACCGTTTCTTCGCCGTCCTGTTCTTCCATGCCTATGGCCAACCCCGGCTTGATATGACGTCACCGTCCGTAACGGGAGCATAACGTCCCTGCTCTCCTAAATATCCTTGCCCGTCGATTCCGCAACGCATAGCGTCACTATCAGCGGCAAAGGGGGTGCAATTGGCCGATCAGGAAGGACAAGTTCCGCAGGATGGCGCCGGCCATCGTGCCCGGTTGCGACAGAAACTGGCCGACAGCGGCGGCGAAGCGCTGCACGACCATGAACTGATCGAATATCTGCTGGCGCTGGCCATTCCCCGGCGCGACACCAAGCCGCTGGCCAAGGCGTTGCTGCGGGAATTTGGCGGGATCGGCGGGCTGATGACGGCCGACTGGCGAGCGATCGCACGGGTGCCGGGCATAGGCGATACCAGCGTCGCGGCGATCAAGATCGTGCAGGCGACGGCGCTGCGGATGTTGCGCAACGATGTGGCGGCGCGGCCGGTGCTGGCCAGTTGGCAGGCTTTGCTGGACTATCTGCGCGCAGACATGGCTTACCTCAGCGTCGAGAGGGTGCGAGTGTTGCACCTCAATAGTCGCAACATGCTGATCCGCGACGATCATATGGGCGACGGATCAATCGACCAGGCGGCCATCTATGTGCGCGAGGTTATCAAACGCGCGATGGAACTGGGATCGGCGGCGCTGATATTGGTCCACAACCACCCTTCGGGCGATCCGTCGCCCAGCCGGCAGGATATCGACATCACCCGGCAGATCGTGGAGGCCGGCAAAAGACTGGGCATCGCTGTCCATGACCATATCATCATGGCTGCAAGCGGGCATACTAGCCTGCGGGCGCAAGGGCTGTTGTAGGATTATCCGCGCTTAACTTCACACATTTCCCGCAGATCACGACATTTTATTGCGGAAGGGCGATCCTATCGGAAATCCGTTAGCGAGCGGCGGCAGCAACAGGCGCAGCATGACAGGAAATGGGCGGATAGGACATATGTCCCGATCCGCCCATGGCGATAGTATCAGTTATTGAAGCCGAAATTCAGGAATTCCGGCGTCGGACCGTTCCAGCCATCGTCCGGGCCATCATCGACCGGATCATGGCGGCGACGCGGCGGCGGCGCGGAAGCGTTGCGATCGGGACGCGAATCGCGCGGCTGGCTGTCGCGAGGGCGATCGTCCCGCGCGCGGTTTTCGCGGGGGCGCTCTTCGCGTGGCCGTTCTTCCCGTGCGCGATCCTCGCGCGGGCGCTCCTCACGGGGACGCTCTTCCCTGGCTCTGGCTTCTCGCGGCTTGCGTTCCGACCGAGCGGCCCTGCCCTCTTCGCGCTTTTCCTCACGCGCAGGCTCGGCACGCTCTTCACGCGCGGGGGCGCTGATATATTCGATCTTCGTGCCGATCAGCTTCTGGATATTGTCGATCGCCTCGGCATCTTCGGCCGTCACGAAGGTGTAGGCGGTGCCGGTCGCGCCCGCACGACCGGTGCGGCCGATGCGATGGACATAATCGTCCGGGTGCCAGGGCGCGTCAAAGTTGAAGACGTGGGAGACGCCCTTGATATCCAGCCCGCGCGCCGCGACGTCCGACGCGACGAGGATATTGACCTTACCCTCACGGAAGCGCTCCAGTTCGGCGATGCGCGAAGACTGGTCGATATCGCCATGGATTTCGCCCGACTTGAAACCGTGGCGTTGCAGGCTCTTGTTAAGGTCACGCACCGTGGTCTTGCGGTTGCAGAAGATGACCGCGCTGGTGACGTTTTCCGCCTCCAGCATGTCGCGCAGCGCATCGCGCTTCTTGCGCGAATCGACCTTCACCAGCCGCTGGGTGATGTTGGTGGAAGCCGTTGCCGGGCGCGCCACCTCAATCGACTTGGGATTGGACAGGAATTTGTCCGCCAGTTTCTTGATAACCGGCGGCATGGTCGCGGAGAAAAGCAACGTCTGGCGCTGCGTCGGCAGCTTGGTGCAGATTTCCTCGATATCCGGGATGAAGCCCATGTCGAGCATGCGGTCGGCCTCGTCGATGACCAGCATCGAACAGCCGTTGAGCAAAATCTTGCCGCGACCGAACAGGTCCATCAGGCGACCCGGCGTGGCGATCAGCACATCGACGCCCTTTTCCAGCGCCTTGATCTGATCGCCCATCTGCACGCCACCGATCAGCAGCGCCATGGAGAGCTTATGATATTTGCCGTATTTCTCGAAATTCTCGGCCACCTGCGCGGCGAGTTCGCGGGTCGGCTCCAGGATCAGGCTGCGCGGCATGAGCGCGCGAGCGCGGCCATGGGCCAGAATGTCGATCATCGGCAGCACGAAGCTGGCCGTCTTGCCCGTGCCCGTCTGGGCAATGCCGATAATGTCCCGCATCATCAGGACGGACGGAATGGCTTGCGCCTGGATCGGCGTCGGCGTGTCGTAACCGGATTCGGTTACGGCCTTGAGCAATTCGTCGGAAAGGCCGAGATCGGCAAAAGTCATTCAATGGTCCGGGACAGGAGGCTAATCCGTCCTGCGCGGATGCGAGACGGAAATCCGCCGCGCATTGCGAAAATATTGGCCTCTTGTCAAGAAAATCGCGCAAATGAAGGGCTATGGCGCAAGATCAGTCATCGTCATCGGCCGGGATGAGGCGACGGAAACTGTCGATGGCGCAGCTGAGGCCGCTGCGCGCCTGCAATTCGTCCCGCCCGGAACAGAGCGACCCGTCGGCATCCGGCTCGACATAGAAGCCCGAATAGAAGCCGGTCGAGTCGCAGCCACGTTCCAGTCGTGCACGATAGCGATGTTCGTCGGCGAGGATGAGATCGACGCCATTTTCCACGACAATGCTGGCACCGCGAATAGACCGCAGGGCAACACAGCGCGGCCCCTTCTTCTCCTCCCACGCATTGCGCGCATCGGGTGCGATTCGGGCGGGCGCGCGGCCTTTCTTCACCATCGGCACGCGAATGATGACGCGCTGCTGGATCGACAATTGCGCCCATTGGACCGGATCGCCGGTCGATGCGGAAAGCAGCAGCAGGATGGAATGAACCAAGACGGACCCCTTTATGGGACGAATACGCTATCGGCCGATGGTTGAACCGTCGATGAATTCCGAGGCATAAGCCCGTCCCATGATAGGACAAGACATGATCGACCGCTTCGTCGCCCTGCTCGGCCCCAAAGGGGTCGTGACCGATCCCGACGATATCGCCCCATGGGCCAGCGACTGGCGCGGGCGCTATCGTGGCGCGGCCGCTGCGATCCTGTCCCCGGCATCGACGCAGGAGGTCGCGGCGACCGTGGCGCTGGCGGCGGAACTGGGCGTCGCACTGGTGCCGCAAGGGGGCAATACGTCGATGGTGGGAGGCGCGACTCCGCCGGCGGACGGATCGGCGCTGATCCTGTCGCTGCGGCGGATGAACCGGATTCGCAGCCTGTCGCCGGACGATAATCTGGCCGTGTGCGAGGCCGGCGTGATATTGAGCGTGCTACACGATGCGGCCGAAGAAGCCGGACGGCGATTCCCGCTCAGCCTCGGTGCGAAGGGGTCCGCGACGATCGGCGGGCTGGTGTCCACCAACGCCGGCGGGACGCAGGTGCTGCGCCACGGCACCATGCGCGCGCTGGTCGAGGGGGTCGAGGCGGTGTTGCCCGACGGCAGCATCTTCGACGGGCTGGACGCGCTGAAGAAGGATAATCGCGGTTACGATATCAAGCAGTTGCTGATCGGCGCGGAAGGCACGCTGGGCGTCGTCACTGCCGCATCGCTCCGGCTGGCACCGGCCATCGCGGCGCGGGCGGTGGGATGGGTGGGCGTGCAGACGCCCGCCGATGCGCTGGCGCTGCTGCGCCTCGCTGAAACCATGCTGGGCGACAGTGTCGAGGGGTTCGAGGTGATTGCGGACGAGACGCTGGGCTTCGTGCTGGGCCATATTCCCGGCACGCGATCGCCGATCGAGACGCGCACGCCCTGGCATGTGCTGATCGAGGTCGATCATGCCGACCTGTCCGAACCGGGGCCGTCGGATCGGCTGGAAGCGGCGCTGGCGGAAGCGTTCGAGCGGGGCATCGCCGTGGACGCCGCCATCGCCGCCAATGAAGCCCAAGCGGAAGCCTTCTGGCGAATCCGTGAATCCCTTTCGGAATCGGAAAAGGCGCAGGGGCCGGCGCTGCAATATGATATCAGCGTGCCGGTGGCGAAGATGCCCGCTTTCATGATCGAGGCGGCGCAGGCAGCGGAACAGGCCTTTCCCGGCACCACTGCCTCCTCCTTCGGCCATCTGGGCGATGGCAATGTGCATTTCCATGTCCGCGCACCCAAGGGGACCAGCGACGGGCCGGCCTGGATCGCGGCGGAGGGGCAGGCGATCAACGCCTTCATCCATGACGCGGTGGTCGCAGCCGGTGGCTCCATCTCCGCCGAACATGGCATCGGCCAGATGAAGCGGACGGAACTGGGCCGGCTCGCCAGCCCGGCGCGGATCGGCGCGCTGCGCGCGATCAAGGCCGCGTTCGACCCCAAGGGCCTGTTCAATCCGGGCAAGCTGATCCCGCTGCCGGGCGAAGGTTGAGCGCGGGTCGCCTACAAACAGATTGCCTCGGTCGGGCAAGACCATTATCGCCCTGCCCCAATATCAAGCCCGCGGTGCGCAGGAAAAGGGCGGACCGCACGTAACAGGATGACCCGAAATGGCCAGCGCGCCCGCCAATAACCTGCCGATCTTCTACAATGACCTGCTGCCGCTCAGCAGCGTGGACCATGTCGACTATCGCACCAAGCCGGCCGATTCGGCGCCCTTCCTGACGACGCAGCACGCCATCCCGCTGACCGTAGACGAATTCGTCCCGGCCCAGCGTTTCGCACCGATCATCTTCTCTGCCGGCAACGACAGCGTGCCGCTGCTGCTGATGGGCCTGAACGAGGGCGTGAACGTCTTCGTCGACGATGAAGGCAAGCTGCGCGGCCCCGCCTATGTCCCGGCCTATGTCCGTCGCTATCCCTGGATGCTGGCCAAGCTGCGTCCCGACAGCGAAGACCTGTCGCTCTGCTTCGATCCCACTACGCCGACCATCGGCGCTTTCGAGGACGGCCAGCCGCTGTTCGAAGATGGCAAACCGAGCGAACTGACCCAGGGCGTGATGAAATTCTGCGAGGATTTCGAGCAGGCCGCCGCCCGTACCGGCCAGTTCGTTCGCGATTTGCAGGACATGGACCTGCTGATGGACGGCGAAGTCGCCATCCAGACCCCGGTGGCCGAACAGCCCTTCGTCTATCGTGGCTTCCGCATGATCAACGAGGAAAAGCTGCGCGACCTGCGCGGTGACCAACTGCGCAAGATCAACCAGAACGGCATGCTGCCGCTGATCCATGCCCACCTCTTCTCACTCCAGTTGATGCGCGAAGTGTTCGAGGCGCAGGTGTCGCAGGGCAAGGGGCCGATCGCCGTCCCCGCCGCCGTGGAAGCCGCGCCCGAGGCCGCCAACGCCTGAATGAGCAATTAACCCGAAAGGGTTTGAAAAATTGATGGAAAGGGCATCGCATCTCCCCTTGAAAGGCGATGCGACCTGCCCTATCTATCAATCATGCGATGCACCTGCCCCCCTTTCGGGTGTATCGTATGGGCGTCTCCCCCTTTGGAGACGTCTCCTCCCTGAACCTTGGCCACCCCATGCTTGCATGGGGTGGTTTTTTATGAGGTGCAGCAGCAGGCGGTGGGTTTCGCTTGACGCGGTCCAAGCCCCTGCCTAAAGGCCACCCCCTGCCGGTCGCCCAGCGCGGTCCATGGCCCCTTCGTCTAGCGGTTAGGACGCGGCCCTCTCACGGCTGAAACACGGGTTCGATTCCCGTAGGGGTCACCAGACCGGCCAGAAATGGCTTATATCTCGGTTTTCTGTTCATTCACGACTTAACGGGTACACCTGACGGGTACACTGGAGACGATTGATGGCAGCGATTCGAGGTCTGTGGCAGGACAAGCGCAGCGGCATATATTATATCCGCCGCAAGATTCCTGAACCGCTACGCCCGGCGTTCAACTGCGGCGAGTTCTACAAGGTAACGCTGAGCACCGGCGACCCACGCGAAGCGGAGAAGCGCTTCGCCATAGCCAATGGCGAATATGAGAAGAAGCTCGCCGACTTTCGCGAGGCGCTAGCCAAGGGCGGCGGCAGCAGCCTTTCGGCCGCCGAGGCCGCGACTCTGGTCAGCCGCCTGCTGACGGCGCGCTCAGGCGGCGGCTTTGCGATCGGCGGCACACAGGTTGCATTCATGCTACGCGAACTGGATGAGGCTGTCGCCGACCAGACCGGCGAACGGATTCCAACCGCCAAGTCCATGTCGAGCGAAGAATGGATCGCCTATCGCCGGTCGCTTGCCGGGTCCGACGATGATGACGCGTTCTCGCCCGAGACGCTGGCGGCCATCGAGGCCGAACATGCCGCCCGCTATCGTGCACCGGGCGAGGCCTGGTTCGATTTCCAGAGGCGTGTATCACGCCGACGCTGGCGGCCGCTACTGGGATCCGCAGTCGTTGACATCAAGCGGCAGTTGAAGTTGCCTGAAAAAGTCGAGCCCGGTATTGATGAGCCGCTGGCCGATGCCCTTGCCGAGACGCTGCAGTCTGCGGACGTGCGCGATCAGCTTCCCAATGCCCCATCCGCCCGCCGTCAGAAACAGAAGTCTCGCGCCCAGCCGGATATGAAGCTGGGCGCACTGCTCAAATTCTGGAAGGCTAAACGCACGCCCTCACCGAAGGCCTGTGTAGCAGCCGAGAAGGCTGTCGAGGACTTTATCAGCTTTGTCGGCGATGTCGGCATCGGCGAGATCACCGCCGACGACTGTTTCGAGTTTCGCGATGCGGTTGAGCAGTTGCCCAGATCCATGCCCCGCGCCCATCGCGCACTGGCTTTTAACGATGCGCACGCAATTTATGCAGGACGAGTGGATGTAGAACGGCTTTCGCCGCAGTCGGTCAAGAAATATCTCGGCGCGATCCAGGCGCTGCTCGGCTTTGCTTTCCAGGAACGGTATATCGGCGCCAATCCCGGAGCCGGGATCAAGGTCGACGGCTATAGCAAAAAGAGCGACCGCCGCCCCTTCACCAAGGAGGAGCTGCGTCGCCTGTTTTCGGCCGACCTGTTCACGCAAAGCTGGTCTATTCCCATCAGCCGGTCAAAAGTGTCAGACCTCACATTGCGTTGGCTGTTCCTGCTTGGCCTTGTTACCGGTGCCCGAATCGAGGAACTGGGCCAGATCCTGCTCGCGGACGTGAAGGAGGAGTTAGGCGTCCCCTATATAGACGTGACCGATTATGTAGAGGATGACGTCGATGAAGCAAACCGCGTGAAGACCGATGGGTCGGTGCGCGTTCTGCCCCTCCATCCCCAACTGATCGCGCTTGGCTTCCTGGACTATGTTGGCCGGCAGCGTGCAAAGGACGCGGTCAAGCTGTTCCCGGACCTTGTGGCCGATGCGCTGGAGGTCAAGACCAAGGAGGCGAGCCGACGCGCCGCGCGACTGATAGACGATGCTGTAGGCAAGGATCCGCGCATCGTCTTCCACAGCTTCCGGCACAGCTTCAAGGATCTGTGTCGCGATGCGAATATTCCCAAGGATGTCCATGACCAGTTGACGGGGCATGCGGCCGCTGATGTCGGCGGCGGCTATGGCCTTGGCCGCGCCGTCCTCAATCTCGCCCGGCACATGAAAAAGCTCAAACTCACTTTTATCGACTGGGACGCGATCGAGATTGCCAGCCGCAAATGACTGTTACGGTGGAACAACTGGAAGGCTTTGCGCGCGCGATACTGGCGGTGTGCCAGGGCCCAACAGTTCATGACATAGATGCAGTTGATCGGGTACGGATCGCATCATCGTGAAGCGCCCCGATCCTGTGTGATTTTTCGCGCTTGGCGATCCTTGTCTCCGCTCCGGCGACACCGATTGATCTTGCCGCCCGATCGCTGACCGGCGACAGACAATGACGGCTGGATTCGATCCTCGAGCAAGACTGGACATTCAGACTCAACCGGCGATCATCATGCCATGGAACTCTGCCAAGAAGAAAAAAGGTTCCGATCTGGCATGCGGCAAAAACAGAAATTCCAGGCTCATTTCTGTCTCGTTCAAACCGACTCCAACCTTTACAACTCACATGATCATGATTTGCCAACTCTCTGGGCCTGCTCTCAAGCTGCTTTCGCAATCCGGACTAGCTGCCTCGCAGGTTGACGAAGCCCTGACCGCCTTAGTGCGCGATAGGGCTCAGACCGTCTTGCGATACCACCATCCTCTGGTGCGGCGGCTCAAGGACGCGACGGGTATCAATGTCGTCCAGATTGCACGCCGATCGAAATATCTGCTGATCGAGATCGAACAACATGATGATCAAGGTCCGCTATGGCAATATCGCGAGCATGCGCCGCGCCGATGCATATTCTCATGCCGCGGCCAGATCCCGGCGACGATCGAAGCGGCGCTTCAGGGCGAATTGCTGGAACGGCTCGTCAATCCCGCAGTGATGCTGCAAGGAGCCATCGTGCAAGATATTGCCGGAACCGCAGATGGCTGGCTGAACATCCATATCACGCCCCAGTGGCAATCATTTTGATCGCTCTACCCTTCCGTCACATCCCCCCGCCTAGTAGCAATCGGCGATGAGCGATTCGGACATCCAGCGCCTGTCATCAGGGCATCTCGAAGATCTGGCCTACATTGTCCTGACCGCCCGCGCGGATGGACAGGCAATCAATCTCTATCCCGATCTGAGCGATCAGCTGCGCAAGCGCTTACGATCACGCATAAAGCATCTAAGCCAATATGACTGGCCATCCTCCCTAAGAAACGACCCAGCCCTTCGACGTGGTTTCACGCTGCGCCAATGCTGCCGGTTGATGACTGCGCTCTTGATGATCGACGCGCATCTGCCAGCCAACAAAGCCGTGCCCTTGGCCAGACAGCATGAACGCCAGTTCTTCCGGGCAATAGCGCAGCGGCTGCATGCGCCTTCCGACCTTGCGTCACCCGACGACGAAATCGCCGTCATAACGTCGGGCGAGATCAGAGATGCGCTCGGATTTCCGGAAAAGCACAGCCTATTGACACCACCAGTGCGGTTTATCGCTCGTAACGACCTCCCTCATCAATGGTCGTCGCACCTCGCAGACCCCGGGGCGCGATTGGCGCTCGATGTCGGCACCGCCGCTGTCGCGCTTTGGCGGTGGATCAGCGGGCGGCGCCTTATGGACGATGCTGCGCGCACACAGCTTCTCGCCGAGATCCAAGGAGGCCCCGTCGAGCCGGGCTGAACCGAACTCGATCCGTCTCATATTGGCACATATTTTTCGGTAATTTTAATTACTGAATACTTTTCAACCGACCATTTCCAGCGTATTTACGCCTCCTAGACCGGGCGACATCCTGTCGTGCCCGACTGAATGTGAGGTTCCGCATGCGCGACGAATTCACCCAGACGCCCTATTGGGAAGAAACGGGCACTGAGCCCTTTATCGGCATGGAGTTTGCCGACAATTGCGAGCCGCGCTGTGCCTGCGTGCTCCTGCTCGACACTTCTGGATCCATGAACGGCGAAGCGATTGCCGCGCTCTCGCAAGGTCTCCAGCAATTCGCCACGGAACTGCGTCAGGATCGCCTGGCTGCCAAGCGCGTGGACGTTGCCGTCATCGGCTTTGGTGACCGGGTGGATATACTGGCCGAGTTCGGCTCGGCCCAGAATTTCTATCCGCAGAGCCTCAAGGCAAAGGGCGGAACGCCGATGGGTGAGGCGATCAACCTTGGCATCGACCTCCTTGCGACGCGCCAGGCCGAGTATCGCAACAATGGCATCACCCCCTACCGCCCGTGGATGTTCTTGATCTCGGACGGTGCGCCGACTGACAAGTGGGACCGTGCCGCACGCAGGATCCGCGAAGGTGAGGAACGAAAGAGCTTTTCTTTCTTCGCGGTTGGCGTCGATGGCGCGGACATGAACACGCTCGGGCAGATTTCGGTGAAGACGCCGCTGATGCTGCGGGGTCTCGCGTTCAGCGAGATGTTCCGTTGGCTCTCCAGTTCGCTGTCCTCGGTATCGCGATCGAGCACCGGGCAGCAAGTTCTCCTCGCCAACCCGACCGGACCGGCGGGCTGGGCTTCGATCGACTGATCGCATGTCAGGATGGAGATGGGCCGCAGCTTCGGCATGCGGCACTGCACATATGGAAGCCGGCGGTCATCGACAGGATGCTTTCCGCGTCGTGGCGACGAATGCCGGCTTCCTGGTCGCGATCGCCTGCGACGGCGCTGGTAGCGCCAGCCATGGCCGCTACGGCGCAGCGATCGCGGCGCGCATGCTTTCGACCCGGGCGCAAAACTGGCTGGAGGCGCATGGTGCACTTCCTGCCGCAGAGGAGGTGGAGATCTGGGTAGCGGCAGTCCGGTCTATGATCGCTTCGGTCGCAATCGCCCCCCTCACCGTCAGTGACTTTGCGACCACGCTCGTCATGGCGATATCCGACGGTCAGTCAGTGTTGACCGCGCACATCGGCGATGGCGTCATCGTCGCACGTTTGCGCGAGGAAAGCGCATTCATGGCGCTGAGTTGGCCCGACAACGGCGACTATGCCGCGACGACCTATTTCCTGACCGATCTCGTTCCGCGCCTGCGGATCGGCGTGACAAACGGCATTGCGATCGACAGCCTCGCAGTGCTGACCGATGGGATCGAGCGGCTGGCGCTCGATTTCACGGACTGCGTTGCCCATGAAGGTTTTTTCACGGCCATATTCGCGCCGGTCGCGGCGAGTAGCAAATGCGGTTGCAACCGGCAGCTCTCGCGCCAGTTGCACGCGTTCCTCCAGTCCGACGGCGTGACCATGCGCACGGATGACGACAAAACGCTGATCCTGGCCGCACTGACATGACCGGACAGCCTTTGCTGTGCCATGGCAAGCCTCTCCGCCTTGGAGAGTGCATCGGCCGCGGCGGCGAAGGTGTCGTGCATATGCTTGCCGATGACTCTGAACGCGCGGTCAAACTTTATTTGAAACCGGACGCAGACGGGGAAGCCAAGATCAAGGCGATCGTCGGGGCAAATCTGGGTACGTCATGTCCGAATGTCGCCTTCCCGCTGGAGCTCGTCCAATATGCTGGCGGAGCCTTTGCCGGCTTCACCATGCAACGGGTCACAGGCCATGAGCCGATCCATGAGCTTATCAGCACGGGCTCGCGGCGGCGCTATTTTCCGCAGGCCGACTGGCGCTTCCTTGTTCGCGTTGCTCTCAACGTGGCGCGGATCGTCGCGACCGTGCATGCCGCTGGCGTCATTATCGGAGACATTAATTCGGCCGGGTTTCTCGTTTCTCAACAAGCGCTTGTCACATTGATCGACGCGGACAGTTTCCAGGTCGGCGATCATCATTGCCGGGTCGGCATGGCGGAATATACCCCACCCGAACTTCAGGGCATGCACTTTGGCAGCGTCCAGCGCACGGTCGACCATGACGCTTTTGGCTTGGCCGTCATCCTGTTCCAGATCCTGGCTCTGGGGCGCCATCCCTTCACTGGCATCGCACGTGGCCGCCCTGTTCCGATCGAGAGCGCCATCCAGCAGGGCCGTTTTGCCTATTCGCAAATCCGCAATACTGGGACCGAGGCACCGGAGGCAGCGTTGAAACTGCACGATCTGCCCCAAGGCGTCCAGTTGCTGTTCGAACGGGCGTTTGCGTTACGGATGGAGCCGAGACCGACAGCGGCCGAATGGGTAAAGGAAATGGCCACCCTTGAAGCCAAGCTGACGCCCTGCCCTGCCAGGCCTCATCACTTCGTTGCGTCCCTGGCCACGCCATGCGCCTGGTGTCGGATTGAGGAGAATACGGGCCGTGCGATATTCCAGGACGGCATCCCGACTAAGCCGCGTCGTGTCGTACCTGCCAGGACCGAGCTGCATCACGATGTGGCGCGGGCTACGGGCTATGCCCGCACCTATGCCGGCGAGACGATCGAACCATCCTGGCCCGCGCCCGCTATCACCCCGAGCAAAGCCGCCCGCAAACTGGCAACCGAGCGGGAAGCTTCGAACGCGCCCCACGAGATATTCAAGATATTAGCTCTGAGCGATACCCGTACTGCACCCTTCATCGACGAATATGAAGCGGCGAACAGATCCGCTGTGAAACTGCTTGAAGGCTGGAGAAACGATATTGGCGTCTGGAAAGTTCTCAACGGCGTCAGCGCTCTGAACGACAGTCTTGCCGCGTTTGATCGGACACGATCACATATGCCGAGCCTGATCGCGCAAGGCGGGCCCCACATAACAACATTGCAGGCAATGGGGATCATGCGAGCAAAGAGCATCGTTGACGCGCGGATCGCGGGCATCGGCGATGGCGTTCGGACATTGCTGGCACAGCATGGAATTTTCAATGCGGCGCAGCTTGATCGCACACGTCTTGCTGCCGTTCCGGGACTGGGAGAAACCCGTATGGTCGCGCTGCTGTTCTGGCGTGCAGGGATTGCCGCAGAAGCCGAGCGCGAATCGGCGCATTCCAGGGACCATGAAACGAATCATGAGGGTGCTGCGAGAGATAGGGTAGGCCAGCATCTGGGGCAGCTCGAGCGGATGGTCCGGGAGCAGATTGACAAACTCTACGAGCAGGTCGCGGCCGTGCAGCGGCGCAGTCTCGTGATCGATAGGTCGGTGCAGGCCGCGCTGATGAAACGCGACCAGGCAGGGACAGACTTGGCCTACCTTGGTATAGATCGCACCGCCGGGATCGAGCCGGCGACGTTGCGTGCTGGCTCCATCTCACCAAAGAAGAAAGTCAAACCCAAGGCGTCGGCCAGCAAGGGGAAGCCCTCCTGCCTCAAATGTGGATCGCCGATGGTCAAGCGATGGGCTCGAGCCGCCGCCAACGCTCGGATATGGGGCTGCACCAGATATCCCGTATGTACCGGCACACGTCCCTACGCGAAGAAACGTAAGCGCCGACGGAAGGTGGCGTTGACGCGGCCTGTCAGGCTTTCCGGCGTGTCCGCGGCGCCCATTTTTTCGCGAGCGCTTCCAGCCTTGCCTCGATCAAGGGGATATCGGGCTGGGCGTTGGG
>NZ_JAVTIV010000028.1:0-37732 GCF_031843765.1 Sphingobium sp. WCS2017Hpa-17
GGAGCGTCAGATACGGCACGATCAGCGACCATTCTTCATCGGAGACATCAGACGGATAAGGCTTGCGGAAACATTCCATACAAGCCTTTGAATCCATTCAGACTCGCAAGTCCATAACAGCCTCTAGAAATCGAAATTTAGTGGGCCGCGCCCCTGCTATCAACTCAGATCAGGATTTGAGAGGCTGGATTGGCTAAACGCTTTTGGCTATTTATCTCAACCAGATTTCAAGCCAGGGAGGGGTGGCTGTTCCGGCCTTATCCAATTGCGGGGACATTTTGTGCTGTTAATAGAGGAACTTAAGCTTAAATATAGAAACGCCATCGATAACGGACTCCGTCCGGCAGCGGTCAAACTAAGCGGCGTCGATCAAGTCTTACTCGTTCAACAGGTAAGCGAAGACCCCATGATCGCTCAAGGCAGCATGGGCATTTCACTTTTCATGGGGATTCCAGTGATAGACGGACTGGATCATGAAAGGACGGTCGTAACGGTGAATCCTGACGAAACGCTTGTTTCGCTGGAACGGCCTGGCGTAGTAGGCGATCGCCGTTTTGATATATTTGATCTCGACAGATGTGAATGGAATGGCATCTTGTTCGGGTCGAAGGACGAGGCAGATCAGCAAATCGCGCGCATCATGCAAGATCGTCAACAATAATGCCAAGCTTATGGATTTTTTAAGTCGATTGAGGTTAGTTATTCACAAATGTTGCCAGCGCACATGTGGCAATCGTGGGAGCAAGCCAGTCTAACCATTGGTCCAACTTCGGCCACACTCGCAAATCGAATCGTCCCCAGTGCGGCATATTGGCCCGACGTCCCTCTCCAAACCATTCGATCCAGCGATGCTCGGCCTGTGCGACTTCTCGGCCGATGAAATAAGCCGATCCCATAGCCGCGCCTGCCCACCAGTTACCAGTTGCCAGTCCAACCGCTGCCTGAGCGCACAACGCCATTACCGCATGCTGCAAATAAATCATCCGACATGAACTCACGGGACTGGAAACAGTTCGGCGATCAGACGAGAAGGTAAGTTTAGGCAAATCTTGTCGGCATTTGTAGAGGCCGCCTCTACAAATGCCGCCCATAGCGTGCATGACGCACCACGGCCGACATGGCGGCTATGGCCGATACCACTTTCACCGCTGTCGATCTCTCGCGTATCCCCGCGCCCGACGTGGTCGAAGCGCTCGACTTCGACACGATCTTCGCGGATGCCGTCGCACGGATGAAGGCTGAAATGCCGACATTCGAAGCGCGGGAGAGCGATCCGGCTACGAAGCTGTTGCGCGTCTTCGCGTACATGAGCCAGATCATGCGGCAGCGCATCAATGAGGCGGCGCGCGCCGTCATGGTGGCCTATGCCAATGGCGCTGATCTGGACAATCTGGGCGCCTTGTTCGGCGTCACCCGCTTCGTCATCACGCCTGCGGACGACGCTCTGGGCATCCCCGCCGCAATGGAAGGCGATACCGATTTCCGACGCCGCATGGTGCTGGCACCAGAAGGCTATTCGGTCGCCGGTCCCGAGGGGGCCTATATCTTTCATGCCCTGTCGGCCGATGCTGATGTGCTTGATGCCAGCGCCACCACGCCCAAACCTGACAGCATCCGTCAGTTGGTCCAGTCAGTGCTGGCCAATCATGGTGCCTCGGTCGAGCTGCGCAGCGCCATGGCCACGGCGCTTAATGCGGCTGTGTGGCCAGGCCAAGTCATTCTGTCGATCCTGTCGCGTAGCGGTAACGGCCTTGCCTCAGCGGACCTGGTGGCGAAAGTCGAAGCCTATCTCTCGGACGAGACGCGCCGTCCGCTGACTGACGCCGTCACTGCCAAGCCCGCCACGATCATCCCTTACGCTGTTGTCGCAACCGTCACGACATTTCGCGGGCCTGACGCGGCGCTTGTCCTTGCCACTGCCCGCACCCGGCTCGACGCCTATGTCACCGACAGTCACCGCCTCGGCCGCGATATCACGCGCTCGGCCATATTGGCGGCGCTGCATGTCGAGGGTGTCCAGAATGTCCAGTTGACCAGCCCCGCCGCCGACCTTGTCATTACGCGACAGCAGGCGGCTGAATGCACCGGCATTACCATCACGCATCAGGGTGACGGGGAGTGACCTATCCCAGCCTGTTGCCGCCAGGCTCGACGCCGCTCCAACGTAATATCGAGCAGGCCGCCGCCAGCCTGCTCGATATCGACGTGCCGCTGCGCCAGCAGTGGTCGCCGGAAGATTGCCCGGTCGAGGATCTGCCCTGGCTCGTATGGGGCCTGTCGATCGACATCTGGAAATCCAAATGGACTGAGCAGCAAAAGCGCGAGGCCGCCGCCGACGCTATCGCCTTCCAGCGGCGCAAGGGCACCCGCGCCTCGTTGCGTACCGTCCTCGATCGCTTCGACCAGCTGATCGAGATCGTGGAATGGCATCAGGATCGCGAGACGCTCGATCCGTACAGCTTCCGACTGGAACTGCCGCTGCTGGCGCAGAGCGACGTCTTTTACGATGAAGCGCTGGTCGATGAGATCATGCGCGACATCGCCCAGGTGAAGCCTGCACGCGCACATATGCTCGCCGTCTACCGCGTCCGCGCCGAAGCACAGGCCTGGCTGGTGTCCGCCGCCCAGGCTGGCGGCCTCACTCGTCTCGACAGCCTGGCCGACCAGGCGAGCGCACTAGATCCCGTCTGGGACAGCTTTCTGCAAACCCGCGACGGCGAACCGATCCTGAGCCGCGCCGGCGCCTTCATGGAGGTCTGAGCCAGATGGCCGACGATCCGATCCTGTTCATGATTACCACCGCCGGGCTGGACGCCCTGGTCAACGCCCAGGGCGGATCGACCGAGCCGATCGAAGTCGTGTCGGTCGGCATCACGCAAAACGCTTTCACCATGGCGCCGACCATCACGGCGCTGCCCGGTGAGTTGAAGCGCATCCAAGCTGTATCCGGCCAGGCCGTGAGCGAGACGGTCATCCATATGACCGCGCAGGATGTCAGCACCGACATCTATGAGCTGCGCGGGCTTGGCCTCTATTTGGCGGACGGCACGCTGTTCGCGGTCTACAGCCAGCCCACGCCGCTGTTCCGCAAGGTGTCGATCAGCTTCTTCCTGCTGGCGCTCGACATCGGCTTCTCGAACGGAATCGCCGGTGCCATCACCTTTGGCGATACCACCTTCCTGCTGCCGCCTGCCAGCGAGACGGTGAAGGGCGTGGCCGAGATCGCCGACGCGACCGAGGCCGCCGCCGGCACGGACGATCAACGGATCATTTCGCCCAGGAAATTGCGCCAGGTGCTGAATGCGCTTGGCGAACTGATCGCGCCTGGCAGCCCCAATTTCTCGGTCGCCTTCACCGCCATGCTCGCCCGCACAATCACCGGCGCCGGCCTGGCGAGCGGCGGCGGCAACCTGACCGCAAGCCGGATCATCACGGTGCTGGCCGCCAGCGCGGCCGATGTTGCCGCTGGCACCGCGACAGACAAGGCGATTACGCCCGCCGCGCTGTCGGGCCTGTTCAAGTCCATTACCCAGAACGGCCATGCCTATATCCCCGGCATGGGCGGGCTGCGGCTGATGTGGGGCCGCTTCACGTCGGCCGCCAACGCCAGCACCGCCGTGCTGTTTCCCGACAGCTTTGCCACCGCCTGTTTCGTGGTGATTAGCGACGGCGTGAAGGGCAGCGGCGCCGACAGCCAGGATAACGCCGCCGGCGTCGATTATTCGACCATCACGCCCTCCGGTTTCTCCGTCTTTTCCGCCGACGATAGCAGCAATGCCTGCGGCTATATTGCGATCGGAGCCTGATCCATGGCCATCTTCTATTCCGCCAGTACCCCCGGCTTCTTTGACGATCAGATCCACGCCACGCTGCCGGCGGACGCGGTGCCGGTCACCGATGAACAGCATCAGCAGCTGCTCACTGCCCAGAGCGAGGGCGCCGCGATCGGCGCCGACAGCGACGGCAATCCTCGCGCGCGCGCCGCCAGCCTCACCATCGCCCAGCGCCGCGCCACGGCGGTGCGCCAGGTGAAGCGCGAGGCCGCGCGTCGGATCGAGGCCGTTGCCCCAATGTGGCGCCAGCTGAACGATCAGCGCGCGCCCTCCGATGCCGGTGCCGCCCGCTTTGCCGCGATCGATGCGGTGCGCGCGGCGTCGGACGCGATCGAGGCGGAGATCGCTGGCGCCGCCAAGGCCGCCCTGGTCGCCCTCAATATCGCCCATCATCCCCTCTGGCCTGCGGAGTAACCCATGCCCAAAATCGCAGACCTTCCCGACTTTGAAGGCGAATTGACCGGCATCGAGACGATGATTGTCGAGGATGCCGGTGGCACCAGGAAGGCGCCCGTTGCGGTGCTGGCGACGCGCGCTCAGCTGCTCAGCGTTACGCCGACCAGCGGCAACCTGCTGTCGCGGACCAGCGCCGTCTATGACTATGCCAATGGCGCCATCCCGATCATCCGGGGCGGCCGCCGCGTGGGCTGGACGGTGCCGGTCGGCGCCACCGCGATCGGCACCAATGTCGTGCCGTTCATGCCACTCGAATATGACACCGTGCGCCGTCTCAAGGGCGTTACGGTGCGTATCCGCACCATCATCAAGGCCACGCTGGGCTATCTTGATATGATCAGCTTTGGCGGCAATGCGGTGCAGGTGCGCCGGCGCAACGGCTCGCTCGACAGCAATGTCGGCGTCCAGATCGGCCAGCCCTATCAGCAGGGCGAGCAGCTGGTGCGCGACTTCGCCTATGTGATGCAGGGTAACGAGGTCGCCTTTGCCGCCACCATGCAAGTGGGTGGCGGTCATGAACCGGTCACGCAAGAACTCAGCTTCGAAGTCGTATCCGTCTCCTGGGATGTCCTTGCCGCCTTGCCGCTCGAAGGCGCGCCGGTCGGCGTCGACATGATGCTCGACACGCGCCTCGCGGCCCTGACGCCCAGCGTCGCCCTGTTCGACCGGATCGAGGGCGTGGAGGATGTCGCCTACCTCCAGAACGGCGCGACGGTCCTGCGGGACGCGCGCGACCGCGCCCTTGGCCTGACCGTGCCGGTCGGCGCATCCGGCCTGGGCGGCATCATGCAGTGGCGCCATGTCCTCAACGGCCGCAAGCGCGCGCTACTCGCCGGCACGGACGTCTTCGTAGTGCTGGGCTTCAATACCTCGGCCGACTGGAACCGCCCGCATGTCCTCAACATGCAGGCTCGCACCATCGGCCTGGCCGCCGTCGATATCGAGACGTCCAACCTGTTCGACGCCCAGCTGTCGGCGACCAGGCGCGTGATGGCCTTTTCCTTCGTCATGCCGGCAGGCGTCACCCTGGACGACCTGCGGCCCTTCCTTCGCCTCTCCGGTGCCGACCCGGCGACGACGGAGGAAAGCATCATCCTCACCGATATGAGCGTGCAGATCCTGCGCACCAGGTCGGATATCGCCAAGGCGGCTGAGCAGACCGGCGCGCTGGTGGACGAAAGCGCGCGGGCGGATGCCGTGCGCCAGGCCGTTGCCACGATCGATGGCACTGGCGCGCGCATCGGCCGACGCCTGAAGTCCAGCAATTTCGCCAGCATCGCCGCCGCGCTGATGCAGGCCACCATCCTGGCCGGCGCCGGCGACGTCGCCGCCGTCATCGTGCCCGCCGGCAATTTCGCGGAACACTCGCTTGGCCTGATCGGTAGCGGCACCGACGGCAATCATATCGCGCTGCGCGGCGCCGGCATCGGCCGCACTAACATCATCGGCCGCCTTCCTGCCAACACGGATCCGGCAGTCATACGAGCGACCAGCACGCTCGACTTCAACGCGACGCAAGACATTGAAGGACTGACGGCGATCGGCCGCAACTGCCGCTATGTCATTCATGGCGATGCCGTGAAATTCAAGCCGGATAGCCGGCTGACCTATCGCAATGTCGAGGGCATTCACGAGGGCAATGATGAGGCGGACGCCTATCATCAGACGTCTGTCTGGGCCTCCCAGCACGCTTTCGCCTTCGGCACCTGCTCGGGCAGCTATTATCTGTTCGACAGCTGTCGCGGCACCGCGCCGCGCGCGGCCTTCTCCGCCCATAATCAGGTGGACTTTGCCGATCCGTCGAAAATCGAGCTAGTCAATAGCTGCTGGACGGCGACGAAGGCGGGTGGCTGGTCGGTGCGGCTCGAATCGATCGGCTCCCGCGTGATGGATCGCTGCATCATGCGCGGCAACATGCTCTCGGGCGAAGTCAGCCTGGCCGTCACGCCCTGGTATCCGACCGCTCTGGCCGATCAGCCCGCCGATCGCCGCGAGTGGGAGATTGTCGGTTTCGGCAACAGCCCGGCTGCCTTCCGCCCCGAAAGCTGGAGCCGCGCGCTCCGCATCGTCTCGGCCGCTACCGGCCCGCTGTCGAAGATCGAGATCAGCGGCACGGCCGAACTGATACTGTTCACCCGTCAGGCGATCGAGCGCACTGGCGATGTCGGCCTCGCCGGCGACGCTTACAGCTGGGGTTGCGTGCAGGATCAGGTCGGCGTCGGTCCTAACCGCAACGTTTTCATCACTGGCCTTGGCAAGCGCCTGGGCGACCGCACCGCGGCGCCGGTCACATTGTCGGTGAAGATCAATGGCGGCGCCACCGTCCATATCCTGTTCAACCAGGACTTCACGCTGTGGACCAACGCGCAGGTGCTGGCCTACATCAATGACGCGCTCGCCGGCGCGGCCGTTGCCAGCGAATATAATGTTGAGGGCCTCTATCGGCCGTTTCTGATGGACGAGGAGGCCAGCCTCCAGAACACGGCCGGCACTGCGATCCTCAAAGGCATGGTGCTGGCGCGCGACGCCACCGGCGCCCGCAATGTGCGCCCCATGACCGCCGATGACGATCAGGCGCTGTTCGCCGGCGTTGCCTGGGAAACCATCCGCCCTGGCGCCTATGGCCGGGTCAAGACGGCGGGCTGGCTCCCTGAACTCGACCTGTTGCGCAGCGATGGCGGCGTGCTGAATGTGGGCGAGTGGTTCCGCGTCGATCGCGATCGGCCCGGCTATGTCCGTTCGGGCGTCAAGGGGAGCGGTCTGCTGCGCATCGTGCGCCCGTCACTTAATGGCTTTGCCACGGTGGAAGTGGGGTCGAGCAACGCGGCCACCACCAACAGCATTGCGCCGGAAAGCGGGACCGATCCCTATGTCTGGCGCGATCGGCACGGCCAGAAGCTGGCCCGGATGAACGCGCAGGGCGGCATGCGCTCGGATCGCTTCGATCTCGGCTTCACCCCTTCGCCGGAATATGCGCTCAAGGATGAGTTTGGGCAGAAGGCCTACCGCGTCGATCGCGATGGCGCTTTCCGCATGGGCGGCATGCGCTTCCTCGCCGGCGGCCGCGATCTCAACATCACCGATCGCTGGGGCCAGCGTATCGTGCGCTTCGGCCGCGACAAGGTCCGGGTCATGGGCCACGACCTGGCGCTGACGATGGCCGACAAGATCGCCCAGCAACCCGCGATCAACAAGGGGCTGAGCCATATCCTCCAGCGCGGCCCGGCGCAGCTGCTGCATTGGCGCATGGCCCGCGCCGCCGTCATCCAGGGCGTCGGCCGCCGGCTGCTGATCGGCATCGGCGACAGCAATATGATGGGCTGGGCGGCGGAGGGCGCCGGCAATCATCGCCGCACCAAGGCCTTTCTGCGCGCTGCCTGCACGATGCTGGCCGGCGTCCTGCCAACGGTCGAAACCAGCTTCTTCGGCCAGGCGCTCACCACCGTGACCACCTCGGCCTATGTCACCTATGACCCGCGCCTGACCTTTGGCACTGGCTGGGCGATCGATGGCGCCACCTCTCTGGGGGGCGTGGCCTTCCGCAACAGCACGACGACGGAAGCGCTGGCGGTCAACCCCGGCACCGCCTGGACCACGGCGGAAATCTACGTCTCGGCCGCGACGGACGGGACGCTCAGCTTCGATATCGGCGGCGCGGTCACCACGCACAGCATCACTGCCGGCGCCTTCCAGCGGCTAGTCTACACCGTGCCCGCAGGCACCCACATCCTCAACATCCGGCGCGTATCGGGCACGGTGGAGATTGTCGGCGGCTTCTTCCATGACGCCGCGCGGCCGTCGATCTGCGGCCTCAACATGGGTCGGTCGGGCTGGCGCTCGTCCGATTGGGTCGCCCGCATCGCCGATATCGTCGCGCTGCTCGCCTATGAGAGCCACCCGACCGTCATCCTCGAACTCGGCCTCAACGATCTCAACCAGGACGTCGATCCGGCAGTGTTCAAGGCGAATATGGAGGCGATTATCGTCGCCCTGCGCGGTGCGGGCGCCGATGTCGTCATGCAGATCAGCCTCCCGCCTGGCGTCGCCAAGAGCCACGACTGGCGGATATACGTCGCCGCGCAATATGACTTGGCCGCCAAATATGACTTGGCGGTCAGCGACATGACCTCGCGCCTGGCCAGCTATGCCGCCGGCACCGCCGCCGGCTTCATCAACGACAGCCTGCACCTCAACCAGTTCGGCTATGCCGACAAGGCGTGCTCCGCCTTCGCCCTGCTCACGTCCGTCTGAAAGGCCCGATCATGCCCGACATCATCACCCAGGAATCCGACTTCATCTACACCCGCGACCTCGATCTGCCGGCCAACGACATCGCCTATTTCAATCTGTTCAGGGGCGGCGCGCGCAACGTCGAACGCAATCTGGTGGAAAATGGGTGTGCGGCCTTTCTCAGCGGCACCGAGCAGCCGACCTATGGCGATGGCTATGCCCGCTTTCGCTCGCAATATGCCTTCCTTCAGCTGGGTAACGGTGATGCGGTGGCCAAGACGATCATCACCGCGTCGCGCTGTGTCGATTCCGCGACAGGAACCACGCGGCCGATGCTGGTGTCCGCTTATTCTGCTTCGACACTTGCAGGCGGCGGCATGTCGATTTTTCCGCTCGACGCGAGCAAAGTCCAGTTCGCAGCCATGTGCAACAACGGTGGTGCCAGTTCCTTCCAGACTCGACAGGAAGAAAATATCGATCCCAATAGCTGGGCCATCCGCGTCTTGCGTATTTTCCCGCCCAGCGCCGGAAACCAGGGCCGGATGCATGTCATGAACGCAACCACCGGCGGTAACAGCGAGTATCTCGACCTGCCCTATCCTCGTGCGCTCACGGCCTCCGCGCTACGCATCGGATCAGGCTATTCGTCCAGCTACCAGGGCTATAGCGATCATGTCGCCGCCATGGTTGCCGACTATGCCATGAGCGACAGCAAGGTCGCCGACTTTGTCGCCTTCATCAAGAAGTTCGCCCGGATCGACGGGATCACGAATATCTGAACCAGCTTGGGACACCGTCGCGATGTCCCAGCTAAATCTCGGAGTTGTTAGCGAACGATGGGATCTAGGACCAACCCGCTATTCGATCCGGTGAGGCGACCGTGTAGCTGATAAGCCTCATTTTCCGTTAGCGAAGCAACGCAATCGGCTGCTAAACGAGCGGGTTTATCTTGATGATTGTCTTCCCAAATATAGCGTAGCCGCGCCGGAAACAGCTTGAAATCACCTTTCTTCCCTTCGTTAAGGAAAATGCTGAAAAGGTCACGAATAATTTTCTTTTGCCCATACTGCTGTGCATGGAGCGCGGGCAGACCTATAACATAATGACGTGCAAAGTGCTTCAGGAGGCGAACTTCGTCCGCAGCGTCCTGATCTATAGAGACAGCAGGACCGTTCGTATCACCAGTTAACTTGATTGCCCGAACGTATGGGCCGATGAGCTGCGACGTAAAGTTGCGCAGTTGACGACGCTGTTCGCGCGCTCCGTTATATACCTGCTTCGTTACAGCAGGAAACATTACCATCTTGCGCTGGACACGATCGAGAGCCTGCTGAAGCCTCCGTTGGGCTGTAGGAGGATGGTTAGGATCCTTCTTCCACGTCTTTAGAGCACCTGCGATTATACTTTCTCGTGCTTCGGCCGAAAGGATTTCACTCCAAGGGATGATGCCTACGCGATGGAAATCTTCGAGATCGTGTACGGAGTACGCAATATCATCGGCCCAATCCATGAGTTCTGCTTCGGCGGATTTATGGTCGCCGTAGCAATGTTCACGCGCCCATCTGAATGTGCGCTCCTCTGAAACGTAGGCGGACCACTTCGAACGCTTTTTCTCATCTCCGCCTTCCTCGGTCGTTCGCGTATCGCGCAGCCAAGGGTACTTCAATGTAGCCGCGAGGGTCGCGCGCGTCAGGTCAAGTCCTGGCTCATTCTTGCTGTAGCGAACGGCAAGGTTGGTCAAAATTCGGAAAGTCTGCGCGTTCCCTTCATATCCATCCGACGCCGCGTCGTCACTAGCGCCGCCAGCAAGCGTCGGGTCGCGGACGATGAGGTCTAGCTCTGTTTCTGCGGCATGTCCAAAAGGGGGATGTCCAAGATCGTGTGCGAGGCATGCTGCCTCTACCACCTCGGGATGCAGGCCGTGACGTGCCGCTTCGGTACTCTGCTCGCGAATGCGGTACTCCGCTAAACGGCGACCGATTTGAGCCACCTTATAAGTGTGCTGCTGCCGAGTATGGAAGATATCTAATTCACCAGCCCGCACAATTTGCGTAATACCTGCTAAACGATGAAATGCTGACGAATACAGGATGCGGTCACGATCACGTTCAAATGGTCCGCGCTGATCGTCTCCCGAAGCCGTCTCATCACTATAGCAACGTTCAATTCGCTTCGCCTCGAACGGCGACATCCCCTCCGCTGTCACTCACATCCCCCATTGAATTAAGCCGCGTGCGCGTATTCGCGTTTGATGGCCACAACCATGCCCTGTACGCTCAGCGCAATCTTGCCGCGCTCGATCGCGCGCTGCAAAGCCTCGATCACGCTCGGCATATCGTAATCTCGTTTAATCAGCGTATCGATCAGCGTCTGCGGTTCGATGCCGTTGTCCCCCGCATGTGCGATAACGCTGAGAATTTCCGTATCTTGTGGGTCCTTATCGACCATGGCTACTCTCCACCTGGTTAGACCTCCCGCTTTCGCGCATATTCGTAGCAATAAGATGAACGTTTAAGTGCGCAAACGGTGCCGACGATCGTCGGCCGAGCCCCAATCTGCCAAAACTAGCCGACCTGTCAAATATCGCTTAGTTGCTCCTGTCAAGGGGAGGCTCTCACGCCGCCAAGAAGGGGGGATAGAGACGATCGCCAGGTTTTGGGCGCAACACACCAAAAAAAAATTATTGCCCATCCATTGGGGTCCTGGGCCGCCCTAAGGGGGGATGCGCAAACATATTGCACTCAGTGGCGGGAGTACAGGAGGAGATTGCAGTCCCGATGGCCTTATAGGCGGTTATACAGGCGTATCATTCGGTACTATGCAGTCACCTCTAGGACGACGGCCGGGCATTTCATTATAAGGAAGCATTTGTACAGGCCGCCTCTACAAATGCAGGGCCACGCATCGGCGCGCAGCCGGCGCCATGGTCGCCACCATGGCGCAAAATCCAGATACTGAACGGCTGACCGGCGAAGTCCTTCGCTTTGGCACGATCGCGTCCGTCGATCTGGCCAACGCTACCTGCACGGTCGAAAGCGGCGATATCATTACCGGCGACCTGCCCTGGATCGCTCAGCGCGCTGGCGCCGTCATCACCTGGTCCCCGCCTACCGTAGGCGAACAGTGCCTGCTGCTGGCGCCCGAGGGTGATATTGCCTGCGGCCTGGTCATCGTCGGCCTCTATTCCGATACCTGCCCGCCGCCGTCTTCTTCGGCCGATATCACCCTGCTCAAATTCCCTGACGGCGCGATCCTCTCCTACGATCATGCCGCGCATGCGCTGTCTGCCAAGCTCCCCGCTGGCGGAACCGTCGCCATCACCGCCGATGGCGGCGTGACGATCGACGGCCCGTTACAGGTGAATGGCAAAGTCACTGCGACCGAAGACGTCGTCGCCGCTGGCATCAGCCTCAAGGATCACAGGCACGGCCAGGTGCAGGCCGGCACAGCGCAAAGCGGGAAGCCCATCTGATGGCCGGCATGGCTCGCCAGACCGGCGCCGCGCTCGATGGCGTGGATCATATCATCCAGTCCATTAGCGACATCCTGTCGACACCCATCGGCACCGTCGTTGGCCTGCGCGAATATGGATCACAGGTGCCGGCCCTCATTGACCAGCCCATGACGCCGGCCAACCTGCTGCGGATCTTTGCCGCCGCCGCCACCGCGCTCGCCAAATGGGAAAACCGCATCCGCGTCCGCCGCATCGGCCTGATCGCCGGCAGCCGCCCCGGCGCCGCCACCATGGCGATCGAGGCGAAGCGCACCGACACCGGCGCCACCGCTGGCCTTTCCCGCCTTCTCGTCCCTCTCTCCCTCTGACCACAGGAGCCGTCATGGCCAGTTTCAAACATGGCATTACCGTCACCGAGGTTACCAGCGGCGCCCGCACGCTGACGGCCGTTTCCACCGCCATCATCGGCCTGGTCGCAACCGCGACCGATGCCGACGCCACCGTCTTCCCGCTCGACACGCCGGCGCTCATCAGCGACGTAGAAACCGCCATCGGTAAGGCCGGCGTCACCGGCACGCTGGCGCGCAGCCTGCGGGCAATTGCCGACCAGACCCGCCCCATCATCGTCGTCATCCGCGTGGCCGAGGGCGAGGACGATGCCGAAACCGCCAGCAACGTTATCGGCACCACGGCGGTGGACGGCACCCGCACCGGCATGCAGGCGCTGCTAAGCGCCGTCGCGCAGTTGGGTGTTATTCCCCGCATCCTGGGCACGCCAGGCCTCGAAACGCAGGCAGTCACCACGGCGCTCGCCGTCGTCGCCAAGAAGCTGCGCGCCTTCGGCTATGCCCGCGCGATCGGCACCACCGTCGCGGCCGCCAAACTCTATCGCGCCAATTTCTCGCAGCGCGAAATCATGCTGCTGATGCCCGACTTTCTGGCATGGGACACGGCCGAGGATGAGAATGTCACCAGCTTCGCCGCCGCCCGCGCCATGGGTCTGCGCGCGCTGATCGATGAAAGCACCGGCCCGCACAAGACACTGTCCAATGTCGCGGTGCAGGGCGTCGTCGGCCTGACCCAGCCTATCCATTGGGATATCGAAGATCAGGACACCGACGCCGGCCTGCTCAATGCTTCGGAAATCACGGCGCTGATCCGCAAAAGCACCGGCTTCTACTTCTGGGGCAACCGCACCTGTTCGGACGATCCCCTGTTCGCCTTCGAAAGCAGCGTGCGCGTGGCGCAGCTGCTGGCCGACACGATCGCCAAGGGCATGGATTGGGCGGTGGACAAGCCGCTGACGCCCAGCCTGGCCAAGGATATCATCGAAACGATCAATGGCTTGTTCCGCAATCTGAAAGCCGCCGGCGTCATCTTGGGCGCCGAGGCCTGGTATGATGAGGCGGCCAATCCGATCGACAGCCTCAAGGCCGGCAAGCTGCGCATCCGCTACAAATATACAGTGCCGCCGCCGCTGGAGGATCTGGGTTTCTACCAGCAGATCACCGACGAATATTTCGCCGACTTCGCCTCTCAGCTGACCGACGTCGGCTGATCAGGCGCGCCCTTTCTTTCCACACACCATAGGAGCCTGCGATGGGTCTGCCCCGCGTCCTCAAGGATATGATGCTGTTCAACGAAGGCTTCGCTTATCTTGGCGAATCCGCTTCGGTTACCCTGCCCAACCTCACGCGAAAAATGGAAGAGTGGCGCGGCGCCGGTATGTCGGCGCCGGTCAAGCTGGACATGGGCATGGAGGCGCTGGAGCTGGAGGCGGCCTTTGGCGGCCCGATGCGCGACATCCTGCGCCAGTGGGGCGTCACTACCGTCGCCGGCGTCTATCTCCGCTTCGCCGGCGCCTATCAGCAGGACGATAGCGGCACGGTCGACCAAGTCGAAGTCATCGTGCGCGGCCGCCATGAAGAGATCGAGATGGGCGAGCAGAAGTCTGGCGAAGTCGGCGCATTCAAGGTCAAGTCGGCCCTGGCTTACTACAAGCTGGTCTGGAACGGCCGCACGGAAATCGAGATCGACCCGCTCAACGGCATTGAGATCGTCGACGGCATCGATCGCTCGGCCGAGCGCCGCGCCGCCATCGGCATCTTCTGATCCATCCTGCCCGGCCTCTCGGTCGGGCGGGCCTTCCTCCCTAGATAATCAGGCGACTTTTTCATGAGCGACCAGGCCAACACCCCTATCATCTCGACCGTGACGCTCGACGCCCCGATCGTCATGGGCGAAACCACCATCACGGAGGTGAAGGTGCGCAAGCCCCAGGCCGGCGAACTGCGCGGCCTCAGCCTCTCCGCACTGCTCAATCTCGATTATGCCGCGCTGGAAACCCTTCTGCCGCGCATCACCATCCCAACTTTGCATAAGCCGCAGATCATCGCCATGGACCCGTCCGACTTCACCCAGCTGGGCAGCGAAGTGATGGATTTTTTGCTGCCGAAGGGCGCCAAGGCGGCGCTCTCCCAGAACGGGTAGATGATGCGATGGCCGATATCGCGGTCATCTTCCATTGGGGACCGCCCGTCATGGACCCCATGGACCTTTCCGAACTGATGCAATGGCGCGGCCGCGCCGCCAAGCGGGCGGGCGCCGACAAATAGGGGCGCCCCATGGACCGCAATCTCCGCATCCGCATGTTGCTCGAAGGCGCCGACCGGCTGACGCGACCCATGCGCGAAGCCGCCGGCGGTTCCTCCCGCCTGTCCCAGGCGCTGCGCGTCACCCGCGACCGGATGAAGGAGATCGAGCGGGCGCAGGCCGATATCGGCGACTTCCGCCAGTTAAAAACCGGCCTGGCGGAAACATCGCGCCGGATGCAGGAAGCGCAGGCGCGTACTACCCAGCTGGGCCGCGCCATCGCCCAGACCGAAAACCCGACCAAGAAGATGCGCCGTGAGTTCGAACAGGCCCGGCGCGAAGCCGCGCGCCTGACGAGCGAGCATGAGCAACAGTCGGGCCGCCTCCAAACCTTGCGCGCCCGCATGGCGGCGGCCGGCGTCTCCACCCGCGATCTGGCGTCCCACGAACGGCGCCTGCGCACCGAGGCCGCCTCGACCAACGACACCCTGCGCCAGCAGGAACAACGGTTGCAGCAACTGGCCGACCGGTCCCGCCGCCTGGCGGCCGCCCGCAATCAATTCTCGCAGATCCAGGGCACCGCCACCGGCCTTGCTGCCGGCGGCGCGGCGGCGGTCGGCACCGGCATGGTGATAGCCCGTCCGCTGGAAGACGCGGTCAACGGTGCCATGGAATATGAGTCGGTGATGACCGACATCAATCAGAAGGTGAACCAGACCCGCGAGGCTGGCCGGCGAATGGGCAAGGATCTTCAGGTCGCCGCGCTTGCCGTCAACCAGATGCCCGCGGATCTGCAAAAGGGTGTCGATGCCCTGACCGGCTTCGGCCTGGGCGGACGCGAGGCGACGGACATGATGACGCCGATCGGCCGCGCGGCGACCGCCTACAAGGCGCAGATCGAGGATCTGAGCCGCGCCAGCTTCGCCGCGCATGACAATCTCAAGGTGCCGATCGACCAGACCGCCAAGGCCATCGACGTCATGGCGCAGGCGGGCAAGTCGGGCGCCTTCGAAGTGAAGGACATGGCGCAATATTTCCCCGAACTCACCGCCTCCATGCAGAGCCTTGGGTCGAAGGGCGTGCCCGCCGTCGCGGATCTGGCCGCCGCGCTCCAGATCACCCGCAAGGGCGCGGGCGATAGCGCCGGTGCCGCCAATAATCTCCAGAACCTGATTTCGAAGATCAACGCCGGCGACACCATCAAGAATTTCGCCAAGTTCGGCATCGACATTCCCGCCGCCATGAAGAAGGCGGCGAAGGATGGCCGCAGCCCGATCGAGGAAATCGTGCGCCTGACACAGCAGGCCACCGGTGGCGACCAGGCCAAGCTATCCACCCTGTTCGGCGATATGCAGGTGCAGCAGGCGCTGCGTCCGCTTATGTCCGCCTTCAAGGAGTATCAGGCGATCCGGGCCGATGCGCTGGGCGCCAACGGCACGGTGAACACAGACTTTGCCGATCGTATGAACGACGGCGCGGAAAAGGTGAAGCGCCTCCAGATCCAGTCCAAGCTGCTCAAGGACACGATCGGTGCGCAGCTGATGCCTACCGTGGCCAGCATGTCGGGCTATCTATCGGGCTGGGCTGCGCGCATCGCCGATGTTGCCAAACGCCACCCCAATCTGACACGCGGCATTGCCCTAGCCGCAGGATTCATGGCTGCCCTGTTCGTGGTGCTGGGCGGCGGCGCCATCATCATCGCTGGCCTGGTCGCGCCCTTCGCCGCGCTGGCCGGCGCCGCCACCCTGCTCGGCATCGGCATGTTGCCCCTGATAGGCATCGTTCTGGGCGTTACGCTCGGCATCGGCGCATTGGCGGCGGCGGGATATCTCATCTACGCGAAGTGGGATGCGATAGCCGGATGGTTTGGGGGCATCTGGTCGGAAATCACCGGCTATTTCTCGGGGGGTATAGCGGGCATATCGGCCTTCCTGCTCAATTTCTCGCCCATGGGTCTGCTATACGGCGGCATCGCTGCGCTGTTGAACTGGCTTGGTATCGACGTGCCCTCCCGCCTGTCGCAGGCGGGCAGTGACATGATTCGGGGCCTCATCAACGGCATCACTTCCATGTTGGGTTCGCTCAAATCCACTATTGTCGATGCCGCCGGCTCAGCCGCGCGATGGTTCAAGGAAAAGCTGGGCATCCATAGTCCGTCCCGCGTCTTCCAACAGTTCGGCGGATACATGATGCAGGGCCTCGACGGTGGCATCCAGTCCGAGCAACGCGCGCCTATAGATCGCGTCAAGGCGCTGGCTGCTGACATCAGCCTCGCCATGGCCGTGGGCGCCGCTACCCCGGCTATCGCCTCCGCCGCGACCGGCACCGGCGCGCCGCCTGCTATGGCGCGTGGCGCGCCCACCAGCGCCGCGCAGCCCGCCACCTACAACCTGCACTTCCACGGCGTCACTGGCAGTCCGCAGGACATTGCCCAGGCGGTGAAAGAAGCGATGGAACAGCTGGAGCGCGAACGGCGCGGGCGCGGCTTTGGCGACGAGGGAGACGACTGATGTTGATGGCCTTGGGCATGTTCATTTTCGAGATTCCGACGCTCGCTCATGATGAGATGCAGCGCAAAGCCCAATGGGTGCATGCGCGATCGGGCCGTGTCGGCGCCCGCGATGCCACCCAATATGTTGGACCAGGTGCTGAAACGGTCAGCCTCTCGGGTGCGGTCTATAGCGAAATCACCGATGGCGCTGTCTGCATCGACCAGTTGCGGGCGATGGCGGACGAGGGAGATCCCTATCCGTTGCTCGACGGCACCGGCCTGGTGTTCGGCAACTATGTGATAGAGGCGATCGATGAACGCCATGCCGCCATAATGGCGGACGGTCGCGCGCGCCGCATCGACTTCGCCATCGACCTTCTGCGCGTGGATGATCCTGTGACAGACGAGGCGGCCGCATGAGCGCCGGCACGGGCAATGTCGCGGACTGGCGTGTCACGCTCGATGGCAAGGATCTGACCGATCGCATGCGCCCGCGCCTGATCAGCCTGTCGCTTTCCGAAAAGCGCGGCGACGAAGCGGATCAGCTGGATATCACGCTTGACGATGGTGACGGGTTGCTGGGCTTGCCAAAGGAGGGCACTGTCCTGCGCCTCGCGCTCGGATGGAAACGCGGCCGCGACGTGACGATCGGCCTAGTCGAAAAGGGCAGCTTTAAGGTCGATGACGTCTCGCACAGCGGCCCGCCCGACCAGATCAAGATCCGCGCGCGCGCCGTCGATTTTACCAGCCAGATCCGCAACCGACGCGAGCAGAGTTGGAAAGCCACCACCCTGGGCAAGGTGCTGGCTGATGTCGCAGGCCGTAATGGCCTTTCCGCGAAGGTTGCGCCTGCCCTCGCGTCCATTGCCCTTCGGACCATCAGTCAGAGCCGGGAAAGCGATATCGCCTTCCTGCGGCGCCTGGGGCGGGAGAATGGCGCGGTCGCGACAATCAAGGACAAGGCGCTGATCTTCGCGCCGATCGGCGCCGGCACCACCAGCAGCGGCAAGATGCTGCCCAGCGTTACGATCCGACGCCGGGACGGCGATGGCCATAACTGGCAGCGCCAGACGCGGGACGGTCAGGAAGGCGTGACGGCCAGCTGGCATGATAGGAAGGGCGCGAAACGCAAGACGGTGACCGTGGGCAAGGAAGATGGCGCCAAGCGCCTGCGCAAAACCTATCCTGACGAAGCATCAGCCAAGCGCGCAGCGGTGGCGGAACGCGATCGACTGAAACGCGCGCCGGCAACGCTGGATATGAAATTGGCCCTCGGCCGCGCTGATATTTATCCCGAGCAGCGCGCCGACGTCGCGGGCGTCAAAGCTGGTATTGATGGCACTTGGCTCATCAGCGAGGTGACGCATAGCCTCGACAAGGGCGGTGGATTTTCCACCGCCCTGAAATTGGAGACACCACCTTAATCGCCCAGTGAAGTGATTCGAGCCTGGCACGTTTTCCCATCGACAATGCCCATAGCGATCTCTCTGTTCATGCCGCCAAAGCCGTTTCGCCCACCATATTCCATGATGATGACATGCTCGCCCTTCTTGTCGATCTTGCCGATCCGGGTTTCATAATGCTTGAAGCTATCAGGGTCGCGCATCCGGGCCGTCACCTCTTCAACAAAGGTCCGGCTCGATCCGTCCCAGCTGCTAAGGCAATGCAGCCCCGATGCACGCTCTTCATCCTTCTTTTGCTGTTCGGCAGCGGCTGCCTGCGCTTCGGCTTTTTCCTTCTCGGCCGCCTCTTCCTGCTCCTGGGCAGATTTGGCGGCAGCCTCAGTCTTCGACGCCAATTCGCGCTTGATCCGTGCAGCCTTCATTTCCGCCGTTTCTGGAATTGTGGATGCCAAGACGACGAGGCCGATCATTGCCACCCCGATCGACGTCCACACGGCTCGTTTACCTTCCAGGCCGACAGAAGCGCGCTTCGCCTGCAACCATGGGATTGGCAAGATCGCCACCATGGCGATCAGCAGTAAAAGCGCCGCTGCAAACAATTTGTCGCTCAGCGCACCTAGTACCATCAGGGCAAGGATGACACTCCAACCCCAAGCGAAAATCTTAAGCAACAGCGCCATACACCCCCCGTAACCAACTGAAACGGCGTGGCATCTAATCAATTAAAAGAGGTTGCACGCCGCGCGCCGATGTTTGTCGCTGTTGATGCTGGCTTGTCCACAAGGAAATTTCCTGCCCGTCCGTTTTGCGCTTTCCTATTTTGTTCCGCTTCGCCAGAGCGAGAACGAATCGGGAACATGCAAGGGCAGGTGAGTGAGCGGACGAGCGATCAGATTGACGCCAGGATGCGAATTCGCTTGCCCTGTCTGCCCGGTTAAGTGCGCGACGGCTGTTCAGGCTCGGGATGATCTGTGGCGGACGATCGAGGCGCTGTTGCGTTCGCAGAGCCATGATGCGTGCCCGGATCGAGCACGACAGGTCCGATCGCTGCAAAGCCAGATGGAAGCCGCTGAGCGAGAATTCGCGCGGCTTCGGCCCTTGTCGCTTCCGCCGGTATCAGCGCAAGCAAGCTTTCGAACATATCAGCCAGCGCGTTTTCACTAGGAAGAGCGACGGGCAGGGTGGCGAAATATACCTGTGGCCGAGCGGCCTCGATCTCTCGCGCTTCTGGCTGGGCTTCATCCACATTGAGGCCAGCCAGTTGCATCACTTCTACCGGGTCTACGCCATACCCCGACAACACTTTTGCAACCTTCCGGGCCAGATCCACCGGAAGGAACTGCTTTTTATAGTCATGCGCGCTTTCGTAGCGCGCATACGAGCCAAGCGGCATGTCAAGCGCTTCCGCCATTGCCCGGACGGTCAATCTCGGAACAGCCGCTTTGCGGAGATTTTTTAACTGAGTTGCCGCTTTTTGCATTCCAACGGCATCACCGAAAAAGCCGAACATTGTCTCACCTCAAAAGCTGTTGACAAAACGTTCGGAAAAGCCGAACACGTTCACCATGAAACAAGGTGAAACACTGTTCGGGATTTGGGGTGGCATCAGGAAGATGGCGCGCGATCTCCAGCGTCCCGCATCAACCGTCCATGGATGGAAGAAAGATGCGCGTATCCCCTCCAACGAGCAGCCGCATGTGCTTGAGGTGGGTCTGTCTCTTGGCCTGCCCATCACGACCGAACATCTCGTTTTTCCCCTCGGCCGTCAGGCGCCGTCTGATTTCGATCTAGCCGCTAATCCAGTCGTCGTCAGTTGCGATCGGAAGGCGGAAACGCAACGAAAGGACATCATCTGATGCCTGCTTTTGTCATGAAGCCGCGCGACTGCGGCAAGACGTTCACGCACCAACAGGTCATCGAGATCGGCTTGCTCAACGCCTTGTTCGATCGCCGCGAGCCGATGTCGGTTGTCGAATTGGAGCAGTCGATCCGCTGCAACCGCCGCGATCTGTGGACCGCCATTCGTGCTCAGCATCAACTGGGCAATGTGAAGAAGGATCAGCCTATCGCGCTGACCGCGTCGGCAAACATCGCCATTGCAGCTGGGCGCGCCGCTGGCGCCATGGCGGTGGCACGATGACCCCTCAGCATAAGTCGGAGCCTTTGGGTCGCAAATCCGACGAACGGCAGCCGGAGCGCCTGCCACAGTTTAAAACCCTTGCGGGATCTGAAACCAACGCTCCAACCTATTCCGTGCGTGGCCGCTTCGCTTCACGCCGGGCATTGCCCATTGTCGCTGATCTGACGAACCGCGCGTCCTTGCCGGCATCGCATTGGCCTCGCTGGCAAAGCAGCGCTGCCTTTTCCATCATGAGCCTCGCCACACTGATTGCTATGTGCGCAATGGGGCGGCCCGGCGCATGACCAAGGCCAAAGCCCCCATGTCATTCGCCTTGGCCATCCATGAAGCGACCATTGCGATCGGCATCGCCAACGCGATCCGCGTAACGGGTCGGTCAAAGCGGATGCTTCAACTGTGGCGGGATAGCAGTAAGCGCGCGTCGCCATCGCTTGATCACGCTTTCGCGCTGGACCGCGCCTATGTTGAGGCTGGCGGCGAAGGCCTCCCTCCCATTCTGGCCAGCTATCTGCGCCAGATGAGCACCATTATGGCCAGTCCGGCTGCCTGCCGTGCTGCGCTCATGAAGGATATGGGCGAGGCGGTACGCGAAACGGCAGAGGCGTTCGCCGCCTGCCTGCCGCTGATTGAGGCCGGTGCATCGCCCACAGCCATCCATCACGCCATTGCGGAAGCCGAGCAATCGGAGCGCGCGATAACGCGCTGGCTCGCCCGCCTAAAGTCCTTCCTGCCCGGCAATGGTGCCGGGCAGGCGCTTACGGGGGTTCGACTATGACTGCTGGCCGGGGGCCAAAAATTAACATGGGCGGTGGCGCGCCCCGCATGCCATCGGTGCAGTGCCCTGCGTGTGGGGAACGTGCTTTTGCGCGATCGACCACAGGCAAGGTCACACCACTTTATCGCGAGATCTATTATCATTGCCGTGATGCTGTTCACTGCGGTTCGATATTCGTCGTAGCGATGGAAACGCTGCGTGCCACAGTCGCGAGCCGCGTGCCTGCGCCTATGATTGCGCTGCCAATGACCAGTTGGCGTCATGCGGACAATGACCGGGCCGCCAATGACGATACGCCGCCCACCGAACCCATCGCGGACGCCATGAGCAGCTGATCCCCGGCGGCCTAGCCGTCGCTCTCATTCCCCCAATTCAGTCCACCCGGCGCCCCCTGTTGCCGGGAACGCCCTCCCTTTGCCTGCGAAAGCCGTCGATCCCACCATGTCAATGCGCGAAGAAACACGCCGCGAACTGCTCGGACGCCTCAAAGCGGACTTCCAATGGAAGAAAGAGCAAGGCTCCTATCTCCAGGGCGGCAAATGCCCTGAGTGCGACGGCCGCGAGGTCTATGCACGCAGCGATAGCCCTTGGGTGGTCAAGTGCGGCCGCCTCAACAAATGCGGTTGGGAATCGTCCGTCCGCGACCTCTATCCCGATATCTTCGATACTTGGTCGAAGCGTTTCAAGGCGACCCGCGAAAACCCTCATGCGGCGGCTGACGCCTATCTGACCGACGCCCGCAAGCTGAACCTCATGGGCATGCGCGGCGCCTATACCCAGGAGTTCTACAAGGATCACGAACGCGACATTGGCTCCGCGACCGTGCGCTTTCCGCTGCCCGGCAGCGGATGGTGGGAACGGCTGATTGACCATCCCGGCCGCTTTGATCGCAAAGCGCGCTTCGCCCCCGGCAAGTCCTATAAGGGCCATGTCTGGCAGCGACCCGACGTCACCATCGCGGACATGGCGGCGGCCGACAGCATCTGGTTTGCCGAAGGCATCTTCAACACCATGGCACTGGAGCAGGCTGGTCAGCGCGCCGTGTCGACCATGTCGACCAACAACTATCCTGACCACTTCCTGAAAGACTTGGCCACGGCATGCGCGGCGAAGGAAGAGCCGTTCAAGCGCCCCAGGCTGATCTTCGCATTTGACGCGGGCGCCGCCGGCACCAGCTTTAGCCGGACCTATGTCGAAAGGGCGCGCAAGGCGGGCTGGGATGCCGGCGCCGCGCAGCCCATGGGCGAAGACGAAACCGGCAAGGATCTGGATTGGAACGATCTGCTGGGCTTCGACCGCCTGACGGAGACGCACCGGGCCGACTATCTCTGGCATGGCGAGGTGCTGCTCGCCCCCACTGCCCAGGACAAGGCCTATCTCATGTGGGATCGGCACCGGTGGAACAGCTTCAATTTCACCTTCAACAGCCGCACCTATTGGTGCGCGATCGACGCGACGACGGTCCAGGAGAAGATCGAAGAATATCGCCTGGCCAAGACGCGTAAGCTGGAGGACATCGATCGGGAGGAAGAACAGGCCATCCGCCTGGCGGCATCGCGCGAAGCGCTGATGATTGAGGAAATCGCGAATTGCGCCTTCCGCGTTCTGTATCGGCAGCGGGACGATGCGACGGACGAAACGAAATTTTTCCTAAACATCACATTCCCCGGCAAGCGCGCGCCGATCAAAGGGGACTTCACGGCCGCCCAGCTGCGCAAGGCCTCTAATTTCGAAGACCGCCTGTTCGCCTTCGGCGGCGTCTGGACCGGTAGCGCCTTCCAGCTGACCCGCATATTGCAGCATCAGACCCCCGATCTGCCCGACGTTCGCCCGCTCGGCTTCACCGGATATTGCCGCGATGCCAAGGCCTATGTGTTTGGCGACATCGCTGTCGCCGGCGGCCGCGTCTACAAGCCCAACGACAACGAATTCTTCCAGATCGGCAAGCAGGCGCTGAAACTCGGCACCTCCGAACGGCTGCTGGATATCGACTATGACGCGGACCAGCTGGACACCAGCTGGCTCGATGATCTGTGGGCGGCCTATGGCGCCAAGGGCATCGTATGCCTGACCTTCTACTTCGCTTCGCTCTTTGCCGAGCAAGTCCGCGGCGAAATGAAAAGCTTCCCCTTCCTCGAAATGCACGGCCTGCCAGGCACCGGCAAAACGACCCTGATCGAGTTTTTGTGGAAGCTGATGGGTCGCGAGAATTACGAGGGCTTTGACCCTGCCAAGGCAACGCCGGCGGCTATGGCGCGCAACTTGGGCAAGGTCGGCAATCTGCCCGTCGTTCTGATCGAGGGCGATCGCCGCGAGGAAGCCAGCCACGCACGCAAGTTTGAATGGGAAGAATTGAAGACGGCCTATAACGGCCGCACCGTCCGATCGCGCGGTGTCAAAAATGGCGGCATGGAAACGTTCGAGCCACCTTTTCGGGGGGCGATCGTCATCGAGCAGAATGAGCCGGTCAACGCGAGTCGCGCCGTGCTGGAGCGTATCATGTCGCTCGGCTTCGACATGTCCAATTTCACCCCCGAGACGAAAGTGTCGGCCGAGCGCCTGGAGCAATGGCCCGTCGAGAAAATCTCCGGCTTCATTGTTCATGCCGCGCGCCGTGAAAGCGACGTCATGGCCCGCTTCCGCCAGGCCTTTGCCCAATATGAGCATGAGTTGCTCGCCATGCCCGAGATCCGCACAAATCGCTTGGCCAAGACGCACGGCCAGCTGCTCGCCTTCCTCGACGCGATCCGGGCAATCTTGCCGATCGATGACAGGCAGCAGGCCGAAACGGCGAAGTTTATCGTTCAGATGGCCGCCGATCGCCAGCTGGCCGTCAACAGCGAAGACCCTATCGTAACCCTCTTCTGGACCCGCTTCGACTATCTCGAAGAGAATGAAGTGCCCAGCGCCGCCGGTGGCCACATCAACCACCATCGCCAGTGGGAAAAGGGTCTGATCGCCGTCCGCCTCAATGAAATGGAGGCCCGGTGCGCGGAAAAGCGCCTCGAATTGCCCAGCCATTCCGAACTTATCCGCGCCCTCAAGACGTCGAAACAGCGCCGTTTTGTCGAGCAGAGCGCGACCATCAATTCCCGCAACGACGGCACCGGCACTGTCCGCTGCTGGATTTTCCACGACCCCTCGCGCGCCGTCGCGAAGCACGACTGAAAGGAAGCACTATGCGTAGCGTTCCCTCCCTCCTGACCATGCTGGGCGACCAGGAGCCGCCCCGCCATGTCATGACGCCGTGGCACTATGTCCACCTGCGCCGGCGCGCCGCTGGCCTGTCGATCGCCCAGGCCGCCAGTCCGTTCTGGAAGCGCCCCGAGCATCAGCACGACGTCGAACAATATTTCCGTAATCTTGAGACGGAAAACCTGCGGCACAAGCGGCTCTACATCACCGAGGGGCAGCCCTACTTTTTCTCGATCGACGTCTATCACCAGCTTGCGAACCTGCCATCGCATCAGCATCCCCGGATCTGCACCGGCTGCGGGTGGGACGAACACAGCGTGCAGTACGATCATAATGGCAATGACGTCACTTGGTCGGCCGATGATCCGCACATCTGCACTCGCTGCGAGCAGACCCACGCCTGGCAGGCTTCGCGCGGCGAAGAGGTGAAACGCCATGCGGCATGATCCCTTGGCCCGCCTTCATGCGCTCCGGTGCCTCTGCGGCCGTTGCGCGCCGCACCGTCGCCGTCGCGATCAGCTTATCGAACTGGCTCTAAGCGCCGCCATCACTGTCACCTTTGCCGGCGCCCTGAACGCCGCCGGCATCGCCCTCCTCATGACCATCGCCAACCAGGCACCGACGATCGTCGGTCTGCCCAACTGAAAGCACGACCTATGGCAAACGAAAATGCAGCCGCCGAAGATCTCCGCCTCGGCATCGAGCGAGTGGAGCGCCTGGAAGAAGAGAAACAGGGGATCGCGGACGACATCAAGGATGTCTACGCCGAATATAAGGCCAAGGGCTTCGACACGAAACAGATGAGGGAAATCGTGCGTCTGCGGCGCCTGCCTCCCCATGAACGGCAGGAAGCACAGGCCATCCTCGAAACCTATCTCTCCGCACTGGGCATGGACTGATGCGCAAGGCCTGTCTCCGCACCCTCATCATCATCGCCGTCCTGGTCGCCACGCCTTTTGTTGTGGCCTGGTCGCTCGCCAACGCCAAAGGAGATCGCCGGTGAAACCGCTGTCGCGACATCTGGATCGACTGCTTACGTCTCATATCCGTGCAGAACGAAAGACCTGGGCGGTTGTGAAACAGACATTGCCCCAAAGGCGGCGGCGTAAAAACGCCAATGCCCTGTTTCTGCGCAAAATGACCATGCAGGATCGGTTGAAGCAAGGCTGCCGTATCTGGTGGCCTAAAGGTGACCATGGCCACGCGCACTTGTTCAGCCGAAGCCCGATAGCGCTGGCCGAAGGCTCTCTTACGCCTCGCCATGATCCGCGCCCTCGCTGCGAGGTGCCTGTCGGCCGCAACCGCTTTTTCATCGACACGGTGCCATTCTGAAAGCTGTCTCTATGACTAAAAATCTTTCTTTGACCGACCATACTGCTTTGGCTTTTCTTGCCCAAACATCATCTGGCCGCGCCGCCACTCATTGGGTTGCCAAGGCTTGCGGTTTCGGCCTCACCTCCATAGCCCGTACCATGCTCCGTCGCCTTGCGCGGTGGGGCTTGGTCGAGGGCGTAACGCCGATCGGCGGCGGTAACATCTATTGGTGGCGCATTACCGACCAGGGCAGAAGGGCGGTACAGCCGTGACAACTGATCGACTGCTGAAAATTTCTGACGTTATGGAACGGACGGCTCTGTCCAGATCGCATATTTACACCTTGGTCGGACGCGGCCAATTCCCGGCACCGCGCAAGCTGGGGCCGAAATGCTCACGCTGGGTTGAGAGCCACGTCGATGCGTGGGTACGCAATGCAGCCTAGAGGCTACCGACCGGGCCGACCAGGCCCGGTCGCTGCCCAGCGCATCGGCTCGCCAATGTGCATCGCCGGCGGCCACATATCGGCGACCAGAATATCAGCCCAGTCCTGCGCCAATTCCCGCCGCCGCGCCATGTAGGCGGCACGATTATAGGCTTTCTCCACCCGATTTTCGGGCACATGCGCTAACATCAGGTCGATGATGGCTCGATCTGGCGATACCCCATTATTACCAGCTGATCGCCACTGACGTTCCACCCGCTCATTCATGATCGTGGAGAACGCCGATCGGAAACCATGCGGAACATGGCGCTGATGATATCCCGCCCGAATCAACAAAGCGCGCAACGTGTTTTCAGACATCGGCCGATGCAGATGGCGATCGGTGGGGAAAACTAGTGCAATATCGCCGGTCAGCGGCATCATGGCCTTTAGGACATCGATCGTCTGCGGCACCAACGGCACCAGATGATCACCCTCCATCTCAGTCTTCCGGTCGAGGTCGCCTTTCATGCGCTGGGCAGGGATGCGCCACAACGGCGCCGGTCCATCTAGATCCTCGAATTCGGCCCACCGGGCACCATGCAATTCGTTCGGCCGAACGGCCGTCAGTGCCAGCATCCGCAAGGCCAGCTTCGTCTGCGCCCTGCAACGCTCCGCTTCACAATCGATAATCACCTGGCGGAGTTCGGTCAGCGTCGTGATTGCGGGCTGGGGCTTCGCTTTTGGCTTCTTGGGTAGCGCTATAGCCAGCCCAGCTGCTGGATCGCGGGAAGCGCGCCCCGTAGCGATGGCGAACACGAATATGGCGCTGATCCGCTGGCGCGTCCGGTGCGCTGTCTCAACCGCCCCACGACGCGCAATCGACCCAAGCAGCTGAAACACTGCCGGCGTCTCGATGTCCTCGATCGGAAGATCGCCCAGCTTGGGAAAAACGTCTCCAACAAGGCTGTCCAGCACGTCCTGGCAATGCACCTTGGACCAGCGTGATTTTTGCAGCCCATGCCATTCGCGGCCGATCGCTTCGAATGTCGGCCGCGTATCGGCCACGGGCGCCCCCCGCTGAAACAGATCTGCTGGCTTAGGCTCCGTGCCCTTCGCCAGCATGGCCTTGGCCACGTCGCGGCCCTCGCGTGCATCCTTGAGCGTGATGGCCGGATAGGTGCCGATCGTCAGCGTTTTTTGAACTGGATTGCCGGCGCCGTTCTTTCCGAACTGATAATTCATGCGCCAGGTGCGCCCGCCCACGGCCGACACATGCAGATATAGCTGCCCGCCATCCGTCAGCTTATAGGCCTTCCCTGTCGCCTTAGCCGTGCGGACCTTGGTGTCGGTCAGCGCCCCCATACCATATTCCCCGAATCGCATACCATAGAACAGACCATATGGCAGACCGGCTTAATGAGAACAAATCAGGACAATTGCGGACACATCGATGCTGCAAAAGCGCGCATTTCTGCGGCTTTCAGACCCATAAAGCGATTTGAGATGCAAAAAATGGCGGAGACGGAGGGATTCGAACCCTCGGTGGCCCCTTAAGGCCACGACGGTTTAGCAAACCGCTGGTTTCAGCCACTCACCCACGTCTCCGCACGAATTTGCCCACCCTTGGGAGGCGAGCAGTGGCTGGGGAGGGGCTATAGCGATGGCTTTGCTGCATGGCAACGGGCAGGATCACGAATTTTCACGGGCTTGGCGATTTTCGTTCCGGCGCGGAATCGACTCGGGTCGCCGTTCGTTCATTGTCGTTTCAGCTTGCTGGTCGCAATGCCTTTATCTGGGCCTATATCTGGCTATGACGCGCGCTTTTCGGGGAGTATCGGGCATGATCGGCATCAAGGGGCAGATGGGCGCCCGCATCGCGCGAGCGAGCGCGCTGGTCGCCGCGCTGGCGGGCATGGCGCTGACGCCGCTGGCGGCTTCTGCGCAGGTGCGCACCATCGACCCCAACAGCGCGATCGATTCCGACCTCGCGCCACCGCCGCCCACCAACACGAATCCCACTGATCCCGGCGTCGACCCCAGCGTGAATCAGGGCACGCCCTATCAGCCGAATCTGGATGCCGGTGCGCCGCCCGTCGCCAATGGCGGCAACACCGCGACCGGCGCACCCGTCACCACCAACTCGCCGCCGGCCGCGATGGCGCCGGGCGACTCCTATCAGGAAGATGATCTGATCGGCGCGGCCGAGGGCGTGTTCGGCAAGGGCGCTGAAGGGCTGGCCGGCATCATCGAGAAAATCCTGAAGGATCAGGGCCGCCCCAACGCCTATATTTCCGGGCGAGAGGCCTCGGGCGCCTTCGTCGTCGGCCTGCGCTACGGTTCGGGCACACTCAATCACAAGGTGGAGGGCAAGCGCGAAGTCTACTGGACCGGCCCGTCGATCGGCTTCGACGTTGGCGGCAATGCGGCCAACACCTTCGTCCTCGTCTATAATCTCTACGACACGCAGGATCTCTACCACCGCTTCCCCGCGGCGGAGGGCACCGCCTATCTGGTCGGTGGCTTCACCGCCTCCTATCTGCGCTGGGGCAGCGTGGTGCTGATCCCGATCCGCCTCGGCGTCGGCTATCGTCTCGGCGTCAACGCCGGCTATATGAAGTTCACCGAAAAGCGGAACTGGCTGCCCTTCTAAAGCAGGACAAACACCCCTCCCGCTTGCGGGAGGGGCAGCGAGGCTTGGCGAGCCTTAGGCGCGCTTAGCCGCAGCGGGGTGGGCACGGCGCTTCTACAACCCCAGCGCCAACTGCTCCCCCTGGTCCGCCTCTTCCTCCCCCTCCAGATTATGCACGCCCAGCCCCAGCAACCGCGCCCCCATGCGCAGCGGCAGTTGCGCGACCAGCAACTCCCGCCCCGCCTGCGCCAGCAATTCCGGCGACCGCACCGGCGCTGAAAAGCTGCGCGACCGCGTGATGATGCGGAAATCGGCGAACTTCACCTTCAGCACCACCGTCCGCCCCCAGGCGCCGGCCTTCTCGATACGGGTCCAGAGCGACGCGGCAATCCGTTCGATCTCCGCCACCAGCGCGTCTTCCTCGATCAGGTCGTCGAAGAATGTGTCCTCGACGCTCACCGACTTGCGCCCCTCGCGCTCGCGCACCGGCCGGTCGTCCTGTCCTCGCGCCGCGCGATAATAATAGTCCGCCGCGCTGCCGAAATGGCTTTGCAGGAACCGCATGTCCCGGTCGCGCAGGTCCGCGCCCGTCTCGATTCCCAGCGCCTGCATCCGTTTCGCCGTCACCGGCCCCACGCCATGGATGCGCCGCACCGGCATTGCCGCGATGAAGGCCGGCCCTTCGCTCGGCCGCACCACGCACACCCCGTCGGGCTTGTTCTGGTCCGACGCCAGCTTGGCGATCAGCTTGTTGTAGGATACGCCGGCCGACGCGGTCAGCCCCGTTTCCTCCCGGATCATTCGCCGTATCTCTTCCGCTACGTGCGTCGCCGACGCGATGCCCGGCTTGTTCACCGTCACGTCCAGATAGGCTTCGTCCAGCGACAGCGGCTGGATCATGTCGGTGAAGCGACTGAAGATCGCTCGAACCTGCCCCGACACCGCGCGATAGACCTCGAATCGCGGGGGCACGAAGATCAGGTCGGGGCAGAGCCGCCGCGCCCGCGCGCCCGGCATGGCCGATCGCACGCCGAATTTGCGCGCTTCATAGCTGCACGTCGCCACCACCCCGCGCGGCCCGCCGCCGCCCACCGCGATCGGCAGTCCCCGCAGCGACGGATCGTCGCGCTGTTCCACCGACGCATAAAAGGCGTCCATGTCGATATGGATGATCTTGCGCAGCGGCGGCAGCGAGGCGTCCATGCCGCTCCCTATGCCACAGCCGGGAACGAAAGGGAAACAGGTCAGTCCTGAAGGCGCAAATTGTCCAGCAAAATCTCCAGATGCGCCCGGCTGATCCGGCTCCACACATTATAGGTGCAGCCCTGACCCGCGACCCGCATATAGGCGAGCGATTCAAGGCCCTCGCCCTGCACATTGTCCGCGGGATAGGGCTGCGCGCCGACCAGCCCATAGCCGGCATAAGCGGGGCCGGGCAAAGCGGGAAGATCGCGCGTATGCGGCCATTGCTTCGTCAGCCGCGCCCGCTGCGCCGGTTCCGGCTCCGCATCCATGCCGATGATGCCCGGCCCGGCAAAACCATAGGCGCTGCGCAGCCCCGGCAGGTCGAATGCCACCGCCCAGCCACCACTGAACTGTGCCGGCCGCGCCTTACCCTTCACCCCGCCGTCAGACAGCAAGGCCAGCGGCGCGCATTGCGCCCTGTTCTCGGCCATGTCCCATTGCGCCCGCGCCACATCCTCGGCGATCATCGGCGCCCCGGCGGCGATCAGCATCAGCGCGGCGAACATGGGCAAGCCTCCTATGTCTTGTCCTTCAACCCCAGGAGCGCGGCGAACGGACTCGCCTGCTCCTCGCTCAGCACCCCGGCTTCCTTCAGATAGGCATCGGCGTCCGGCGCGCGGGGGAAGGGTTCCATGGCCAGCGCCATCGTCTCGGCCACCGCCTCGCCCATGTCGATCACATGGCCGTCATAGCCGATCGTGTCGCAATCCTCGGCGTCCAACTCCAGTTCGTCGGCTGCCTGCGCTTCTTCGCGCTCGACCACGAAGCGCAGCACGAAATCGCTGTCGATCGTCTCGGGCACCGGCGTCCCGGTCGCGACGCAGGGCTGGGCCAGCGCCGCGCGCACCCGGCCGCGCGCGGTGATGGCGCCATCCTCGACGGTCAGGCCATAATCCGCCTCCAGCCGGTCGAGCGCCGCCAGCCCGAACCGCTTCGCCAGTGCCGCGCGCTCTTCGGGTTCCGCCGCAATCTGCAACTGCGCGGGCAGCCGCCCGATCGCATCGGCCTTGTGGGTACGGGAAAATTCCGGTGTCGGTATCATGCTCATCCTAAATCTCCGCTCAGCAGCGCGTCGTGCGACAGGCAGCCCAGCCGCGTCCAGCGCGCCCGCAGCGCACCCTCGACATGGGCCAGCGCCGCATCGCTCACATCGGCGCCGCGATACAGATTGCGCCGCAGCGCCTCGGCCAGGTCCGCCTCGCCGGCCAGCGCCGTGCGATACGCACTGATCCGGCCGCCCAGTGCGCTCATCATCCGTCCGACATGCTTGCCGACCACGACGTCGCCCACACCCTCCTGCCGCAACTGCCCGTCCATATCGTCGACGAACAATTCGGTCAGCCACACACTGTCCTGCGCGCCGTCCTGTCCGGGGGCCTGCTGCTCCAGCCGCATCAATATCTGCGCCAGGATCGCGACGATCATGTCGAACCGCCCGTCCAGCGTATCGGGCACCGCCCCCTCCAGATACCAGTGCGGCTGTCGCCCCTCCCGGATCAAGGCGTTATAGAGCGGCCGCAGCCCCTCCTTGGGATCGGTGCGCCCGAACAGGCGCTGGAGGAAGGAAGGGGAGGCAGGCATGGGATCACAGCTTTTCATTGACGGATCGGACTATCGTGCGCCGTCCGATATTTTGCGCCCCTTGCCGGGGCTTGCGCATTTCCATATTGATCGCTGCGTCGCCCAATGCAATGGCGGCATCAGGTTTCTTGAAGGTTCGCGGGGCCCGCTCCCGCAGGAGAAGTTCATGCGTCAGTTCAGCCGTCACTCGTCAAGCGGGCGCATCCTGCTCGCTGTCGGCCTCAGCGCGCTGGTGCTGGGCGCCTCTGGCTGCACCCGCATCCGCACGCATCAGGGCTATTCGGTCGACAAGCTGCTGGTCGATTCCGTCCAGCCGGGCATCGACAATCGCGCCTCGGTGGAAGGGACGCTGGGTCGCCCCAGCTTCGTGTCGCAGTTCGGCGAGCAGGACTGGTATTATGTGTCGCGTGACATGCGCGCGCTGGCCTTCTCCAATCCCAAGGCAGTGGACCAGACGGTGCTGCGCGTCCGCTTCGACCCGGCGGGCAATGTCACTGCGATCGACCGCATGGGTCTGGAACAGGTCGCCCACATCTCGCCCACGGGGGACAAGACCCCGACGCTGGGCCGCAACCGTAGCCTGTTCGACGAGATTTTCGGCAATATCGGCGCAGTCGGCGCCGGCGGCATGGGTGGCGGTGGTGCCGGACCGAATGGCGGCGGCCCCAACGGCAGCTAAGATCGAATCAAAAAAGGCGGAGCCTCCCAAGGCCCCGCCTTTTTTCTTGCCCCCGAATTTCAGTTCCAGCCGCCACCCAGCGCCAGGAACAGCGCAATCTGGTCCTGCACCAACTGCGTCCGTGCCGCTGCGGCGCTCACTTCCGCGCTCGCCAGACTGCGCTGTGCATCCAGCAGCGACAGGAAATCGCCCCGGCCGAAACGGAACAGCTTGCCGGCCTGCGTGGCGGACAGCGCTGCGCTATCCCGCGCCCGCTCCAGCGCCGCCGTCCGCTCGGCATCGCGGCGATAGGTTTCCAGCGCCGTCTCGGTCTGGCGCAGCGCTTCCAGCACCGTGCCGTCGAACCCGGCCAGATCGCCTTGCACCGCCGCCTCCGCCTGCGCGATCCGCGCCCGCACCACCGGCCGGTTGGGAAAGCTCCAGCTGATCAGCGGCCCCAGGCTGAAGCCAAAGGCCGATCCCGATCCGAAATCCCTGAGCGGGCCGGACAGGCCCACCGACCCGCCGATGCTGACCTGCGGATAAAGGTCGGCGGTCGCCACCCCCAGCCGCGCGGTATCGCCGGCAATCGCCCGCTCGGCCTGCCTGATGTCGGGCCGCCGCCGGATCAAGGCCGCGCCATCGCCCACCGGCAGAGGCTGGCGCAGCGTCGGTAGCGCGGCGCAACTTTCGACCTCGCGCGGATAATCGGCGGGTGGGCGTCCCATCAACGTCGCCAGCAGATACAGCCCATTCTGCCGCTGCGCCTCGAACGCCGGCAGGGCGGCCGCGCTGCTGTCCACCGCCGCTTGCGCCCGGCTGACGTCGAAGGCGGTGCCGCGCCCGCCCTTAGCCAGCCGCCGCGTGGCGTTCGCGGTATCGCGCTGCAACGCCACCACCTTGCGGTTTACGCCCAGACTATAATTGGCCGCGCACACCTGCGCATAGGCCCTGGCCGTCGCCGCCGCCACGCTGACCCGCACATAGTCGCGCGCCGCCGCGCTCGCCTCGACATCGGCATTGCTCGCCTCGATCGCGCGCCTGATGCGGCCGTTCAGGTCCAGCGGGTAAGAGGCGGACAGGCCCAGATCATAGGCGATGGTGCCCGGCAGATGCTGGGTCACGCCCGACGGCCGGGACAAGGTCTCGCCGCCGCTGATGCTGGTGCTGATCGTCCGTCCGGCTTCCGCCTCGCGTAGCACCGCCTGCGCCTGAGCCAGATTGGCGTCGGCCTGCCGCATGTCGGTATTGGCCGCCAGCGCCTGCTCGATCAGGCTGTCGAGCTGAGGATCGGCATAGAGCTGCCACCAATGATCGGGCAGGTCAGCCTGCGCAAACAGCGCGCTTTGCCCCGAATGGAAGGCACTCGTCGCCGCCGGCGCGGTCGCAACGGACTGTTCAGGCCCATGATAATCCGGCCCGGCCGTCGCACAGGCCGTCAGCGCCAGCGCCAGCAATGATGTGCCGATCCCCGCCATCCATCGCCGTTCGTGCTGAGCCTGTCGAAGCACGCCTGACTTGCCCGTCGCCTCACGCATGACGGCAATCCCCCGGCTTGCCATCCTTGTCCTTCTGCGCCGGCTGCACCGTTACCGTTGCGGTCCGCCCCGAAATCAGCCGCAGCCCGTCCGGCACCTTTTCGATTTTCACCCGCACCGGAATCCGCTGCGCCAGCCTTACCCAGCTGAAGGTCGGCTCGACCGCCGGCAGCAGGTTGCCGCTGTTGCTGCGACTGTCGTCATTGATGCCGAAGGCGATGCTCTCGACCCGGCCATGCACATCCTGCGCCTCGCCCATCAGCCGCACCGTCACCGGCGCACCGATGCAGATCAGCCCCAGCTTGGTTTCCTCGAAATAGCCCTCGACCCGCACCGAATCGCTGTCGATCAGGGCCAGCGCCTGGCTGCCCGCGCCGACATAGTCGCCCGGATGCAGGTCCAGATTGGTGACCACGCCATTGACCGACGCCAGCACCTTCGTCCGCTTCAGGTTCAGCGCGGCGGCATCGCGGCTGCTCAGCGCTTCGGTCAGCGCCGCCTGCGCCGTCTCCACCTTGGCCAGATTCTGCTCATGGGTTTCGGCGGCGACCAGATCGCCCAGCGCGCTGTCGCGCCGGGCCTCCCGCCGGGCCTGCGCCAATGTCGCCTGTGCGCTGGCGATGCGGGCGCTGGCTTCCTCCAGCGCCATGGAATAGCGCGGCGTGTCGATCACGAACAGCAGGTCGCCGGCCTTCACCGTCTGATTGTCATGCACCGCCACCGACGTCACCAGCCCGCTGATGTCGGGCGTCACCCGCACCACATCGGCGCGCACCCGCCCGTCGCGGGTCCAGGGGCTGCGCTCATAATGATTCCACATCCAGATCGCGACCAAAGCCGCGGCGATGACGAGGATGATGGTGGCAGCGCTGCGGATCAGCGTCGTAGTCAGGCGGTTCATAGTCGGATTCCAAGGGTGGGGACGAGCAGGGCGAGGCCGCCCAGCAACAGGATGAAGAGGGACAGGTCCACCGCCGCGCGATAGGCGAGGAAGCGGTAGAGGCCGAAGGCGCCGATCAGCCGGGTCAGACCCCAGCTCAGGATCAGCGCGACCAGCCCCAGCAGGAGCAATGTAGGCATATAGACGCCGCCCAGGGCGATTTCGCCGGTCATGCCGCGATCCTCCGATAAGCGTCCGCGTCGGGAAACAGGTTGCGGCGCAGGCTGACCAGCCCCAGCACGCTGTCCCGGCGGACCGGTTGACGCGGATTGGCGGACAGGTCCGCGATCGCGCTGTCGATATCATGCAGCAAAGCGGGGTCGGCCGCCGCCGGCGCATCCGGGTCCAACGCACGATAGTGGCGGCTCACCCCGCCCAGCACGGCGGCCAGCGGCGCGCCTTCCTGCGCGGGCAGGTCGAGCCGCAACTGCCGCAGTTCTCCTATCGCCACCCCGGTGCGCAGGTCGCGCAGCGCGTCATAGAGCGGCTTGCCACTGTCCGCGCGGGTGGCGGCGAGGCGCGGGGCGAGCAGGGCGATCCGGTCGAGCATCCGGTTGATCCATCCGCGCACATCGGGCGGGCTCATCAGGGTCGCGCGATTGGCGATATCCATCCACCCCGCCCGCAACGTGCGCCGGATCGCCCGCTCGACCCCGGCCGACTGCAACAGCCCGGCCATCAGGATCGCGAACCAGATGCCGATAATCTGCGCCACCGCGCCATTGGCATAGCTGGCAAAGGCATTGACATAATGGTCCGACAACAGGACCGGGCTGCCCAGTCCCAACAATGTGGGTAGGGCGATCCCCATCCAGCGCGGCGACGCCATCATCGCGCCCAGCAAGAGCAGGGCCGGCGAATAGGCCAGCGCGAGTTGCGCAAAGCCATCAAGGCGTGGCATGATCGCATAGCCATAGATCGCGCCCAGTGCCGATGCGGCAACGGTGCCGATCATGAAGCCCTTGAGCGGCGCCAGCGGGTTGTCCACCGCCGCGAACAGCGCCAGGAACACGCCGGCCAGCATCACCGCACTGCCGCCATCCTTCCACCCGCTCAATATCCAGATGGCACAGCCCAGCGCGATCGTCATGAACGCGCTGAACGCACCGCGCGCCGCGCTGGCATAATCGCGATGCAGTTCGCGGTTGCGCCGGCCTTCCAGCAACTGCGCCACCCGTGGCGTCACGGCAGCGCGGCTGTGCGTCACCATCTGGTCGTACAGGTCGCGGCAGTCGCGATGCACCGCGATCAGCGTGGCGAGCCGGGCATAGAGGCTCAGGCGCATCATGTCGGCCCAGCCCATGTCGCCCGTGGCCGCCGGTTCCAGCGCGGTACAGCGGTCGATCAGCGCCTGCGCCCGCTCGGCGCGCACCACATTGTCGGGCGCGGGCGTATCCAGCCACAGCCGCACATCGGCGATCAGCGCCTCGACTTGGCGCGGCACCATGCCGTCATTGGCCGCCTTCAACTGCGCCAGCCGGTCTTCCGCCGCCGCGCCCAATGGCAACAGCATCGACAGCTGGTCCTGCAACGCCCGGACTGTCCGCACGCGTGGCGCCAACCGGCTGATGTCGAACGGCAGATGGATCGACATCTGGTGCAATTCCGTGACGTCCTGCGCCAACCGGCGCCGCTCGGCATCCAGCCCTTCGACCGGCTCGGTGGCGATTGCGTCGCGTGACCAGCGCTCGGCATCGCGCAGCATCGCCTCCACCCGCGCCAGCAGCACGCCGGTGATGGAACCGGGCAGGATGACGCCATGGATCAGGCTGCCGCAGGCGATACCGATCAGAATTTCCTGCACCCGCAGCGCCGCGACGGTGAAGATGGTCTGGGGCGTATCGACGTCGGGAAAGACGATCAGGCAGGCGGTATAGCCGGCCAGCACGAACATATAGCCGCGTGGCGTCCGGTCCAGCAGCGACACGAACACGCACAGCCCCAGCCATGACGCCATGGCCAGCACCAGCAATTCGGGCGCATTGACCAGCGGCGGCACGATCGCCACGGCAAAGATCGCGCCGACCAGCGTACCCATCGCGCGGAACACCGCCTTGGAAATCACCGCGCCGGCCATGGGCTGCGCCACGATATAGCTGGTCAGGAACGCCCAATAGGGCCGCTCCAGCCCGATGCTATAGGCGACGAACAGGGCCAGCATGCCCGCCGCCAGGCATTTGAGGGAGAAGAGCGCCGCCGGCACCCCGAACCGCTCGCCGGTCATGTGGCGCTCCGTTTCTCCGCGATTCGCAGGCTCAATAGGTCCAGCAACCAGACCGCAACTTCGATCGCCTGCTCGGGCACATCGGTCAGCAACTCGACGCGCAGCGCATCCAGCTTGCTTTCGATTCTGCCGACCAGTTCCTGCCCGGTCGGGGTCAGGCTGATGATGTTGGATCTCTTGTCGTCGGGATGGGGGGTGCGCTGCACCAGCCCGCCAGCCTGCACCTGATCCAGCGTCCGAACCAGCGATGGCTGGGCGATGTCCAGCGACTCGGCCAGCTCGCTCTGGCGCACTTCGCCGCCCAGCCGGTCGATATGGATCAGGCACCAGGCGGTGCTGTTGGACACGCCGAATTCCGCCAATGCGCTGTCGGCCAGCTGGCGCCAGGCGCGGGCGACAGGCGCCATCTTGTGCGCCAATGCGCGTTTGGGTTCCGATAAAGGCATATTTATTAGATAGCTAACTAATGAAATTTGTCAATAGAGCGGATTTCGACCGTTATGAATCGGCAAGGGTTTCCAAGAGCGTGATTTTATGATTCAGAATCCCTGTTGGTGGAGGAGGCCAGCATGGATGGGTCAGCCTTTGTCTATGGATTTGCGCTCGC
>NZ_JAVTIV010000029.1:0-37241 GCF_031843765.1 Sphingobium sp. WCS2017Hpa-17
TATCCAGCAATCGCACCTTAATCGCAGCCCGACCTTCGGGCGTGTCTGATCGTGCCTCTGAAACGACAATTTGCCACACCCGATCAAACAATGATTGCGGTCGCTCTATGATCTTTTCAAACAGCGCTCGGCCGTCGAGAACAGCGCCCATCACCCGTCCCCCTTCCGCGCATCCGCTGGAGTAAGGGCGGCCTGTATCTTGAGGATAGCTGCCTCATCGCTGACACCGCGCGCCTTCATGTCGTTCCACCAACCGATGCGAAGGCGCTCACCCTCCCCCGCGCCAGTGGGGTAAGCTGCTTGGGTGGAGATGGCGCCACGGATTTGTTCAATTGCCGCATCTATGCCGTCGCAGGCACCAGCAGTATCGACGGATTTCTTGGCCAACTCACCAAGCCAATCAAGTTCGGCCAAAGCCTCCCGCATAGCCGCCACATCCCCGCCCGCCTGTGCATGGCGCTCGCGATGCTGGGCGAAGGCGATGCACAGACTGCCGGGCGCATTGCCGCCGTCCAGATGATCGCGCATCCATGCGTTGGCCGCGTCGGCATCGGATTGCGTCACGCTCCCGCCCGCCTGCGCGGCATCATCCGTTCGCGCTGGGGTGGCGAGGGCCGTGTGGCAAAGATCGGCAAAGCGCTGGTTTGTTGCCGCCTTCTCCGCCTTGCCCGCTTTGGCGTGTTCCGTGGCGTAGAAGGCGAATTGCTTCATACACTGATCCAGCGCCTCCCGCAGCACAACCGGCTCAGCGGCGGGAGAGTGTGCGATGGTAGGCGCGCAAGTGCAATCTGCTCGCGGACGCTGCATCGCATCGCAATCGTCGGCATGGACTTCCCGGCGAGCAAAGGCGACCAGATATCCGTCCTTGTCCAGCGTTGCCCGGCCACGCTCAATTAGCCGCTGAACGGCCTCCATGACATCACCGCTGTAATGCAACCGATCCCCACCCCCGTTGCCGATGGTGTCGGAGGCGAGGGCGCGGCGGACCTCTTCCGGGTGCATGGGATCGCCATCAGCGTTCTTCGGCATAGCGGCCAGCACGATATTGAACAGCGTACCGCCAAGGTCGCCGTCAAACTCTTCGGTTCCGTCGCACGGCTCCCAATCATCGACTTCAAGCGTCTTGGCCAGCAGGTTCACAGCATACTGGATGCCGCTTTCATAGACGCAGCGCATCGGGCTGTCATAGTCCGGCAGCGGCCCATCGAAATGCTTGAACGGCTCCAGCGCGCTACGCAGGTCATGCGAGGGGGTGTCAGTGGTCATTGGGGGTTCCTTTCAGGGCGGCGCGAGCGGCGGCGTAAGAAACGGCCAGCGCTGACCCGGCAAAAGATAGAATTTCGGAATAAGCGTCGTCTTCGGAACAGCCTTCGTCACACCCGGCTGCGCATTCCGCAGACTGGCAAAACTCCTCCAACGCCTTCGTCTTGCGCTCTAGTTCGTCTAGGAGGGCGGGAAGTTCGTTGACGGCGGCGAAAAGCTCAGGCCTCATGGTCAATGCGATCTTGCTTCCATCTGCGCCGATTATCTCAGCGTAGTCAGGACCATCCTTCGCCGACAAAGGCATAACCGCCGACAAGAAGGTCAGTACCTCCCGCAATTTCTCAATATCCACCATCACTCGGTTCCTTTCAGGAGGATTGCGCGGACCTGTTCGCCAAGCGCATGATATTCGCGCATCGTCGGGCTAGCCCAGCGCGTGATGAGCATTGCGTTGTAGCCATCTACGAAGGCATTCCGCTGCGGCGCTGTGCCAGCCATTGCTAGGATCGTCCGTATCCAAAGGACGCGCTGCGCCTCCGACAAGCCAGCCGCTATTCGCTCTGCTTCGGTCATTGGGTATTACTCCTTGAGGCAGAGAAATCGGGAAACTGGTAGACCGGCACGCCAGCAGCCTTTGCCCGCCGAACCATGTCCGCAGTCCCTCGTCCGCCGGGGAAGGCGAAGACCTTGGTGGGCTTTGCCTCGTCCAGCATCCGTTGATTGCGGATGGGGCCAGCGGCCTTTCCATGGGCGCGCCAGTCAGCCGGATAGCAATCATAATGCTCGTTGCGCGAAATCGCCCACATGCGAGCCAGCTTGTCAGCGCCAGTCGGGCAATCGCCCTGGATGATGGCGTTGATTGGCCCTTGCTCTGCCTGCATGTCCAGCACGCCGAACAGCATGGCTTGATCGGCATAGTCGCGTCCGCCGCAGACTAGGATGCGCTCAGGCGAGCCCATTCACCCTCTCCCCGTATCGGTGGGGCGGGTGGCGAGAGGGCGAGTGATCTCCGCGAGGATGACCGGGAATAGCTGGCGGTTCGACCAGAAGTCTTGCTCGCAGTCGCCGGCCAGCATCAGGTCAACGCAGAAGTCCGCTTCAACCTCTGCACACTCTCCGACGCGCCGGGCCGCCCTGAACATCTCGTTCGCCTGCCAGAAGCTGGTCGCCGGAATGTTGGCCGCCGTATAGGGCTGCTCGTTATCCGGGGTAGAGCCGCAGAAGTGGAGCCCGGTCCGACAGGGCGAGTAATTGGAGTTACCGTCCCCGTCGATCGTCGGGGCTTCCAGACGGATTCCGCCTGCGGTATTGGTGTCAGCATCCATGGCGATGTCTCCATCATCGTGTTGGTCAGGCCCCGGCGCGATGCCACTCGCGTTCGGGGCCGAATTTTCGATGTGAAGATGAACCACCGCCCTAAGGTGCGCCTCGCACCTTTGAACCGTGTTTAAGCCCGGAAAGCTGGGATAAGATCACCCGAAGGGATCAGGAAAACCCTGAGAAACCGGTCAAATCGGAACCGGATAGCGGGTTTTGTAAACCGAAGGTCGGGGGTTCGATCCCCTCATCCGGCACCATTCCCACACAAGCAGCCGAAAATCAGACTGGCTCACCCGCACGCGCCAGCAGCTTTCGAGCCTGAAGCAAATGTGGGGCATCAATCATCTTGCCGTCCAGCATCAGGACACCTGCGCCGGGGGACTGGGCAAAGGCTGCAACGATAGAGCGCGCCTGCGCGACCTGATCCGCCGTGGGGGTGAAGGCCGCGTTGATGATCGGTACCTGCGCGGGGTGAAGCGCCATCATGCCCGTAAAACCGTCAAACGCACCACGCGCAGCATAGGTGGCAAGGCCGGCTTCGTCCCGGATGGCGGGATAGACCGTCTCGATCGCCGCGACGCCGGCGGCATGGGCGCCGAACAGGGTCATGGCGCGGACCATTTCATAAGGGCTGGTATAACGGCCATCGGCATGGCGGCTGCCGATGGCGCCGATGGCCGCAGGCAGATCCTCCGCCCCCCAGGTAAGGCCGCAGAGCCGATCCGCGACCGCGCCATAGCTGCCCAGTTGGAAGACGGCCTGCGGCGTTTCGGTCGCGATCGGCAGGATCGTCATAGCGGGCGGCAGGCGATCGGCGAGCAGGGCGACGGTGGCGGCGCCTTCGCATTTGGGCAGGACGATGCCGTCGGCACCAGCCACTGCGGCAAGGTCGGCGTCCAGTTGGCCGCTGTCGATCGGATTGATTCGCACGAAGCGACCGACTGCTGCCGGGGCAGCGAGATAGTCCGCTATGGCCGCTCGCGCCCGCGCCTTGCCATCCGGCGCGACACTATCCTCCAGATCAAGGATGATGGCGTCCGCACCGCTGGCGGCGGCCTTGGCAAAACGCTCCGGCCGGTCGCCCGGCACGAAGAGGAGCGAGCGCAACCTCATGCAGGGCGCCGTTGCAGCAATGCGGTGCGCAGGCACTGGCAGACGATCTCATCCCGCTGGTTGATGAGCTCGTGGCGGAAGGTGACGAGGCCGGCAGTGGGTCGCGACTTGCTGTCGCGCAGTTCCACCACCTCGCTGGTGGCGCGCATCGTGTCGCCGATGAAGACCGGCTTGGGCATGACCAATTTGTCATAGCCCAGATTGGCGACCAGCGTGCCAAGCGTCGTTTCACCGACCGACAGGCCGATCATCAGCGAGAAAGTGAAGGTGCCGTTGACGAGAATCTGCCCGAACTCGCTCGCCCGCGCCGCCTCCGCATCGATGTGCAAAGGCTGCGGATTATGGGTCATCGTGGAAAAGAGGAGATTGTCCGTCTCCGTCACGGTCCGGCGGATAGGATGCTCGATCCGGTCGCCGACCTGCCATTCGTCATAATGACGGCCGCTCATGCCGCATCCTCCGCCACGATCCGCACCAACAATGTGCCTTCCTGTACCTGCGCACCTTGCGCATGCGGCATGTCCTCCACCGTTCCGTCGAAGGGCGCGGTCAGCCCATGTTCCATCTTCATCGCTTCCAGCGTGATCAGCTTCTGGCCCTTCGTTACCTTGTCGCCCTGCGCCACGGCGACGGCGATGATGCGGCCGGGCATAGGGGCGAGGATCGCGCCGTCGCCCGCCGCCGCCGCGCCACCCGATGCCGCGCGCCAGGGCGTGACCTGCCAGCTGCGGCCATGTTCGGTCACCAATGTCCGGGCCTGCGGGGCTGCGGTCAGGGTCTTGCCTCCAGCCCCGATCGTCACATCGACCGGCTGGCCATCGACCAGCACGCGCGCCGTTCGCCGCCCCGCGCCGTTGAGGCGGAAACCCGCGAGCGCGCCGGCACCGCCGATGCTGGCGCTTGCCTTCGCCAATGCCGCGTCGCTCGGCAGGATGGCCGGCATCAGCGCCTCCCCTTCCCGCGCGATCAGGCCGGTATCGACCTGCCCGGCGGCAAAATCGGGGTGGGCCAGCGCTCTCACCAGAAAACCGGCATTAGTGCGCAGCGGCCAGACCACGGAGCGATCCAGCGCCTCGGCCAGCGCGGTACGCGCCGCGTCGCGCGTGTCGCCATGGGCGATCAGCTTGGCGATCATGGGATCATAATAAGGCGAGATGGTCGCGCCCTGCTCCACCCCGGTATCCACGCGGACGCTGTCACCCAGATCGAAGGCATCGAGCCGCCCGATCGAAGGCAGGAAGCCTTTGGCCGGATCTTCGGCATAAAGGCGTGCTTCCATCGCCCAGCCATTGATCGTCAGTTCATCCTGCCGGCGCGGCAAAGGTTCGCCCGACGCCACGCGCAACTGCCATTCGACCAGATCCTGCCCGGTGATCGCTTCGGTCACGGGATGTTCGACCTGCAACCGCGTGTTCATTTCCATGAACCAGATACGGTCGGCGCGCAGCCCTTCGGAGGCGTCGGCGATGAATTCGATCGTCCCCGCACCGACATAGTCGACCGCCTTGCCCGCGCGCACGGCGGCGGCGCACAGGGCTTCGCGCGTCTGCGCATCCATGCCGGGCGCGGGCGCTTCCTCGATCACCTTCTGATGGCGGCGCTGAAGCGAGCAGTCGCGCTCGAACAGATGGACGATATTACCGTGCTTATCGCCGAATATCTGCACTTCGATATGGCGGGGGCGCTGGATATATTTTTCGATCAACACATGGGCATTGCCGAAGGAAGACGCCGCCTCGCGTTGGCAGGACAGCAGCGCATCGGCAAAGTCGGCCGGCTGCTCGACCAGCCGCATCCCCTTGCCACCGCCGCCAGCCACGGCCTTGATCAGGACGGGATAGCCGATCTGCGCGGCCTGGCTCTCCAGATGATCGGCATCCTGATTGTCGCCCAGATAGCCCGGCGTCACCGGCACGCCGGCGTCGGCCATCAACGTCTTGGCCGCATCCTTCAGGCCCATGGCGGTGATGCTGGCGGGATCAGGCCCGACCCAGATCAGGCCCGCATCGATCACCGCCTGCGCGAAATCGGCATTTTCCGACAGGAAGCCATAGCCCGGATGGATCGCCTCCGCCCCGGTGTCGATCGCGGCAGCGATGATTCGGTCGCCCAGCAGATAGCTTTCGCGTACGGGCGCAGCGCCAATATGCACGGCCTGATCCGCCAGCGCGACATGCAGCGCCTGCGCATCCACATCGGAATAGACCGCAATGGTGCGGATGCCGAGCCGCCGCGCAGTGCGAATGACGCGACAGGCGATTTCGCCGCGATTGGCGATGAGAAGGGACTGGATCATGGGAATCACATCCGGAACACGCCGAACGCCGGGCGTTCGGGGATGGGGGCGTTGAGAGCGGCAGCGAAGGCGAGGCCGAGCACGTCGCGGGTCTGGGCCGGGTCGATGATGCCATCGTCCCACAGCCGGGCCGAAGCGTACCAGGGATTGCCCTCTTCCTCATATTTCTGCCGGATCGGCGTCTTGAAGGCATCCGCCTGCTCCGGGGTCCAGCTCTTCGCGTCGCGATGGACGGTGGCCAGCACCGATGCCGCCTGTTCCCCACCCATCACCGAAATGCGGCTGTTGGGCCAGGTGAAGAGGAAGCGCGGCTGATAGGCCCGACCGCACATGCCGTAATTGCCCGCGCCGAAACTGCCGCCGATCAACACCGTGATCTTGGGCACGCTGGCGGTGGCGACGGCGGTGACCAGCTTGGCGCCATTTTTGGCGATCCCCTCCGCCTCATATTTGCCGCCGACCATGAAGCCGGAGATATTCTGGAGGAACAGCAGCGGGATTTTCCGCTGGCAGGCCAGTTCGATGAAGTGCGCACCCTTGACCGCGCTTTCGCTGAACAGCACGCCGTTATTGGCGAGGATCGCGACCGGCATGCCCCAGATATGGGCGAAGCCGCAGACGAGCGTGGTGCCGTAGAGCGCTTTGAACTCGTGAAACGCGCTGCCGTCGACGATGCGAGCGATCACCTCGCGCACATCATAAGGCGCGCGGACGTCTTGCGGGATAATGCCGTAGAGTTCGGCCGGGTCATATTTCGGTGCGACCGGTTCCTGAAGGTTGACCGGCGGCACGCCCTGCGGCGCGAGGGTCGCCACGATATCGCGCACGATGCTGAGCGCATGATCGTCACTGTCGGCGACATGATCGACCACGCCCGACTTGCGGCCATGCAGGTCGCCGCCGCCCAGATCCTCGGCGCTGATGACCTCTCCCGTCGCCGCCTGCACCAGCGGCGGACCGGCGAGGAAGATCGTGCCCTGATTGCGGACGATCACCGTTTCGTCCGACATGGCAGGGACATAGGCGCCGCCGGCGGTGCAACTGCCCATGACGCAGGCGATCTGCGGGATGCCGCGCGCCGACATCTGCGCCTGATTGTAGAAAATGCGGCCGAAATGGTCGCGATCGGGAAAAACCTCCGCCTGATGCGGCAGGTTGGCGCCGCCGCTGTCGACCAGATAGATGCAGGGCAGATTGTTTTCGAGCGCGATTTCCTGTGCGCGCAAATGCTTTTTCACCGTCAGCGGGAAATAGGTGCCGCCCTTCACCGTGGCATCATTGGCGGCGATCATCACCTGACGGCCGTGGAGCCGGCCGATGCCGGCCACGATGCCCGCGCCCGCGACATCGCCGCCATAAAGGCCGTTCGCCGCAAGCTGGCCGATTTCGAGGAAGGGGCTGCCGGCGTCGAGCAGATTTTCGACGCGGTCGCGCGGGAGCAGCTTGCCCCGGCCGACATGGCGTTCGCGTGCAACCTCTCCGCCGCCCAGCGCAGCGCTGGCGACGTCGGCGCGCAACTGGTCGGCCAGCGCGCGGTTATGCGCGGCATTGGCGCGGAATCCCTCGCTATCGGATGACAGCGCGGTATCGATGACCGGACCCGTCACTGTGCGGCCCCGATCAGTTCGCGGCCAATCAGCATGCGGCGGATTTCGTTGGTGCCCGCGCCGATGTCCAGCAGCTTCGCGTCACGCATATAGCGTTCGACCGGCCAGTCCTTCGTATAACCCGCGCCGCCCAGCGCCTGCACCGCCTCCAGCGCGACGCGCACCGCATTCTCGCTGGCCAGCAGGATCGCGCCGGCCGCGTCGAAGCGCGTGGTCTTGCCGGCGTCGCAGCTACGGGCGACGGCATAGACATAGGCGCGCGCGCTGTTGAGCGCGACATACATGTCGGCGATCTTGGCCTGCATCAGCTGGAAGCTGCCGATCGGCCGGCCGAACTGCTTGCGGTCGCGGACATAGGGGATGACGGTATCGAGGCAGGCCTGCATGATGCCGAGCTGGATGCCCGCCAGCACCGCCCGTTCATAGTCCAGGCCGCTCATCAGCACCTTCGTGCCGCCATTCAGCGGCCCCATGATATTCTCGCGCGGGACTTCGCAGCTATCGAACACCAGTTCGGCGGTCGGCGATCCGCGCATGCCGACCTTGTCGATCTTCTGCCCGATGGAAAAGCCGGGCATGCCCTTCTCGATCAGGAAGGCGGTGATGCCCTTGCTGCCCTCGCCGGTCCTGGCATAGACGACCAGAGTGTCGGCATAGGCGGCGTTGGTGATCCAGAATTTGGTCCCGTCCAGCACATAGCCGCTGTCCGTCTCCCGCGCCTTCAACTTCATCGACACGACGTCGGACCCGGCGCCAGCCTCCGACATGGCGAGCGATCCGACATGTTCGCCGGAGATCAGTTTGGGCAAATATTTCGCCTTCTGCGCCTCATTGCCCCAGCGACGGATCTGGTTGACGCAGAGGTTGGAGTGCGCGCCATAGCTAAGGCCGATCGAGGCGGAAGCCCGACTGACTTCCTCGCAGGCGATGACATGTTCGAGATAGCCGAGGCCGAGGCCGCCCCATTCCTCCTCCACGGTGATGCCGTGCAAGCCGAGTTCGCCCATGGCGGTCCACAGTTCGTCACGCGGGAACCAGTCCTCCGCGTCGATCCGAACGGCCAGCGGCGCGATGCGGTCGGCTGCGAAACGGGCTGTCGTATCCCGGATCATGTCGGCAGTTTCGCCCAGCGCGAAATCGAAATCGGGCGCCATCGGCCTCTCCTTAGATTTTTGACTGGGGCGAGCATAGCAGCCCGCCACCCTTTTGAAAAATTGACCGTGCGATAAGCATATAATAGATGTCATCTATGATCGAACGCTATCTGATCCACTATTTCCTGGCCGTGGTGGATCAGGGCAATTTCTCCCGCGCGGCGCAGCAATGCCGGGTGTCGCAGCCCACTTTGTCAGTCGGCATCGCAAAGCTGGAAACCCTCACCGGCCATATGCTGTTCCACCGCACCAACCGGCGCGTCGAACTGACCAGTTTCGGCGCAACTTTTGCCGTCCATGCCCGGCGGATCGAAGCCGAATTCGCCAAGGCGGTGCAGGCGATGGCGCTGGACCAGAAGAGCCGGCTGGTCCGGGTCGGGGTGATATCCACCCTGCCCTCCGCCTGGATCGAGGCGGCGACGCGCGACGCCTGTCAGGTGGACGGCGAGAAGATCGAGATTGTCGAAGGGCGGATGCGCGACCTGCTACCGCGACTGGAGCGGGGGCGGATCGACGCCATCGTCGGCATATTGGGCAATGATGCGCGGGCGCGGGAAACATGGTTCGAGGAAGGCTATGCGCTGGCCCTGTCGGACAGCCATGCACTGGCGCACCGGCGGATGCTGGAACCGGAAGAGGTGGCCGACGCCGACATGCTGGTCCGCCGCAATTGCGAGGCACTGTCGCAGGTCAGCCATTTCTTCACCCAGCGCGGCATCCGCCCCTTCTTCGCCGCGCGCACGACCAGCGACGATCGCGCCATTGCCCATGTGCGGTCCGGGCTGGGCATCACCGTGATGCCGCGCTGCTATGCGCAACCGGGCATCGCCATGCCGTTGCTCAGTGGCTTCGACATGCGGCGGCGGATCGGGCTGCTGGTCGATCCGGCCAATGCCGGGCGGGTCGAAGACAGCCAGTGCCTCCAGCGCTTTTCGGCGGCCATCCGCACCGCGGCTGCGCATTAACGGACAGGCGGAAGATCGCGGCCTCAGGCGGCAATAAATCGGCAAGGGGCCTGCTCCCAAACGCAAAATGGGGGCCGGCATTGCTGCCGGTCCCCACTTCCGTCGGACTGCTCCTCACGCATTTTTCGAACCGTCGGCCGAAACCGGCATGCTCGATCATGTGGAGGCGATCCGCGTCTCACGAGGAGATGCGATCATCGGTCCGCCGATCCTGTGCGTCATCCTTCGGGCGAAGGCGCTGCTCAGGTTTTGCTCCGACTTCTGGCCTAAGGCCGCCGATCGAAGCTTAAAATGCCTGCTTTCCATGCCCGACGTTCACTTTCGCGCGTACCCGGCAAGGGCTTCAAGCATCCCGTCCGTCTGCCCGGCTCCACCCTTACGGATATTGCCTGCCGATGGACTGTCGTTACGGCTCAAATTCCTGATTTCTCAGGGATTTCCGGAATTGGATCGCTCCGTTTCCACCGTCTCGATATAAGGATCGTCTCACCACGTCCGAGTCGTTCAAAGCGAAATCGGACAGATTTTTGACAGGCCGCCGTCGAAAGCTGTGGATAAGTGTGGATAACTTCTCAGCGCGGCGGCGACCAATCCGGTGGTGCCAGAGAAAAGCCTGCAAAATCAAAGCCCGGCGTCACGGTGCAACTGACCAGCGTCCAGCCACTCTGCGGCGTCGATGCCTGCCAGTGCTGCGCAGGCACCCAGCCCTGCGGCGTCTGGCCGTGGAGAATGTCCGGTCCGAGCAGCAGGTCGCGAGCACCCTCCCTCGGCGCGGCGACGGACAGGATGAGCGGCGCACCGGCATGCCAGAACCAATGCTCGTCGGCATCGACCCGATGCCAGTGCGATCGCTGATCCGCCTCCAGCAGGAAAAGGATCGCGGTGCCGGCGGCCCGTTCGCCCGGCGCGGCGGTGGCGCGCCACGTCTCCCGATACCAGCCGCCTTCGGGATGAGGCGCAAGGTCCAACGCCTCGATCAGCCGGCGCCCTTCCCGTTCATCGTCACCACCCATCCATCACCTCAAATTTTATTGCCTTGGAAACAGTGACTTAAATTGTTGCCTGACGTTCATGCAACCTGGATCAATGTAGAAGGGTTGAAGCGACAAATCACGCAATTCGGAGGAGAATATCATGCGTAATGCCCTGCTCGCCCTGGCCGCCATCTCGCTGGCCATCCCGGTGTCGATGGCCGTCCCGACGGATGGTGCCCAGGCCCGCAAACATTATCGCTACAAGGAATGGCGCGGTCGTGACGGCCGGACCTATTGCCGCAAGTCGAACGGCACCACCGGTCTGATCGTCGGCGGCGTCGGCGGTGCGCTGGTCGGCCGCGCAATCGACACCCGTGGCGACCGCGCCACCGGCACGATCCTGGGCGCAGCCGGCGGCGCGCTGCTCGGCAAGTCGATCGATAGCAAGCGCACCTGCCGCTGATGCCAATAACCGGCGCGTGTCAGGAGCGCGCGCCGGTCTTTCAGCGGCTGCCCCCGCTTGATGGCAACAAAAAAGGGACGGCATCCCGTCGGATGCCGTCCCTATCTGTTTGAAGCGTGCAACCGATTAGTCGGCAGCAGCGTCCGAAGCGGCGCCGCGCGCGTCTTCCACCTTAAAGGCGACCTGCTGGCCACCCGACACGCCCGAAACCTTGCCGTTCTTGACGGCCAGATTGAAGGCGACAGCGTCAGGGAAGCGACGGCCGGAAATCTGCTTGCCGGTCTTCGTGTCCTTCACTTCATACACGTAGGTATAGCCTTCGTGGGTGAAGCGCTGCTTGGGAGCAGCTTCTTCAGCCTGGACAGCGGTGGCGGCGATGGCGCTGATGGCGCCGGCGACAATGAACTTGGACAGCATTCGCATGGGTAAACTCCTTGTGAATGCCGATCAAACACCTCTTATATTCTTGTTCTGTTGAGGGCGTCATATGGCGCGGTGCGTTACAGCGACAATCGCAAAAAATGACGTTCCGATTGCATCATGTGCAACCGCGTCCCAACTGACCGATTAAGCCTTTGATAGTCCGACGATATGGTCGAACTCCCTCTTGGTCAGCGGGGCAACGGAAAGGCGCGACTGGCGCAGCATCACCATGTCGGCGAGCGCCGAATCGGCCTTCATCGCCTTCAGCGTCACCGGTTTGGCGAGCCGTTCGACCGGCGCGACATGGACCGCGATCCACTTGCCCGTATCATCGGTACTGTCGGGCGCGGCCTCCTCTACGATGGTCATGATGCCGACCGCCTCGACCCCGATATTGCTGTGATAGAAGAAAGCGAGGTCACCCTTGCGCATCGCCTTCATATGGCCCTGGGCTGCGTGATTGCGCACGCCGTCCCATTCGGCCTTCCCCTTTTTGACCAGATCGTCATAGGAGAAGGCATCGGGTTCCGATTTCATCAGCCAGTAGTTCATCCTGCCTCCTTGCAACAGCGCCCCGGCGCGATCAAGGATGCGTCATGCGCGGGCCGGCCTTATATGATGAGCCATCGCCCCTTCTGAACGAATAGTGGAGATAAGACGTGTCGCAAGCGGTACTGGATCAGGTGCCTGTCCTGTCCATGGCGGAAATGAGCAAGGCGGACTTCGCCACGGCCTTCGGCCAATCCTTCCAACGCTTCGGTTTCGCCATGGTGAAGGATCATGGTATGGACCAGAAGCTGGTCGATGATGGCTGGGCACTGGCGCGTCGCTTCTTCGACCAGCCGGTTGAAACCAAGCGCGCCTATGATGCCAAGTTCAACGGCGGGCAACGTGGCTATACGGCGTTCGGCGTCGAGATCGCCAAGGGCGCGAGCGAGAATGACCTGAAGGAATTCTGGCATGTCGGCCGTGACCTGCCCGAGGGCGATCCGTTGGCCGAGACGATGCCGCCGAACGTATGGCCGAGCGAAATGCCGGAGTTCGAGCCAGTCTTCGCGAAACTCTATCGCGAGTTCGACCGGGTGGGCGCGGAATTGCTGTCCGCCATTGCGCTCTATCTTGGGCTACCCGAACGCTGGTTCGACGGGCCGATCGAAAATGGCAATTCGATCCTGCGCCTGCTTCATTATCCGCCGGTTTCGCCGGAGGCGCCGGGCATCCGCGCGGGCGCGCATGAGGATATCAACCTCATCACCCTGCTGCTGGGCGCGGAAGAAGGCGGGCTGGAACTGAAGGATCGTAGCGGCAACTGGCTGCCCGTGGTGCCGCCGCCCGGCGCGCTGGCGATCAACGTCGGCGACATGTTGCAGCGGCTGACCAACCATCTGCTGCCATCGACCAGCCACCGCGTGGTCAACCCGCCGCCTGAAAGGCGCGGCCATTCGCGCTATTCCATGCCCTTCTTCCTGCACCTGCGCCCCGATTTCATGATCGACGCGCTGCCGCAATGCGTGAGCGAAGATAATCCGCGCCGCGATCCGCCGATCAGCGCGCATGATTATCTGACCGAGCGGCTGATCGAGATCGGGCTGATCAAGAAAATATAGAAAATTCCGTTCGGTTCGAGCAGGCTTCGAGCGAAGTCGAGAAGGCGCGTCGAGAACAGTTCTCGACAAGCTCGAACCGAACGGAACCTAATTTACCTGCGCCCGCGGCCCAGCGTGATGCCGATTTCCTCGCCGCGCTCGCTGAGCGCCAGCTTCACGATCTTCACTTCGACATGGCTGACCTTGTCGTCCTGAAGGAAGATGGTGTCGATGATATGATCGGCCACCGCCTCGATCAGGGTGAAATGCACGCCTTCGGGCAGCGCGGTCGATGCGGCGTGCTTGAGGTCCATATAGTTTTTGGACGCGGTCAGCGGCGTTTCCGGCTCATAATGATCGGCGATTCGCAGGCGCGCGCGGATGGAAATGCGCAGCGGCTGGGGGAGATGCGTCTCCTCCGAATAGATGCCGGTCAGCACATCGACGTGCAGGTTGTTGACCTCCAGCGTCAGAAAATCGTCAAATCCAGTCTGCATAGCCTTGCCACATCAGGGCCGCGTCCGCCCCACAAGATGGTGCGGGCCGGGGCCTATTTAGTCTTTCATTTTGCGAAGCGGGCGCTAAAGCCCCGCTTCCGGCGCTGCCCCATGCGCCATTGATGGCGGATCGGCAAGACGTGTCAGACATTGTGCCTCTTAACAGTCAGCCCGAAACGGCGATCGAGTTGCTGCTCGACGCGGCGTTCGGCCCCGACCGTCATGGCCGCACCGCCTATCGCATCCGTCAGGACATGCCGTGGCTGCCCGCCCTCTCCTTCGCCACGGTCGATGGCGACGGCGCGCTGATCGGGTCGCTGCAAAGCTGGCCGGTGGCGCTGACCGATGCGGATGGGCATCAGACACCGCTGATTATGGTCGGCCCGGTCGCGGTCACGCCTGCCCATCAATTTGGCGGCCATGGCCGGGCGATGATGGATGCGGTGGTCGCCACCGCCCGCGCGATGGAGTGCGAGCCGCTGATGATGATCGGCGATCCGGAATATTATGGCCGCTTTTGGGGCTTTGCCGCCGATGGCACCACAGGCTGGGACGCGCCCGGTCCATTCGAGCCGCGCCGGCTGCTGGCGCTGTCCGTCGATGGCCGTCCGGTCGGCGGCACTGGCATGCTCAGCCCCAGAATATCCGTCGCGGCCGATTAGGTCTTTGCCTGCGGGCCGCAGGCTCCTATCTCCGCCCCATGCCGATGGAACCCCTGCCCGACCTGTCCACCCTGTCGCTCGCCGATATTGCGCGGCTGGCCGCCGAAAAGCGCCTGCCCCCGGTCGAGAAATGGAATCCCGATCATTGCGGCGACAGCGAGATGCGTATCGCCCGCGACGGCACCTGGTATCATCAGGGGTCGCCGATCGGGCGGGAAACGATGGTCCGGCTGTTTTCCACGATCCTGCGGCGCGAGCCGGACGGCAGCCATGTGCTGGTCACCCCGGTAGAGAAGCTGGACATCGAAGTAGAGGATGCCCCCTTCGTCGCGGTCGAACTGAAGAGCGAAGGTGAAGGGCGGGCGCGCAGTCTGGCTTTCCGCCTGAACAGCGGGGATATCGTCACCGCCGGGCCTGACCATGGACTGACCGTGCGGGAGACGCCGGACGGGCCACATCCCTATCTGCATGTGCGCGGCGGACTGGAGGCGCTGGTCGGGCGCAGCGTCTATTATGAACTGATGAACCTGGCGCTGGGCGAAGAGAGCGATCGGGTCGGGCTTTGGAGCGAGGGCGCTTTCTTCCCACTGGATGGCGCGGCATGACGCTGGCGCAGCGGCTGCGCGCCGCACTGGAGGAAGGGCACAGGAGAACCGATATCGCGCTGGATGACGTGCGCGATCCCCGGATCATGGGTGACATAGCGCTGGCGCCGGCGGCCGTGCTGGTGGCGATCACCGACCGGCCCGAACCCGGCCTGATCCTGACCGAGCGCGCGACGACGCTGCGCAAACATGCAGGGCAGATCGCTTTTCCCGGTGGCCGCGTGGACGACGGCGACGCCGACGAGATTGCCGGCGCGCTGCGGGAAGCGCAGGAGGAGATCGCGCTAGCGCCCGATCAGGTGCAAGTGGTGGGCACATCCGATCGCTACAGCACTTTCACCGGTTTCGATATCATCCCGGTGCTGGGCGTCATTCCGCCCGACCTGCCGCTGCGCCCGCAGGAAAGCGAGGTAGCGGACTGGTTCGAACTGCCGCTGGCCTATGCCCTCGATCCGGCAAACCGGATGCGGCGCGAAGCAGAATTTGCCGGCGTCACGCGCCATTATTATGAGATTTTCTGGGAGGGACGGCGTATCTGGGGCATTACAGCAGCGATCCTGGCCAATTTGTCGCGGAGGCTGGGCCATGACCGTCCTGCCGCCTGACGCGACCTGGCGCCACCGTCCCGGACTGGACGGATTGCTGATCGCTCTGGATGTGGCTGAGGGCAAGGCTCGCTTCGTGGGCGGAGCGGTGCGCGACGGCTTGCTGGGGCTGCCCGTCAATGATCTGGATGTCGCCACGGTGCTGGACCCGCATGATGTGGTCGACCGGCTGAAGGCGGCGGGGATCAAGGCGGTGCCGACCGGCATCGACCATGGCACCATCACCGCCGTCCTGCCTGACGGGCCGGTGGAGATCACGACGCTGCGTCGCGACGTCAGCACCGACGGGCGACGCGCGACCATCGCCTATACCGACGACTGGCGCGAAGATGCGGCGCGGCGGGATTTCACCATCAACGCCCTCTATGCCGATCCCCTGACCGGCGAGATCAGCGATTATTTCGGCGGGCTGGCCGATCTGACAGCGCGGCGCTTGCGCTTCATCGGGGACGCATCGGCGCGGATTGCCGAGGATCACTTACGCATCCTACGCTATTTCCGCTTTCTGGCGCGTTATGGCGACAACGAGTTGGACAGTAGCGCGTACGATGCCTGCGTCGCCGCCGCCAACAGCCTGATGGCGCTGTCGCGGGAGCGGATCGCCGACGAACTGCTGAAATTGCTGGGCGTCGCGGCGCCGGTCCATGCGCTCAAGCTGATGATAGAGGGCGGGATATTGCGTCCGGTGTTGCCGGAGGTGGATATGGCCGGCGTGGCGCGGGTCGAAAGGCTGATCGCGCGGGAGGCGGAAAGCAAAATCGGCGGATCGGCGCTGCGCCGGCTGGCGGCCTTGCTCCCTCCGGACCCCGCGCTGGCCGATAACGTGGGCGCGCGGCTCAAATTGTCGAACAAGGCGCGCAAGCGACTGGTCGTGGCGCTGGAGCCGGCAGCAGCCACCGCTGAGACGCCGCGTGCGCTGGCCTATCGGATCGGGGTGGAAGGCGCGATCGACCGGTTGCTGCTGGATGGCGAACAGTCTTTGTCCGCGCTGGCCGCGCTGGAAAACTGGACGCCACCGGCCTTGCCGATCGGTGGCGGGGCCCTGATCACGCGCGGTCTGCCAGCCGGGCCGGACGTGGCCAAAGCCTTGCACGCGGTGCAGGCTCAATGGGTGGCGGAGGATTTTCCGGACACGGATCGCGTCGGAGCGATCGCGGATCAGATCGTCTCGAAATTCCAGCGGGCGCGCCAATAATCGAATGCGTCATTTTCGCCCATCGGCCGGGCGAAATGATAGCCCTGCCCCTGCCAGCATCCCATTTGTTGCAGGGCGTGGGCCAGCGCCTGCGTCTCGATCCCTTCAGCCGTGACCTTCAGGTTCAGCGATTCGGCGAGCGACAGGATGGTGCGGACGATCACCGCCTTGTCATGATCCTCCAGCATCGTTGACACGAAGCTGCGGTCGATCTTGAGTATGTCGATCGGCAGGCTGTGCAGGCTGGCGAGGTTGGAGAAGCCGGTGCCGAAATCGTCCATCGCGATCGGCATCTGCAACCCCTTGAGCGCGACCAGCAATTTGCGCGCCTTGTCTGGATCGGCGATGATTGCGCTTTCGGTCAATTCGGCGGTCAGGCGGCTGCCGGCAATACCGGAATAGCGCAGCGCTTCTTCGAACATGGAGGCGACATCGTCGCGCGCCATCTGGATCGGTGAGAGGTTGACATTGACCCCGACCGGCAGCGCTTGGCCGAATTTCGCGTCCCAGCGCGAAAGCGCCTGCGCTGCTTCATAGGCGGCCCAGCGGCCGAGCGGCGTGATGAGGCCGCTTTCCTCCGCCACGGCGATGAATTCGACCGGGGACACATTGCCCAGTTCCTCGTCATTCCAGCGAGCCAGCGCCTCGAACCCGGTAATCTCGCCGGTCTGGAGGTGGATGAGTGGCTGATAGGCCAGCGTCAGGCCACCCTGGGCCAGTGCATCGCGCAGCCGGCTTTCGATCGAGAAGCGGCGCTGCGCTTCCTTGAGCACGCCATTGCGGTAGATTTCGACCTTGCCGCTGCGCTTGGCGATCTTCACTGCCGCCTGCGCCTTGCGCACGACGTCATCCGGATCATCGTCCAGATTGAGCGACAGGGCGCAGCCGATCGCGCAATCGACGCGGATCTGGAGATCGCTCAGGCGAATCGGCGAACTAAGCGCCTCCTTGATCCTCTGAACGATATGAAGAGCGTCTGACAAGCCATTGTTAAGTCGTGCAAAGATAGCAAAATCATTGCCGCCGATGCGGGCCAGCACATCGCCCTGCCGCAAGCTGGACTTGAGCCGCTTGGCAACCGTGATGAGCAGTTCGTCGCCGGCCATCGGGCCGAGCGATTCGTTCACGCGGCTGAACCGGCTAAGATCGATGGCGATGATGCCGAATTGCGCGTTGTCCGGCCAGGAGCCATTCGCCAGCCGATCGTCGATTTCCTCGCCGAAGCCGGTACGGTTGGGCAGAGCGGTCAGGCCGTCCGACAGCAGCTCACGGCGCAGATTCTTCTCGATCGTCCGTTCGCTGGTGCGGTCGATCGCGGTGAAGAGATACTGTTCGGGGCGCCCTTCTGCGGCGGGGAGGCGGCCAAGCGTACACATGAAATATTCAGGGCCGAGTTTGCCATCCCGGCGTAGTTCGAAACTGTCCGAATCGTTTCCGGACTGGATGAAGCCGATGACCCTTTCTCGCCATTCCTTTGTGACCCGGTCCGACGGCTTGCTGCGTTCGGGATTGGAGCGGAAGACGGTGACAAAGCGGGCATTGCCTCGCTGGAACTGTATTTCGCTGTTTTCATATGAAAAAACGGCGGCAAGCTGGGGCAAGGCCGTCAGCCAGTCGGTCACGCCGATGGCGCAATCAGGATGTGCGTCATCGCCCCCAGCCAAGGGGGTGCCGCTGGTCTGTGTGACCGGCAAATTACGCACCGACGTCGATTCCATACCCCCGCTGTATCCAGAAGGAGTAAATTTTCGGGAAACGCTAAGCACCGATGTGGTGGAAATCAGACCAAAGGATAAAAAGCTGAAATCAGAAGCGATTGTCGCGCGGGAAGCCGGTTGGCGGCATGCGTCCGGCAGCGCCACGGGCGACTTTCCATGGCATCATGTCGCTTTCCGTCCGGGTCCGGCCCGACTCGCCGCCCATCGCCCAGCTCAGGCCATCCGACAGCTTGAAGGCGATCGCATCGGACAGGCCACCATCGCGGTAACGCTGCATCTGCACACCCTGCCCGCGCGTCATTTTCGGCATTTCCGTAAGGGCAAAGACCAGCAATTTGCGGTTCTCGCCGATGACGGCGACGCTGTCCGCCTCCGCCGGGATCGGGCGGATGATGCTCAATTTCGCGTCGGCGCGGACGTTCACGACCTGCTTGCCCTTGCGGGTTTCGGCCATCAGGTCCGCCACCGCCGCGATAAAGCCACGCCCGTCGGACGAAGCCAGCAGCAACTCGGCACCGCTCCGCGCCGGCATGAAGGCGACGATCGCGCCTTCATTGTCCATATCGACCAGCGATCGGACAGGATCGCCGAAACCACGGCCGCCCGGTAGCTTGTCCGACGCCAGCGTGTAGATGCGCCCGGTAGCCGTCGCCATGAGCAACTTGTCGGTGGTGTAGGCATGGAAGGCATATTGCGGCCCATCGCCTTCCTTGAACTTGAGCGTATCGGCGGCAGCCAGGTCGCGATGGCCGCTCATCGCGCGAATCCAGCCGCGTTCGGAAAGGATGACGGTGATCGGCTCACGCTCGATCATCGCTTCCAGCGGAATTTCGCGCGCAGGGGCGGCTTCCTCCACTAAGGTCCGACGGCGGCCCAGGTCGGTTTCGGGACCATAGCGCTTGCGCAGCGCCGCCAGATCCTTTTTCAGGCGCTTGCGTTGCAGGACCGGGCTGTCGACCAGTTTCTCCAGCTCGTCCTTTTCCTTGACCAGATCGGCATGTTCGCGCCGCAACTCCATCTCTTCCAGCTTGCGCAGGGAGCGAAGGCGCATGTTCAGGATGGCTTCGGCCTGACGATCGGTCAGGCTGAATTCGGCCATCATCACCTCCTTCGGTTCATCCTCGGTACGGATGATGGCAATCACCCGGTCGAGGTTGAGATAGGCGATGATATAGCCTTCGAGCAGTTCGAGGCGTGCCGCGATCTTCTCCAGCCGGTGCTGTGCCCGGCGGACCAGCACGTCGATCTGGTGCTTGAGCCACTCGATCAGCAGCGGCTTCAAGCCCAGCACGCGCGGGGTGCGGCTGGCGTCGAGCACATTGAGATTGAGCGGGAAACGGTTTTCCAGATCGGTCAGCCGGAACAGGCTGTCCATCAGCATCTGCGGATCGACGGTGCGCGCGCGCGGTTCGATGACGATGCGGATTTCCGTATCGGATTCGTCGCGCACATCGGCCAGGATCGGCAGTTTCCGGTCGTTGATCAACGCGGCGATCTGCTCGATCAGCTTGGATTTCTGCACCTGATAAGGAATGTGCGTGACGACGGCGATCCATGTGCCGCGCCCGCCCTCTTCCTTGTGCCAGCGCGCACGCGTACGAAAAGCGCCGCGCCCGGTGGCATAGGCTTCGGATATGATCGCGGCATTGTCGACCAGCACGCCGCCGGTCGGGAAGTCCGGCCCGCGCACGATCTGCATCAGCGCGGTATGATCCGCATCGGGACTGTCGATCAGCAGCCCGGCCGCGTCGATCAGTTCGGTGACATTATGCGGCGGGATGCTGGTCGCCATGCCGACCGCAATGCCGCTGGCGCCGTTGGCCAGCAGATTGGGGAAGAGGCCGGGGAAAACCTCCGGCTCCTCATCCTCGCCATTATAGGTGGGGCGGAAATCGACCGTGCCTTCGTCCAGCCCGGACATGAGGTCGGCGGCAGCCTGCGTCAGGCGTGCTTCGGTATAGCGCATCGCCGCTGCGTTATCGCCGTCGATATTGCCGAAATTGCCCTGCCCGTCGACCAGCGGCGTGCGCAGCGAAAAGTCCTGCGCCAGACGCACCATGGCGTCATAGACCGATGCGTCGCCATGCGGGTGATATTTACCGATGACGTCGCCGACGACACGGGCGCATTTCTTGTAACTGGTGGTGTTACGCGCCGGGTTGGCGACCAGTATGTCCGGGTTCGCGCCGCCCGGCTCCATCTTGAGCAGGCGCATCGCCCAGAGCAGGCGCCGATGCACCGGTTTCAGCCCGTCGCGCAGATCCGGCAGCGATCGCGCCGTGATGGTCGATAGCGCATAGACGAGATAGCGCTGCTGGAGCGCATCGTCGAACGGGTGATCCTTGATGGCGTCGAACGGGTCGCGATAGTCGGTCATTGCGGACGGCTTAGCAGGACGGAAGGTGAACGGAAACGGATTTGGTCAATAGCCCGACATGAGCATGTCGAGGGCGTTGGAAATGTCATAATCCCGATCCCCAAGCGATAGAACGATTTTACCTAACGACCGCGCAGACACCGTACCGGAAAATTGCGTCATCATGACCAGTTGCAGCCCGTCCACATCGAATATCGGATTGAGTTTCGCCATCGGCGTGCCGATATGCTCGATCGGAACCAGCGGCACCACGAAGCGCGTCGTCAGATGATCCAGCAGGTCGGATTGGCAATCCAGAACATGGCCGCCGTCAGGCAGGCGATGCACGCAGAAGCGCGCCATCAGAACATCCGATATTTTTCGAGCGGCAATCCATATTTTTCCACGTAAGCGTTTGAGGCAGCGATGCCAGCAGCATTTTCCTCCTGCCAGCGCCGTCCCCGTTCCGCCGCAATTTCCTTGCGCAACCCTTCTTCGCAGGCGCGCGACAGGTTGATGCCCAATGCCTTAGCATCGGCCACAAGATCGACGTCCAGCGAAAGGTTTGTCGCCTTGCGCGCAGTCATTCGTTCATGCCTGGTCATCATCGACTCCCGCATCTATCATGCGCATGAACATACGCATGGCACATCAACGCGGCAAGTAGCGCCCGTCCGGATCGGCGGCGATCTCGGCGGCGAATTCGGCGCTGATCCAGTCGCGGAATGCCTTGATCTTGGGGGTGTTGCGCGCATGCGGCGGGTAGACGATCCAGTAGCTCGCCTTGTCACGCACATAGGATGGCACCGCCTCCACCAGCAGTCCGGCCTCCACCTCGGCTCGCCAGAACATGTGGGTCAGGATGGCGATACCCTGGCCGGCCATGGCCGCCCGCCCCTCCATTACCTGACTGTCTAGCGCGATGGCGGGCGGCCCGTCATGATCGCTCGCCTCCACGCCCATCGCCGCCAGCCAGTCATGCCACCAGCTATCCTCTGGCGAAAGGCGGGGCAAGGCAAGCAAAGTGGCAGCATCCGCGATCGGGCCATGGCGGGCAAGCCAGTCGGGGCTGCACATGGGCACTAAGCGACTGTGGGTGAGCAGCTTCGCCTCCAGCCCCGGCCAGTCTCCCTTGCCGCCGCGAATGGCTAGATCGACGCCGTCGCGGGCCAGATCGACGATGGTATCATTGGCCTGGATACGCACAGCCAGATGCGGATGGCGCATCTGGAAGGTGCCGATCCGGGGCGCGAGCCAAAGATGGGCGAAGCTGTTGGTGCAACTGATCGTCAACACCGCCGAATGATCCTGCGTCAGCGCGGCGAAACCGTCGCGCATCAGGTCGAACGCACGGGTCAGGACGGGTGCGATTTCACGCCCTTTGTCGGTCAGCACCACCTTGCGTCCGACGCGTTGGAACAGGCTGAGGCCGAGCCGCTCCTCCAATAGCTTCACCTGATAGCTGACGGCGGCCTGGGTCATGCCCAGTTCCTGCGCGGCAGCCGTGAAATTTTCCAGCCGCGCGGCGGCTTCGAATACACGAATGGCGGACAAAGGCGGCAGGGTGGACATGGGATCATTTGATAAGCTGACCTTATCTATGGCGTCCAGCCTTTTGTTGGCGAACGAAGCGCTGATCGGGCAAGAGTCGGAGCGCGGACACATGTTCCGGTCCGCCTCCTGCCCCAGAAAGGACGGCATCATGCGTGACGAATATGACGACCGGCTGTGGAATGCCGGCCGCGAACATGCCAATCGTGGCATCGACCAGTTGATTGCGGCGATCATGCAGGCATTCCGAGCGCTGCATCGGGCACAATGGGCATCGCCCTGGACGGAGAACCGGTCCTGCGATCGCATCTGCAAATCCTGAAGGCCGATCATAGGAATTTGCTGCGATTGCGAGATGAGGGGTTGCGGTTTCGGCCCGAGACGCCACTCTTAAAGGTGTGACCGACACCCTTCTTTCCCCCATCGCCCTGCCCGCGCCGCCCGCCACCTTGCTGGAGGGCGCGGCGCTCTTTCTCGATTTCGACGGGACGCTGGTGCCGCTGGCCGATACGCCCGACGCGGTCGAGGTGACCGACGAATTGCTGGCCATGCTGGTCCGGTTGCGCGACCGGCTGGGCGGGCGGCTGGCGATCGTCAGCGGCCGGTCGATCACGACGCTGCGCGACCTGGGCTTTGGCGATTTCCTGATGTCCGGCACCCATGGATTGGAATTCGCGCATCCCGGTGAGGATGTGAAAGCCCCGCCCCGTCTGCCCGCAATCGACGCGGTAGAGGCCGCTTTCCACGCCTTTGCCGACGACAAGCCGGGCTTGCTGGTCGAGCGCAAGTCGATCAGCGTCGGCCTGCATTTTCGTGGCGCGCCGATCTGGGGCGAAGCGGCGGGCGCGCTCGCCGACCTGCTGGCGCGCGATCATGGGCTAGCGCTGCAACATGGTAAGATGCTGTACGAACTGCGCCCCGGCGGCGCGGACAAGGGCAGCGCGCTCACAGCATTGATGCAGGAAACCCCCATGGCTGGCGGCGTCCCCGTCTTCATCGGGGACGACGTCACCGACGAAGAAGGCTTTGCCGCGGCGGCCAAACTGGGCGGCGCCGGCATATTGGTCGGGACGCCGCGTCCGACATTGGCGTCATTCTTTTTGGAACAGGTTGCCGCCGTCAGGCATTATCTGTCCGAGGGGGCCGCCGGATAGATTTTCGGAGCCCCCTTTGTCGTGACCAACAAATTGGGGGCAGACCGATCCAAGCAGCAACAGAATCCATCCTGGCCGGATCGGAGCGTATGCTCGACCTCTGGCCTATCGGCAATTGCCAGGCATCCGCACTGGTCGACCGCATGGGCCGCATGGTGTGGGCCTGCGTCCCGCGCGTCGACGGCGACCCGGTCTTTTCCGCCCTGCTGGACGACAAGGCATGGGATGACCCGCAATCGCGCGGCTTCTGGGCCATAGAGCTGGAAAATTGCGTCGCGGTCGAACAACATTATATTCGTAACACCCCCATATTGGTGACGCGCCAGAGCGACGGCCAGGGCAATGCGATCGAGATTTTCGATTTCTGTCCCCGCCATCGGCACAAGGGCCGGATGTACCGCCCGGTATCCTTCATCCGCATCGTGCGCCCTGTGGCCGGCTCTCCCCGCATCCGCGTAAAATTCCGCCCGACGACCAACTGGAACGGCGAGACGGTGCCGATCAGCTATGGCTCCAACCATATTCGCGTCGTTCTGTCCTATATGGCGATGCGCGTGTCCACCAATGCGCCGATCGGCCTGATCAGTCAGGAAAGCTGGTTCCGGCTGGAGCAGGACGTCCATTTCTTCATGGGACCGGACGAGGGCTTTTCCGACGCGCTGCGCCCGGCGATCGAGCGGATGTTGGATGACACGATCCATGAATGGCAGCTCTGGGTCCGGGGTTTGGCCATCCCCGCCGAATGGCAGGAAGCCGTCATCCGGTCCGCCATCACGCTGAAACTGTGCCAGCATGAGGAAACCGGCGCGATCGTCGCGGCGCTCACCACCTCCATCCCCGAACATGCCGATAGCGGGCGGAACTGGGATTATCGCTACTGCTGGGTGCGCGACGCTTATTATACGGTCGAGGCGCTGAACCGGCTGGGCGCGCTGGACGTGCTGGAATCCTATCTCGTCTACCTTCGCAACATCGTGGATGGCGCCAAGGGCGGGCATATCCAGCCGCTCTACGACGTGCGCGGCAATGCGACGCTGACGGAGTGGGAGGCGGAAAGCCTGCCCGGCTATCGCGGCATGGGGCCGGTGCGCGTGGGCAATGCGGCCTATGAGCAGATACAGCATGACGCTTATGGCCAGATCGTGCTGTCTTCCGTGCAGGGCTTCATTGACCAACGCCTGCTGCGCATGGCCGGCCATGCCGATTTCGAAGCGCTGGAGGCGGTCGGCGAACGCGCCTGGGCGGTCTATGACCAGCCGGACGCGGGCCTGTGGGAACTCCGCACCCGCGCCCATGTCCACAGCTACAGCGCGGTGATGTGCTGGGCGGCGTGCGACCGGCTGGCCCATGCCGCCGTCGCGCTCGACCTGCCGCTGCGCGCCGCGCATTGGGAAAATCGCGCCGAAACGATGAAGGCGCGTATCCTTGAGGCTTCATGGCGGGAAGACAGTCAGGCCATATCCGCCAATTTCGAGGATGACGCCCGCGACGCATCGCTTCTGCAATTGCTCGACCTGCGCTTCCTGACCGCCGACGATCCGAAATTCGTCGGCACGCTGGCCGCGCTGGAGACGGATCTGCGCCGGGGCAACGACATGCTCCGCTACAGCGCGCCGGACGATTTCGGCGAGCCGGTAACGGCGTTCAACGTCTGCACCTTCTGGCTGATCGAGGCGCTGCATCGCAGTGGTCGGCGTGAGGAAGCGCGCGAATTGTTCGAGGAAATGCTGTCCCGCCGCACCGCGGCCGGACTGCTGTCCGAAGATATCGACCCCAATAGCGGGGAATTGTGGGGGAACTATCCCCAGACCTACTCATTGGTCGGCATCATCAACTGCGCCGTCTTGCTGAGCAAACCGTGGAGCGCAATGCGTTGAGCCGTCTGATCGTCATATCCAACCGGGTCAGTAGACCCAGCAAGACCGGCAACCAGGGCGGTCTTGCTGTCGCTTTGTCTCAGGCGCTGCGCGAAAGCCGGGGCATATGGGTCGGCTGGTCCGGCGAGGTCACAGACAATTTCACCGGCCATATCGGCTTTGCCGAGGATGAAGGCGTCAAGACGGCGACGATCGACCTGGAAGAACAGGATGTCGACGAATATTATAATGGCTATGCCAACAAGACGCTGTGGCCGCTCTTCCATTTCCGCATCGACCTGGCCGAATATGCCCGCGATTTCGAGGGCGGCTATAACCGCGTCAACAAGCGCTTTGCGGAGACGGCCAGCCCGCTGATCGAGCCGGAAGACGTCATCTGGGTCCATGACTATCACATGATCCCGCTGGGTCAGATGCTGCGCGACAAGGGGCTGAAGAACCGCATGGGCTTCTTCCTCCACATCCCCTGGCCGCCCACCCGCCTGCTGGTGTCACTGCCCCATCATAGCAAGCTGGTCAGCACGCTCTTCGCCTATGACGTCGTCGGCTTCCACACCGAGGAATGGCTGGAATCCTTCCGCCATTATGTGGAGCGCGAAATGGGCGGAACGGTGGACGGCGATTTCGTCACTGTGGGCGATCGCACCATTCAGGCGGTAGCTTGCCCGATCGGCATCAATGCGCAGGAATTTGCGCAGGCTGCGACCAGCAACGCCGCGAACGAGATGAGCGCATTGGTGCGCGCGTCGTTGCAGGACCGGACGATGATCGTCGGCGTTGACCGGCTGGATTACAGCAAGGGTCTGGAAGAACGGTTTAACGGCTATACCCGCTTCCTGAAGGATCATCCCGAACATCATCGCAAGGTCGTGCTGACCCAGATCGCGCCGCCATCACGGGGCGAAGTGGAAAGTTATCAGCAGATTCGCGCCACGCTGGATTCGCTCGCAGGACGGCTGAACGGCGAATATAGCGATGTGGACTGGACCCCGATCCGCTACGTCAATCAAGGCTATCCGCGCGACAAGCTGGCGGGCATTTATCGCGGCGCGAAGATCGGACTGGTGACGCCGTTGCGCGACGGCATGAACCTGGTCGCCAAGGAATATGTCGCGGCGCAAGACCCTGAAGACCCCGGCGTCCTGATCCTGTCGCGCTTCGCCGGCGCCGCTATGCAGCTCAAGGACGCGCTGCTCATCAACCCCTACAGCCCGGAGGAAATGTCCGACGCGATCCTGCGCGCGCTGGCCATGCCGCTGGACGAGCGCAAACGGCGCTGGCGGGCGATGATGGACAGCGTGGAGCAGCAGGATATCAGTTGGTGGCGGCAATGTTTCACTGGCCGGCTGATGGCGGTTGGGCGTGAAGATGCACCGGCGGAGGTCGAGGAAGTGACCGAATGAGCGAAGATGTCCGGCATCTGGGCGTCAGCATCGCCGTGCCTCTGGCGCGCGCCTATGCCTTTGCCCACCGGCCGGACAATTTCCCGCTCTGGGCGGCCGGCCTGTCCAGTTCGCTCCATCATGATGGCCAACATTGGGTGGCACAGACGCCGGCCGGACCGGCCGTGGTGATGTTTGCGCCGCCCAACGACTATGGCATCCTCGACCATCATGTGCGGATCGCGGGACAGCCGGACATCTATATCCCGCTGCGGATGATCGCCCATGGCGATGGCACGCAGGTCGTCTTCACCCTGTTTCGCCAGCCGGACATGAACGATGCCGTGTTCGAAGCGGACGCGCAGGCGGTGATGGCCGATCTTGAGGCGCTCAAACGGCTGCTAGAGCAGGCAGCCGGTTGAGTATGGCCGCGTCCGTCGCTACGGCCCGCTCATGCATGAAGATGATGATAATGAACCTCGCGGCCTCTGGCCCGCCATCCGCGCCCGATCCGGCGTTATATTGGGCGTGGTCGGCCTGATCGCCTGGTGCGCGATGATCTGGTTCATGTTCGGGGATGTGCTGTAGCGGTCGCACACAATTGCACCCTCGCCTACTTTGCTCTATGGGCCGGCCAAGCAGCCCCGGCACCCGCTGATCCTTTCCGATTCGCGTTTGCCGGGGCGTAATGTTTTCTAAGATAAGACAGGAACGCGCATGGCCCGTCGCCGCCAGATCTACGAAGGCAAGGCAAAGATCCTTTATGAAGGCCCTGAGCCCGGCACGATCATCCAATATTTCAAGGATGACGCCACCGCCTTCAACGCCCAGAAAAAGGGCACGATTTCCGGCAAGGGCGTGCTGAACAACCGGATTTCCGAGCATATCTTCACCCTGCTCGGCCAGATCGGCGTGCCGACCCACTTCATACGCCGCCTCAACATGCGCGAACAGCTGGTTCGTCAGGTCGAAATCGTGCCAATCGAAGTCGTGGTGCGCAACGTCGCCGCCGGATCGCTCAGCAAGAAGCTGGGCATCGAGGAAGGCACGCAGTTGCCCCGCACGCTGATCGAATATTGCTACAAGGACGATGCGCTGGGCGACCCGCTGATCTCCGAAGAGCATATCGCCTGCTTCGGCTGGGCCACGCAGGAAGAGATGCACGACATTGCGGACATGGCGATCCGCATCAACGACTTCATGTGCGGCCTCTTCGCCGGCATCGGCATCCGCCTGGTCGATTTCAAGCTGGAATTCGGTCGTCTTTATGACGGCGATTACAGCCGCGTCATCCTGGCCGACGAAATCAGCCCCGATGGGTGCCGCCTTTGGGACATGGCGACCAACGAAAAGCTGGACAAGGATCGCTTCCGCCGCGATCTGGGCGGCGAAGTCGAGGCTTATCAGGAAGTGGCGCGCCGCCTTGGCCTGCTGCCCGAAGGGCTGGACACCACCGTCCTCGACCTCGACACGCATCGCAAGAAGCGCGAAAAGGACTGAAAATAGAAAGGCCGGCCACAAGCGCCGGCCTTTTTTATATCTAGCGAACGGGTGTGGATGGTTATGACTCAAGCCATCAGCGCATCGACCAGCAGTTTCAGCCCCAGCAGCACCATCAGCACATAGATGAGCGTGTAGAAGCGCGTCGCGTCCACCCGGCGGACCAGCGCCACGCCGGCAAAGGTCGCGCCGATCGCCACCGGCGCCAGCATCGCCGTCGCCATCAGGTTGCGCGTGGTGAACTGCCCCAGCGCGGCATAGGCCGGCACCTTCATCCAGTTCATAACGGCAAAGGCAACGGCAGTGGTCCCGACCAGCATGTCGCGCGGCAACCGCTTAGGCAGCACCCACATCTGGAAGGGCGGCGACCCGGCATGGGCGATCTGGCTGGTAAAGCCGCTGCCGATGCCGAAGAGAAAGCCCATCCAGTCGGGTGAACTGGACGGCAGCACGATCGCCCCGCCCCGCTCCACCCACAGCCTTTGCAGCCCGAACAACATGGAAATGACACCCAGCGCGCCCAGCACCGTGCTTTCAGGCACCTGCGCGGCAAAGACATAGCCCAGCCCCACGCCCACAGCCATGCCGGGCAGCATGACCGCCAATATATGCCCGTCCCAGCTTTTACGAAACGCCCAGACGCTGACCGCATCCTGCAAGATCAGGATCGGCAGCAGGATCGCCGCCCCGCGCACCGGATCGACGCCCAGCGCCATGATCGGCATCGCCAGCGCGCCCACGCCCGCAAAACCGCCCTTGGCAAGGCCGGAGACGATGACCGCGATGATGGCGCAGGTGAAATAGAGCAGGTCCAGGTTCATATCGTCCGCTTAGGCGATGCGCAGGCGGGTGGGAATGGCTGGATTGGGTGGGGAGCGGACGTTCCCCTCCCGCCTGCGGGAGGGGCAGCGAGACTTGCGCGCGCAGCGCGTTAGTCGCAGCGGGGTGGGCTGTCGCGACGTCCAGCCCACCCCCTAGCCCCCTCCCGTCAACGGGAGGGGGGACATGTCCACTTCTGGTCGCAACCTGCCATTACGCCACGCAGGCGACATACCCCTACTAATGTAGGATTTTATCTGATTTATCTTGTCGGATGACCGTCTCACCCCATCCCATTTCACGCCGCGTCCGCCGAATACCGGGGCGCCATCATGACCCGACTGTCGCGTTTCCGACGCGTAGCGTTGACCTTTCTGTTACGGCGACGGCGCGACTTAGTACTTTTGCAGGCGCGTTGCGGGCGCCTGGGCGGTGCCTGTCTCCCTGTTTTCGACGCTTCTGCTTGTCCAGTGACGGTATGAACTTTGCCTATCCGCGGCAAGCGTGACCTTATCGTGATCCGCGCCTTCCGCGTCGACCACCCGCACGCATGCTCTCACCGTTTCGCGCGATAGCCGATCAGCAAGCCGAATGCGAAGGACGCAAGCAAGGCGAGGCGGACCTTGCCGTCCGGGTCGCTATAGCCCACAATCTGCTGTCCCCATGCGAACAGCCCGACAAACATCGCCAGTGCCAGCCCGGACATATCCCGCCCTTCCCAAATCCTGCGGCAACAATAGCGCAATGACGGCTAAGAAAGTCATAATGGCTTGCCTCCCGGCGGTCACGCGCCTAGGGGGTGCGGCAAAGTTTGGCCGTGCGCAATCGCGCGGCGCCAGTCGATTCCAAGGAGTCCGCGTCTCATGAAAGCCCGCATCTTCGTCACCCTCAAGGGCGGTGTGCTCGATCCGCAGGGTCGTGCGATCCAGCATGCGCTGAGCGGTCTGGGCTTTGACGGCGTCAATGACGTGCGCGCCGGCAAGCTGATCGAACTCGATCTGGCCGACGGCACCAGCGACGAGGATATCGACGCCATGTGCCGCAAGCTGCTGGCCAACACGGTGATCGAAAACTATCGCATCGAAAAGGTCGCCTGACATGAAGAGCGCCGTCATCGTCTTTCCGGGCAGCAATTGCGACCGCGACCTGGCGGTGGCGTTCGAGGCTGCGACTGGAAGCAAGCCGGAGATGATCTGGCACCGCGACACCGACCTGCCCGACGACATCGACCTGATCGGCGTACCGGGCGGCTTTTCCTATGGCGACTATCTGCGTTCCGGCGCAATGGCCGCGCGTTCGCCGGTGATGCAGGCGGTGGCGAAGGCCGCCGACCGTGGCGCCTTCGTCCTCGGCATCTGCAACGGTTTCCAGGTGCTGACCGAAAGCGGCCTGCTACCCGGCGCGCTGCTGCGCAATGCCGGTGGCCATTTCGTGTGCCGCGACGTCGCCCTGACGGTCGAAAATGCCCAGAGCGCCTTCACCAGCCTCTATGACGCCGGCGAAGCGATCACCTATCCGGTAGCGCATCATGACGGCAATTATTTCGCCGACGACGCGACTCTGGACCGGCTGGAAGGCGAAGGCCGCGTGGCGCTGCGCTATGCGGAGAGCGTCAACGGATCAGCCCGCAACATCGCCGGCATCTTGAACGATGCGGGCAATGTGCTGGGCATGATGCCCCATCCGGAGCGCGTGATCGAGGCCGCCCATGGCAAGACCGACGGCCAGCGCCTGTTCAAGGGGATCGTCGAAGGGTTGCTGGCGAAGGCCTGAGCCGCCCTTCCCGACCGACATAAAAAAGAGCGCCTCCCCGTCGGGAAGGCGCTCTTTTTTATGTCCTACAGCAGTCGTGGCAGCCTATCACCGGCGCAGGTCAACCGCCACGGTGATAGTCATAATCCAGCGCCCGCCCCTGTTGCTTGGTCAGGATGCCGCCGATGATCGCGCCGCCGCTGCGACGCAGATGCTCCACCGCCGAACGCAGGCCGCCATGATGATTGCGGCCCCATTCGATCACCATCAGGCTGGCCTGCGCCTTGGCCGCCAGCAGATGGGCGTCGGTCAGCCCCAGCAAGGGCGGCGCGTCGATCAGCACCGTATCATAGCCGTCGCGTACCGCCGCCAGCAGCCCGTCCAGTGCGGACGTCGACAGAAGCTCGGACGGATTGGGCGGCAATGTGCCGCAGGGGAGCAACGCCACGCCGGCAACGGCGGTGGGCATGATCACCTCCTCCGCCTTCGCCTGCCCCGTCAGCACCTCGCTGATGCCGCGCGTGGACGACAGGCGGAACAGGCGATGCTGCGCTGGACGCCGCATGTCGCCATCGACCACCAGCACCGATTTGCCGAGGTCCGCCAGCGCCAGCGCGAGAGCATGGAGGGTGAGCGACTTGCCCTCCCCCTCCTGCGCGCTGGTAACGACGATGGAGCGCGGCAGGCCGTCGACCGACGCCAGCAGCAGCGAGGACGCGATGGGCGTGAAGATTTCCGGCGGCTGCGGGTTATCGCCCGTCACCGGCACCGCACCCAGCAGTGGAAGGCCGACCCGTTCGGCCAGCGTGTCGGCGGATGTCACGGCATCGTCGAACATGTGCCGCGCCGCCACCAGCAACAGGCCAAGCGCCATGCCGCCCAGACAGGCCAGCAAGAGGATACGACCGATCCGTGGCGAAAAGGGCCTGGTGGGGACCGCGGCACGATCAAGTGGCTGAATGCGGCCGGCCTGGAACCCCGCCTGCGACGCCATGTCGCGATAGCGCTGCAACAGGCTGTCATGCAGCATACGATAGGTATCGACCGATCGTTCCATGATGCCCATCTGGACATCGCGGCCCTGCTCCACCCGTGCCTGCTCTTCCAACAGAGCGATTTCCTTGGCGATCTGATCCTCGCCGCGCCGGGCCACCTCATATTGTTCGCGCAGCGAGGCGCGGATGCTGTTGGCCATGCTGTCGGCCTGTTCGTCCAATGCCGCCAGTCGCGCACGGGCTTCGCGCATTTCGGGATGGGCATCTTTGCGGAACTGCCGTTCCTCGGCCAGCACCGCACGGGCCTGCGCCCGTTCGGCAATGATCTGCTGCATGGCGCCATTGCCCAGCACTTCGGGCAGGGTATCCGCGCTGGACTGGCGCGCGCTCTCCCACCGCTTCTGCGCCGCGATCCGGTCCGCCACCGCCTGCGCGCGATAACCGTTCAATTGCGCCAGCCGGGTGACCACCGACCCATCGGGCGATGCCGGCGGCGCGGGCTGCTGGACCGCCTTTTCTCCATCTCCAGTCTTTTCGTCCAGGGGCATCATGGCGCCATTGCGGGCGGCATAGACGGCAAGGTCGCGTTCGGCCCGCGACAGGTCGTTGCGCGCACCGTCCAGTTCGCCCAGCAGGAAGCGGCGCGCCTGCACACCCGATTCAAAGCCGCGTTTCAGGTCGGCTCGGATCAGACTGTCGGCATAGCTGTTGGCGATGCGGGCGGACAGAACCGGGTCGGAACTGACGAAGCTGATCCGCAACACCCGCGACTTGCCGGGCAGTTGCACTTCCAGATTTTCCCGCAGCAGGCGCACGACCATGTCCTGCTCCACCTGCCGCTGCGACAGGGTGCCGACACCCTGCGTCGGGCGTTCGCGATCCATGCCCTTGAAGAAGGTCGGCGTGCCGACCAGCGCCAGCGAGCGCGAGACGTCCTCTGCCAGAGCACGGCTGCGCAGCACCTCCAATTCGGTCTGCATCAGACTTTCGGTATCATTGGCATTGCCGGCGCGCTGCGCCACGGCCGATCCGGCAGCGCCAGCCGGTACATCTTCCACCTCGACCGAAGCGGTCGCCCGATAATCAGGAGTCGATGTGAGGATGATAATCGCCCCGGCCAGCAGGCTGAGCGCCATGGTGACGAACAGGATGACACGATGACGGCGCAGCACCAGCCAGCCATAACGGGCCGCAGCCGACAGGCGCGCGTTCAGGCCGGCGGCATGTTCTGCCGGATGCGTAAGGGGCGCCATCATCGTCCTCCGTCCAGCGCGATGAAGCCGGTGGCGAGTGCCGGCACGGCCAGCAGCGCACCGCCCAATATTGCCTTGGCGCGCGACAGGCCGACAATCACGCGATCACCCGGCAGGATTTCGGGATCGGGTACCGTTCCCTTGCGAATGGCGGCAAGGTCGAACAGGGCGGCCTGTCGCTGGCCATCCAGTTGACGGATGACGACCACCTGACCGAGACCCGCCAAGCGGGTCGGCCCCTTGGCCAGCGCGACCGCTTGCAACAGGGTGAGCCGCCCTTCGACCGGATAGAGGCCGGGCTCGCGCACTTCACCATCCAGCGTGACGCGGCGATTCACCGCCTTCTTCACGAACAGGGTGACCTGCGGCGAGACGAGATAGCGTTGGCCGAGGCGCCCGGCGATGACATCCGCAGCCTCGCCCGAGGTCAGGCCGGCAACCGATATGTCGCCCACCAGCGGCATGCGAACCATGCCGGTGGCCGTGACCTGCGCATCCTCCAGCGACAGATCCGGCTCATGATAGACCTGAATACGCAGCACATCGTCGGGCGCGATGCGATAATCCATGCCGACGGCGGGCGCGGGGGGGATGGCGGCGTAGGCTGCCTCGCCCCGTGGTGCATCCTCGACGGTCGAGCAGGCACCCAGCAAGCTGAAGGCGGCGAGCGCGATGAATGCTCGATTGATGCTGTTTACGCGCTTCATCCCGGCTTTTGCCCCGTCAAGACCCAGTCGAGGCCGGGGGTTAACGAGGCGGCGCGGGGATGGCAACCGCAGACGGGACGGGCCGAACGCCCCGCCCCTGCGGCAAAAGCTGCGTCAGACCGCGATTCGACCGGGCGTCGGCTGCGCGGCACGACGCGGTTGATCGGGCCAGATTCCCCTCGTGTCATAGACGGCCTTGCCGGCGCGTTCGTCGACGGGGACAGATTTGAACATGTCATGATCCACAAGAATGACGAACACGCCACATTGTTCCAGAGCCGTATCGAGATCGATCAGTTCGGCGCCGGTACCTGCAAATTCCATCGGCAGATCGCGGGCATAGGGTTCGACCAGTTTTATGCGGCGGCCATAGCGACGGGCCAGACGCGCGGCGACCTTGACGGCCGGGCTTTCGCGGAAATCGTCGATATTCGCCTTGAAGGCGAGGCCAAGACAGGCAATGTCCTGATCGCCAAATTCGTCGATCAGGTCGGATGCCCTGGCGACGACATAGTCGGTCTTGCCGTCATTCACTTCACGCGCGGTGCGGATGATGCGGGCATTTTCCGGATCGCCATGGACGATGAACCACGGATCGACAGCGATGCAATGGCCGCCGACGCCGGGACCGGGCGACAGGATGTTGACGCGCGGATGCCGGTTGGCAAGGCGGATCACCTCCCATACGTCGATGTCCATATTCTCGGCGATCACCGAGAGTTCGTTGGCGAAGGCGATGTTGACGTCGCGGAAGCTGTTTTCGACCAGCTTGACCATCTCCGCCGCGCGGGCGGTGGTGGTGATGCAGGCGCCACGCACGAACTGACGGTAGAAGCCCAGCGCCTTGCGCGCGCAGCGGGGCGTGATGCCGCCGATGCAGCGATCATTGTCGATCAGTTCGACCAGGATGCGTCCGGGCAGAACGCGCTCCGGGCAATAGGCAATGGCGATGTCGCCCGCCACACCCGTGCCCGGCATCTTGAGATCCGGGCGGATCGAGCCGATCACGTCGCGCATCGCTTCGGTCGTGCCGACGGGCGATGTGGATTCCAGAATGACGGTATCGCCGGCCTTGAGCACCGGGGCGATGGTACGGGCGGCTTTGAGGACATAGCTGATGTCGGGCGCGCGATCCTCCGCCACCGGGGTCGGGACGGCGATGATGAAGACATCGCTTTCCTCGACCTCAAGGGATGCGCGCAGGTTGCCGCGCGCGACCACACCCTGAACGAGGCCATCCAGATCGACTTCCTCGATATGGACGCGGCCCGAATTGACCGTTTCCACCACATGGGCGCTGACGTCCACGCCCACCACCTGCGCGCCGCCTCGGGCGATCAGGGCGGCGGTCGGCAGGCCGATATAGCCCAGGCCAATGACGGAAACCTTCTGCTTGGCATCGACGGGCATAAGGCGGGCAATCCTTGTATCGGTGAATTTGCCCGCGTTTCTGCCCGATAATGCTGAAGATTTCGGTAACGCTGGGCGCAACCGGCTGCGTTTCGGTCCTAGCGGTAGCGCGGCGAAGGCTGACGCGCCATGTGCATGGGCGATCGCACCACCGGCGTGGTGATGATCTTGGTTTTCATCAGCGTTCGGATGCGTTCCGCGCCATCAGGATTAAGCAGAACCACGCGCGTACCGCCCGAGGTGAGTGGTTCGATCGCGGAAATGGCAATCGCATGTTTTGTGCACAGCGCGGTTACATCATCCAGCGAGGCATTGAGGTTAATGGCACGGCTCATGCAAAAAGGCCGGTTGAACGGAGGGCGATCGAAATGGTCATGAGACAAGCTCCTTGCTTGGCAAGCGGGAGCGCGAACATGTCTCTCGGTCGGGGCGAATGCTTGCGGGCAGATTTCGCGGCGATGCCACCCCGTAGCAGATGGCCATCGGACCGTCGCCGCTTTTATTCCCCGCTTTACCCTGCCCCGATGGCCGCAGCGATTCGCGCAGCGGCTTTCCCATCTCCGAACGGGTTGTGGGCGCGCGCCATGGCCTGGTAGGCATCCTCATCGTCCAGCAGGCCCAGCACTTCGCGGACGATCAGCGCGCGATCGGTGCCGACCAGCTTTGCCGTGCCAGCCTCCACCCCTTCGGGCCGTTCCGTCGTTTCCCGCATGACCAGCACCGGCTTGCCAAGCGAGGGCGCTTCCTCCTGTACGCCGCCGCTGTCGGTCAGAACCAGATGGCACAGGTCCAGCAAGCGGACAAAATGGGGATAGTCCAGCGGCTCGATCATCGCGACATTGGGCAGATCGCCCAGCACCGCATCCATCACCGGGCGGACGTTGGGGTTGGGATGAACCGGGAAGATGACCGCGACATCGGGGCGTGCCGCGATGTCGGCTATGGCACGCGCGATCGCCTCCATCCCGCCACCGAAATTTTCGCGCCGGTGGCTGGTGACGGCAACGATGCGCTTGCCGGCGAACCGGGTTGCCAGATCGTCCAAGCCGCTGGCCAATGCCGGCTCCGCCAGCACCCGGTCGCGCGTGGCCAGCAGGGCGTCGATGACCGTATTGCCGGTGATGTGGATGGCCGCAGCATCGCGGTTTTCCTTGAGCAGGGCGTCGGCTGCCGCCTGTGTCGGCGCAAAGTTCATGTCGGCGATGCAGGCGACGACGCGACGGTTCACCTCTTCCGGCCAGGGATGATGGATGTCGCCGCTGCGCAGACCGGCCTCGACATGGGCGACCGGAATCTTGCGATAATAGGCTGCAAGGCTGGCGACCATCGTCGTCAGCGTATCCCCATGGACGACGATGCGGTCAGGCTTTTCGGCATCGAACGCCTTGCCCAGTTCCACGATGAGCTTCGCCGTCAGCCCGTCCAGCGTCTGGTTGGGAACCATGACGTCCAGGTCGATGTCAGGGACGATACCGGCGATCGCCAATACCTGATCCAGCAGGCCGCGATGCTGCGCCGTCACGATCACCTGCGTATCAACCCCAGGCTGCGCCCGCAGCGCGTGGACAACCGGAAACATCTTGATCGCCTCGGGCCGTGTCCCGAATACCAGCGCTACTTTCACATCCGTTCCTTTGCCTGCCTTTGCGCCCTGCCTGTCGCAGAAATTGGTAACCAGCCGCTAAACGACCTTGCCAATTTCATCGCTGCAATGCAGCGAATTGTAATGTCCGCAGACTATGATAGAGCCTGCGAACAGTCACCACGCCATTTGGAGCTGAACAGTTCATGAAAATCACGATGATCGGCACGGGTTATGTAGGCCTTGTGTCAGGGGCCTGTTTTGCGGATTTTGGTCATGACGTGGTGTGCGTTGACAAGGACGCGGGGAAGATCGCGGCGATCGAGGCCGGTCGGATGCCGATTTTCGAGCCGGGCCTGGACAAGCTGGTGGGCGACAATGCCGCGGCCGGCCGGCTGACCTTCACCACCGATCTGGCCGCCGGGGTCAAGGGCGCTGACGCCATCTTCATCGCGGT
>NZ_JAVTIV010000030.1:0-36236 GCF_031843765.1 Sphingobium sp. WCS2017Hpa-17
ACAATGGCACCGCTCAGCGACAATCCCATCATCATGCTGTCGGCAGTGCCGGGCACATGATCGGCTCAGACTGACGCCGGAAATAGCGTGGATCGACCCCAGCTACACCACCTCGTGGGACACGATCTCTCTCTTGCCTGCAGGCAAAACTGGCACGGTGCTGCAATGGCTTGTGAAGCCACAGAGTGATGCAGCCTGGCTACGCAGGCCGGTAATAGCCCATTCGCAGCTTGGCTACGCGCCTGCCGGGCAGAAGGTTGCCACCGTCGAACTGGATCGCAAGGATGCCCGAAGGCCGCCTCTGAGGCTTTTACGCATCGATGCGAATGGAAGCGAGACACCGGTACCTACGGCGGGGGCGCGCGAATGGGGTGATTATCTGCGCTATCATTATCTCCAGATGGATTTCAGCGCGGTACGAGAGCCGGGACTCTACAGGTTGGATTATGGCGACGTGCGCACTGCACCGTTCCGCATCGCGGCGGACGTCTACGCCGATGCGTGGCATTCCACCAATGATGTCTATTTCCCTGTCGCAATGGACCATGTCTCGGTCAACGAAGCTTATCGCAGTTGGCATGGTGATTCCCATCGCGACGATGCGCGGCAGGCACCGATAAATTATGAACATATCGACTTGTATCGGCAAGGACCGACTACTGACACGCGTTTTAAACCGGGCGACCATATTCCCGGCCTGAATGTTGGTGGCTGGTATGATGCAGGCGATTTTGATATCCGCACCCAGTCGCAATATCAGGTGGTCCGATCGCTCGCCGATGCGCAGGAGCGATATGGCCTGACCCGCGATACGGTGAGCGTCGATCAGACGCGTCGGCATGTCGAAATGCATGTCCCGGACGGTACGCCGGATCTCGTGCAGCAGGTCGCGCACGGCACGCTGCAATTGCTCGCGCAACTTGATGCGGTGGGGCATGCCATCCACGGCATCGTGGAACCTGATGTGGCGCAATATACCCATCTGGGCGACGCGGTAAACAAGACCGATGGACTGCTCTATGATCCGGCGCTGAAACCTGGCGAAGTGATGGGTGGCCGGAGCGGTAATCCAGACGATCGTTGGGCTTTTACCACCAAAGCGTCAGCGCTCAATTATGGCGCAATCGCCGGACTGGCCGCCGCCGCGCGGGTACTGAAGGGTCATGATGATGCACTGGCGCAGCGGGCGCTCGCGATGGCGGAGCGGGCGTGGCAGGAAGAGCGGGGGCATGCGCCTGACACGTTCCGTCATGGCAATACGACCGGCGGGCCGTTGGACGCAGAGATGTTCAGTGCAGCGGTGGAATTGCTGCGCACGACGCGCAAGCCCTTTTATGCCAAAGCCGTGATGACGCTCTGGCCTAAGGTCGAGAGTGGCTTTGGTTTCATCGCGCAGACGGCAGTGGCGGCGATCCCATTCATGCCAGTCGCCTATCGCAAGGCGATGATGCCGGCTGTGAGACACTGGCAGACTGAAAGCGAAGTGACGGCAACGGCCAATCCGTTCGGCGTCCCGATTACCACTAGCGGCTGGGCCGGATCTGGTACCGTGCTTGGCTATGCGCTGACCAGCGAGGCGCTGCATCGCGCGTTCCCCGAAATCGTCGGGCCTGATGCCACATTTCGAGGTGTGGCATTCCTGACGGGGCACCATCCTGGATCCGATATCAGTTTCATATCGGCTGTTGGCACTGTGTCGAAGGAAGTCGCCTATGGCAATAATCGTGCGGACTTTTCCTTCATCGCTGGCGGAGTCGTGCCGGGTGTGCTGGTGATTAAGCCGGATTTCCCGGAGAATCATGAGGACTGGCCGTTCTTTTGGGGCGAGAATGAATATGTGATTCCCGAAGGCGCGGCCTGGATAGAACTGGCCAATGCGGCCAATCGTTTGAGCGGCAATCGGTAAAGCGATCAGGGCTGTAGTTGGTCAGATCGGCTGCAGCCCATGCGCCACAATTTTCTCGATCAGGTCGCGATGGCGTGGGAGTCCGGCAACTAGCTTTGCCGTCATGGCGGCATTCTCCCGCCGTGCTCTGAGGGCAAGATGCCTATCGTGCGAGAGATCGGTCGCATTCACTTCAGTTTTGAAGCCCATGCCATAAAGGACATATTGGTAGCTGGCCGCCGGGAAGACTTCTTCAACGCGGTCGAATTCGTCCAGGAAGGCTGGTGACTGGTAACGCCATAGCAGCAAAAGGTTTTTTAGCCGGTCCGGTATGCTCTCTTCACGAACATTGTCATGCCAGAATGCACTGTCCCTGCGCTGCGTCAACACATAATGTAGCTTAAGGAAATCGATGATCCGGCCCCAGCGATAATGGGTCGTCGCATTGAACCGGGTTGCAATGATGTCCATTACCTCGCGGCATGCGGGCATTTGCTCGGCGATGATCTTGGCCGACAGTTCAACAAGGACGATAGCAGAGGCTTCGAGCGGTTCCAGGAACCCCGCGGCCAGACCAACCGCGACGCAATTGCCTTTCCAGAATGTTTGGCGATGACCTGACCGGATGGTGATCTTTCTCGCGTTCAGACCATCGGCGGCTGAACCGATGTACGCGCGCAATTCGCGCTCGGCAGCCTCGTGCGAGATATGATTGCTGGAATAGACATGGCCGATTCCCCGACGCGTCTGGATCCCGATATCCCAAATCCAGCCTGCGCTTTGAGCGGTGGAAATGGTGTGGGAGGCGATCGCACCGTTTGGGCTTTCGTAAGGCACTTGCATTGCAAGCGCCGTGTCGCAAAAGAGGACATCATTACAATCTTTGAACGGCACGTGCATCGCACCCTCGATCAGCAATGCCTTGAAGCCGGTGCAATCGACAAAAAGATCGCCTTCGACTTCGCCAGCCTGGGTGGTGCGGACGGCGCGGATGTCGCCATTATCCCGCATCAACACCGCCTCGACATCAGCCAGAATATGACGCACGCCGAGCTTATTGCAGCAATGACGTTGCAGAAATGGTGCGAATTTGCCTGCGTCCAGATGATAAGCATAGTTGGCAATGGCGTCATATTCAGCGGTCGCAATCGTCTTGGGCGCCAGCCCATCGTCGCAGATGCGTCCCTGCGAACAGACGCTGTCGCAGAAACTTTCATCACCTTCGTCTGCCAGCCAGTGCGGCGCAAGATTCACCTGCCCGAAATTCTGGGGTAGCATCAGCGGATGGTAATAGCCGTCGTCGGGCGCGCCTGTCGTCCAGCGGGCAAACCGGGCGCCCTGCTTAAAGGAGGCGTCGCATTCGCGGAAGAAATCGGTTTCAGATACTCCCATGCGTGACAAGGTAGTGCGAAGCGTCGGCCAGGTACCTTCGCCCACGCCGATGATGGGAGCATTGGGGGATTCGACCAGCGTAACGGTAAAATGCCGCCCGATGCGACCTTGGTGGCGGGCGGCTATAACGCCTGCCGTCAACCAGCCGGCAGTTCCGCCACCGACGACAATGATGTTGCGGACGGGATTGGCCATTTGGAAATTACCCGAGAAAGGGGAGAGGATGTCAACTGACATCCTCTCCAGGGCGAGACAGAGTTTAGAAGCGGTAGCGTGCGCCCGCCGTGAAGCGGCGGCCGTAGGCGTACACATCCAGCAACTGGTTCGAGAAGCGCCCGTGAGTACTAATCGTTTCGTTGGTCACGTTCAGTGCTTCACCGAAGACGCTGATCCGATCGTTGATCTGGTAGCTGGTGCTCAGATCGACCTGAAGGCTGGAATTGACGAAAGTCGGTTCTGCACCAAAGGCCGAATTATTCTGTGCCTGACCAAATTCACGCAGATACTTGTCGCGCCAGTTGACCGCCGTCCGGAACTGGAAGCCATTCTTGTCGTAGAAAGCAACCAGGTTGGCCGAATTGGCAAGGCCGGTGACGGCGAAACCGCTCTGCGACAGATTATCCTCGTCGTAGGGCTTGTTCGTCTTGACGAAGGTGGCGTTGGCATTGAAGCCAAATCCCGTGTCGCCAAAGACATGCTGCCAAGCCAGTTCGACACCTTTGATCGTTGCTGATGGTCCGTTGACCCGTTGCGACACGGTGAAGACGGCCGTCGTGCCGGTCGAAGGATCCACAACACCGTTGATCGTCTGACGTTGCGTACCGGCAACAACGAAGTTCGACACATCCTTGAGGAAGAAATTCACGGATGCGTAGGAGTTGCGCTGATAATACCATTCCGCTGCCAGATCGAAATTGTCAGCAAGATAGGGTTTCAGATTGGGGTTGCCGCCCGTCGCGGTCAATGCGCCGACGCGCTGTCCGACACCCACATTGAGAACCGGCGTCAGCGTGTTCAAAGCAGGGCGTGTGAGCGTGCGCGATGCATCGAAACGCAAGTGCAGGGTATCGGTAAGCTCGAGCTTCATGTCGAGGCTCGGCAAGAAGTAGGAATAACTGCTCCTGGTCGATATCGGTTGGGATTCGCCGAACGCAACCGTCAGCAACGTCGGGTCTGCCGTGCTTCCGGTGATGGAAGTCGGCAATCGCCCGATGCCTGCGGACACCAATTTCGTAATTTCTTCGCGCGCGCCTGCATTGAAGTGGAACGGCATACCGGCCACGTCAGCCTCGAAATTCACGCGAACATAGGCCGACCATGTCTTTTCACGCACATCCTGCACGCTGCCGGGATCGAGCAGCAGATCGAACTTGCCGGTAAAGGCCGTGCCGCAGCAGCCATAGTTGTAGCCGGGAATATTCTGTGCCTGTGGATTGCCCAGCCCTTCCAGATAACGCTGATATTCCCTTGCGTCATAGACCAGCAAGCCTGGTGGCAGGCTGCCCGAAAAGCCGGGGATGAAATTCTTTGTGCTGATAACGCCATTATACAGGCTGGCTGGCATCAGCACGCCGCTGCCCTGACCGGATGGACCACCGTAACCGGCGTAGGCCTGCCAGAAATTGTTGGTGAAAGTGCTGCTATTTTGCAGCTTGAACCGGTCCTCCATGTAGCGACCACCGATCTTGATGGTCAGATTATCCTGTTCCCAAGTTGCACCCAATCGGAACTGCTTGATTTCGTCGCTGTTGAGTTGCTGCTGTCGCACCGTGACATGCGAGCCAAGGATAGTCTGATCGAGCCAGCGTGCCGCATCGCCATTGGGACCGTAGGCCGTCAATTCCGGGAATGCCTTGCTGCTGTTTCCGGAAACGCGGATGCCGTTGGCGGTGCCGAGCAGGCCACCATAGCCGATGTCGCCATTTTCGCTGCTGATTTCACCACCTGGATTCTGGCGGCTCTTGGAGTAGCTGCCGTCCGCTTCAATCTTGAGATTGGGCGTGGCGTCCCATTTGAGGTTCAGGCCGACCTGGTTGGTTTCCAGCACGCGCGTATCGGTGCCGGCCGTGAAATCGGTCGGCGAACCTTGCTGAACGAAGTCAATCGCGGTGCCGTTTTCATCCTGCTCGACATTGCGCATCGATCCCTGGTTGAACCAGACGCCGAATCCGGAAATGTCGGTGACGATCTTCTGCCGCGAATAATTATCATCCAGCGTCAGGACGATATCGTCGGACGGTGCCCATTGCAGCGCGATACGGCCATCGATGCGTTCATCCTTGGTGTAGCGCTGATCGGCGCCATATTGCTGGCCATACCAGCCAACGACGCTCTTTCTGTCGCTTGCCGAAGCGGTTGCGGCATCGGAGGGGTTGCATGTTGCAGCATCGCTGCCCGCCAACTGACATGGTGCGAACAGGCCACCCTGCCAGCCCGATACATAGACGCGGTTTACCTGCGTATCGCGACGGGTATATATGCCGTCGACCAGAATGCCGATCGTATCATCTGCAAAGGTTTTGCTGAACAGCGCGCCGATCGTTGGCACAACCTTTCCGGCATCGTCCTGCACCGATCCCGAAGCGCTGAGTGCTACGCGCGTGCCGGGGCTGTCGAAGGGCTTGGGATAGGAGATATTGACGGTTGCGCCGATCGAACTGCTGGACAAGGATACATCCGGCGTCTTGAGCACGGCAAGCTGACCGACGAAATCTGCGCCGACCGAGGAGAAGTCAACCGATCGCCCACCCGTGGCGGTCGATATGCGGCGGCCGTCGATCAGCGTTTCGTTGAAGTCGCCTCCGAAACCGCGAACGGTGATGCCGTCCGGTTCGCCACGCGATCCTGATCGGTTGATCGAGACACCCGGCAGACGCTGCAACGAGGCTGCAACGTTCGAATCCGGGAATTTACCGATGTCTTCCGACGAAATGACATCCACTACGCCTGCAGACGTACGTTTGATGTCGAGATTGCGCTGCAATGACCCGCGGATGCCGGTGACGACGATGTCGGATTCGCTGGCTGGCGATGTAATCGCGCTTTGGTCAGCCTCCTGTGCCCTCGCCGGAAAGGCCAATGCCACGGCCAGCAGGCTGGCAGTGGTCGCAAGCTTTATGCGGCTACGTGAAGCGCGCATGTTATGTATATTATACTGCATGATCCTCCCCAAGTTCAGACATTGTCTCGCCTGAACACCGCAGCACAATTGCCGCGGCGATCATTTTTATAGGCTCGGGTAAGTACACGCCCCCGCCTGAGTGGCAAAAATGCGCATCCTCAACCGACCTTCTTTTTTTCTGTAAGAAATGTTAGCGCTATCGAAATGGACGATCAAGAGAAATTGTAGGCGTAATTGTCGCGGAGCGTAAAAGAGCCCAGGTTTGTGGCAAATGGGCCATTTTTACGATGTTCAGAATGTGAGAATCGTTCGGGAGGAGAGGGTATGCCGTCAATCGAGCTGGTAAATAGTGAAACACACGCCACAGTTAGAATGCGAGCGCCCGAGATTGCCGCACCCTTCGTGCGGATCGTGCTGAGCGAGTTTCCAGCCGCCGCGGTCGCCTGTCCGCTGCTGCTGTCCAAGCGGCAGGATACCGGAGCCTTCTATATCGGCGCATTACAGGGATTTCGACCCGGAGAGCGATTGACGGTCGCCCCGGATGACCGGCCCGCTTTTCATCCGCTGGAAGCGGTCAGGGAAGGTTTTTTCGCTGTCGAGGACAATATGGCGCTGGATCGCGCGCATAATCGGTTCGCGTCGGCGACTGGCGGCGAGTCGCTGTTCGATGGCGAAGGCCTTCCGTCTCACTCGCTGAAAGCCGTACAGGCGGCATTGGGACGGTTGATGGCAGAAGAAGGCGCGACGGAGGCCTTTATCGCCAAGCTTCTATCTTATGGGCTTGTCGAGCCGATCGACGTTTCGCTTAGTTTCGATGATGGGGAGCGTTTGCGCCTGGAAGGGCTGTATACTGTCAGTCTTGATGTCATGGGGGACATTGGCGATTCGGCAGCACTAGACCTCTTTCGGGCGGGGCATATGCAATACGCCTATGCCATGATTATGTCGCTCCAGCATATTCCGTTGATGGCGCGACGGCGCAACGAACGGCTGGCTGCTATGCTGTGACCGTTGTCGATGGCGCTCGGCCCGTTCAGGAATGCAATGCGTCGGATATTTGCGGCGCCGATGAATTGCTTGCACTAACATCGCACTGTCGACCGGTGATAATCCGGGGGCATTGCTATGACTGGCCGGTGGTAAGGGAAGCCGCGCAGGGGGTGTATGCGGTGATCGCCTACCTTGCCCAATTCGATGGAGGACAGACGGCGGAATATTTTTCGGCGCCGGCAGCGCTGGAAGGGCGCTATCATTATGGAGAAGAGCTGAGCGGGTTCAATTTTTCCCGGGAAGCGATGAAGGTCCGCGATGCGTTGTCGCGGATCGCAGCCAACGCTCTTGGTCAGAGCGAAACCGGCTATATGGGATCGCTATCAATCGATGCTCATTTCCCCGGCTTTGCAGCAGAGAATTCCAGTCCGGCGCTGGGCGTTCATATACAGCCACGCCTGTGGGTGGGGAACCGGTCAACGGTTGCCTGCCACTATGACAGCTATGATAATCTGGCCTGCGTCGTGGCCGGGCGTCGCCGCTTCACGCTCTATCCGCCTGACGCGATCGGCGACCTTTATATCGGGCCGATCGATCACACGCTGTCGGGGCAGCCTGTGTCCATGGCGGCAGGGTTCGCCGAAAATGCCGCTGCCTATCCCCGGTTTGCGCAGGCCAAGGCAAAAGCCGTCATTGTGGATTTGAATGCAGGCGATGCGCTCTATCTGCCAAAGCTTTGGTGGCATCAGGTTGAGGCGCTCGATCCCTTCAACATCCTTGTGAACTATTGGTGGGACGGTTTTTCCGCGGGGCGTGATTCGCCTTATGCGGCCTTGCTCCTGTCGATGATAGCCATTGCCGAACGGCCTGCACCCGAAAGGGCGGCATGGCGCGCCTATTTCGATCATTATGTATTTCGCCCGGGCGGTCATCCACTGGCGCATCTTCCGGAGGAAAAACATGGCGTTCTGGGGCCGCTTGAGCAGGGCAATTACGGTCGCATCCGAACGCTGGTGATGCGGATGCTGCGAGGTGGGTGACTGATTTCATAACCATAATTGCGGAAGGAGAAGCGACCATGAGGCGAGCATTGGGAATGGCGGCATTTGTGACCGTCATCATAGGGGCGGTTGCGTCAGCGTTACCGGCGCAGGTGCCTACGAACGGACCGGCTGCGGTAGCTGGCGCGAAAGGAGTGACCGTCCAACGGATCAAGGTTCACGCACCGACGATCGCAGGTAATCTGGAAGGCGAGTCGGCCGACCGGGACGTGCTGGTGGCTTTGCCGCCCAGTTATGGGAAGGATCGGGGGCGGCGTTATCCGGTCGTCTATGCCCTTCATGGATATTCGATCGGCGCAGAGCAGTGGAGCAGTGTCCAACGCCTTCTTCGCGGGTGCGAAGGAAATGATAATGGTGCTGCCGGATTCAAAGACGGTGCATAATGGATCGATGTATTCCCGTTCGGTGACGACCGGTGATTTCGAGACGTTCATCGCCCGCGATCTGATCGCCTACGTCGATAGCCATTACCGGACCCTTGCCCAGCGAGAGAGTCGTGGCCTCGCCGGCCATAGCATGGGTGGATATGGCACCAGTCGTATCGGCATGAAACATGCCGACATGTTCGGCGCGCTGTACATGATGAGCCCCTGCTGTTTGTCCGCAAGAGAGGTTGGGCCGATGGATGGCGCTGCCCTGTCTGCCCTGGACGCGGTCAAGACGCCTGCGGATTCGGCGGCGTTGCCGTTCCTCCTGCGGGCGCAACTCGCAACAGGGGCGGCCTGGTCACCCAATCCCAAAAACCCGCCGCTCTATCTGGACTTGCCGGTCAAGGACGGAAAGGTACGGCCCGATATTCTGGCAAAATGGGCGGCCAATGCCCCGCTCGCCTTTGTCGATCAATATATTGGCGACCTGCGTCGCTATAGGGCGATCGCGATCGATGTCGGTGACAAGGATGGGCTGAAGGGCGACGCGCAGATGTTGCACACGATACTGGATCGCAACGGCATCGCCAACAGTTTCGAGATATATGAGGGCGATCATACCAATCGGGTCGCATGGCGTTTTCAGGATCAGGTGATACCGTTTTTCGACCGGCACCTCGATTTTGCGACAACGAGATAAGCAGTTGTATTGCATTTAACGATCCGCCTGATCCGCCATTTACGGTAGCGATAACAAAATCATTGTGACGCAGGTAAAATCGGTTATGCCTGCGACAACGGTCCGGCACAGGGCCGGTCCACGAAGGGGGACGACAGCCATGTTTTCGCATCATCACTCGAGACGCCTGTCGAACCTTCTTTCAGGGGCGGCCCTGTTCATGCCGCTTGCTGCCTGGGCGACCCCGCAGCTTGATCCTATGTTCAGCGACCATGCCGTGATCCAGCGCGATCATCCCATCATGGTGACGGGGCGCGGCACGCCGAAAGAAATGATTGCGGTAACATTTGGCGACGTAATGCGTGAAGTTCGGGCCGATGAAAAGGGTCGGTTCGAGGCCAGGTTCGCGCCGACCAGCATGACGGGACCGATCAGGCTGGAGGCGCGTTCGGCGTCGGGCAGTGTTGCGGCGCAGGATGTCGCAGTGGGGGATGTCTTCCTGTGTTCGGGCCAGTCGAACATGGAATTGGAAGTGCGTCATGCGCAGGATGCAATGACCCAGATTCGCACCTCCGCAGACGATCAGTTGCGGCTGATGCTGGTGCCGCGTGCCATGGCGGACGATCCGCTGCGCGATTTTCCGCAGTCGCCGTCCTGGCGGCCTGCCGGGCCGGATAGCGTTGCTGATTTTTCCGCTGCCTGTTTCTATATGGCGCGCGAGTTGCGCAAGACAGCCAAGGTGCCGATCGGCGCGATCGCGAGCAGTTGGGGCGGATCGCGAATCAGCCCATGGATGGGCGCGCGGGCGCAGGTGGCGGTCGGGCAGGGCGCGCAGTCGGCGCTGGTTTCGTTGCACGGTCGCGATCCGTTCGCGGCAGAGTGGGCGGCCAGTGCCGAATGGGAAAAATGGTGGCGCAAGGAAACGGGCGATGCTTCCGGCAAGGAGCCATGGCAGCCCGAGAGTGAAATGGTGTGGGCGGACGTTCCGCAGATCGGCCCGTGGGAAGAATGGGGTGTCCCCGCGCTGGCCAATTTCAACGGCATGGTCTGGTATCGGCGCGAAATCGACCTGACGACGGCGCAGGCTAAGGCGAATGGCGCCTTGTCGCTGGGGCTGCTCGACGATGTCGGCCGGGTGTGGATCAACGGCAAGCCTGTCGGGATGAGCGCCCGCAGCTGGCAGCCAAGTAGTTTCGACGTGCCGCCTGGCGTGTTGCAGCCGGGGCGTAACGTGGTGATCGTCAATGTGCTCGACAGCTACGCCAATGGTGGCCTGTCCGGGCCGGTCGATGTGATGAAGTTGTCGCTGGGTCAGGCGGGCGAAGTGCTGCTTGGGGACGGGTGGCGCTATGCGGTGGCGACCCGTTCGCCGTCTGGCGCGCCGCGTGTGCCGTGGGGTGATACGACCGGCACGGGGACGCTCTACAATGGTATGATCGCGCCATTGGGGGCGATCGGGCTGAAGGGCGTGGCCTGGTATCAGGGCGAATCGGACGTCGACCTGCCCGGTTATGCGGACCGAATGCGCGCGATGATGGCCGATTGGCGGCGGCAATTTGGGTCGCCCGACCTGCCTTTCGTCGCGGTGCAGCTGGCGGCTTATGGCGATCCGGTGACGAAGCCGACCGACAGTGGCTGGGCGGCAATGCGGCAGGTGCAACATCGGGCGATGGCGCAGGACGATCATGGCGGTCTGGCGGCTGCGATCGATCTGGGCGACCCCTTCGATATCCACCCGGGCGAGAAGCAGGAGGTCGGTCGTCGTTTGGCACGCGCAATGCGCGCGGTCGCCTATGGCGAAAGGATATCGCGCACCGGGCCGCAGGCGGCGCGGGTGACGGCGACGGCAGATGGTGGTGCGGTGATCGACTTTGTCGGGCTGACTGGCGGGCTGCACACGCGCAGCGCGGCGCAGGGGATCGGCTTTGAACTGTGCGGTCAGGCCGCAGGCAGTTGCCGCTTCGCCACCGGCAGGATCGAAGGCGTGCGCGTGATTCTGACCGGGGATGGTCAGCCTGCGATACGGGTACGCTATGCCTGGGCCGGATCGCCAGTGGTAAATCTTTATGACGAGGCGCCTTTGCCGGTCGGTTCGTTCGAATTGCCGATCACGCCGATGCGCTGATGCCTGCCTCGTCGCGTGCGGCGGGTGCTGGATACGCAATAGAAGATGAAGAAGCGCGCGGCGGCGTGGTGTTGCGCCGCGCCCATAACAGGAGAGGACAAACCATGCGATACGCCAATAGGTGGAAGACGGCTTGCTGGATGACGCTGGCCTTGTCGAGCGCGACGGCTATTCAGGCGCATGCGCAAACGATCCGGGCTACGATCGATACCAGCCGCACCAGCGCAGCGGTGACCCCGTATGAATATGGCATGTTCATCGAGCCGATCGGCGGTCTGGTGAACCGGACCCTATGGGCGGAAATGCTGGACGACCGGAAATTCCACTATCCTGTGCGGGTGGAGGGCAAGGATGATAAGGTGCCTGATACGGTGGAGGGGCGTCCCGCGCCTGTTTTCCGCAAATGGCGGCCGATCGGGGACGAAGATGCGGTCGTGATGGACAGCAACGATCCGTTCGTCGGTCGGTACAGCCCGGCGGTGGCGCTATCGGGCGATGCGCCCCGCGGCTTTGGTCAGGGTGGCATGGCGACCAAGGCGGGTCAGGACTATGTCGGCCGTATTCAGTTGAGCGGCGACGCCACGGCAAGGGTGCAGGTCACGCTGATCTGGGGCGAGGGCGCACGCGACCGGCAGGTGGTGACGCTGCCCGCGCCGGGTGCCGGATGGACCGAATTGCCGCTGCGTTTCACGGCGGGCAAGGCATCTGCGGACGCCAGGCTGGAAGTGACGGGAACGGGCAGCGGGCGGTTCCGCGTGGGTGCGGTGTCGTTAATGCCTGCGGACAATATCAATGGCTGGCGCGCGGATACAACGGCGATTGCCCGATCGCTGAAATCGGGCATGTGGCGATTGCCCGGCGGCAATTTCCTGTCCAACTGGGACTGGCATCAGGCACTGGGGCCGCGCGACAAACGGGTTCCGATGTTCGATTATGCCTGGAGCGCGATGCAAACCAATGACATCGGCATGGACGAATGGATGGAATTGACCCGCATATTGGAGGTCGAACCCTATGTCACGGTCAACGCCGGTCTGGGTGATGCCCATTCGGCGGCCGAAGAGGTGGAATATCTAAACGGGGCGGCGACCAGCGAGTGGGGCGCAAAGCGGGCGACGAATGGCCACCCCGCACCCTATGGCGTCAAATGGTGGAACATCGGCAACGAACCCTATGGCTGGTGGCAGATCGGCAAGACGTCGCTCGATTATTACCTGATGAAGCATAAGGAATTCGCCGCAGCGATGCGGGCGAAGCAGCCGGGGATCACCCTGATTGCATCAGGCGCGATGCCCGACCAGTTGCACTCCAGGGACGTGAAGGAAAATCCGTCGCTGGAGAGCATCCAGCGCAAGTTCGGGACAGAGGAGGACTGGACCGGCGGCTTCTTCGCCAACGCCATGGGGACGTTCGATGGTATCACCGAACATTGGTACGACCGGGGTGAGGAGCGTCCGAACGCTCCGGCGGATGAGGAACTGATCGAGTTCGCGCGGTCGCCGTCCAACCATGTCCGCATGAAGGCGGAGGAATGGAACATCTACCGGCGACGTTTCCCCGCGATCAGCCAGGCCAATTGCGGCAAGGGCATTTTCATGTCGATGGATGAATATGCCTATATGGCCAAGGATGGGGCGACGCTGAAATCCGCGCTGGCCTATTCCATGGTGATCCAGGAAATGCTCCGCCATACCGATTTCCTGACGATGGCGGCGTTCACGTCCGGCGCGTCCACCATGGACATTACCCCGACCGATGCGGTGTTGAACACGACGGGGCTGGTGTTCAAGTTCTATGGCGAACATTTCGGTGCGGGGACGGTGCCGGTCGCGCTGGACGGCAATGTGCCGCAACCTGACCCCAAACATGTCATGGGATCGGCGCACCCGCAGGTGAAGGCGGGTAGCGCGACCTGGCCGCTGGATATGGTCGCCGCGCTCAGTCCCGATGGCAAGACGGTGCGGCTGGGCGTTGTGAATGCGACGTTCCAACAGCAGACGGTTGCAATCGATATGCCATCGGCAAAGGCGAAGGGGGCAGGCAAGGTCTGGCGGATCACCGCCAAATCGGTTGATGCCGCAAATAAGGTCGGGGCGAAACCCGGCGTCACCATCACGCAGGCGAAGGCACCGGTTTTTAGCGGGCAATTGACCGTACCGCCCTTGTCGACGTCCGTTTTCGAATATCCGATCGTGCCTGCTGCGGAGCGCTGACCGGTGGGAATGCGTGGAGTGTCCGGGGCACCTTTTGCGCCGTTGCACGCCAGCGGCGTCGGAGGCGGCCCTGGCGCTTTTAATGGAGGATCGTCCATGATGGCGCTAACAGGATAAACAGGGAGGGCGGCGATGGACGGCGACATTCTATCCTTGCTGACGGGCATATTGGACCCGCACGGACCGGTGGCGGCTGCGAAAAAGGTGAGCTACACGCCTGCAGATTATAGCGTTCATTTCTTCCTGCAACTTGTGCTGATTATCGCCGCATGCAGGGCGGTTGGCTGGCTGGGCCGCAAATTTCTGGCGCAGCCGCAGGTGGTGGGCGAAATGATCGCGGGCGTGATACTGGGACCGTCCTTGTTCGGGATGGTCGCGCCCGATCTGCACGCCATGATCTTTCCAAAGGATACCAGCAGCGTTCTTTACGCCGGGTCGCAACTGGGCGTGTCCCTTTACATGTTTCTCGTCGGCCTCACCTTGAGGCTCGATCATTTTCGATCCAAAGCGCGCAATGCCGCAATGGTATCGGCAGCGGGGCTCTTGGCGCCGTTTCTGATGGCGGTGTTGATTACGCCTTACATATTGCAGGTTCCAGGTCTGTTTGCCGATGGATTGGGTCAGGGGCAGGCCACCTTGTTCATGGGCGCCTGTATTGCGCTGACGGCTTTTCCGATGCTGGCGCGCATCATCAACGAGCGTGGTCTGGCGGACAGTCCGCTCGGTACGCTATCGTTGACGGCGGGCGCATTTGACGATGCGGCGTCATGGTGCGTTCTGGCCCTGGTGCTGGCTTTGTCGGGGGGGAACGGCGCGATCGCCGTCGTCGCGATCGTGGGCGCCGTGTCCTATGTCGGATTTCTGCTGATGTTCGGCCGGAAATTGCTGGCGCCCTTGGGGCGGGCCGTTGAGGCGCGGGGGGAAATGAGCGCCACGATATTGGCTATAACGCTGACCCTGTTCTGCCTGTCCGCTTTCATCATGGACGCTATCGGCATTCACGGGATATTCGGCGGATTCATATTGGGTGTGTTCATGCCGCGCGGCCTGTTCGTCGAGGAATTGAGGGCCAAGATAGAACCCTTGGCTGTCGTTCTCCTCCTGCCGATGTTCTTTACCTATTCCGGCCTTAATACGCGGCTAGATGTCATGAGCTCGGTTCCCTATCTTCTGATCGCCTTAGGGATATTGTTTGTCTCCATCATCGCCAAATTCGGTGCATGTTATCTGGCTGCGCGCCTGTCGGGTGAAGATAATCATACGGCACTGGGGATTGGCGCGTTGATGAATTCCCGCGGGCTGATGGAATTGATTATCGTCAATATCGGCATTCAGAAGGGGATTATTCAGCCGCCGCTATTTTCGATGCTTGTCCTGATGGCCGTGGTCACCACCATGATGGCTGGCCCGCTGTTCGAGCTGTTTTACGGCAGGCGGGCGCGGGCCATCGGGCGATTGACGCCCACCATTTGAGCGCCATCAGTGCGCCTCCAGGGTTCGCACGCCATAGACGGTGCTTTTGCCCTTGAGGCCGGTGAGCGTGACGGTGGACTGAGCAGCCTGTGTCGGCGCGAGTGGATAGTCGATCAGCAGCCATTCATTCTGTTTGCGCTGTTCGCGTCGTTCGATGGCGACTTCATGACCATCCACTACGATACGCATTTCACCGCCAGTGTCGTTGCCCCAATAGGTGATCTGGAGTGTGGCAGGGCCGCGGCGGCGCTGCATGATGAAACTGGCCTGCGCACCTTGCGGCAGGGAACGGTTCTTCTTCCCATAGAATTCGGCGCTCTGCCCGCCTGTGGCGGTCAGGCCATGATCCCGTTCGGGCTGCATTTCGCCAATATGAAAAATATCGATGGTGCGACGCGCAAGGTCGACGCGGGTAGCCTCCGCTGCGAGATAGGTCGTGCGTTCGCTCTGCCAGCTTTGCGGGGTGAAGGTGCGGAAATAGATGGCGGTGCGGCGGTCGTAGAGAGGGTAGAAGGGGACGATGTCATGCCGCTGGCCCAGCACGTCAGTTGCGCGATAATGATGCGGGCGATCTGCAAGGGCAGTCAGCGCACTCGCCGCTTCATCCTGGATCAGCAAAGCAGGGGCGGGACCATCGAAGCGTTGATCCGCCGGGGCGAGATCGGCGGCGAGGACCAGAGGGCCGCTCAGATAGGCGTAGGTTTCGGCTGCACCGGGCAAAGGTTCCGATCGCAACGTCATCGGGATGGAAAGGGTGATGTGATCGCCTGCGCGCCAGCGGCGATCGATGCGCCAATAGCCGTCCTGCGGTTGCGCAGCGTGCGGGCGGTCGTTGAGCATGATGGTGGCCCCGTCGGCCCAGACAGGGCGACGAATGGCCAGGGCCGTTGCGCGGCGAGGGGCGTGGGTGACGGTGACCGTCACCTGGCCGTCCTGCGGATAGCGCGTGTCCATGTCCAGCTTCAGTCCGTCAGGCAGGTCCAGCGTCGAAGGGATGAAGAGGTTGACGAATAGCGTCGAGCCATCGCGCCAGTAAATGGAATCGGCATGTTTGGCATGGCTTTCCATACCGGAACCGACGCAGCACCAGAAACTGTCTTCCGGCGTGGAATAGTCGCGCTTAGCCCCGGCCTCCATCGGCATGAAATAGACGAACTGACCTGTGTCGGGCCACTGATGGGCGAGCATATGATTGATCTGTATCCGTTCATACAGATCGAACCAGTCTGCGCTGGGCGACCAGCCGTAAAGATGGCGCGTGAGCTTGAGCATATTATAGCTGTTGCACGCTTCGCAGGTGGCGGTGGTCAGCTGTTCGCCTTGGCGATCCGGCTGACCGAAATGTTCGCGTTCCGAATTGCCGCCGATGACATAGCTGTGATGGCCGGTGACAGTGGCGTGGAAGAAACGCGCGGCGTTGGCGTCGGCCATGTCGCCGCCGACCTCGTGCAGGCGCGCAAGGCCGATGATTTTGGGGATTTGTGTATTGGCGTGCAGACCCGCCAGCCCGTCTTCGCCACGCACCAGAGGATCGACAACCGCATGGTGGCGCAGTCGCCGGGCGACGTCGAGCCAGCGGGCGGTGCCGGTCAACGCATACAGATCTGCGTAGCTTTCCAATATGCCGCCATGTTCGACCGACAGGATTTTCTGGAGCTGATCGTCGCTCAACCCCTCGATCACGGTTGCGAAATAGTCACCGATCCCGACAGCGATCGGCAATGCTGGCATTCGACCTGCCAGTTGATAGGCGTCGATCAGACCGGCCAGAATCTTGTGCAGGGCATAGATTGGCACCCAGGCACCATTTAATTCCCAGGTGACGCGAATGTCGCCGCGACGAATTTCCTCGAATACGGTCTTGCCCGGCACCGACTGGCCCTCGCGCATCACGGTCATGCCACCCAGATAGCCGTCTTTCTCCGTCGCCTGAATGTGCTGCATGGACGTCAATGTCCGATCTAGCACTGCTGTAAGATCCGGATCGCCGCTGTTGGCGATGGTCAACGATACAGCCGACATCCAGTGGCCCATCGTGTGGCCAGCGATGCTCTCGCTCTCCCATCCGCGATAAACCGGTGCGGGTGCTTCCAGCCCAGCTGACAGGTAGAAATTATGGAGTAATCGTTGCGGGTCCAGCGAGAGAAGATAGCGCCGATTGGCCGCCATCGCATCGGCGTAAGGCGATGGCTTGAGCGTCACATGGCGACTGGGGACCGGTTCAGCGCGTTGTGACCTGCGCGTTGCCGCTGCCCGCAGCATGGCAGGCGAAAGCGGGAAAAGCAGACTGGCTGAAGCAAGCAAAGTCCGGCGGGCAAGGCAGTGACGCATGATAAAGTCTTTCCTGTCAGCGGCGCAGTGCGGCGTCGCCCCATGTTACGGGTACCGCGTTTTTCGTCACGCCGTCTGCACGGGCCACCAATTCGATGATGGCAACACCCTTGACGTCTGCCTCCAGCGGCCGGGCAGGTGCGCCGCGCCGCAGCGGTGGCGTGCTGACGATCGCCTTGCCGTCGCCATAGAGGAAGAAGCGAACCGGCTGGTCGCCGTCTAATGCACTGTCGTCCACGCCAACCGATGCAGTGAAGCGGGCAAAGCCCTTGTTGCGCACCTCCAGTCGAGAATTGGCGAGGATGCCAACGCCTGAAGAGAAGGTCCGGCCTGCAACGACTAGCGCCTGATTATAAGGGGTCGCATCAGCCATTGCGCCGCCCCACCCGGCATATAGAGGGCGCTCGCCAATGCCGCGTGTGCCGCGCCAGCCGGGAATCGAACGATAGATGCTGGGGTCGGGTTCAGGCTGCGTGACCCCGTCTACGGCGGGGTTAACAGCGCCGGGCTGTTCCGACAGATAGAGGCCGTCGGCCAAAACATGATCGCCATTCGCGCGGAATACCAGTGTTTCCCGCGGCTGGACCCGCAGTTTCATCTCTTTGGTAAAGTCGCTTTTTGCGCCGGTCCACAGATCGGACAGGGCGACGGGTCGGTCGGCGCGAAATTTCAGATGATCGGCGGTCAATACGGCGTCCACGGGCGCTAGTCCGCGATTGAACAGCGCGACGGCCTTGTCGCCATTGGCCAGCGTCTTGACGAGAATCTGGAACCCATCGCTGTCGAAGGCGACGGTCGCTTGATTGCCGGCAGCGTCCTGATTGAGCGCGATCAATTCGGTATTGCCGAAAATATCAAGCAGAGGCTGGGGCGTGGCGCGCAGATCCGCGCCGATCAGCAGAGGCGCGTTCATCATCGCCCAGAGTGCGAAATGCGACCGCGCCTCGGTCAGATGGTCCGCATCGAAATCGCCCTTGCCGATGAACAGCATGTCGGGATCGTTCCAGCTGCCCGGATGCGCGTAGAACGCGCGGCGCACGGCGCTGTCGTAGTTGGTCAGCATTCGTCCCCAGTCGGGAGAGATATCGTCGCTGGTGCGTGAGATACTGCCTACATCCTTGCCCCAGGAGCGGACGTCGGCGCTGCCCCAGATGCAGAGCGAGAGCATGTAGTCGCCGTCAGGATTATATCTGGAGAGCGACTGATTAATGTCAGCAAAGAGCGCTTTGACGGCCGGAATATCCGAACGGGTGATACTGTGCTGGTCGATGAGGGGGGGAAGCGCGCGGAACTTGCCGTTGCGGACGCGCTCCGCATCGGCGGCAAAGGCGCGGATGCCGCAGCCGTCCACCTTGATCGCGTCGAAGCCCCAATCCGCGAAATAGAGACGGATGTCCTGATCGCTATGTCCGTACAGGCCGACTTCCCGCTCGGCCACCGTGCCTTCGGGCAATTGCGCCGGACCATCGGAATAGGCCTGCGAGCAACTGTTGCGGCCAAGGTCGGAATAGATGCCGGCCTTCAAACCCATGGCGTGGAGCTTGTCGGTCAGGGGACGAAATGAAGGGTCCCCCTTTACGGTCCGGGACGAAGGAAATTTGTCGGCGCGGATGATCAGCTTGTTGTCGCTTGTGCGGCGTTTCAGCCACCAGCCATCGTCTATGTTGATGAAGCGATAGCCCTTCTCGGCAAGGCCCGTATCCCTGATCCGCTGGGCGGACCCAAGCAGTTTTTCTTCGTCAATCTCAGTGAAAAAGGCGTTCCAGCTGTTCCAGCCCATCGGTGGCAGCTGCGCGCTGCCGACCTGATACGCGCTCCAGCGACCGGTCGGAGCCAGCGGATCGGCCTCAGTCGAGGGCATGGTTTGCGCCCAGAGATTTGTGCTGATGCACAGAGCGATCACAGGCAGGATATAATGGCGCAGAGTCATATGAAATCCTTGGGTGTCAGAGAAACCGGCATACCTGCCTTGAGCGCTAGCTTGCGGCGTTTTCCACCAAGACGGACGGTGCGTGTCTCAGAAAGTTCGGGCTGCAGGACGGCCTGGTCCAGACAGCCGTCCCGCCAGTGAAGGTCGACGCTGCACCGACCCCGCGCGCGTAGGCCGGTGACGCTACCGGTCGGCCAAGCCTTGGGCAGCGCGGGGAGCAGGTCGATGATGTCGCCATAGCTGCCCATCAGCATTTCCACGATGCCCGCCGCGCCACCGAAGTTGCCGTCGATCTGGAACGGCGGATGGGCGTCGAACATGTTGGGATAGGTACGCTCAGGGCCAAGCAGGAAACGCAGGATATCATGGGCGTGATCCCCGTCCCTCAGCCGCACCCACAGGTTGATGCGCCAGGCGGTTGCCCAGCCAGTGGCCCGATCGCCCCGGATCTCCAACGTGCGGCGCGCGGCGGCTGCAAGAGCGGGGGTGTCATCGGGTGTGATCTGGCGCGAGGGATGCAGCCCGTAGAGGTGGGACACATGACGGTGATTCTGCTCGGGCGCGTCCGCGTCCCAATCCTGCTGCCATTCCTGAAGCTGGCCTTGGTGCCCGATCTTGTAAGGCGCGAGTTTGTCGCGCGCGGCGCGCAGTTCGGCGATCAGGGTGGTGTCGACCTTCAAGATGGTCGCGGCCTCGATCGTCTGGGTGAAGAGATCATGTAAAATACCCATGTCCATTGTTGGACCGGCACAAATCGTGCCGCCATGCCCATGTGGGTTTTCAGGGCTCATCGATGGATTGGTGACGAGAAAACCGGTTGTCGGATCGCGCTGGAGCGTATCAAGGAAGAAACGCGCGGCCCCGGCCATGAGGGGATATACTGACTTAAGGTAGGCTAGTTCGCGACCATAATCATAATGGTCCCACAAATGCGTACAAAGCCATGCGCCGCCGGTTGGCCAAAGGCCGAATTGTGCGCCGTCGATCGGCGCGCTGGCGCGCCACAAGTCCGTATTGTGATGTGCGACCCAGCCGCGGGCCCCATACATGGTGCGGGCGGTGCGTTCGCCTGTGATGGCCAGTTCGCGCACCATATCCACCAAGGGCATGACACATTCGCTCAGTGCCGTCGGCTCGGCCGGCCAATAATTCATCTGCGTGTTGATGTTAATGGTATATTTGGAACCCCAAGGCGGATTGAGGCTGTCGTTCCAGAGACCCTGTAAATTGGCGGGCTGACCGCCGGGGCGTGACGCGCAGATCATCAGGTAGCGGGCAAAATCGAAATAAAGGGCCGCAAGCGCAGGATCGTCGCTGGTCTGGGAGGTTGCGATGCGCTGATCGGTGGGCAGTTGCGCAGCCGCCGTGGTACCCAGATTAAGGGCTACGCGGCGGAACAGACGCTGATGCGCGGCGGCGGTATCGGCAGCAATGCGCGCGAAGGTGCGCCCCTCGACCCTAGCGAGCGTCGCGCCGGTCGCTGCGATCGTATCGCCGCCGACATCATCGAAGCGCCGGTGGCTGGTCGTCATGGCGATATACAAAGTGATGGCTTTGGCGTTGCGGATGTTGAGGCGGCCGCCGTCAGCCTGGGCGGTGGTGCCGCCTTCCACCTCAGCCGTCAGGCGGGCAGCGAAACGGAGATTACCCTCCAGCCCCTTGGAAGCGCAGTTGCGGCCGGTAAGGAGCAGACCGACAGGACCGTCTGCGACGACCTGAACTCCACGCTGGGGGGATCGGAGAGTAATATCGACATCAAGTCCATTCTTGCCGTCGGCAGTCAGGCGGACGGCGATGATCTGGTCCGCCGGGGAAGCGATGACCTGACGGACATGAGTGACACCGTCGTTCGCCTCGAACCGGGTGGTCGCCATTGCCTTGTCGAGATCGAGATCGCGGCGATAGGCGCTGGCGTCGCCCAGGCCAGGGAAATCGAGGATCAGGTCGCCCAGTGTCTGATAGGGCATTTGGGTCAACGGTCTGGCCATCAACGTCTGGTTGGCGAGCGCTTCGGCCTCAGCGATCCTGCCCGCGAAGATCAGCTCGCGCACCTTGGGTAGCATGGTCAGCGCCTGTGGATTCACCGGATCATAGGGCTGTCCCGCCCAGAGCGTGCTTTCGTTGAGCTGCAACCTTTCCTGGCTTATGCCGCCAAACACCATCGCTCCCAGGCGTCCGTTGCCGATGGGCAACGCCTGGGTCCATTCGGTAGCGGGCTGGCGATACCATAAAGCGAGTGGAGGGTGCGGGTCGGGTACTGCGCCAGCCGGTCGGACTGCCGCCATGGCAGCCGTCCCAGCCGCCATGGCGGCCATGGTTTCTCGACGGCTGAACGTCATGGTCGTGCGCCGACGGAAAGAGGCGCGAGCGTGAAACTGTCGATATCGAGATAGCCGCCAGCGGGAGTAGGATTGTAGCAGGATAGCGCGATTTGCTGGCCCTGGAAGGTGCCGGTGCGCCAGTCGAAAGCGAGCGGGAAGGCATCGCCGACATCCTGCCACAGGCGGTTGTCGAGGCTGTATCCGACACGGCCCTGCTTTGTATCGAAATCCATATCGGTGCGCAGCCAGAGGGTGCGACCAGTAACGGGAATGGCGGGAACTCGGACGTCCGTGCGGGGACCATCCTTCGTGCTTTCGGTCAGCTGCATCCGCAGCGATCGCTCCCCCTGTTGGTCGCCGACGATCGCAAGCTGGGCACTATATTTGCCAAAACTGCCGAGGCCGCAGACATCGCCTGTCTTGATGCCGGCGGTATCGATTTTCGCGATGGCACGCATCTTTGGCCCTTGCGCCTTTTGCGTCAGCGTGTTGCGTGCGGTCCAGATACCGTCTGCCTGGGTTGCATGAAGCCGCAGGAAGCCGGGGCGCTGCGTCAATGACCATTTGCTGTCGTCGGGATTATGGTTCCACTGCCATTGCACGCCTAGTTTCCGGAACGAAAAATCGTCCGATGAAAGCGGCTCTGCGAAAGCATGGCCCGAAATCGGCTTGGGCGACCGGTCGGGCACGATGTCGGGCTTGTCCGGCGTGCCCCACCAGGGCCAGTCATCCTCCCAGAAGATCGGGCTGATATTGGTCATGCGGCCGACAGCGCCCGCATCCACCATGACGAAGCCGTACCAGCTGCCGTCCGGCATATCGACCATCGCGCCCTGATGGCCGCCGGTTCTGTCGTCGATCGACGGCTTGGTCTCCCACGGCCCCCAAAGGCTGCGCGATCGCGATATGGTCATCGCCAGCTTGGACGGGATGGCATTGAACAGATAATAATAGCCATTGTGGCGGATGATCTTCGATCCTTCGGCGCCCTTGTTGTAATAGGCGACTCTCGCGGCGGTGACGGCGGAAAGATCGTTATTGAGGGTCAGCAGCGTGACCGTGCCGTCGGTGCCGACCGACGTGCCCAGATAGGCGGTCCCGTCCACGTCGATGAAGAGGGCGGGATCGAAGGCCTCACGATCCAGTTCCTTGTAAGTCCAGGGACCGTCGATCCTGGCCGACCGGTAGATGCGCGTCTTGTGCCCGACAGGGGTGACGGCGAGGTAGAACATGCCCTTGTGACGGCGCAGGCTGGCGGCATAAAAGCCGTGGCGATAGTCGCCCCCATCTTTCAGATCATAGCGCGGATCGCCGTCGAGCCGGTCGACCACATGGGTCGCGATGCGCCAGTTCACCAGATCCTTCGAATGGAGGATGGTAACGCCGGGTGCGTTGGCGAAGGTGGTGGATACGAAGTAGAAATCATCTTCGACACGAATGATGTCGGGATCGGGATAGTCAGCAAACAGCACCGGATTGCGATAGGTGCCATCGCCCTGATCGGACCGCCAGACCTGCGCGGGCAGGGCGGCGGCGATCAGGGCGGTAGCGATGGCGATGGCGAGGCCGATGGCCGCGGTGCGGATCATGCCGTCGCTCCTCAGTTGGCCGGGGTATAGTGATAGGGACCGACGATCGTGCCGACGAAGCCGCCAGCCTTCTTCGTGCTGAGCAGCGTGGCGTCGACGCCGTCCTTCAACGTCTTCACCTTGTCCCCAATGCCATAGTCGAACGCCATGGTCCCACCGGTTGCGCGAATGGTAAGGGTCACAGGGCCGCCGCTGGTGACGGGCGCGGAGGCGATCAGCGTATCGCTATCGGCCGCATCGCGAGTGTAGAGCGCGACGACCGGCTTGCCGGCGATCCGGGTGAGGCCGAAGAAAAGATTGCTCCGGTCGCTCTGTACGGCTGCAAGACCGGCACGATCGCCATTCCTGGCCGGGCTGTAGCGCAGCGTGGTGGAAAAGATGGCGTTGGCATGCTGTTGCCGCCGCCCAATGAAGGCTGGAACGCCGTTCAGGTCGCCGAGGGGGGCGCCGCTTTCCAGCGCAAGCGCCCCATCCTTGAGGTGATAGAAGGGCTTTTGTGGCGTTCGGATACCGATCCATTCCATCGGCAAGGCGTTGCCGTCAAACTCTTCGACATAGGCGAAATCACCGCTGGTGGGCAAAGCGGGCTTGGGTTGTACCGGCAGATTGGGCAGCTTGAGGGCATGGGGGATCGCCTGTCCACGCGGCAGGATGATCGGCCAGCCATTCTTCCATTCCACCGGCAGCAGGAAAGTTTCGCGCCCGATATTGTAGAAGTCGTCGGCATAAGGGCGCACGGCGAGAAATGTCGCCCACCAGTCGCCATTTTGCGTCTCGACAAGTTGGGCATGGCCTGCCGATCCGATCATGTCGGGCCGCGCGGGATCGAGATCGCGCTGGGTGAGGATCGGATTGCCTTCGAAAGCGACATAGGGGCCGCGCAACGCCTTGGATCGCAATACGACCTGCGAATGATTGACGCTCGTGCCGCCTTCGGCTGCGGTCAGATAATAATAGCCGTCCTTGCGGAAGATATGCGGCCCTTCGATCCAGACCGGTTTCTTGCTGATATCGACCCCGCCGTTGATCAGTTGCGTGCTTAGGCCGACCATCTTGCCCGCGCGCCAGTCATATTCCTGAATCCAGATGGCGCGGTGGCCGTTATAGCGGGGCGGTTCGTCCGGTGCGCGGTTGTTGACGATATAGGCCTTGTCACCTTCCCAGTAGATGGACGGATCGATTCCTTCAAAGGGCAGCCAGATGGGGTTCGACCATGGACCGGCCGGATCTTTGGCGGTGATGACGAAATTGCCCTTACATTCGACGCAGGTGTTGACGATGTAGAAGGTGCCGCCGTGATAACTGATGGCGGGCGCGAATACCGCCTGTGAAATGCGACGGCCATTGAAGTTCAGTTGTTCGGGCCGGTCTATGGCATTGCCGATCTGCGTCCAGTTGACCAGATCCTTCGATTTGAAGATCGGAAGGCCCGGATAATGGGCGAAGGATGAATTGACGAGATAATAGTCGTCGCCCACACGCGTGACCGACGGGTCGGGGTAATAGCCCGTCAGGATTGGATTGCGATATTCCCCGGCCTTGACCGCGACCTTTTCAGCCGACTGACCATCATAGGTAAATCGATCGAACTGCGCAGGCGCCGCATCGGCGGGCGCGGCGAACAGCGAAAGAGACAGTATGGATGGTATGAGCGCAGACAGGCGCAAGGTCGGGTAGGTCATGCTGTATCTCTCCTTCAACTGCCGCGCTGCGCCGCGCCGGCTATATTTTTGCGATAGCGCTACCATTACCTGGCTGCGATGTTCAGTGGCGGAATTTTCCTATTTTCCCGGATTGTGGGCGGAAATGCCCGCATCGGTCTGCACGACCGGCTTCATGGTGCCGTCGCGATTATATTCCAGGCGCTCGACGGTCACTGCACGCCGTCCGATCGCGCCGTTCAGATCGCCGATGGCCAGCGCGGCATTATGCAGGAAGATATACCATTGCTTCTTGAACTCGGTGATGCCGGCGTGAATGGTGAAGCTATATTTGCCCGATCCGGTGAGTTCCCCGCGATAGGTCCAGGGGCCATCGAGCGATGTCGCCGTGGCATAGGAAATACGCTCGTCGCGATGGGTCGCGCGGTCGAGCGAGGCATAGGTCAGATAGTAAAGCTTGCCCCGCTTGTGGAGCCAGGGGCCTTCCTCGAAATGCGGCGGCGTGATTTCCCGTATCGGTCCATCGATCTCGATCATGTTGGGCTTCAGCTTTGCGATATAGCATTGGCGATTGCCCCAGGCGACCCAGGTCACCCCGTCATCGTCGGTGAAGACGGTGGGGTCGATATCTTCCCAGCTATGCGTGCCTTTCGGCGTCATCTGGTTGGTGATGAGCGCCGATCCCTTCGCATCGACGAAAGGGCCTGTCGGCGTGTCGGATACGGCGACCGCGATCGCCTTGCCCGGATGGCTATTGTCATGCTCGACCGCGGCATAGAACCAGTATTTACCGTTCTTCTTAATGGTCTGCGATGCCCAGGCGTCCTTCTTGGCCCATTTGAGATCCGACACGTTCATGATCGGCCCATGGTCGGTCCAATGTTTCATATCGGTGGTCGAATAGACGAGCCATTCGCGCATGTTGAACATCTCGTCGCGCTGCGCCTCGTCATGGCCGACGTAGAGATAGAGGCGGTTTCCATCCACCATGGGCGCGGGATCTGCGGTGAACTTGTCACGGATGATGGGATTGGCGCCGGCCACGTCTTGCGACAGAGCGGGCGCCGCCATGGTGGCGAGGAAAAGAAAGGGAAGGAGCGACCGGCGCATGAAGATGGTCCTTATGATGAAAGTCAGTCGAGGATGATCGTCGAAGATCATCATTTGCCGTGCCCGGCACCCAGCATCGACAGGCGCCGACGCAAAACCCGCAATTGCCGCTTTGCTGATGCCCTTCCATGTCTTAGGTCGATTGATCGCATTTCGAGAGCGTAAGGGAATTTATGGCACGATCGCAGCAAATGGGGCGTGGCGCGACCGTAGTGGATGTTGCGAAACGTGCCGGGGTATCGTCGATGACGGTATCGCGCGTGATCAACGGACGGTCGGGCGTGAGTGCGGAGACGCGCGCCGTTGTCGAGGAGGCGATCAAGGCTCTCGCCTACACACCTAATGTCGCAGCGCGCAATCTGGTCAACTCGACGGAATTGCGGATCGGCATCATCTATTCCAATGCGAACGCCGCCTTCATGAGCGAGTTCCTGACCGGGGTTTTCGAAGAAGCGTCGTCGCGTGGCGCGCGGTTGATTTTGTTGAAAGGGGAAGGCGGGCGTGCCCCCGCTGTGGAAGCCATCGAAGAGTTGGTCGCGTCCGGGTTGAGCGGCGCTTTGCTGGCGCCGCCGTTGGGTGAGGCGCCTGATGTGCTGCGGGTTTTGCGCGACGCGGGATGCGCGATGGCGGCTGTTGGGGCCTATCAATCCCCCGGGAAGATTTGCGTGCGGATCGATGATCGCGCGGCATCCTACCAGATGACACGCCTGCTCCTTGATCTGGGGCATAGGCAGCTGGGATTCATATTGGGCAACCCCGATCAGGCCGCGAGCGCTGAACGGATGGCCGGTTTCTACGCGGCGATCCGTGAAACGGGCGGGGTGGAGGTTCAGGTGGTGCAAGGCGACTTCACCTATGTGTCCGGGCTGGCGGCTGCCGAACATTTGTTGGCGATGCCCAGCCGACCCACTGCGATCTTCGCGAGCAATGACGATATGGCGGCTGCCGTGGTGTCCGTGGCACACCGGCGCCATCTGGATGTGCCGGCCGAACTGACGGTGGCGGGTTTCGACGACACGACGGCGGCGCATACGCTGTGGCCCCCGCTGACCACGGTGCATCAGCCCGTGCGCGAATTGGCCGCTGAAGCACTGAGCCTGCTGATTGCCGAAATCGCAGCGGAAAAGGGCCATTCGCGGGTTCCCCGCGAAACCATACTCGATCACAGGATCGTGGAACGTCAGTCGACCGGATCGCATGTGCCCTATTCGCCTTCATAGATGAACCAGCTGAAATCGGCGGGCATCGCCGTGCCGGACAAATCCTGACAGGCCATGCCGACGAAGGTGCCGGTGAAGTTGGGGAGGCCGGGGCACGTCACTTCGTCCGAGAGGATCGTTGCATCCAGCCTTTGAGGCAAGATGTGCCAATTGGCGTCACCTTCGGCGCGCCAGCTGAAGATCAGGGCATCGCCGTCGACATCCGCTCTCAATTCGATCGGCCCGTCGGGCAGTCGATCGACCGTCTCCATCGTGACGCCTTCCGCCAGAAGCGGCGATGCGATCATCAACTGCAATTCGCGTGCCTCGCCTTCCACGCTGATATTGAGATAATAATATTTCGTGCTGTTATAATAGAGAATGAGCCCCGCGGCCTGCTGGAAGCAACGCGGCGAAAAATCGACGCAGGTTGTCGCTGTGAAGCGTCTATGTTCCAGCCGCCGGGCGACAAGCGCCTGCTCGAAATGGCTCCCTACGGTTTCCCGCCCGTACAGTCGCAGGAAGCCGGGCCGTTCGGACAGGCTGAAGAGGCGTTCTTGCAAGGGAGTACGCAGCCATTGAAATTCCAAGGGCAGGAGATCCCGATCGAAACGGCCATCCCAATCGTCCTGCGGCCAGGGCATGGATGGCAGGTCAGGCGCTTGTGGCGTTTCGACCGGCCGCGCGTCGCCGTCCAATGTGCGCAGCCACCCATCGTCATGCCATCGCATCGGTTGTATCGCCGTTTCGCGCCCTAGAATGCAGCGCTCCTTCCCCGGAACGGGGCGGCCGCATAAATAGGCGAGCCAGGGCGATCCATCCTTCAGTTCGACCAGATCGCCATGCCCGGCGCGCGTAATGGGGCCTTCACGGCGCCCCGCCGCCGTCAGTACCGGGCCATCGGGATGCACGTCATATGGCCCCAGCAAATCGCGTGAGCGAGCCATGACTACGGCATGGTCCCATCCGGTCCCCCCTTCGGCGACCAGCAGATGATACCATCCGTCCCGCTTGTAGATGTGCGGACCTTCGGTGAAGCCCAGATCGGTTCCCTTGAAAATCAGATGGGGTTCGCCGACAAGGGCCTGAGCGGTGCGATCAAATTGCTGGATCTGAATGCCCGCGAACCGGCCCCGGCCGGGCCGATGATCCCATAGCATGTTCAGCATCCAGCTTCGGCCGTCGTCATCGTGGAACAGGGCGGGATCGAAGCCGCTGCTGTTGAGGTGAACAGCCTCCGACCAATTGCCGTCGATCTGGTCGCAATGCACGACATAGTTGGGAAAGTCCCGCAAGGACGCGCCTTTGGCGCCATTGACGGTCGTCACGCCATATCGTTTGACGTCCGTGAATATGAGCCAGAAGCGTCCATCTGCATAGCTAAGGTCGGGCGCCCAGACTCCGCAGGAATCAGGCGCGCCACGCATGTCCAATTGCGTCGTTCGCGCCAGTGGTCGTGCGACGAGCCGCCAGTGCTTGAGATCGCGGCTATGGTGAATCTGCACGCCGGGATACCATTCGAAGGTCGATGTAGCGATGTAGAAATCATCGCCGACCCGCAGGATGGACGGATCGGGATTGAAGCCTGGAAGTATCGGATTTGAGATGATGTTCATGCGGGTTTACGCACCAATATCCACAGGAGAAGGGCGCCCAGCAGGTCAAGGACGCCAAGGATGATGAAGAATGGCTCATAGCCGACCTGATCGACCATCTGACCCAGGAGCAGGGTGAAGACGAGCACGCCAAGATTGCCTGCAAGGCCGGCCAAGCCTGCCGCAGTGGCCACGATGTTGCGAGGAAACAGGTCAGAGGCCATCGTGATGACGGTGACGGACAGCGTTTGATGCGCAAACCCGCCCAGGCAAAGCAAGGCGATCGCCACATAGGGGTTCGTCGCCATGCCGACAAAGGCCATGCCCGTCATCATCGCCGCGCCCAGCGTAAACGTCCAGCGGCGTGCGTCGATCAGATCGACATTGCGCCGTTGCAGGAAGGTGACGACGGCCGGACCGAAAAGACATCCAAGGTCCGCGGCAAGAAAGGGCAGCCAGGCGAAAAGGGCAATCTGGGTCAGATCGAAACCGCGAACGCGCGCGAGATAGAGCGGCATCCAGAATGACAACATGCCCCATACAGGGTCGGCAAGCATCCTGGGCAGGGCGATCCCCCAAAGGTCGCGCCTGCGTAGAAGACTCATGATGGAGGCGCGGGTCGCTTGCGGCGCAAGCCGTGCTTCTTGCCCACTGGCAATATAATCGCGCTCCTGATCGGTCAGGCGGGGGTGTCGCGACGGGCTGTTATAATAGAATAGCCAGAGCAATGCCCAGCCAAGACCGATGGCGCCCGCTATCACGAATGCCAGGCGCCAACTGTGCATCATTACGGCCCATGCCACCAATGGTGGGGCAAAGACTGCGCCGAACGATGCGCCGATATTGTACACGCCGCCTGCAAGGCCGCGCTCCTTGGACGGAAACCATTCCGCCACCAGCTTTTGCCCGGCAGGTTGCGCGGACCCTTCGGCAAGCCCCAACAGGCCGCGCAGCGCGGCAAATCCGAACCACCCGTTTACGAACCCATGGGCCATCGTGATAAGCGACCAGGCGGCAACGCAAATGCCAAAACCGATGCGCAGCCCGACGCTGTCGAGAAAATAGCCCGCGACCGGCTGAAGCATCACGCCAAGCTGAAAGGCGCTCGTAATCCAGCCATATTCGATGCTGTTTATCGATTGTTCCGTCAAAATGATCGGCGCTGCGACCCCCAGCACGGAGCGCGAAAGATAGTTGATGACCATCGCACCGACGAAAAGGCCGATGATGGTCCATCTTATTTTTCCCATGCGAAAAATCGTCATCACCATGACATGATAACGTTAACAGAAAAATTGCGACGAAGCGCATCCTGGCACGATCGGCTCACATCTGCATGAGCATATTGCTCTGATGTGTAAAATAATGTCGGCCGTCTCAAAGCGTGAAATCCTCATCCTCTCCGTCTTGTCTGACTATTGACAACAATCTCGGGAGATATCAATAGGCGTTGTTAGCGCTAACTAACTTTCTGTCGAGTCTTTGACATGCTCGGCGGCGATGCGCAGTTTCGGAGGTTTACTCCGCGACAGGGATAGAAAAATCTAGGGGAGAGAGCAGTATGTCGCATTCCAATTTTCGTATCGCAAAATCCGCCATGGGGCCTGCCACCGTCAGCATGGCCGCCCTGCTGGCGTGTATGATCGCCGCGCCGGCCATGGCGCAGGATAGAGCAGGCGTGGCGGCGCCTCAAGGCGCCCAGCAATCAGCCAATGATAGCGATATCGTCGTCACAGGTTCACGCATCAAGGCAAGCGGCTACACGGCGCCCACTCCCACGACCGTGATCGATTCGGGTGCCATCGAAGCCAATGCGCAGCCCAACATCTTTACCACCATCGCGCAACTGCCGTCGCTGCAGGGGTCGAGCGGTACGGCAGTGAACACGTTCAGCACGTCGAGCGGCCAGCAGGGCTTGAGTTCCTTCTCGCTGCGAGGCGTGGGCGCCATCCGTACCCTGACCCTGCTTGATGGACAGCGGGTCGTCGGCGCGAACGTGACCGGTGTGCCTGACATTAGTCTGTTTCCGCAGCTGCTTGTGCAGCGCGTCGACGTCGTGAATGGCGGCGCATCCGCCTCCTACGGCTCGGACGCGGTCGGCGGCGTCGTCAACTTCATCACCGACACCCGGTTCAAGGGCTTCAAGGGCAATGTCCAGGGCGGCATCAGCCGATACAGCGACAATGAACAGTTTCTGGTTCAGCTGGCGGCAGGTACCAGCTTCCTCGATGATCGCGCGCATCTGGTCGTCAGTGGCGAATATGCCGATGAAAAGGGCGTCGGCGGCGGCGATTTCGGTATCGGCCTGGCCGGCGGGCGCGACTGGTTCAAGCAGACCAGCCTGATCGACCGAGGCGCGGTCAACGACGGATCGCCCCGTTTCGTCCTGCGCGACTATGCCCAGGCTTATAATTATACCAAATATGGCCTGATCACGTCCGGCCCGCTCCAGGGCACGGCATTCGATCAGAATGGCAATCCGTTCCAGTTCAACTACGGATCGGGCGGCGTGCCGGCGCGCGACGGTACCAGCAATGTGCGCAACTGTTTCCCCGGCTTCTGCCTTGGCGGCGACCTGTCGGGCAATGTCGATGCGGGGCGCACGCTTCAATCGGCGATCAAGCGGATCAATAGCTATGCTCGGCTCGGTTATGATTTCGCCGACAATGACGAACTTTATTTCACCTTCAACTTCGGCCAGGTGAAGACCCACAACACCCCGGTCGGCGGCATGAACAAGCCCGGCCTGACCATCCAGTGCGCCAATCCGTTCGTTCCGGCATCGATCAAGACCGCATGTGCGACGGCGGGCATCACCAGCTTCGGCTATGGCACGAGCAATGCTGCGCTGGGCAACACCCGCGTGGATACGGATCGTCGCCAGTATCGCGGCGTCATCGGCGCCAAGGGGGCGTTCAACCTGCTCGGTACCGAATGGTCCTATGACAATTATTTCGAGCATGGCGTTAATTTCACCGCCATCGACGTATCGAACATTCTGCTGACCAATCGTTTCAACGACGCCATCAATGCGACTACGTTGAATGGCTCGATCGTTTGCGCCAGTGCCACGGCGCGGGCGAACGGTTGCCAGCCGCTCAATATTTTCGGCGGCAATCCGTCGGCCGGCGCGCTGTCCTATATCATGCCTGAAAACGGCCCGTTCCAGCGGACGCGCCAGACGCAGGACGTGGTCAGCGTCAATTTTTCCGGTTCGCCTGTCGAACTGTGGGCCGGCCCGCTGTCGATAGCGTTCGGTGCCGAATATCGGCATGAATTCTACAAGGTCCGCGCCGACGCCTATGGCATGGGCTCCAACTTCGCGCCTAACACCGCCGACTATCCGTTCGATCCCACGCTGCTGCCGGGCGGCAACAATTGGTATGCGGGCAACTACAAGAGCGGCGGCGGCGCCTATGGCGTGAAAGAAGCCTTTTTCGAGGCCGATCTGCCGATCATCAACAGCGATGCGCTGGGCAAGGCCAACATCAACGGCGCTGTGCGCGTGACCGATTACAGCACGTCGGGCACGATCTGGGCCTGGAAGGTCGGCGGCACATGGAACCTGCCAGTCGATGGTTTCCGCCTGCGTGGCGTGACGTCGAAGGATGTGCGTGCCCCCAATCTGTCGGAACTGTTCGCAGCGCCCGTCACCACGACGCTGCCCAACTTCTTCGATCCGTTCACCGGCCGCAACGTGCTGGCGATCCAGAACAGCATCGGCAATTCCAATTTGCGGCCTGAAACCGCACGCAACACGACAGCCGGCATCGCCTTTTCCGGTGCATCCTGGTTGCCGGGCTTCAGCGCGTCGTTCGATTACTACAAGATCAAGATCAAGGACGTCATCTCCAGCCTGGGCGCCGGCGACATCGTCAACTTGTGTTTCCAGAACGTCCGGCCAGAGACGTGCAGCGCGTTCAATCTGAACAATCAGCAAGGGCCGAACTTCATCAACGTGCAGGCGTTCAACCTGGCGTCGATCGACACCAGCGGTTTCGACATCGAAGCCAGCTATCAGTGGCAGCGTCCGCTGGGCCTGCCGGGCAGCCTGACCTTGCGCGGTCTGGCGACGCATGTCCGCAAGTTCGTAACGGACTCCGGCCTGATCGGTACGATCCCGGTGGACTCGGCTGGCGCCAATCTGGGCAACACGCCCGACTGGAAGTTCCTGGCGATCCAGAGCTACGAGAATGAGAATTTCTCGTTCATGGTGCAAGAACGCTGGTTCAGCGATGGCGTGCTGGGTCATCAATATGTGGTCTGCGAGCCTGGTAGCTGCCCTGCATCGACCAACAATCATCCCACGATCGACCAGAATTTCATGCCTGGTGCCTTCTATGTGGATATTGGCGGCACCTACAATATCACGCCGCAGGTCACCGCTTACTTCAAAGTCGACAACCTGCTTGATCGTGATCCGGCCAAGTCGCCCTATTTCGTCAACCCGAACCTCTACGATGTGATCGGACGCATGTATCGGGCGGGAGTCCGCTTCAAATTCTGATGCTGACCATGCCGGGCTGACGTAATGCATGATAGACCGGCATGGTTAAGAAACTGGGGAGAGGGTTGCGTGAGGGTATTGCCCTTATGCACGGCAATAGCGGCTACCATCCTTCCGGCTGCCTTGCCGGCCCCCTCCCCCTTCTTCCTGCTCGGCGTGAACAGGGCATATCTCGACAGGGACAGTCTGAACTATTATAGGTTTGACCATGCCGAAGCAGGCTGCTGAACTTCAGGAATAACGTCGGGAATTGCGCCCGATATTGCGAGCATATCACCGCACCGATCTTCAGGGAGTTCCGTGAGGTTGGTTCCATCCTGAAGGTTGCTGACAAGACAACGCCGCCAGCGCCCTTAAGCTGGCACGTAATCGCGGCCATCCAGCCGTAACGATTCAACGGAAGACAAAGGTTAAACGGGGTGAACTAGATGCGATGGTCAAGCATGGGCGCCGTTATTGCCATCTGGTCCCTGCCGACATTGGCGCAATTGCCGCCGATGCCGAATATTCCGCCGGTTGCCGCACGTGATCGACCGGCTGGCGAACATTTGAAGATCGTCATTCCTAACCGGCCTGCCCCCGTTCCGCTGGTTCTGCATGTTTCTCCAAAAGGATCTGATGACGGAGACGGATCGGCCGCCAGACCCTTCGCCTCGCTGATACGAGCGCAGCAGGCGGTGCGGAAGTTCAATCGCGACCATGATGTCACCGTGTCGCTGGCCCAAGGCGTTTACCGCTTGGCGGCGCCGCTACGTTTTAATGCCAGAGACGGGGGGCAGAATGGCTATACGGTCCGCTGGGAAGGCGCGCCGGGGCTGCGCACCTTGCTGTCCGGCGGCACCCCGGTCACTGGCTGGCGTCAGGTCGACAAGCAGCGCAATATCTGGGTAGCACATGTGCCGGTCGGAATGGATCCGCGGCAATTGAGCGTGGCGGGACGATTGGCTCGACGGGCGGACGTGGAAATTCCACGATCCGCAGTCGCCTTCCATCCATGGGGACTGGAAATCCGCGATCCCGCCTGGCGCTTTCTGGCAACCTTGCCCGATCAGGGCAGGCTGGAGGTCGAGGGGATGAGCTGGTTCACCCATCGTCATGCGATGGTGGACCATATCGACGGCGACAGGATCGTGATGCAGCAGCCTGGCTGGCATAACAATCTGGTCGGCTATGACACGATCGCGCGGCCGGTTTCGACAGAGGTCGCACGGATGTTTCTGGTGAATTCCCTGGCTTTTCTGCGTGATCCGGGCCAGTGGTTCATCGATCCCAAGGCAGGGCAGCTTTATTATAAACCGATGCCCGGCGAGGATATGAACCGGATCGAGGTCGTCCTACCGCATCTGGAGCATCTTGTCTCCATCGCAGGCACCTATGACGATCCGGTTCGGGATCTGGAGTTTCGGCGGCTCCAGTTCAGCCATACGAGTTGGCGGGGTCCGTCCGGGCCGGGTGGCTATGCCAGTCAGCAAAGCGGCGCCTATCTAGCCGACGACCTTGTTGATTATCCCGCTGATCCCGTTCGCGATTGCAGTTGGGGGTGCTGGTCGTTCGAACGGATGCGCAATCGATGGAGCCAGCAGCCAGCCGCCGTACAGGTTGCAGCGGCGCGGAGAATCTTATTTGACGAAGACAGATTTTCTCAGCTGGGGCAGATCGCGCTGGGAATCGGCAACAACCCGGACGCCAACGATAGCGGCGTCGGCTTGGGCACTTCAGCGATCGAGGTGACGAACAGCGAATTTGTCGATCTGGCCGGTGGCGCGATCATGGCGGGCGGGGTACAGCCGGATGCTCACCATCCCTCGCGCCCGGAAATGGGATTGCGGGATATCATCATCCGTAACAATCGCATCAATAGCGTGTCCCGCGACTATAAAGAACAATCGGCCATTCTGGTTACCTACGCATCCGGCACGATTATTATGAACAATGATGTTTCAGATACGCCTTATGACGGGATAGACGTGGGGTGGGGGTGGGGTGCCAATGATCCCGGCGGTAGTGCCGAATATTGGCGCAAACAGCGGGGTTATTATGATCAGCCTGGCAACATCGTCTATGACACGCCTACCACGTTGCGCGACACGGTGGTGAAAGGCAATCGGGTGGGGCGGGTAAAACAATGGTTTCCCGATGGTGGCGCCATCTATCATCTGTCGGCTGATCCAGGCGCTCTGATCGCGGAAAACTACATCTATGATGTAGCAGGCGCCGGCGGCATTGCCATCTATCTTGATGAAGGATCGCGTTACGTCACGGTACGTCACAATGTGGTCGATAAAGTAGGCGGCGTATGGCTGAACCTCAACACGCAATCCCATGTCGCACCCAGGCGCACTGCGCTGGACAATGTCGCAACGCACAACTGGTATAATAGCGGCAAGCTTGACGGTGAATGGAGCGACTATCTCAACAACCGAACGTCGGATAATATCGTCGTGATCGGCAGCCAATGGCCAGTCGAGGCCCGGCGAGTGATCGACGCGAGTGGCGTCGAGAAGGTCACATCGCGCCGTCCGTGAGGAGGGCGTGTCGGTGATGCCCGAAGATCATGGCTTAGAGCGTTTTTCGATCATTCCAGATCATACCCGCACGAACTGAAGTAGTTGGCACATTCCATTGGCTGGAAGATATCGACGAGTTTGCCGATCAGGCCCCACAGTCCGCTGACGGTTCTTTCTTC
>NZ_JAVTIV010000031.1:0-34854 GCF_031843765.1 Sphingobium sp. WCS2017Hpa-17
CTCCAAAACCAACATCCCGATCTCGCCGCCTGAAAATCCAGGCAGCTGTTTAAACCATCGAAATGAGGGGGCCCTTTTGGACGCCGATCACCCCGCTAACGGGGTCCTTTTTGCACGCCGATCCACACTGCCCACTTCCTCGTAGGTCGTTAGGTCAGCAGGCGATGCATACCAGCAGAACAGCGACACCAATGCAAAAACGTCTCGCGCCAGGATGCCTGAGCCGTCATCTGCTTCGGGAGGCGTGAAGGGCGGACTGATAAATTCCCGCAGCGTCTGCTCGGAACGCAAAAAACGCCGAAGCTTCGAAATGCCGAAGTCAGCGACTTTGGGCGTGTTTTGACCGTCGAACAGAATGTTGCGTGGCGCGAGATCCCGGTGCGCTATGTCACGCGAATGGGCATGGGCCACGGCGACAGCGAGAGGGCGGCCAAGACTGCTCCAGAAAGCCGACCATTCGAACTGAGGCGACGCCTTCTTTCGCGCCAGAAGATCGGACTCCATCCATTCAAGAATGATGTATCGAACGCCGTCTGCGTTGATCCCTGAATCGAGCATCTTGACGATGTTTAGATGGCGTAGTTCGGCAAGTGCCTGGGTTTCCCGCCGAAAGGCCTCCTCCAGAAAGTCGCCTTGTTCAACGGAAGCGGAGAGAGCCTTGATGGCAACAAAAGACCCATCCCGAAGCGAAACCGCCTTGTAAACCGAAGCAGTGCGACCTGTAGCAGGCTGCATATCCAGTAAAGCATAGCCGTCGATAACCGGCCGAGGCCGCACCAGATTAGCGCTCATCATTCAGGTCCCCCTCAACCATGCTTGAGTGCTAAGCCCGCTGTAGATCAAGTCTTTTTTGGGGTTTCATCCAGCTTGGTGCCGAATGATCTGCCCTTTGCGTTCGCTTGGCCCCCATGTCCGTTCTGCCCAAGGATCCTCCGAAAGAGGAAGCGGCGGCTGGTGGCTAACAGTTTGCTGAGAGTGTTCGCTGTTGACACCTACCGTTGAGCGGTTCGTGCAACGGCCATTTTCACGGTAAACTGTAAAGTAGCGGAACGTCCGCTTCCTGCGAGGCTATTTTGGCCGTTGAGCGGCTAGTATGGGTCGGCCTCTCCTGAAGCGTTCTACCTATGGCCATTACGGCCACAGGAGATGTGTCATGGGATTATCAGAGTTTGATCCCGCCGCTCGCGAGCGAGTATCTTGGAACGCCGGGCGTAAGGTTGGAGCAAAACGAGCGCTCAAGCCCCGTCAGATATGGGCGATCCGCTTCTTTCTCGACCAGCATGGGCGGGTCCGCGACCGGGCCCTCTTTGACCTGGCCATCGATAGCAAGCTTCGCGGATGCGATCTGGTGAAGATCAGGATCAGCGATATCGTGTGTGATCGGAAAATTCGAACACGGGCCACGGTCGTACAGCAAAAGACTGGCAGACCGGTTCAGTTTGAACTGATGACTGATGCCCGCGCCAGCCTGCTCAAATGGCTGGAACTGAGAGGTGGATCCGTGGAGGATTTCGCATTTCCTAGCCGCACCGATCACGCAGCCCACATAAGCACCAGGCAATACGCTCGCCTTGTTGACGAATGGGTCACGGGGATCGGACTTCCCGGCGAAGATTATGGCACCCACTCTTTGCGCCGAACCAAGGCGTCGATTATCTACAAGGCGACTGGGAATCTCCGCGCTGTCCAGATTTTACTTGGGCACACGAAGATCGAAAGCACGGTCAGATACCTCGGCGTGGACGTGGAGGACGCTTTGACCCTCGCAGAGGGCACTGAAATCTGAAACTGCCTTGGGTCCTTGCCGTTGCAAGGACCCAAGGGTCACAGCGTGGCGACTGCGCGCCCATCAAAGCCGTTCAAGCGCGGCTTTCACGCGTCAGAAAGCAGACGCTCAGATTTTAAGCGGGTCTGAGACTTTTATGCCATCCGTTAAAGATGCGGAGAGTGCCAAGTTCCGTCAGAAGCGGACACCTACCGTCGTTTGACCAACATCTCTGATGAGACTCATTCAGGATCGATCAGGCGACGTCGCTCAATAATGTTGGCGAGGCCTTGGTCGATCGCAAAATGGTATAATATTGCGCCTCCTCGCATCGGCTCACATTAATCTACTTGATTATATACTTAGACCTCCCGCTACAATTAGAATCTGCCCACTAATGTAGTCGCTTTCGGGCGCGCATAGCAAATAAATGCTATCTGCAGCTTCCTGGGCAGTGCCAGCGCGACCAAGTGGCACATTGTCGAGTAATGCGTCCCGGACCTTCGATGGAATTCCGGCCTGCAGTGGCTGACCGGCGATTGAAATGGACGCGCCAGAGTTCGAAGTCGCCTGGGTAAGCCGCGTGTCTATAATTCCGAACGCAACGCAATTCACGCAGACCTTAGAGCGCCCCCACTCCTTGGACATCGTCTTGGTCATACCCACTAACGCCGACTTCGCAGCCGAGTAGTTGATCTGCCCGGCATTACCGTGCGTGCCCGCCATCGACGACACGTTGACGACCTTGCGGATCACTTCTCGTCCCTCTGCGGCTTCCTGTTTGGCCAAGGCGCGCAGCGGCTCTGCTGCTGCGCGCAGGATGCGAAAAGGCGCAGTGACGTGCACGTCGAGCATCGCCTGAAACTGCTCGTCCGTTTGTTTCTGGATGACGCCGTCACGGGTATAGCCGGCATTGTTGACGATGATGTCGAGCCCACCGAAAGTCTCAAGAGCCGTGTGGACAAAGCGCTCGCCGAAGTCATCCGCCGTGACATCGCCCACACAAGCGGTTGCTACTCCGCCCGCACTGCGAATCTGTGCGACGACCTCCTGCGCAGGCGCTTCGTCGAGATCGTTAACGACCACGCTCGCGCCCTGTTCCGCAAGCTTAAGCGCAAGCTCACGGCCGATGCCTCGCCCCGAGCCGGAGATGATCGCGACCTTGCCATCCAGTCTGCGCATGGAAATCCCTTCGATTATTGGGTTGGAAATTGGCCGCGTCAGCCGGCGCGACCGTAGAGCGTCACCACGCAGGCTCCGCCCAGTCCGATGTTGTGCTGCAATGCAAAGCGTATTCCGTCGACCTGCCGCTTGTCGGCTGTGCCGCGCAGTTGGTGAGTCAACTCATAACATTGGGCGAGCCCGGTGGCGCCAAGCGGGTGCCCTTTCGAGAGCAGGCCTCCAGAGGGGTTGGTAACATGCTTGCCGCCATAGGTATTGAGCCCGTCAAAGATATATTGCTCGGCCGTGCCCTCGGGCGTGAGGCCAAGCGCTTCGTAGGAGATCAACTCGTTGGGCGTGAAGCAGTCGTGCAGTTCCACGGCCTGGATATCGTCCGGACCAATAGCTGCCGCTTCGTAGACCTGCCGGGCCGCCTCCCTGGTCATGTCGTATCCCACCACGCTCATCATGCCGCGCTCCTCGAAGGTGCCGGGCAGATCGGTCGTGAGCGCCTGCGCGACGATCTCCACCGAGGCATCCAAACCGTTCCGCGCCGCGAACGCGGGGGACACGAGGATCGCGGCGGCCGCTCCACATGTTGGGGGGCAAGCCTGAAAGCGGGTGATCGGGCCATAGAGATATTCCGAGGCCATGACCTCCTCAAGGCTGATGGGCTCTCGCAACAGCGCTAGCGGATTGCCCGCCGCATGGCGTCTCGCCTTGACGCTTATGCGGGCGAAGGCTTCGTCGCTTGTGCCGTAGCGCGCCTGGTGGTCCACCCCCGCTCCACCGAACTGCTGGGCAACGAATGGGGAGTTATCGTCTGCGGCTTGCAACTGGCCCTGCCGGGTCAGTGCCATCTCCAGCGTGCCTTTGCGGTCGTTGAACACCATGCCAAGCGCGCCCGGCAGCATTTGCTCGAACCCGACCGCAAGCACGCAATCGGCCACGCCTGCTTCAACCATCTGGCGGGCAAGATACAGCGCCGTCGAGCCGGTTGAGCAATTATTGTTCACGTTGACGATAGGGATGCCGGTCAAGCCGACGCGGTACAGCGCAGACTGACCGGCGGTTGAGTCTGCATAGACATATCCAGCATAGGCTTGCTGGACCTGCTCGTAGCCGAGCCTAGCATCGGCCAGTGCCAGGCGGATCGCCTGCTCAGCCATGATGTCCCAGTCGTCGCTTCGTCCCGGCTTGGCAAACGGGATCATGCCGACGCCGGCGATGCGCACTTTGACCATCTCAATCTCCTTTGATGCAGGCCGTGTGGACTATGCCGCCAGAGTGTCGGCATCGATCTCGTACAATGCGGCCGCTGATGCGCTCGCAGCGGCGGCGAGGCCGGTGGCCTCCGGCACGATCTGCTCCAGATAGAAGCGGGCGGAGCTTCGCTTCATCGCTAGAAACGCCGGGTCGCCTCCGGCCTGTTCCGCGATCGTGCCGCCGCGTTCCATCAGCCATCCCGCGACAGCGACCGACAGCATCGTCAGGAAGGGGTAGCTCGCGGCGAGCCTGTCGTCCGGCACCGATGTCAGCAGGCGGCGGGCGATGCCCTCGCACAGGTCGATCAGGCGCAGCAGTTCGCCATGCCGGACCTCCACGCGCATCTCGCCAAGCAGGCCGAACAGCGTCTCGCCATTGTCCATGCAAAGCTTGCGGCCGACGAGATCGGCGGCCTGAATCCCGTTAGTGCCTTCGTAGATCGGGGTGATGCGAGCATCGCGAAAATGCTGCGCGGCGCCGGTTTCCTCTATGAAGCCCATGCCGCCATGGACCTGCACGCCAAGGCTTGCGACCTCGTTGCCCAAGTCGGTCGCGTGCGCCTTGGCGAGAGGTGTCAGCAGATCGACGCGCCTGCTCGCGGCGGCTTCGCCCGCGTGGGCACGGTCGAGCTGGCCGAAGGCGTAGTAGACCAACGCGCGGGCGGCCTGCGTCTGCGCCTTCATGCGCAGGAGCATGCGGCGAACATCGGGGTGCTCAATGATGGCGACTGATGCGCCGCCGCGCCCTCCCTGAATGCGCTCGCGAGCGTAGAGAATCGCGCGCTGGGTCGCCCGTTCCGCCACCTGTACGCCTTGAAGGCCGACATTGAGCCGGGCGTTGTTCATCATCGTGAACATCGCGCGGATGCCGCCGCCTTCTTCGCCGATCAACTCGCCAATGCAGGCATCATTATCGCCAAAGCTGAGCACACAGGTGGGGGAGGCGTGAAGGCCAAGCTTGTGCTCGATCGACACGGTGCGCACATCATTGGCGCCACCGGGGAGCCCCTCGGGATCAAGCCGGTACTTGGGTACGAGAAACAGTGACAAGCCTTTGGTGCCGGTGGGAGCGCCGGGGGTGCGTGCGAGCACAAGATGGATGATGTTTTCCGCCAGATCGTGATCGCCAAACGAGATGAAGATCTTGGTGCCCTTGATACGATACGTCCCATCGCCGACTGGCTCGGCCCGGCACCTGACGGCACCCACGTCGCTGCCCGCCTGCGGTTCGGTCAGATTCATCGTCCCCATCCATGCACCGCTGCAAAGATGCGGAAGGTAGGCGGCTTGCTGGGCAGGACTACCGTGATGCACGAGCGCCTCGACGGCGCCGCCCGTCAGGATCGGGCCGAGCGCGAAGCCCATATTGGCTGTGCCCAGCGTCTCGATGACGGCGACCGAGAGGCTGGCAGGCAGACCCTGACCGCCGAACGCGACCGGTGCGCCGATCGTGCCCCAACCACCATCAACATAGGCTTGATAGGCGTCGACGAAGCCGGCCGGCATTGTGACGCCCGCTTCCGTCCGGCGCGGTCCTTCGACATCGCCCAGCCGTTCGAGCGGAGCCCAGGCTCCGACAGCCAAATCGCCCGCGCCTTCCAGGATCGCGTCAGCCATCTCGGCCGCCTCCGAACTGATCGCTTCAAGCCCGACGATATGATCGAGGACGAAACGCTGTTCGGCGATAGCAGGTCTGAAAGTCATATTGCGGTTTTCCAGTGATCGATGGAGGGCTGTCAGCCCGTGGGAACAAGAGCCTGGAGGTCCAGAGTGGCGGGCGTGATGCCGCGTGCGCGCAGGTCCTCCTTCTTGACCTTCTCGGTGGCCGTCCGAGGCAGGTCCGGCAGGAATTCGATGTAGCGCGGCTGCGCGTAGCGGGGCATCTGCGCCTTAGCGTGAGCGGCCAGAGCGGCAGGATCGACCTTGGCCGCAGCATGCGGCACGACCGCGCACATGATCTCGTCCTCGCCACCGGGAATGTCGGAAGGGACCGCGAAGGCCGCGACCTCCTTGACACCGGGCAGTTCCGTCAGCGTGCGTTCGATGTCGGTGGCAGAGATATTCTCGCCGCGGCGACGGATACAGTCCTTGATCCGATCGGCGAAAGTGACATAGCCTTCGCTATCCATCCGGCCGGCATCACCGGTGTGGAACCAGAGGTTCCGCCACGCCTCCACTGTCTTGTCGGCTAGGCCGAGATAGCCCGCCATGAAACCATGCGGCACAAGCGGGCGAACCATTATTTCCCCCACCTCGCCTGGTGCCACCGGAATGTCCGTCCCCGGATCGGCGATCTGGACTTCGAAGCGCTCATAGGGCCGGCCGCAGGTTCCGGGACGTACTTCGCCGCGACGCCCGTAGAGCGGGATGTTGATCTCGGTCATGCCATATCCGCCCAGCACCTCGGCGATGCCAAAGCGCTCGCGCCAGGTTCGATCGTGATCAGGATGATTGGGGGCCGAAGCGATTGCCCGAAGCCTATGTTCGCGGTCGCTTTCACCAGGCGGCTGCGCGATGACGAAGGCGCTGATCGCGCCCAGCGTGTTCGTAAGCGTTGCACCCGACCGGCGCAGGTCCGTCAGCCAGTTGGTCGCAGAGAAGCGTTCCCGCACGGTAGCGGTAGCCCCTGCGATCAGCGTCGCGCCGAGTTGCATGAGCAAGCCGTTCGCGTGCGATAGGGGAAGGCAGACATAATAATGGTCGTCTTGCGTCACGCCGAGATTTTCGAGCACGCCAAGGCCGAACAGGAAGCAATGCGCATGAGGCATCAGCACGCCTTTGGGCGCGCCTGTGGTGCCGGATGTGTACATGATACAGGCGATGTCGGCAGCGCTTGGCAGCGGACCAGTAAAGGCTGCCGCGGATCGCCAATGATCAAAGGCGTGTCCGACCGATTCTCCCGTGCCCACGACGAAAATCCGGCGAACGCTGGAGATCGCCGCGTCCAGCCCCTCCAGGCGCGGCAGGAATTGCGCATCGATGACGAGCGCGGACGGCGCGGAATTCTCCAGCGGGTGTGCGAGGAATGCGCCGGTCAGTTCGCTGTTGAGAATGACGGCTGTTGCGCCAAGCCTGCCGATGCCAGCCCATGCGCGCAGAAAGTCGGGTCCGCTCGGTACCATCAGCGCAATGCGGTCCCCGGCTCCCGAACCGCCCGCCGCAAGCATGCCAGCGACCCGCGCCGCCTCATCGCGCAACTGGCGATAGGAAAGTACTTCGCCAGTCGTCATCGTGACGAAGGGCGCATCACCCTTCGCCTCGGCCTGTTCCTCGATAACCGACGGAAACGTCCACCGCCGCTGGTCGGATATGCCCGAATACATGATTAGCGGGCTCCCGCGTTCAGGCGAGACTTGAGGAAGCCCGCCATGAGCCTATTGGCCTCCCCGGTCTCGGGGATGTCCATGTACGCCCAGAACGCATGAGGAAGGCCGTCAAAGACCACGAGGCGTGCATCGACGCCTCGTTCCAGAAGGGCACGGGCGAAGATCGAGGTAGGGCTGAGCAATATGTCGCGCGTGCTGGTGACAAGCAGCGTGGGTGGAAAGCGAGAAATATCGCCTTTGAGCGGAGAGAGGATTGGATCGGCTGGTGCGGTCTTCCCGACATAGCTCGCCACGCTCTCCGCCATGGTCTTGGCGCCGCCGGGCAGAGGCATCCAGGATTCTGAGTCACCACTGGTCGTGAGATCGGCGCTGCCCGAAAAGTAGCCCATTGCAGCCGGCATCGGCTTGCCAAGTTGCGACAGCTTTGCAAGCAGCTGCCCGCTCAAACCAGCGCCAGCCGACGTTCCGTACACCGCGATGCGCGAAGCGGTGTGGTCTTTCTCGAGCGCCTGATAGACGGCCAAAGCATCGTCGAGGGCGGCTGGATAGGGATGCTCCGGCGCCAGGCGATACAACACGGAAACAACGGGAATGCCGGTCAGGGCCGCGATCGGAATCGTTTCAGTCAGCGAACCGGAATCCAGCTGGAAGCCACCGCCATGCAGGTTAAGGAGCACCGGTCCCTCGTTCAGCGACGTTACGCCCTGCGGGTATAGTATCCGCACCGGCACCCCGGCGATCGACGATTGCTCTGCGCGCACGTTGTGGCGCTTGGCCAGTTCGCGGCCCATGCCTTCCTGAATATCTTGAACGAACTTTCGCTGCGCTTCGAGAGGCGGCTCCGGGTTTGGCACGGGTGCGGCCGCCATGGCTGCTGCCATCGCGCGTGCCTCGGGACTGAGCGTGTTGGGCAGCGCCCATTTGATGATATTATGCGTATCGGCAGACGCAGTCTGTGCGCCTGCGGGCGATTTGGCCACAGCGGCCACCATGGCCGCCATGACGGCTTTGTACATCCAGTAGCGAACCCTTGAGAGCATTGTCTAACTCCTTTCCCCGAGCGCATCGATCCGCCCGGATGCGGCAGGAGATGCGTTGTTGTGATCGAACCGAGATAAGCGGGGCCAGGCGAGCACTCCGGCACATGCCGCCAGGATAGCCATGGCCAGATAGGAAAAGCTCGCGCCGTGCGGCCACAGCCATCCCGAACCGGCTGTGGTTGCCGAAAGCGCAAGACCAAGAAGCACGGCGTTCAGACCTTGGGCCGCCGCACTGGATTGCATCGGCACCCGCTTGGCGATGGTGAGCATGGACCCGAGGATGGCGCCTGTTGCGGTCAGGCCTTGCAAGAGCTGGACGGCGAACAAGGGAGCGATGCCCGGGTCGCTGGCCATGATCACCCAACGCAGCACCGAGAAACAGGCCGCAATCCAGATCATCCAACGAGGATCTCTCCCGCGAAGCAGCTTCGAACCGAACCAGAAGGCCAGGATTTCGGCGCTGACCGCGCAGGCCTGAAGCAATCCGATCGTGCCGGTACTGACGCCCCGCGCGCTCCACTGAATAGCCCCGAAGCTCGTCAGGACGCCGTGGCTCGCCATGACGAGCGCGGCCGCCACCATGGCGCGAACAAGCGCACGGTCGGCAACGACATCGCGCCAGCTTCCGCTGCGCGCTGCGGTCATGTTGGCCATATTTCGGTCGGATGGCACCAGCGCGGCCACCATGGCCGGCAACAGGAGAAGCGCTGCCACGACCAGCGGCAAGGCCGCTATGCCGAGCAGGTCGAAGGTCCAGCCTGCGCAAATGCTGGAGAGGACTGCGCCGATCGAACCCCATACGCGCATGCGGCCGAAATCCAGCCCTTTGCTCCGCGCAGCCATGACGGCGTAGGCGTCGGTCAGGACAGGCACCTGATCCCACATGATGGAGAAGGCGATGACGATGGCAATCCTGCCGAGGTGACCGGGCTCGATCGCAAGTGAAGCGACCAGTGCGGCAGAGAACAGCGCGGTGACGAAGATCGAGTCGCGTACGCGCGCCGTCTGGCCTGCCCAGGCGGAAAACGGTGCAACAGTGACGAGGCGCAGCACCAGCGGGATCGCCATCAATATCCCGATCTCGCCGGCGGCCGCGCCCATCTTGGCCAGCCAGAGCGGCAGGAAGGCGAAGAAACCGAAATGAAGATACAAGGCGAGGTAAAGCGCAGAGACTTCAAGGAACAGGCGCCTCGAACCGGTGCCCGATACGTTTACACCTTCGCCATTTACATCCGGCAAGGAGGTCGGCGCGGTCATTGGCTGTCCTCGCCAATCCGGCTGAGACCTCGCCCAAACTGAGTCGCGAGTTCGTCTCGAAACTTGGGATGGGCTATGCCGATCAAGGCTTTCGCGCGCTCCGCCAGAGATTTGCCGCGCAGGTCAGCCCACCCAAACTCCGTGACGATGATGTGCACGTCGTTACGCGGTGTGGTGACCGGTCCACTCAAGCGCGGGACGATCCGCGAAATTGTTCCGCTTGCGGCTGTAGCATGGCAAGCAATGATCGATTTACCGCCGGGCGACGCGCCAGCCCCCCGCACGAAATCGAGCTGTCCGCCCGCTGCGCTATACTGGCGCCCATTCACCACTTCCGAGTTGCAGGCACCCTGCAGATCGACCTCCAGCGTGGCATTCACCGAGACCGCCATCGGATTGCGCGCGATGAGAGCGGCATCGTTGACGTAGTCGACTGGGTGACCCTCGATATCAGGATTGCGGTCGAGGAACTCGTAAAAGCGGCGATCGCCCATCGCGAACGTAAAGACTGTCTTGCCTGGGCGGACCGCCTTGCGGCTGTTGTCGACCACGCCAGCTGTCATCAGGTCAACGAGGCCCGGGGTGAGCAGTTCGCTGTGGATGCCGAGGTTGCGATGTCCCTTCAGAGCCGCGCACACGGCCTCTGGCACTGCGCCAATGCCCATCTGGAGACAGGCGCCGTCATCGATCAGGCTTGCGATGATCGAGCCGATTGCGTCGTCCTCGGGACGCCGGGCCACTGATGGTATTTCCGGTAGCGGCTGGTCATGCTCCACGATCGCCGCGACGGCCGCAAGCGGGATCACGCTCGTGCCGCCGGTTCGCGGCATATGGCGATTGACCTCGACGATCACCCGCTCGCACGAACGCGCGGCGCCGTGGGCATAGTCGATATTGGTGCCGAGGCTGAAATTCCCGTCCTCGTCTGGAGGCGCCACCTGGGTGACCAGCGTGTCGACGCGGATCTCGTCGCGCAGCATCTGCGGAACTCGGCTGAAGGCAACCGGGATCAGGTCGGTCGGCAGCCCGCCTACCGCCAGCGCCTGATCGTCGAGCGCGCGCTCTACGGCGCTGTGGAAGAGGCTCATGGGACGCAGCCTGTCGCCCAGTTCGCGACGCAGGACGCTCATTCCAGCAACTGCGGTCGACAGCAGATAATAGAGGCTGACCCCGTCGATATCGCCGCGTTCGGCCCGCTTCGCCAGCGCTTCCAGAACGGCAGGGGGCTGCGCCACGCCCAGTCCCATGCAGATGCGCGCTCCATTGGGAATGGAAGCGGCCGCCTGTTCTGGAGACATCATTAGGCTTTTATATGCGGCGGTGTCTCGCATCATCCGATCTCCCCCTCGAGCAGAGTGACCGCCGGGATGGGAAAGCCGTCATTGGTCCATCTCGCCTGATCATGCCCCTGCGATCGGATATCGAGCAGGTCCATGAAGGCAGCAGCGACGCCATTGGTCCAGCCGAAGCCCAGCTGTGGGGCGTATTCCCCACCACCGCCCCCGGTGCAGCGCTCAACGTCATATTTCTCGTGGATCCAGCCGCTCCGCTGGAAGACTGCGTCCACCGTCCCGACCCAGCGAGCGGCGATCCTGTCGGCAAGACGCCGGTAGCCATATCGACGCAGGCCGACAAAAGCGATCCACTGCAACGGAGCCCAGCCGTTGGGCGCATCCCATTGTTCGCCGGTCTCGACAAGGGTGGTGCGAAGGCCTCCGGGGGCGAGAAGGCGTTCGGACGTCACCCGCGCGATTGCGGCTGCCTGCGCCTGCGTCGCTACACCCGTGAACAGCGGCGCAAGCGTCGCTGCTGTCAGATGCGGGCGAAGCTGCGCGCACTCCAGATCGAAATCCGTGAAATAGCCATCATCGTGCCACAACCAGCGATGGATCGCAGCGCGGCGGCGCCTGCTGGCGCTGTCAAATCGACGGGCGATGGCATCGTCGCAAAGCGCGTCGGCGAGGCGCACGATCGCGCTCTCCATTCCATAAAGATAGGCGTTGAGGTCGACCGCCGCGATCTGGGGGGTGCGAATGCTCTCCAGCGATCCACCCTCAGCGAACCAGCGCGACGAGAAATCCCAACCACTTTCAGCGCCTGCGCGCAGCGCACGGAACACATCCTGCGGAACGCGCCGCGACATCTCGGCGGTTGCGACGTCCTCAAGATAGGATTCGTCGCGCGGCGTGTCGCGGTCATCCCAATATCGGTTCAGCAGCGCGCCGTCGGGCATTCGGGTCACACGCTTCGCGCAGCCGCCGGGGGCGACCTGCTCCGCGCCGTCCATCCAGAACGCATGTTCGATCAGGAGCGCGTCTAAGCGCTGACGTGTCGCGGAAGGTCGCCCGTCCGGCACCAGGTCCAGCATCGCGAAGTAGAGCGGCGGCTGCGATCGACTGAGATAATAGCTGCGTGTCCCATTGGGAATCCGGCCATATCGCTGAAGCAAATCGGAGAAGGCGGCCACGATGCCCTGGGCGACATGGTCGAAGCCGTCACGCAGGAGGCCGAGTATGCTGAAGTAACTGTCCCAATAATAAAGCTCGACGAAGCGTCCGCCCGGGACGACATAAGGTCCGGTTACGGCGAGCAGCGAGCCATTCTCGGCGGGATGCGCCCCGTCGCGATATAGTTCGGGCCAGACCGAACGGATATAGTGCCGGAGGTCCGGCTCGCCATGCGCCGGATGGACTCTTGCCGGGTCCGGCAGATCGAAATTGGTAACGACGAAGTCTCGCAACGCCTGGCTGTCGGATGGACAGCGCTCAAAGGCACTCAAGATATCCTGCGCGCTGTGACGGGGTACCGCATCGACGAAAGTCTTGCCGTCCTCGAATATATGATTGAGCTGCACTTGTGCCAGCAGGGGGCCGAAAATATCGGCTGGGCTCGCCACGCGACTTGGCCACACCCCCGCTCGCTCCTCGAAGCTATCGGCATAAGATGCCCGCAGCGGTAAAGTCATCACCAGTGGAAGCGAAGCTGCGCGCCATATGTGCGCGGCTCGTTGTAGGTGTAGGTAACGGTGCCGCCGCCAACATTGTACAGGTCCTGCAAGCCGGTAGCGAAGCTATTGTCGGTCGCATTGGCCATGAACAGGCTGAGGTCTAGGTTGGAACCGCCGATGCCGTTGAGCCCCGCTCGCAGCGCCAGCGTATCGTACCCCGGCAAAGTACGGACCTGGGCAAGATTGTTCTGGGCGGTCGAGAAGCTGCTTTGATAGGCCCAATTGGCCGATAGCGCGAGCGTCCCGGCGGAACCGAGTTCAGCCTGATAGCTGCCGCCCAGGGTCACCTTGTGTTTGGGCGTATAAGGAAATTCCGCGCCCGCCAGCAGCGCTCCTGCCGACGCATCAGCGACCCTGGTGTATTTTGCATCGATATAGGAATAGCTGCCTGTCAGCGCGAGACCGCGCACCGGCTCGATCGCGGTCGTCACCTCAAAGCCCTGGATCCGTCCCTTCGCAGCGCTGCGTGTGACGTTGAGCAGGGTTCCGCTGATCAACTCGGCCGTGGTGCGCTGGATGTTGGTATAATCGCCACGATAAGCCGCGACGTTGAAGCGCGTTGGGACGCCAGCAACGCGCATCTGGCTCTTGAACCCGATCTCGACATCTTGCAGCTTTTCAGGCGGGAAAGTGCGGAACGAGGAGCCTTCCGGCACGGGTCCGTTTACCCCGCCTGCCTTGTAGGCGTTGCGGCTGGTCACATAGACATGAATGCCGGGCGAGATCACATAGTCGGCGCTTAGGTTGTAGCTCGTATAGTCAAACTTGGCTTTACCCCCTGTCGCCGGAAGAACGGAAATCTGCGTGAAATTTGCCGTCTCATCCCAGGTGTGCCGCAATCCGCCGGTCAGGCTGAGGCCTGGGAGGACGCCCGCTTTCCCAAGGTCGATCGTCGCTTGCCCGAACGCGGCATAGCTTCGTGCCGTCGTGTTGATGATGGCAGGGATCTCGCCGATCACCAGACTCAGCGGGTACTGCGTGAACAGGCCGCCCTGGTCCTTGTGATGGCCGAAGCGATCATAATAGCCGCCGACATTGAAGTTCAGCGCGTCATTCCACAGTTTACCCTGCATCTGCAGTTCCTCCGTGAAGTAGGTGGGAGCCTGCGTAGGGTTGCCGGTCCGACTTGTCTGGCCGCCGATCGGAAAGGGGCTGGCGTCATAGTCATAGCCATAGCGATAGGTCATCTCGGAATAGCTGACGATGTTCTTGAGCGTCAGCGCATCGGTCAGGTCCACGCGCGCTTGATTGAGGACCTGCCAGTAGGAGGTGCTAGAGAACTGATCGAGATCATAGGACACCCGCCGCGGCCCGCGCGCCTGTTGGTCCGCGACAGCGGTAGCAAGCCCTGGAAAAAGCAGGAGCGCCGGCGCAACCGGAACGCCCAGATCAGGGTTGAACTGCGTCAGAACCGTGCCGGGGCCATTCGTCTTGGAATGATAATAGCGCCCGACGGAGTACAGTTCGATGCTGTCGGAAGGCCGGATGATCAAGCTCGCCCGGATGCTCTGATAGTCGAGATTGTCATAGTCCTTGCCCGCGAAGAAGGGGCCGACATCCTTGGTATAGCCATCACGCCGCCCAGTTTCGCCCGCGACGCGAAGCAGCAGCTTGTCGCTTACGACCGGAAGGTTCACGGCGAACTCGGCCCGAACGTCCTGCAGGTTGCCAACCTCCAGCTGAATATAGCCTTCCTGCCGATCGGTGGGACGCTGGGGCTCGAACAAAATGTTCCCGCCCGTCGCGTTCTTGCCAAACAGCGTACCCTGGGGGCCGGAAAGCACCTGGACGTTTGCAAGGTCGAAGTAGGAGCCGACACGGCCATCGATGCCCACGAGCGCCGGCACTTCGGCGAAATAGTTGATGACGCCCGGCACCGAGCCGAAGGCGGGCCCCTGTCCGCGAAGCGCAAAGAATGCAAACTCGCTAGGATAACCGCCGGTTATCGTGACCAGCGAAGGCGTATAATTGGCAAGGTCTGTTCTGCCGACGATACGACTTTCGGCAAGCGACTCCTGCGAGAAGGCGGTCACCGACAAGGGGACATCCTGCAGGCGCTCGCTGCGACGCCGTGCCGTTACCACGATGTCGCCCAGGCTGGCTCCACCGCCTGCATCCGACTGCGCTGCCGGTTTGCGACCCGCACGCGCTTGCTCACTTGCTGAATCCCCGGTCGAAGCTTGTTGCGCGTGTGCAGGCGACATGAGCGACACCGCCGCCGTGCTCGCCAACATGCAAATGGAGCCCTTCATGACCATATCCTCCCGAGTTTTCGTTTGTCTCACGGCGAAATATCGGGCAATGGTATCGATGTCAATGGGAGGGCATGAGCCGTCATGAGTGCAAGTAATAGACAGGCATATCAAAATGGCACCGATATCAATTCGGACGCCTTTGGTACGACGTCGCCGCCTCTTGCCCGATGGGTGAGTGCGCAGGCGAAGGCGAGGTTCGAGGCTATCAAGGCCGAATCGCCGCCCCCCAATGCCAGCGTCGAAGAGCTGCGCGTCCATTATGACTGCATCAATTCGGCCCGCCTGGATGTCGCGACCCGTGATTATCCGGTCGATGTTCAATCATCGATGGTCGGCGGGGTCCCCGCTTACCTTGTGAACCACAGCTCCGCGAATCGGGACAAGCTTCTTATTTGTCTTCACGGCGGGGCGTTCATGTGGGGGAATGGCGCGGGCGCGCTGATTGAAGCCGTACCTGTCGCAGCTGTTGCGAAGCTCCCCGTTCTTGCCGTGCAGTACCGCCTTGCTCCCGAACATGCTTATCCTTGCGCCGTCGAGGACGTGCTGACCGTGATTGACAATTTGCGGTCCGAGAATCCCGACCTGAAGCTTGGCATCTACGGTTGTTCCGCAGGTGCGGTGCTGACGGCGCAGGTGGTATCGCGCATGATCGCTCGGGGCGACCGCCTGCCCGACGCGATTGCCATGCTTCATGCGGCAGGTCTCGAGCTGGGCGGCGACACGCTCGAATTGGCAGCGCTAGTGAATGGAACGCAGGACGCGGCGTCGGTACGATGCCTGCACAATCTGTCCTATTTTGTTGGCACTGACCCCGAGGATCCGTTGGTTTTTCCGGGCGAACATCCCGCTGTGCTGGCGCAGTTTCCCCCTTCATTGCTGATCAGCGGCACCAGGGATTTTGCTGCAAGCTCAGTCGCAACGATGCACCGGCGCCTCAGGACGGCTGGCCGAGAAGCGGAACTAACCCTGTTCGATGGCATGTGGCATTCGCATCATGTCGACGTCGATCTTCCGGAGTCCGCAGAGGTTTTCGCCACGCTGGCTGAGTTCTTCAATCGTCATTTGCGATAGGAGGAGGGCAGCTGACTCTAGCTGCTCTGACGCACAATGAGCTCCACCGGCAGGACCGTGGTTGAACAGATCGTCTCTTCTCCTGCCACCAATTGCAGGATTGTCTTGCCCAATAGCCTCCCAGCGGCTGACCAATCTTGCCTGACCGTGGTGAGCGGGGGGCGGTTACTCGCGGCGACCGCGATATCATCGAAACCCGTGATAGCGATCTCGTCGGGCACTCGGATGTTCCTGTCGATCAGAGCATCACAGGCGCCGGCCGCGATGAAGTCGCTCGCCGCGATGATCGCATCAAAGGCAAGGCCATCGTCCAGTGCTTGCTGCACGGCCGCAGCGCCGGCGGCGCGCGAAAACTCGCATGCGATGCTTCCGACGAGAGCCGCCGTCGTCGCCGCGACGACATCCCGAACCCCTTCCTGACGCTCGCCAACCTCTGGATGAAGAGGATCGCCGAGAAACAGAAGCCTTTGGCGCCCTCTCTCGACAAGATGGGCCGCGGCAAGTCGCCCGCCCTCGCGATTGTCGCTACCGATCACAGGGAGGCCATTGGCCGCGCTCACCGCTCCCCAGATAACCAGCGGCAGACCGGAGCTCGCGATCGGCTTGACGCGCTCGCCCTTGATCCCCTGTCCCAGCATGACGATGCCGTCCGCGTCAATCGCATTGTGATCGAGATAGTGATCGCTCGTCGTGAGCAGCATGGCGTAGCCAGCTGGTGTCAGGCTTTCCAGCAAGCCGCCGATCATGGAGAGCAGTAGCGGGTCTGAGATAGGTCGATCGCCGGCAACCAAGCGCTCGATGACCATCGCGATGGTTTGAGATCGCCGCGTGCGCAGGGAACGCGCGGCCGAATTCATGCGATAGCCCACCTCGCGCGCCACGCTGGCGATTTTCTCACGCACTTCCGGGCGTACCAGAGCACTGCCATTGAGCGCGCGAGAAACCGTAATCTTGGACACGCCCGCCAATTCCGCGACCATCGCCATGGTCGGACGACCGCTGGCATCGCTCCTTTTTGCGGGGACGCTCATCGGCCACCAAAATAGGTTTTAAGGCTCGCCGCTAGCACGTCGAATGCGCGGTCCACCGCCCCGAGCGAAGAGGGCAGGAACATAAAACCGTGGGGCAGGCCCTTCAGCCGCTGCACGAGTACTTCATTCCCGGCGCGGGCGAGCGCCAGCGCATAATGCTCTCCGTCGTCCCGCAGTGGATCAACCTCCGCCGAATAGATAATGGTCCGAGGAAGGTCCGATAGATCGGAGCAGCACAGTGGAGACACAAGCGGCGCTGCCGCGTCTGCATCTCCAACGTACCACTCTACGCATGTTTCAAGATACTGCCTGGTCATGCCAGGCACGGAAACTTCTCCTATGCTAGGCTGGGAAAGAGTCAGGTCGGTGGCAGGGTGTACCAGAAACTGAAATGCCGGCTGGGCCCGACGCTGATCTCGCAAGCGGATCGTGAGCGCGGCACATAGGTTTGCACCAGCGCTCTCTCCACCAAGCGCGATTCGCTCCCGGTCGTATCCCAGAATGTCAGCCTGTTCCGCAGCCCACGCGAAAGCTTTCGCGCAGTCATCCAGGCCAGCCGGGAACGGGTGTTCGGGAGCGAGCCTGTACGCCACCGCCAGAACGGCGCAGCCCACCCTATCGGCAATCATACGGCAAGGCGCATCGTGGCTCTCGATGCCACCGAGCATCCAGCCTCCCCCATGAAAGAATATCAATAAAGGCAAATTGTCGGCAGGCGGACGATGGGGTTTGTATAGCCGCACTGGTACGCCATCCGCGCTATGATCAGAAACCGCCACCCAAGGACTTGGGAGCGACGCCCCCGCCTGATTCATAGCATCGCGCATCGCGGGAAGTAGATTTTCCTCGAGGACCAAGGGCTCGCCCATGCCGGCTTCGAGCAGCTCCGCGATTTCCTTGTCTAACATTCTAAGCCCAATGACATCGATAGCATTCAGGGATCAATGTCGCATCATCGGGACAAATGCAATAGGTCCACAGCGGCGTTAGAATGGACTTGGCGCGAGCAACACCTGATCTCGGTACGAGGTTTGTAAGCGTATGACTGCTCACAAAGCGCGCACTGTTTTAGGCGGCTAATTTGCTTAAAAGCGACTGGTATCGCCTCGATCGGACAGTTGCCGAGCGAACGGCGATGGCTGAAGCGGGTTGTAAGCCGACACCGCGTGAACGTCAGCTGTCTACGCAACCGGGCTCCAATCCGGACATTCGCCTAACGGCCAGTCTTGGGCCTCTAGAATGGGAAAGCTGCCGGTCCGCACCTGGGAGCGTTAAATTGGGTGCTGAACGACCGGGAAGGGTCGATTGCGGCCTCATTTTCAGCCCTCTCACCACACCCTCCCCGACCGGCTATCAAAATGCAGGACCGGTGCATCGATATCGATCAGCAGGAACTTGAAGGGGTCGTGATTGCAATTGACGATTTCTTTCACCAGCATGTCATCGGACAGCAACTTGTGGGGGTAGACCTTTGTAACTGATGCGCCGACGGCCCGCGCGCAAACAGTCTCCGGCAGAACCTGGTTTTGGACCGTAAGCGTTCTGCCCGACCAGTTGAATGCGGGATGATCCTGACGGGATGACCAGACATGCCCCTCCTCCCAGAACAGGTAGGTCGCATATCCCACAACCAACTCGGACTTGTCGCGGAGCGCACGCAGGCACTGCGCAACATCACCATATTTTGCGATTACATTGAGCGTGAACCGATCGACCGTGCCGTCGGCCTGATGCTGACGCAACGCCTGCCGTTTTTGGGCACATGGGCGAACGGCATCGACCTGCCGCGCGATAGCGTCGCAAAATGTTTCACCTGGTTCGATCGATACCTCCCGCTCGACCGGCCGGAGCCTATCGTCCAGCGTCTCGACCACGAGCAGAAAATCGCAATCCGCATGGTGCCCGATCGTTCGCGCATCGAACAGATAGATATGCTGCATTCGGATTGGCAGGCCTTCTTGCTGGGCAGCCGCCAGAACCGGTTCGATTTCCGCGAGGATCGCGGCTTTGCGGGCGAGCCAATAGTCCGCCTGCTGCGCGATCCTGCACGCACGGATGTGCAACGCCTCGCCAACCAGCTCCGGATAGTCTGCCGCTGACAGATCGATGCGGGCCACATTCGGGCTCTCGATCATGATAAGGCCGGGTGCCACCTCGACCATGATTTCGATGTCATCCAGGAAATCATCTTTCCTCACTCCGGATATTCGTGGATATGCAACGCGCTGCATATTGGTGAATGCTGCTTGCACACGGAGTAGGAACCGATCGGTCCGGTTCTCCAGCCCGCTGGCGTCACGCACTATGCTGTTGGTCATGATCTTTGCCTTCCCATTGGAGGGAAGGCATCAGCGCCCCCTCATGCTCTTAGGACAGTGCCCGGATCGCACCAAGCGGCATTTTGGGAGAGAGCAGAACTGAGGCTCGCCCTGCCCTCCCCGCCTTGATCATGCCGCCATCGCATAGGCGCGCGGAATGATCCCGGCCCGCGCCCACCATTTCTCGGCCAGGGTCTTGCGCGCCCGCTCGGTCCGAATCCAGGTCTGGCGAATCTTGCCGCAGTCGGGCCGCACCGGATCGTAAACCCGCGTTGTAATAAGCAGGTGCGCGTGCGGTGCGATCGCTGGCAGGACTTCACTTTCCGCGCGATGATGAATCGCCCAGTCCACCACCATGCCCTGCGACGTCAAATAGTCTTCGGCGAATCCCTCGATGAGGTTGCGCCATCCCTTGACGTCTTCGCCTTGTGGCAAGGAGCATACCGCATGAGCGCAGGCCGGTTCTTCGGGCCGGAAGGCGCGCGCATGCGCATCCGCCTGCTCCCATAGGCGCACACCATCGAGCGTCGGGTTGGTGGTCGCACGCTGCGGCGCGCACCGGCCGCTGGCCACCAGGTCATTGCGGACCGACCAGTCCGGAACCGGACCAAAATCGTCCACGCCATGGAGGCGGTTGATATAGAGGAAGCTGCGCTTGGCCGTGCGATGGGTCTGGAGGAGCTCGGGCGTATAATTGCCGGTCCGTGCATGGACGGCATAGCGCAGGTTGAACGGGCGATCGAGATGGATGGTCGACATTCGTGTTCCTTCATATGTAGTGATGGCCGCACAGGGCCGTGGGTCCAGCGGCAACGCGCCGCGGATTTCGTGATGATGGTGGTGATGCCAGTCAGGCGCGGTGGCGCTCAAACCATGTGATTGTGGTTGCGATGGGTGCAGTCCCGCCGACCTCAGCCCTGAGCCAGGCAAGTTCGGCGTCACGTTCGTCCTCCGGCACCTCGCGCCACCAGGCTTTGCGGCGATCGTCCCAACGATAGCTGCGTTGTTTGAGGCGAGCCCGGGCCGCATAAGGCGCGCGCTCGGCAATGATGCGGGCTGTCGGCTTCGCTGCCGTGAACAGCATCTCGGCAAATGCCGTGTATCCTGGTGGCAGCGCAGTGGTGAGCAGCGCGACAAGCGCAGCAACGTCATTGTCGGCGCGATGCCGCCGGTTAAAATATCCGGCGGCGTCAGCAAGCAGGCCGCCAAGCTTTCTGGCCTCATATCCATGGCCCACCCAATCGATCTCGCTCATCGAGCAAGCCCAGCGCAGAGGGCCGGCGCTCGGAAACCTGGCTTCGATCCAGCCCAGATCAAACCGGGCATTGTGTGCGACGATAAGCTGCGCCGTGGTCAGATGCCCAAGGACCGCATTGTCATCGATGCGCTGGTCGGCCAGGTCTTCATCGGTCAGCCCGGTCAGCTTCCTGATGTCTGCCGAGAGGGGCTCGCCAGTATCTTCCAGCCAGTCCTCTATGGCTCCAATGCCGACGATCCGTCCGCGCTGGTCGAACCGCACCGGGCAAAGCGCCAGTTCGATGATCCTGCCTGTGGCAGGATCTAGCGAGGTGGTCTCGGTATCGAGGATGATGGCGGTGAACGTCTTGCCCTCAGGCTCGGGCAAGACAAGCTGGTTCACAGGCGGCAGGGCGCGCAGCACCCTGTAGTCGGGATGTGCGTCGAGAAGCGCTGCGGCGCGTTGCGCCGCGACGATATTGTGGGTCATGATGCTATCCTTGTGATAAAAGGCACTGAGCGGTGCTCAGCTGTGGAACAGGCCGATCTCGAACGAGACCCAGCTGGCATCTGGATCTCCCTGTGCCTTCTTCTCTTCATAGGCGCGCCATTCGGCAGCGAAGCTTGCCGCACGCATCAGCGGGCGCGCGGTCGCCATGCGATAGAGGCTGGGCGCACGCTCGGCCTGGTCATACATCCATGTCTGCAAGGGAAGCAATGTCCGGAAGAAAGGACGGGGTTCCGACGTTCGGAACGCCTCCAGATTTGCCCAGAGGATCATGCGTCCGACCGCCCGCGCCAGAGCAACTTCCTCGGCCGCCTGTGGCGCATGACGGCTCCAATGCGCCTGCACATCCTTGTCCGAGACAAAGCTGGTCGGCACCGACAAGCGCCGGCCGAGCGCCTGCTCATCGACGCCGCCCTCGCCCAGCATGGAGCAAGGATCGACCACATTCTTTCCCGCGCAGACCCTGGCGAGCCGGGGCTCGACGAAGAAGCGGCGCGCCGCCGCCTCGGCGCCGAGGATCGCGCGATCCTCGGCGCTGACGATGGTGAGTGCGTTCGGCATGAGTTCCTGCTCGATCCGCCACGCCAGCGGAAATTCCATGTCCATGGCGTCGGACATGCGCGCGCCAATAATATCGCATTGGCCATCGTCGCGCTCCTGAAGCGTCACGACGGCGGCCGCCACCGGCTTGCGGCCAAGCCCGCCGGTCTTCGCCGGCATGTCGTGCAGCGGCACACAGGCAAGGCCGATGGACTGGATGATGGGAGAGTTTACATTCATGACTGGTTCCTTCCGTGAGGAAGACCAGGACGCGACAGCGGACACTTATCTTTTTTCCGCTCTATCCTGATCTTCACTCCCGCCCGCGCCAGCCGGGCTTCCTGGCGCGCACGGATGCGCTGCCGCCTTCCCTATGACGGCCCCATGGAAGCCGTTCGAGCCGTCAGGAAGCAGCTATGTTTGAGATCGGGACGCAGAAGGGAGGATGGTACTGGACGGGATCGTCCGTGCCGGGCACGGTGTAACCATGACCACCCTGCGTTCCACCGTCGAATCCGTTCTGCGAAAAGCGCCCGACTGGGTTCGGCACGAGTTGGCGTCGAGGGACATGCAAGAACGGCAGCGGGCAGAAGATGCGCTTGCCGCAATGATCGAAGCGGCGCTGTCGGTTACAGAGCCAACAGAATAGTCGTCAGCGCAGCGTGCGGCCTGGATCTCGATCGCGGCCCTGACGCCGGCACGGCCGTTCAAAATAGATGCCGCGTGCAGGCGCGCTGCTCACCGCATGGATCTTGCGCGCAATGTCCGGCAGCGCGCCGGCAATGTCGCGATAGTTGGGCTGGGCGCGCGCGGCGTCGGCAAGGATGCACAGGGTTTCAGGTGATTCCCCGGCGCTGATCGCGGCCATGGTCGCAGCGAAAAGGCGATTGCCGATGGCGCGGCGTTCATGGCGGACCGCGCCGTCAACAAGCCATGCACGCTCGCGCGCAAGCACCGGATCCTCGGCATGACGCATGCGCTCCTGCGGTGTCGATGCAGGCCGCCCCCGCTTGCGCCCGGGATCGGGGTCAGCATCGCGCACAAGATCGAACAGGATGTCCTGCCGGACCATCCGTTGATAATGATAGCAGGCGGCAAGCCGGGCCTTCACATCGTCGCGACCGAGCCAATGCGCGTTTCCGCCCAACGCGGCATGGAGCGGCGATCCCGCTGACGGCGCATGGCTCCCATGTGGCTCAACAAATATATGATCAAACGCCGTGACGTCGGCGGCGAAGGCATCGACGCCGCTGGCATGCCACGCTGCGACCACGGCTGGCGCGACCGGCGGCGCTGCGATCCCGACGTCGCGCTGGCGCTGCACATGTCGCAGCCGCTGCTGTATCCCATGCTGCGCGATCACCTTGTCGTTGATGAGTCCATCCGGATCGTCGCGGCGGTCGATCCGCAAACGCCCATGATAGTCGACCAGTCGGAGCGGTATGCGCTCCATCGCCAGGAACAGGGTGGAAAGCTGGTTGGCGGTCGGCATGTCATTCATGGGCCGTTCAAAACATTCTGCAAGCGTGAGCGGCGGCAATGCAAAGTCTGGATCATCGACCGGTGTGAGGTTCGGTCGCCCTGCATCCCGCTTCGCAGCCAGGCTATCGGCGCCGGGTTCATCGCGACGTGTCCGGTCCTGCGCTGTCGGCATCTCGTCCAGGCTGCGCATATCCGCCATGGACGGAATGGCATCGAGCGCGGGCAGGTCCGCCAACGAAGGCATGTCGTCGAGAAAGCGGATCGCTCCTCGCCGCAGCATGGCCGCAGGAACGCGCGGCATCACGGGCACTGGGGCAACCCTCATGCCTTGCCCGGTCGCCCAACGGTGCATGACTGGCGTATCGCGCCATCTGGTGATCGCATCCTGCAGCCAGGCGCTGCTTTGTGGTGACTGGCGATCGTACAACGCCCTCATACCATGCTTGCGGGCATAGGCTTGCACCGGTGCAAGTTCGCGCGCCTGGACGGCGCGGAGCGCGCCAAGTCGTTTCTGTACCGGGGAGAGGTCATGGCCATAGACCAGTCCCTCTGGGTCGTCCTTACCCGCAATGAACAACGCGCCGTTAGCGCGCTGGCTAATATAGAGCGGCGCTTTGGCGATGAGGTCTACAGCGCGGTGGAGGTCGGCCAGGTTTGGCGCTGACTGAGTTTCAATCGACCGGGCGCGCGGCGCGCGGAGTTCAGTTGCGCTCACTGCAATGGTTGGTTCCACATGCGGCGCCTTGAGGGCCGCCTCGATCTGCTCGGCTCTGGTAAAGCGCTCGGCAAGGCCGGCGCGCTCCGGCGCGAGCTCGATGTCCAGCCGGGCGAGCCACGCCTTGGCCTCAACGCCCCGCGCCTCCCATCCCTTTGCCGCTTCGGTCGACTTCGCCGCTTCTGCGTAATGGGGAGCATAGTGCGCGGTCTGATCCGCACGGCTGCGGGCTATCTCAACCAATATGGCAATATGCGCGGCCTCGTGGCGCAGATGGGCAGCTTCGAGCGCCTGTGCGCGTGCTGCCTTGCGCACCTCCCCTGAAAAATCCCGTTCGATCCCGGCAACGGTGGAAGCATGCACGCGGTCTGCCGCTGCGAACCGGCGACGCCATCCCTCCAGATCGTTCCCAAGACCAAGGTCGGTGGAGAAGCCGGCCCGTTCGAGTACGGTCCGCCGACCATGTAGCTTCTGCATAGGCGCAATATCCGCATCGACCTGCGCCGCGCCCATCTCTACCAGCGTGCCAGGATGGAAGCGCTCCGATGCCCCGATGCTGGCCAGTTCAACATTGGTCAGCCGGGCGATTTCGCCCCGCATCCGATCGAGCCAATCCTGCCGGGTGATGGCATCGACCTTGCGATCGTCGAAGATCAGTGCGCCATCCGTACCGACTTTCGCGCGACGGGTGCCCATCAGAAAATGATAATGGAGGTTCCTCGCATCATTGAGACCATCGGGGCGGTGGTCGAATATAGTCATCGGTATAAACGACCCATCTCCGCGCTGCACGGGTTCATTGGCCTGATCCTGAACGAACGCGACAAGGCCCATCCGCACGCGTGCGCGGGCGGCAGCATCCATGTCGCGATGATATTCGCCCTCGCCCGCCAGATGGGTCTGCACCGCCCGCCCCTCGCTGACCTTGGCGACCGGCGCGCTGCCATCCCCCTCGTACGGCCAGAGTGTGTGGGTCTTCAGCCAGCCATAGGTGGCAAAAGCGCTTTCGTCGGTCCAGCGCGAGCCGCGCGCGGCGCGGCTGGCCGAAAACGGCTTGCCCTTGGCGGCACGCTTTTGCTCACGGGCGATGACACGGCGCAAGCCGTCAGGACACGCCGGATCGGTCGCGGCGGCGTCAAACAAGCTCGGCGCCCGATCATAGAACAACGTGATGCCGGGCCCCTTGCCGTCAGGGTTCGCGCGGGTTCCGCGCTCATGTGCTTCTATTGCGCGCCACTGAACCTTACGCACCTCTTCGTCCTGGGAGAGATTAGTGAATCCTTCCGGCGCATGGCCGGGATCGCCGCCATGGCCTTGCGCATAATGATCGAGGCGTGCGGCGTGGTCCTCCAGTTCCTGCATCTCCAACGTCGCAGACTGGCCTTCGCCGCTGTCGATCTCTTGGCCAGTCATTGCCGCGATGGCTGCCTTGCGGGCGCTATAATGATCGAACGCACCGGCCTCCCGACCCACGACGCAGTTTTTCGCAAAGTGGAACGTGACATGGCCGTTAGCGGACACCGGCCGCGTCGTCCTTGGCGCACCCGGCACATGGAACATGGCAGGATATTGGAACGCTTGCCTCCGTCCCCGCTCGCGGTGCCGTTCGATGCCGTCACGCTGCTTGGGCACATATTGACGGATCAACCGCAATAGCCAGTCGCTCTCGATCATCTCGAGATCCTCGGGTATCTCGCCCAGGATGATGCGGCGCGCCGACCGCTTCCTGAACTCCTGTAAAGTCGCCATATGGACCAGCCCTTGTCGGGCCGTATGTTTGACGGCGCCGACCCTAAAAAGCCCGCGGCAGGCGCCCACTTGGCTCCGTCCGAGTGAACCCGTGTCACGATCGATCCTAGTTTACACCGCGATGCTAAACAGAACAATTCTGGTTAGCGTATTGCGCAAATAAAAATTATGCAATATTTCAGATATCGAAACATAATATTGGATATATTGATAATTACTACTAGATATTGAATACATCTCGCCGATATGCCCTTAGTAACCGCCTATGATACTGGCATGTTATGCTCAATATCCTAAATTGGTATTCAAGCGGACACTCAGGTGCGTACAGGATATCACTGTCCTCTCGCCGATATCCGCGTGCTTGCCAGATATTGGCGGATCGCGCATGGATGGAGATCAGATATTGTAAGTGCTCGTGCGATACCCGCGTTGATGCGCACACCTGTTATTCAGGCCCTTTCTGCGACGAAACGACCCCAGCGTGCGATAGATTGAGCTTACCTCTAACCTATAAGCCAAGGGGAGGTAGTTCATGCAATATCCTGTGTCCTCAGCCCTGGTCGACGGGCTTCTGGCGGGTCTTGTCGAAAGTGAGAACCGCATCATCAGCCTCGAGCAGCGACTGCGCGACGCGATCAGCAGGCTGGCGCCTGAGGATCAGCGCAAGCTGACTGTGTTTTCTATCTGCGCACACGCCGCAAGCGACGTGCGTATCCCTGGCGAACTGCGCAAGCTGGCCGCCAACCCTGGCTTCAAGCTGGAACCGGTCATCAGCCAGCTGCGTCGCGCGGAGGCTGCCTATATCGAAGCGCATGATGCCTATCTGGCTGACCCGGCCAGTGGCTTGCGGATCAGCGAGATGGAATGGGCGCTGGGGCGTCTTACCATCGTGTGGCGCTTCTACGGCGAGATGGTGATCGCTCTGCCACCGGCCAAGCGGCCGCCAATAGACCGGCCGATGGTGAAGGCGCGGACGGCCGCCATTCCGTTCAGGCTTAGCGAGTTCAGCGAGGACGAACAGCACGCGCTGCGTCAGGCGCCGGTCAATCGCAACAAGGCGGTGTCGCTACTCGATACCATCATCAGATCGGGTCACGCATCGAAGGCGGTTCGGATTATCCATGCGCGGCTGATCGATCCGGCCAGCAGCGACATGTTCGACCGCTGGCTGACCGATCAGTTGGCTGCGATGCGCGAGGCAGATACGGCCGCATCCCATCGCGTAACCAATACCGAACCCAACGCGCATGACGAACATGTGGCTCCCGGATCGATAGTGGCCGAGGCAGAGCACGACCTCATCGAAGCGGCTGCCCTCTCGCTTACGCCTTCCGATGAACCCGTTGAAAGTGAGGACACACCAATAGATGACGCCACGAGACGGGCGATCGCCACCGTCGCCGAATTCTGCAGGAAGCACCACTGGGCAATCGATCGAGTGGGCGGCGACCGCTACGGTCTCAAGCGAGGTGTCTCCAAGCCGGATATTGTGAATGCCTTCGGTCGCGTCCGAAACCATCCGGCGATGCAGGGCGCATTACGCGCACTCGCCGAGCGCACCCCCGCTGAAATCCAGGTGGACAAGGCAGCGCGATGATCCGCGTTCTCCTCCCCTGGCTCTACCGCGGTGCCCATGTCTTCCCCGCCTGCGCGTTAGCCCGCGCCAGGGCTTTGGCGATGGCTATGCTCTGGACGATGGTGGCAGCGCTTTTCCAACGACTGCTTAAAAATTTTTCAGCTCACCAGTCAGTTCCAACCGGTGAGCGATCCGTGTTCCTTATATGGCGCATTCTAGTCGCCGCGCCCGCGCGCTTCGCCGGACCCTGACGACTTGCACCAGTGCAAGCGCCGTTAGGTTCCACACTGACCTCTGGTCAGCCAATGCGAGCAAAATCATGAAAACGAATATTGCCCCTTTCCTTCCGCTCGATCTGCCAATGTTCGAACCGGATACCCCGCCAAATAATGAAGAAGGTGCAGAGCCGCCGCCGGTCATGGACCCACAGCAGCCAGGCATCGCTATCTCGGTCGATGCAACCGTGCTGACCATCGACGAGCGCTTCAGCATGAGCTTCGACGAACTCTCGACCTGCCATGCCGAGGCGGCAGCGGCTGCACGGAGCGATCTGTATCTTGGTCGACCGCAAAGCGCCTTTCCGATCGTTACCGCGTCGGCAGATGGCCGGTACAGCGTTTTGACCGAACTGCCGCTGATCCTGGCGGCGCTTGCCCTGGCCAGAGATGAGGCCGAGCCTGTCACCCTGATGGTCATCGTCGTAGCTGAGCCCCCTGGCCCAGCGCTCCTCAATGCGATGCTGAACGGTCCGTGCACGCCATCGCTTTACGAACAATCCTGTTACATTCGCGGATGCACAGCAAAATATGGCGGTCGGCGCGCATGGATGTGCGCCGAGCAGATCGACCTCAAGCGCTGGGAGGGTCGCTTCAGCAAGATCGCCAAAATCGGCGAACTCGACCCCGGCCTTCTTGAGCGCATCGACCCCTTCTCGATCTCGAACGCGGAAATAGCAGGACGGATCGTCGATATCTGGTCTGATCCACAACAGCGCGCGGTGGCGCAGGAAGTGGTTGCACAAGAGGCCCGCGCAACCAACGCACGACTGAAGGCCCCTGCCCTGTTCAAGAAGATCGTCAGAGCCGTCGATGGTGTTGGGACCAGCTTTGCCATCAGCCCGTGGCGCAATGGCGCCTGTGAAATGCGCTCCCTTGACGGAAGCCTGATCGCGACGGCGCGTGCCGACCACAGTGGCTGGACCATTACCGGCGGCGATGCCTCCACCCTATCCCGCGCAGCGATCGGCGCACTCTGCCAGATCCTGCAAACTTACGAAACCGCCAAGGGCGGAGTGGAGCCATGAGCGAGGGCCCGGATACTACCAGTGCTGGTGCGCCTGCCGATCGCAGCGCACATCTGGAAGCCATGATTGCAGCAGTCCCACCGGAAAAACAGCCGCCGGTGTGGATGGCCTGTCGACAGAATTGCGATCAGGCACACTGGGTACGCGAAGGAGAGACGCTGCGATGCCTATGCCAAGAGGGTCGGTTTCTTACATGGCCCCGCCTGGTGATCGAAGACTGCACGAGCTGGGTCCGCGCACGAGACCATGACGACAAGGGGGTTCGCGAGTATCTTGATCGCATGATCAGCGCGGCACCCGTCACTGAACGGCCTGCTGCAACCAACATTTGCCGGCAGCACTGCCCGATGGCGATGTGGACCCGCGAAGGATTGGTCCTTCGGTGCTTTTGTCATGCCGACGGCATCAGGACGTGGCCGGAGTCCAGGCTCGACGATTGCTCGCATTGGCCAGCCTAGCTGGAAGATGACGATGCCTGACACAATTCTCACGCATATCAAGACGGCTACCGGCGTACGCGGTGATATGGGAAATCTGGCCGATATCGACCGGCTCTATGACGCCGTCCAGCAGCGGCACCGCCAGATTGATGTCGTCTTCACCAACGCCCGCGGCGGAGAGTTCGCCCCGCTCGGCAGGATTTGGTCCTCATCCTTCGGGCAGGACGACACCGCCTGTTGGCGCCACTGGGCGCGGCGGGCCACATGGCGGTCACCAACTACATCGCCCAGTCGGTCCTGATGACCTCAAGCTTCTACGGCGGACGCGGCGCCCTGATGGGACAGATTGATCGGCCGGGCCTTTGGGCGATCACAATCATGGTGTGGATCCTGCAGCTCAGTTGGTCTCCGCTTTGGCTCTCCCGGTTCACGATGGGGCCACTCGAGTGGGTGTGGCGCTGCCTCATGCTTGGACATGTGATCCCTATTCGTAAGGGTTGATGCTGTCCCGCTCGGTGGCATCCTGCTCTTCACTCAACACCATCGGCAAAATTAGGCGAATGGGGGGGTTCACGATTTCATCGCCTCCACCATTAGCCGGGACGGTGCCGCCCGCATCTTCAACCACCACCGGAACGAAGCCCAGCTTTTTGCTGGCCAAGCGCTTGCCTGGAATGCTGTCATGCCGCCACGCATAAAGATGCTGCGGCAGCAGCCCATGCGTCCGTGCGATTTCCGCGATGTTGGCGCCGGGCTCAAAACTCGACGCTATGATCCGGGCCTTGGCCTCGGCCGACCAGCGGCGGCGGCCCGGTCCCGCTGGAATGGCATCCATAGTAAGCGGTGTTCTCAGGCCACGTGGATCCAGGACATGATCTCATGAACGCGATTGGCGGGGTGGCCGTTGGCGAGCGCAGTCAGTGTCTGATTCAGCCAATCGTGGGGATTGATGCCGGCCAGCTTGCAGTTTTCGGTGAGCGTGGCGATGACCGCCCAGTTATCGCCGCCCGTCGGAGCCGGCAAAGAGGGCATTTTTTCGATTCAAAGCCAGGGGGCGGATTGATCGCTCGACAGTGTTGGTGTCGAGTTCGATCCGGCCATCTTCGATGAAGCGGACGAGGCCGTCCTAGCGGGTAGTCGCATAGCGGATGAGGGGCAAAACATAGACAGATCAGTAGCTACGAAAATGTGGGAAGGGTAAGCGGGGCCTGAGGGCCGCCTTGCGCGGTGCCCATTCGCCGGGATGATTGCCGCTCTTTTAGCGAGGTGGCGGGTGTCGGACGAGATCGAGGATTTCCGGCGCAAGATATTCGACATTCATGCGACCAAGCCGACACCGCTCACCACTGATCTGCTTGAACGCATCGGCCAACTCTATGAGATCGAGGCGGAGGTTCGCGGCCACCAGCCCGATATCCGACGACGAAGCCGACAGGACCGCACTAAGCCGCTGATCGACGAACTGCGCCAGGCGCTCGACGATGCCCTGCGCCGCCTTTCGCCCAAATCCGAGATGGCCAAGGCCATTGCCTATGGTCGCAAGCGCTGGGTCGCTCTGACGCGCTATCTCGATGATGGACGTCTGGAAATCGATAACAACATAGCCGAGCGCGCCATGCGCTGCGTGGCCCTGGGTCGCAAAAACTGGTTGTTCGCGGGATCAAAAGCAGGCGGCGATCGCGCCGCTGCCATCTATTCCGTCATCGAGAGCGCCAAACTCAATGGCCTCGAACCACAGGCCTATATCGCCGACGTCATCGCCAGAATCGCTGGCAACTGGCCTGCTACCCGCTGGGATGAACTCATGCCGTGGAACTGGCGGACCGATCAGCAACCGATCGCCGCAGCCGCCTGATCTGCGGTCTCCAGGTCCCGCTTACTGGGAAGGTTTTGGCGCTTACGTACCATCTCGAAATATCAGCCGATCACCACAAGGCGACCCTCACCGGAGCGATACTGTAGCTTCGCTGTTCCTAGCGGAACTGCGCTTATGGAAGCCAACATCCCGAAAGTGCGCGCGGCGGCTTACAGCTCTGGAGACAAGTTTTCACGAAGCGCTTGTATCATTGCCCGCACCGCAGGACTCGGCTCGCGACGGGCGCGAGTGGCGCAGCACAGACGCATTTGCGGTAGTAGATGATCAGCGGGAACATGCGCGAACATGTCCGCAAAATCCGCCGTTTGGGTAAAGCCTAATCGAGCAAGACCTATGGTGTCGGATGTCTGTACAATACGTGTGACAATCGGGAAAAAATCGATGACATGCAAACGCCGACGCCAATCGCCATGCTCCCCTAGCAACGCACGTATGGCCGGGCCGTAAGGACGAGAATCGCTTGGCAAGATTACATTATAGGGACCGAGTTCCTCCGCAGACACGCGTTCTACATTCAGGATAGGATGCCCCTTGCGCACAAAGAAACTCAGGCGCATTGCCGCGATGTTCTCGCATTTGAACTCACCCCACTCCGAAAAGGCTTCCTCGAAACCTATGCCGATGTCGATTGCGCCTGTCCGCAGGAGCTGCGCGGCATGTTCGAAGGTTAAGCGGACGACGTCGAACCGGATACTGGGGTGGCGAGCAAGCAGGCTCGCCAACGTTTCCACCAACAGCGATTCAAGCGAGGACGGACAGACGCCTATGCGGAGCGTCTGCGCAAAAATGTCGCGGCGCTCATGGCTGCCAGCCATGAGCATACGTGCATCATCCAGCAGCCGCTCAGCCCGCTCGATGAAGTCGCGTCCTTCTTCCGTCAGCGTCGCCCCGCGCGCTGTACGATAGAAGAGCGATATTCCGAGTTCATCTTCGAGGTCCGCAACACTTTTAGTGATCCCGGACTGCGATATCCCCACCGTCTGCGCGGCTTTGGTGAACGACCCGGCATGGGCAATCGCCACCACATGATTGATTCTGCGGTCAAGCATCGCTCTTATTAGCGTTTACCGGGCTGGAACTGCAATGATTGGCGTCACTAAACTTTGTAACCTCAGCTGGGGGATCGCTTAAGGCCATGGTGGCCGATCGAGAGGCAAGCGGCGGCTCCGCATTGCTTCTTTTCAGCATCGAAGAAGCCAGCGGAACCGGCTGCATAGCGACATTGCCATGAACAGGATCATTCGTTCTCAAGGAAAGAGAGCCGGGCGAACCGCCCGTTCTCTCCAATTCCTCGCGACAAATCAGGCCGGCAGATCCCATTCGACAGGCAGATCATGCAGACCGTACATCGTGCCCGTCTCCTTGAAGCGTACTTCCTCAAACGGAATTGCAAGGCGCAACGAGGGAATGCGCTTGGGAAGCGTGCCAAGCACGACCTGCTGTTCGACACGGCTAAGATACTGGCCAGGACATTGATGGATGCCATAACCAAATGCCAGCGTGGCGTTGGCGTTTTCCCGATGGATGTCGAATTTGTCCGGCTCGGGGAAGATTGCCTCGTCCCGGTCTGCCAACGTGTTCGCAATGATCACGCCCTCGCCCGGTTGAAGAGTGCGGCCGCACACATCCACCGGCGCAGTGATTGCTCGGCGGCGACCAGTGTGGGTGATACCAAGGTAGCGCATCAACTCGTAAACGGCTTTGTTGAGAAAACGACGATCTTCACTGGCGGCGATTTCAGCCAACTGCTCGGGGTGACGCATCAACGTCAACATGCCGAGACTGATAGCGGAGGTGGTCGTTTCCGTCCCAGCGAAAACGAGGGAGCGCGTAATCTCCTTGACCTCCATGCGCGTTAATCGGCCAATTTGCATCTGTTGATGTACGAGACGGCTCAGCAGGGCATCGTCCGGCGTGGCCAATTTCTCATCAACCGCCTTGTCGAGATAATCGAAGAACGCATCTGCCGCTGCTTGCGCTTCCTCCAGCGTTGAGGAATGCGAGAAGCTGATCTCCACATTCTCAGCGAAAAAGTCGCGATCCTTGTAAGGAATGCCTATCAATTCGCACAGCACCATCATCGGGATGATCCCGGCGAAATCGGCCACCAGATCGGCTGATCGACCTCGTTTCAGCATCGCGTCGATCAGACCATCAACAGTCTCCTGTATCTTGGGTCTGATCGCTTCTACCGCTTGAGCCGATAGGCTCCCCATCACCATACGCTTCTGCTTGTCATGCTCCGGATTGTCGAGTGTCCGAAGCGAACGGTCGGCGCCCACGGTCGCTTTGTAGCCGGCATTCTGTTCTGGATAGCCTGGCTTGTCCGGATCGGCACTTATGCGGCTTTCATCCATGAAGACCGCCTTCACGTCCGCATGGCGCGTAATCAGCCAGGGCTCACTTCCATCCCAAATCTTCACCCGCGCTATACCTTCGGAGCGCTGTAGATCGGTCAGAACAGGGGCCGGATCGAACGGGCATTTCATGCTGCGCGGCGGAGGAAATTGAATAGGCTCGTCGGACATGCTCATTTTCTTTCTCAGTCTTCCTGGATTGTAATGACGGCGCTGGGGCAGACGGACGCTGCCGTGCGCACGCTTTCCTGAAGTTCCGGGCCGGGCGAGCCTTCGATAAGAACGACAACGCCATTCTCATCCTGGTCGAAGACCTTGGGTGCCGCGAGTACGCAGGAACCGCTGGCGACGCACCAACTGGCTTCCACTTTGACCTTCATTAAACCCTCCCTGCAAATTGGCATCGCCCAGGCGATCTCTCTCGATACCGGCCACATGAATGACCGCTAGGCGTACATAATGCCCGCTATGCGGTCATATATGCGCTTGAAGTCTCGCTCGTCAAGTCTGGGAGCCGCCGACGACCAACCCGCAGCCTCAGGATCGCTGCCCCCTCCCCTCAATGTGAAATATTGCCAGACGCATAGCGGGCATGTAGTACGCTAAACGTACACGCACTGACTGAGCCTGTATTTGCTCGGTCACGAATGACGCCATTTTTGAGAGGGAAAAAGGAAGATGGTTGAAGAACAAGCGGCGCGCGCGCCTTCACGCCAACCTGGAAAACTAGGAAAGGATGAGGGCTTTCGATTCGCCGCAGCCCACAGCCAGAGCCTCCCGATACTCAAGGGACGGCGCCACTGGATGGACTATCTCGACTTTGGCGTCACCGAAGCCACAGACGGAAGGATGCGCGCGCAGCGCATCATCGTGACCGGGCAGACGCAGGGCACGGATTGGCACTATCATGTCTGCGAGATGCAGTTTTTCTACGTGTTGCAAGGCTATATCGTCTTCCAGCTCGAGGATGGCAGCACCTTGCGGCTCGACGCCGGGGACACCGGCTTCATCCCTGGCGGCTACAAGCACGCCGAGATCGACATTTCGGAGGATTTTGACGTGCTCGAAGTCTCCGTCCCGGCGGATCTGGGTACAGTGCCCTGCGATCCCCCGGAGGCATGGAGAAACAAGGCTGGCGCGTAAAATCGTCCTCGCGCGCTCTGTCCTTGCACTTCCTCTTTCAAGGTATCGCTATGATCAAAATCGAGCATATCGAGACTATCCTTCTCGATGTCCCAACCATCCGCCCGCATGTCTTGGCGGTGGCCACCATGCACACGCAGACGCTCTGCCTCGTCCAGATCCATTGTTCCGATGGATCGGTCGGCTTGGGAGAAGCGACCACGATAGGCGGGCTTGCCTATGGCGAGGAGAGCCCGGAAGGGATCAAGGTCGCGATCGACACCTATTTCGCGCCGCTTCTGATCGGACGTAATGCCGATCGGCCTAGAGGCTGTTATGGACTTGCGAGTCTGAATGGATTCAAAGGCTTGTATGGAATGTTTCCGCAAGCCTTATCCGTCTGATGTCTCCGATGAAGAATGGTCGCTGATCGTGCCGTATCTGACGCTCC
>NZ_JAVTIV010000032.1:0-34672 GCF_031843765.1 Sphingobium sp. WCS2017Hpa-17
ATGCTCACCACGCGACGCCAGTAGACGACCATAGAGAACATGGCAGGAACGATTGCCCAAAAAGCACGGAAAATCAAGGGTCAGTAGACGCCTGTACATCGCTGCATATTGTGAAATGGCGGAAGCGGTGGGATTCGAACCCACGGTGAGCGTAAACCCACGGCGGTTTTCAAGACCGCTGCCTTAAACCACTCGGCCACACTTCCGTTGAGGGGCTTCCTAGCGTGCCGGGCGATATTGCCAAGCGAAAATCGCGACTGGCACGGTTCATCGCCTTAAGCGACCGGCGATCGCAATAAAGGATTCACCTGCCGCCCTGCCTGTGCAACAACAAGGGGATGAGGGATTCTTTGCGTTCGCCCGTCCTGTCCTTGTTGCTCGGCCTGACTGCCATTACCGGTGGCAGTGTCGCGATTGCCCCTGCGCAGGCGCAGGATGGTGCCGATTTCCGCGCCTATCTGGAAAGCCTGCGGCCCAAGGCGCGGGCCATGGGCATCCGCGATGCGACGCTGGACAGCGTCTTCCCGACGCTGACGATCAATCCACGCGTCGTGCAACTGGATCAGAGCCAGCCGGGCGGCGGGGCCTATTCGCCCATCCCCAATTTTGAGCCTTATCGCCGCCAGCATGTCGACGCGGCCCGGATCAGCCGGGGGCGGGTGGCCTATCAGGCGAACCGGGCCCGCCTTGCCCGGATCGAAGCGGAAACCGGCGTGCCGGAGGAGATCATGGTCGCCATTTACGGCCATGAAACCAATTATGGCAGCTATACCGGCGATTTCGACCTGATCCGGTCGCTCGCGACGCTGTCGCATGAAGGGCGCCGTCGCGCCTTGTTCGAGCCGGAATTGCTGGCGACGCTCAAGATGCTGGATAATGGCGTACCGCGCAGCCGACTAGTCGGTAGCTGGGCCGGCGCGACCGGTTATCCGCAATTTCTGCCGTCCGTCTATCTGCGCATCGCCAAGGATGGCGATGGTGACGGGAAGGCCGATATCTGGACCAGCGAAGCGGACGCGCTCGCCTCCATCGCCAATTATTTCGTGCAATCGGGATGGCGCAAGGGCCAGCCCTGGGGCGTGGCGGTCAACGTGCCGGCCAGTTTCAACCGCGCGTCGGTAGCTGCCAAGACCGAGCCGGCCCGATGCCCGCGCGTGTTCAACCGGCATAGCCGCTGGCTGACTATGGCGGAGTGGCGCAAGCTGGGCCTCTTCCCCAATAGCGGCGTGTGGCCGGCCGATGGCGTCATGGCGACGCTGCTGGAACCCGATGGGCCGGGCAAGACCGCCTATCTGCTGACCAGCAATTATCGGGCGATCCTGGATTATAATTGCTCCAATTTCTATGCCTTGTCGGTGGGATTGCTGGCGGATGCTGTCAAACAATAAGGGGCTGTTCGTCGCAGCCGTGATGCTGGCACTGGTTGATGGCGGTGCGGGTGCAGCGCAGCCGCAACGGGCTGGCGTGGCCTCGGCAGGAGCCATGGTCAGCGATGTGCCGGCGACGCTGGACGCGCCTTATGCCGTGGGAGGCGTCACCTACACACCGGCTGATCCGATTTCCTATGACGAGGTCGGCTATGCCGGCGAAAGCGTGGATGGCAGTCAGGGTGGCGCAACCGCCAATGGCGAGGCGTTTATGCCAGCCGCGATCACGGCCGCGCACAAGACCTTGCCCTTGCCCAGCTATGTCGAGGTGACGGCGCTGGACAGCGGACGCACGATTTTGGTGCGCGTCAATGATCGCGGGCCGATGCGGGGCGACCAGTTGATCGCGCTGTCGCCGGGCGCGGCATCGCAACTGGGCGTGAGCGGGCAGCCCGTGGTTCCGGTGCGCGTGCGCCGGGTCAGTCCACCCGAACAGGAACGCGCGGCGCTGCGCGGGCAGGGGCGGGCGGCCGAGCGACTGGAGACGCCGGCGGCGCTGCTGCGCGTGCTGCGGACCAAGCTGCCCGCCATTCGTAGCGTGGCAGTGGCCCCCGTCAGGACGCCCGTGTCGGCGAAGTCCAAACCTATTATTGCCGTTGCCCGGCCGGCCACCACGAGCAGGCCCGGTGCCGATTTCGATCAAGCACCGCCGCCGCCCCGCATCGCCGCCCAACCCGCCAAGCCAGCGCCCAAAGCGCCGCAGCCCCAGGCTCCCGTACCGGCCGCACCGCGCACCGGCGGCTATGTCGTGCAGGTCGGCGCCTTCTCATCGCAGGCGCGGGCCGAGGCATTGGCGAAGAGCATCGGCGCCCGTTCCGAAGCCGGCAACGGGCTGTGGCGCGTGCGCCTTGGCCCCTATCCCTCGCAACAAGCCGCGCAAGCCGCCGCCAAAGGCTTTGAGAATGCCCGCATCATGGCTAATGACGCGCGATAGAGATCGCATGTGCATGAGCGATTCCATCCTAGTCGAAGGCAGTTTCCGATGAAGAAAAGCGTTGCAGTCCTCCTCGCCGCCGGGCTGCTGGCCCAGCCGCTGATCGCGGCCGCGCCGCCCTATACCAGCGAAGCGCCGATCGCTTATATGAAGGACTTGTCTTCCGGCGCGGTGCTATACGACAAGGGGGGCGAAACCCGGATGCCGCCGGCTTCGCTGGCCAAGATGATGACGGCGCACGTAGCCTTCCGCCTGATCCAAAAGGGCGAGTTGAAGCTCGACACCAAATTCACGGTCCGCCCCGAAACCTGGAAACAGTGGCACGGCCCGCAGGCCGGATCGACCATGTTCCTGTCGGTCGGCGAGCAGGTGTCGGTCGAAAATCTGCTGCACGGTATCGTCACCCTGTCCGGCAATGACGCCTGCGTCGTGCTGGCGGAGGGGATTGCCGGGACTGAGCAGGCGTTCGTCGCGCTGATGAACGAGGAAGCCAAGCGGCTTGGTCTGAAGAACAGCCATTTCGGCACCAGCAATGGCTGGCCGGACAAAGGCGTCACCTATGTCACGGCCGAGGATCTGGCCAGACTGGCCGAAGCGACGATCGTGGAGACGCCTGACCTCTACAAGCGTTTCTACGCCACCCGGTCCTTCACCTGGGGCAAAACCATGGGCGGGTCGGATATCGCGCAGGCGAACCGCAACCCGATCCTGGGCAAGATTCCCGGCGCCGATGGCCTGAAGACCGGCCATACCGAAGAGGCCGGCTTCGGCTTTACCGGATCGGCCGAACAGGATGGACGCCGCCTTGTCATGGTGGTTGCGGGGCTAACCAGCTTCAATGGTCGCATCAGCGAATCCGTCCGCTTCATGGACTGGGGCTTCAAGGCGTGGAAGGCCCAGCCTTTGTTCAAGAAGGGGCAGGCGGTCGAGATGGCCGCCGTTCAGTTGGGCAGTGCGACGAGTGTATCGCTGGTGGCGCCGCAAAATCTGGCCGTCACCCTGCCGCGCACGGCATCGGCCAATGTGCAGGTGAAGGTCGTCTATACCGGCCCGATCAAGGCGCCGATCGCCAAGGGCCAGCAGATCGCCCAGTTGATCGTTCAGACCCCCGACACCCCGCCACAGATCATGCCGCTGGTCGCGGGTGAAGATGTTGCCGAAGCGGGTGTTTTCGGCCGTCTGTGGAATGGCCTGAAGTCGTTGTTCGCTTGACGCAAGGACGTTTTATTACGCTGGAAGGCGGCGAAGGCGCGGGCAAATCCACGCAACTTCGCGCACTGGCAGCGGCATTGCGTGCGCGCGGGCTGGACGTGGTCGAGACGCGCGAACCGGGCGGGAGCGAGGGGGCGGAGGCGATCCGCGCCCTGCTGCTGACCGGTGGCGCCGATCGGTGGAGTCCCCGCGCCGAAGCCTTGCTGTTTGCGGCGGCGCGGGCGGACCATATCGAAAAGACGATCCGGCCGGCGCTGGAGAGGGGCGCCTGGGTGCTGTCCGATCGTTTCCTCGATTCGAGCCGGGCCTATCAGGGGCAGGGCGACCTGACCGACGGAGATATATTGGCGCTGCACCGGATCGGCAGCGCGGGCTTCCTGCCGGATCGCACATTGTTGCTGACGCTGCCCGAAGCGGAAGCGAGCGACCGGGCGCGGGAGCGGGATGGTGACACGACCGACCGGATCGGTGGGCGGGCGAGCGATTTCCATCGCGCCGTTGCCGATGCCTTCACCCGCTTCGCTCAGGAGGAAAGCGACCGTGTCCATGGCGTCGATGCCTCCGGCCCGGCCGAGGTGGTGACGGTGCGGCTGCTGGACGCGATCCAAGACCTGCTACCATGACCATATTGCTGGGACATGAGGACCAGACGCGCACGCTGACCATGGCGGCGCGCAGCGGGCGGATGCACCATGGCTGGATATTGGCCGGGCCGAAAGGCATCGGCAAGGCCAGCTTTGCGCGGGCACTCGCGCTGCGATTGCTGGCCGATGCCGCCGGGCCAGCGATCGAGGAAGAGGGGCTGTTCGTTCCCGAAAGCCATCCGATCCGCCATTTGATCGAGGCCGGCGCCCATCCCGATTATGCCGAACTCGCGCCGCTGGAGAAGGAAACCGGCACCGCCCGCAATATCAGCGTTGACCAGATACGCGGGCTTGCACGGCTGACCCAGTCGGCTCCGTCGCTGTCGCAGCGCCGGGTGGTTGTGGTCGATAGTGCCGACGATCTGGAGCGGGGGGCAGCCAATGCGTTGCTTAAGACGCTGGAGGAGCCGCCAGCGGATATGATCTTCCTGTTGGTCAGCCATGCGCCGGGCCGGTTGTTGCCGACGATCCGGTCGCGCTGCCGCACGCTGCGCTTCGATCCGCTGGATTCTGTAACGATGCGCGCGGTGCTGAAGGCCAGTGACGAGACGCTGTCGCCACAGGAAGTGGATGCACTGGTCCGTGCCGGTGAGGGATCGCCGGGGCAGGCGCTGCGCTATGCCGGGCTCAACCTGTCGGAGATCGAGCAGGCGCTGAGCAGTCTGGCGACGCTGGGCGATCCGGGCAATCGCCAGCGGCTGGCGCTAGCGAAGGCGCTGGCGCTCAAGGCCGCCAAGCCGCGCTATGAGGCATTTCTGGAGCGCGCGCCCGCCTTCATCGCACAGGCGGCGCGGACGAAACAGGGGCCGGCGCTGGGTCTGGCGCTCGATCATTGGGAAAAGGCGCGGCATCTGGCGGGCGGAGCGGTGATCCTTTCGCTCGATCCGGCAGCGGTGGTATTTGAACTGGCGGGTCATGTCGCGGCGCTTGCGCCGTCACGCGCATAAAGCGACTTTGCGCCATCCATAACAGTCGCTAGGGATGGCGCCATGTCCAAGCCCTTCACCGTCACCACCGCCATTTCCTATCCCAACGGCCGCCCGCATATTGGCCATGCCTATGAGGTGATCGCTACCGATGCGGTCGCCCGGTTCCAGCGGATGATGGGCCGCGACGTCTTCTTTCAGACCGGTACCGACGAACATGGGCTGAAAATGGCCCAGACCGCGCGTAACCGGGGGATCGAGCCGCGTGAACTGGCCGATGAAATGGCCGGCTATTTCAAGCAGATGAACGAGAGGCTGGATATCAGCCATGATCGTTTCATCCGCACCAGCGAGCCAGATCATCATGCCGCCAGCCAGGCGATCTGGCAGGCGATGGAGGCCAATGGCGACCTGTATCTCGGCCGCTACGAAGGCTGGTATTCAGTCCGCGACGAAGCCTTTTACGACGAAAAGGAAATCGTCGAGGGGGAAGGGGGAGCCAAACTCTCGCCGCAGGGTACACCCGTCGAATGGACGGTCGAGGAAAGCTGGTTCTTCCGCCTGTCGGCCTATCAGGACCGGCTGCTGGCGCTCTATGAAAGCCAGCCTGACTTCATCCAGCCCGACAGCCGCCGCAACGAGATCATGCGGTTCGTCGAGGGCGGCCTCTCTGACCTCAGCGTCTCGCGCACCAGCTTCGACTGGGGCGTGAAGGTGCCGGGCGCGGAAGGTCATGTCATGTATGTGTGGGTCGATGCGCTCACCAACTATCTGACCGGCTGCGGCTATCCCGACGATGCGGAGCGGATGGCGCGCTACTGGGCCGAGGGTGGCGACATCACGCACATTATCGGCAAGGATATCGTGCGTTTTCATACGGTTTACTGGCCGGCCTTCCTGATGAGCGCGAAGCTGCCTTTGCCCAAGCAGGTCTTCGGTCACGGCTTCCTGCTGAACCGGGGCGAGAAGATGTCGAAGTCGGTCGGCAATGTCGCCGATCCGATGGAACTGGCCGATCGCTTCGGCGTGGATCAGTTGCGCTATTTCCTGCTGTCCGAAGTGACCTTCGGCAATGACGGCAGCTATAGCGCGGAAGCGATCGTCGCGCGGTCGAACAGCGATCTGGCCAACAGTTTCGGCAATCTGGCGCAGCGGACGCTGAGCTTCATCGCCAAGAATCTGGAAGGCCGACTGCCCGAAGCCGCAGCGCAGGATGTCGACAGCGAATTGCTGAAAAGCATCGCCGATGCCGCGCAGACCTTCCAGACCGCCATGGCCGATCTGGCCCCGTCGGTCGCGATCGAGGCGTGGATGCGCGCCGTCTTTGCCTGCAATGCCTATATCGACGCGCAGGCGCCATGGGCATTGCGCAAGACCGATCCGACACGGATGGAAGCGGTGCTGGCTACGCTTTATGAAGCGATCGCCAGCCTGGCCATCATGATCCAGCCGGTCATTCCGGCCAGCGCCACCGCCTTGCTCGACCAGATGGGGATTGCGGCGGACACGCGCGGCTATGACGTCATCGCCAGCAGCTTCTACGCCGATCTGCGCGCGTCGGGCTTCATCCTCGGCGCGCCCAAGCCGCTCTTCCCGCGTCTGGAACTAACCGAGGCGGAAGGCTGATCCATGCTGATCGACAGCCATTGCCACCTGAATTACAAAGGCTTGATCGAGGATCAGGCCAATGTACTGGAACGGTCGCGCGCGGCGGGCGTCGACCTGATGCTCAACATCGCCACCCGCGAAAGCGAGTGGGATGATGTGCTGGACACCGCCGTGCGCGAAGCCGACGTGTGGGCGACGGTGGGTATCCATCCGCATGAAGCGGACGAGCATCCCCATGTCGATACCGCCAAGCTGGTCGAGCGGGCGGCGCATCCCCGCGTCGTGGGCATCGGCGAAACCGGCCTCGATTATTATTACGACCATAGCGACCGCGAACGGCAGCAGAAGAGCTTCCGGTCCCATATCGCCGCTTGCCGCGAAGCCGGCCTGCCGATCATCGTTCATACTCGCGATGCGGAGGAGGATACGCTGCGTATCATGCGGGAGGAGATGGAGACGGGGCCATATAGCGGCGTCATCCATTGCTTCACCGCCAGCGGGGCCTTTGCCGATGCGGCGATGGATCTGGGCTTCTACATCAGCATTTCGGGCATCGTGACGTTCAAGAGCGCGAAGGATTTGCAGGAAACGGCGGCGCGACTGCCGCTCGACCGGCTGCTGGTGGAAACGGACTCGCCCTTCCTGGCGCCGGTCCCGCATCGCGGCAAGTCGTGCGAGCCCGCCTATGTTGCCGATACGGCCAAATTCCTGGCCAATCTGCGTGGCGAGAGCATCGAGCAACTCGCGGCGGCGACGTCCGCCAATTTCCGCACGCTCTTCTCGAAGGTCGCATGAGCCTGAAGCTGACGATCCTGGGCAGCGGCACCTCCTCGGGTGTACCCCGGATCGGCAATGACTGGGGCGACTGCGATCCCGTAGAGCCGAAGAACCGGCGCACCCGCGTGTCCATATTGGTAGAAAGCCCGGCGACCCGCATCCTGGTCGACACATCGCCGGACATGCGCGCGCAGTTGCTGGCGGCGGACGTCATTCAGATCGACGCGATCCTGTGGACGCACGACCATGCCGACCACAGCCATGGCATCGATGATGTCCGCCAACTGTTCCACCACCGCCGCACACCCGTGCCCGGCTATGCGCGGGCGCAGACGCTCAAGCTGCTGAGCCAGCGCTTTGCCTATGCGTTCGAGGGGCGCAACGGCTATCACCCCACGATCGACGCCCATATCCTGCCCGATGGGCTGCGCATCGGCGATATCGACATTGCCTGCGTCGACCAGCCGCATGGCGAGATTTATTCGACCGGTTTCCGCTTCACTCATGGCGGCCGGTCGATCGGCTATGCCACGGATTTCCATGCGCTGACGCCGGATATGCTGGCGCTCTATGACGGGCTCGACGTCTGGGTGGTGGACGCACTGCGAGAAAAGCCGCACCCGACCCATCCCCATCTGGCGCTGACGCTGGACGGCATCGCCGCGACCCGGCCCGAACGCGCCATCCTGACCCATATGGATCAGAGCATGGATTATGCGACGCTGCTTCGCACCCTCCCCAAGGGTGTGGAGCCGGGCTATGATAATATGGTGATAGAATTGGGCATGAAAGAGCAGGGGGCCTGAATGGACGGCACGGATCAGGCGGCATCGACCATCTGGTATGTGCTGGCGATCATATTGGTCGGGTCTGCGCTGATCGGGCGGCAAATGGCCTGGGGCAGCCTGCTGCGCATGGCTTTGCTGTGGGTCGCGATCTTCGCCGGCCTGCTGGGCCTGTTCAAATTCGGCCAAAGCCAGGGTTTCCTGACGGGTCGCTGGGCGGAGGAGGGGAGTGCAGTCGCCCCGGACGAAGCGCCCGCCGCTCTGCCGCGCGCGCAGGCGGAAGGGCAGGCATTGCACATCCCCGTCGCGCCGGATGGCCATTATTGGGTGGAGGCGACGATCAACGGGACGCCCGCCCGTTTCCTGATCGACAGCGGCGCGACCGTCACCGCCCTGTCCGAAAATACGGCGCGTGCGGCCGGCCTGAACTATGATGTGGGTGAGCCCAATGTCATCATGACCACCGCCAATGGCAAGGTGGAGGCGAAGCGGTCCAGCATCGCCACCCTGTCCATCGGTCCCATTTCGGCGAGCGACCTGCCCGTCGTCGTCTCGCCCGCTTTTGGAGAGGTCAATGTCATCGGCATGAACATGCTTTCACGGCTGAAAAGCTGGGGCGTCCAGGATGGCGCCATGGTGCTGAAGCCATGAGCGGCGGGATGGGCGCGCCGACGCAGGCACAGCGGCTGAAGGCTATTATCGGCGGATCGACCGGCAATCTGGTCGAATGGTATGACTGGTATGCCTATGCCGCCTTCACCCTTTATTTCGCGCCGCATTTTTTCCCGAGCGAGGATCGCACCGCGCAACTGCTGAGCGCTGCGGGCATCTTCGCCGTGGGTTTCCTGATGCGGCCGATCGGGGCGTGGCTGATGGGCGTCTATGCCGATCGCCATGGGCGCAAGAGCGGCCTGACGCTGTCGGTGGCGCTGATGTGCGCGGGATCGCTGCTGATCGCGGTGACGCCGGGTTATGAGACTATCGGGGTCGCTGCGCCGTTGCTGCTGGTGCTGGCCCGACTGATGCAGGGGCTGTCGATCGGCGGTGAATATGGTGCCAGCGCGACCTATCTATCGGAAATGGCAGGGAAGAACCGGCGGGGTTTCTTTTCCAGCTTCCAATATGTGACGCTGATCGCCGGGCAGTTGGTGGCGATCTGCGTGTTGCTTCTGTTGCAGGCAACGCTGAGCGAGGCGCAACTGGATAGCTGGGGCTGGCGGATACCGTTCTTCATCGGCGGGATGCTGGCGGTCATCGTCTTCTGGTTGCGGCGTGGGCTGGCCGAAACGCAGAGCTTCACGGTGGCCAAGGCGCAGGGCGCACCCAAATCGGGCTTTGTCGAGTTGATCACCAATCATCCGCGCGAGACTCTAACGGTGATGCTGCTCACGGCGGGCGGCACGATCGCTTTCTATGCCTACAGCATCTACATGCAGAAATTCCTGGTGAATACCAGCGGGTTGAGCCGCGAGGTCGCATCTCAGATCAATGCTGCCACGCTGTTCATCTTCATGCTGCTTCAGCCATTGGCCGGCGCGCTGTCCGACAGGATCGGGCGCAAGCCGCTGATGATCGGCTTTGGCGTGATGGGCGTACTGTGCACCTATCCGATCTTTGCCACGCTGGCGGTGACCAGGGATCCAATCGTCGCCGGACTGCTGGTGATGGCCGGGCTGGTGATCGTGACTGGCTATACGTCGATCAACGCCGTCGTGAAGGCGGAGCTGTTTCCGGCGCATATCCGGGCGCTGGGCGTGGCGCTGCCTTATGCGCTGGCCAATACCTTGTTCGGCGGGACGGCCGAGTTCGTGGCACTCTGGTTCAAGCAGGCCGGCATGGAACAGGCATTCTACATCTATGTCACGGTGATGATCGCCATATCCCTGACGGTTTATGTAAAGATGCGTGATACCGCAAAACACAGTCAGATCCGGGAGGACTGACGCGTTCCATGCGACAGCGAGTTGGACAGGTGTTTGCGATGGTGGGATATGGAGATATTTAACATAATATATATTATCGAACTTATGTAAGCCGCAATCATGCAGGCTGGCCAGAGCGCAGCACAGTCCCTATCGCTAGCCCGTCAATTTGAGCAAAGATCAGCACCTCATGTCAAAAGCCAGTCCCGCCAACATCATGCCGCTTGCCGACGTCATGGCGCGGTTGCGTGATCCCGAAACCGGTTGCCCATGGGATATCGAGCAGGATTTCGCGTCGATCGTGCCCTATACGATCGAGGAAGCCTATGAGGTTGCCGATGCAGTCGAGCGCAACGACATGGATGCGTTGCGCGACGAACTGGGCGACCTTCTGCTTCAGGTCGCGTTCCACAGCCGCATGGCGGAACAGGCCGGGCATTTCGCGCTACAGGATGTGATCGACGCCATCACGCAGAAAATGGTCCGGCGCCATCCCCATGTCTTTGGCGAAGGTGCGCGTCGTGAAGATGGCCATGCGCAATGGGAAGCGATCAAGGCTGCCGAGCGGGCGGAGAAAGATCCCGACCCGAGCGCGCTGGCCGGCGTGGCGACTGCCCTGCCCGCGCTGCTGCGTGCCGAGAAATTGCAGAAGCGGGCCGCACGGACGGGTTTCGAGTGGCCCGATACAGGAGGCGTCATCGAAAAGATCGTCGAGGAACTGGACGAGGTACGAAACGCCGCCACGCAGGATGAGCGCGAAGAGGAAGTCGGCGACCTGCTGTTTTCCGTGGTCAACCTTGCGCGCTATTTGAAAGTCGATCCGGAAGTGGCTCTAAGAAAGGCCAATGGTAAATTTGATCGCCGGTTCCGATCGATGGAGGATATGGCCGGGAGCGAATTCAACGCTCTCTCGCTCGATGCCAAGGAAGCCCTTTGGCAGCGCGCCAAGCGAAGAGAGAAGTCGATCTGAAGCTTTGATATCCGCAACCGAGACATGAAGCAGACAAGGTTCGGAATTGAAACTGATATTTGACAAGATGTTGCGAAGAGCATAGATTTTTCGTCTTATCGATGAAGACGAAGGAGCGTGAAATGCGACTGACTGTCCTTCTTCCCCTCTGCTGTGCCGTTGCTGCCCCTGCGCAGGCCCAGAATGTACATGGCATCTCTGGTATTCATTTCGGCATTACATCGTCGCCGGCTGGCCCGATCACCGGTTATGCGCCGACGGAATTTTCCAGTGCCTTCGCGCGCAATACCGACATTGGCCGTGCGCAGAATCTGATAGCGGCTGGCCAATATGCCGAGGCCGATCGCCTGCTGACGACATTGGTGGGCCGTACCAGCAGCAAGCAGGTTCGCTTTCTGAAAGGCGCGGCGAAGCTGGGCATGGGCGATGCAGAGGCGGCGCGGCGCTATTTTGAACAGAGCCTCTATCAAGGGCGCAACGGTTATCCGGGTGCCATGTCCGGCCTTGCGATTGCCGAAATCCGCCTGGGCAACCGCGATGCCGCGCAGAATATCCTCGACAAGCTGCGTTCCCAGCAGGACAAATGCGGGATTAGTTGCGATCGCGCCAAGTCGCTGAACCAGGCCATCGGCGTCGTGGAAAAGGCGCTTATCTGATCGAAGATGGGGCGCTGACGGCCGCCCTACCCCTTCGTCCGCTTGGAATAGCGGGCGAACGCGGCGTCAGACAGGCGTACGTCGATACGGCTTTCCTCGCCTTCGACCATGGTCGATAATACTTCGCCATGTTCGTGCAGCCAAGCCAGCGTGGCACCGTCCGATACCGGGATGCGCAGGCCATAGACCTTTGCCCCGCGCGTCATCCGGTCGCTGATCGTGCGCTGGAGCAGATCCACCCCCTCGCCCGTCAGGGCCGAGAGAATGACGACATCGTCGCGGCGCGCGGCCGTTTCGTGCGCAATCGCGGCATCCTCGTCGCTCAGCAGGTCCAGCTTGTTCCACGCCTCCAGGATCGGCGGCGGTTCCGGCTCCCCTTCCCCGCGATCCAGCGCCGCTTCGCCCGCGACGCCGAGTTCGCCCAGCACATCCAGCACATCGTCGCGCTGCGCCTCGCTATCGGGATGGGCGATATCACGGACATGGACGATGAGGTCGGCCGACAGCACTTCCTCCAGCGTCGCGCGGAAGGCAGCGATCAACTGGGTCGGAAGGTCGGATACGAAACCAACGGTGTCGGACAGGATTGCCTTGTCCAGACCCGGCAGTGCGATCTGGCGCATGGTGGGATCGAGCGTGGCGAAGAGCAGATCTTCCGCCATGACGGTGGCGCCGGTCATGCGATTGAAAAGCGTCGATTTTCCGGCATTGGTATAGCCGACCAGCGCGATCACCGGCCAGGGTGCGCGCTGGCGCCGGGCGCGATGGAGGCCGCGGGTGCGCGTGACCTGATCCAGTTCGCGGCGGATTTTTGCCATGCGATCGCGGATCATGCGCCTGTCCGCCTCAATCTGGGTTTCGCCCGGACCACCGAGGAAGCCGAAACCGCCGCGTTGCCGCTCAAGATGGGTCCAACTGCGGACAAGACGGCCGGCCTGATAATCCAGATGGGCGAGTTCGACCTGCAAGCGGCCTTCATTGGTGGCCGCCCGTTCGCCGAAGATTTCGAGGATCAGGCCGGTCCGGTCGATGACCTTGGCCTCGCACGCCTTTTCGAGATTGCTTTGCTGCACCGGCGACAGGCTGTTGTCGACGATGATGAGTTCGGCCTCTTCCTGCCGCGCGAGTGTGGCGATCTGGTCCACCTGACCGCTGCCGAACAGGGTCGCCGGCTTGCGATCACGGACACGGAAGGCCTGCGCGGCGCGCACGTCGATGCCGATGGCAAGGGCCAGACCGCGCGCTTCCTCCAGCCGGGCATCGCTGTCCCGGCGGTCGGCATTGTGGGTTTCGGCATGGACGACGACAGCGCGCGCGCCGCGCGCCACTTCGTCATCGGAGTCGCGGTTGAATATGGCCATGGCGGCTTAAAGCACCGGGATTGCCAGAGGTCCACTTATTCCCGACCCCCTTCGTCCTGAGCCTTGTCGAAGCACGCGCCGATGACGGCGCCCTTCGACAGGCTCAGGGCAAACGGTGGTGTGGAACGAACCGGCAAGCCGGATCAGTCGTCCTGTTCGTTTTCGCCGGTCAGGTCGAGCGCATGGAGCGGCTGAACCGTCGAAATGGCATGTTTATAGACAAGTTGCACCATGCCGTCGCGTTCGAGCAGCATGCAGAACAGATCGAAGGCGGCGATTTCACCCTGGAGCATCACGCCGTTCACCAGGAACATCGTCACCGGGCTGCCCGACTTGCGGACGGCCGACAGGAAGATTTCCTGCAACAGCTTAGACTTGCCATTGCCGTCGCTGGCCTTGCGCAGGTCCGTCAGGTCCATCGACGCGGCCGGCATGACCGTGGAAATGGCATGCTTATAGACCAGCTGCGACTGGCCATCGCGGCGCAGCAGCACAGAAAAATTGTCGAACCAGGTGATGATGCCCTGCAACTTCACGCCCTTGACCAGGAACATGGTCACCGGGGTCTTGCTCTTGCGCAGGCTGTTGAGGAAAATATCCTGAAGGTTGTTTACTTTGTCGGCCATGGTCGTCGCCAGTCCTTTTCTTGGCGGGACGTTACCCGCTCTCGCATCCTAAGCAGGATGTCTTGCTTGCGCCCGCCTGTCGGACGCGGGTGCGATCTTATCGCAATTGCGAAGGGGCGTCCATGCCGCAGATGCGCTTTGGCAAAAGTTCGGCAATCGATTGGATACCCCTTCCCGGATCAGCTCAATCCTTGCCTTCGGTAATGCCGAGCAGCTTGAGTTTGCGGTGCAGCGCGGAGCGTTCCATGCCGATGAACGTCGCCGTGCGCGAAATATTGCCGGAAAAGCGGCGAATCTGGATACGCAGATATTCGCGCTCGAAACTCTCGCGCGCTTCCCGCAGCGGGGCGCCCATGATCGCGGACTGGCCCATCCCCTCCCCGCCGCCACCGCTGGTCAGTTCGGCGGGCAGCATATCCAGTTCGATCCTGCCGATCCGGTCGCCCGGCGCCAGGATCATCGTACGCTCGATCACATTGCGCAACTGGCGCACATTGCCCGGCCATTCGTTCGCCTGCAACGCGGCCATGGCGTCGCTGGCGATTTCGGGCGGCGGCACGCGACGCTCGGCAGCGAAACGGGCGAGATAATGTTCCACCAGCGGCGGGATATCATCGCGCCGTTCGGACAGCGGCGGAATGGCGAGCGGCACGACGTTGAGACGGTAGAAAAGATCTTCGCGGAAACGCCGCTCCTCAATCTCGCTCGCCAGGTTGAGCGCGGTCGAGGAGATGACGCGGACATCGACCTTCACCTGTCGCTGGCCACCAACGCGGGTGAAACTCTGATCGGTCAGGACGCGCAGGATCTTGCCCTGCGTCGTCAGTGGCATGTCGGCAATTTCGTCCAGATAGAGCGTGCCGCCATGCGACTGCTCCAGAAAGCCGGGACGGACGAGGCCGCTCGGGTCTTCGACGCCGAACAGTTCCTCTTCGACCCGGTCCGGGTCCATGCGCGCGGCGGCGACGATAATGAAGGGCGAATCGGCCCGACCGCTCCAGCTGTGGAGCATACGCGCAGCGACTTCCTTGCCGACGCCGGCGGGGCCGGAAATGAGGACGCGACTGCCAGTGCCGGCCACCTTCTTGATCGTGGCGCGGACGCCGTTGATCGATGCCGATGTGCCGGTCAGCTCGTCATCCTGGCCGAAGCGCGCGCGCAGCACCTGATTTTCCCGCCGCAGTCGTTCCGTTTCCGTTGCGCGACTGACGAGGTGGAGCAGGCGATCGGCCTCGAACGGTTTTTCGATGAAGTCGGCCGCGCCCTTACGGATCGCGGCCACCGCCGTGTCGATATTGCCATGGCCGGAGATCATCAGCACCGGCACGGTGGGATCGCGGCGCTTGATTTCATCCAGCAATTCGAGGCCATCCATGCGGGAGCCCTGCAACCAGACGTCGAGCAGGACCAGAGAAGGACGCCGGTTGTCCAGCGCCTCGATCGCGCTGTCGCTGTTGGCGGCGGTCCGCGTCGTGAACCCTTCATCTTCCAGCACGCCCGCGACCAGATCGCGAATGTCCTCTTCATCGTCGACAATCAGAATATCAAGCGCCATTGGCCGTCACTTTTCCTTTTGGGAGGGCAATAACCTGCCCCTCTTCCATTTTTTCGAGCGCCCCTGCGGCGAAGCGCAATGTCACGCATGCGCCTCCCCCCTGTGCATCGTCGAAGCGGATCTCACCCAGATGCTCTTCGACAATCTTCTTGACGATGGCGAGGCCAAGGCCCGTGCCCTTGGTCCGCGTCGTCATATAAGGTTCCAATATCCGGTCACGTTCGGGCGGCAACCCAATGCCGTCGTCCCGGACGGTAATGATGATGTCTTCGCCCGATTGACCAAGCGCCATGCGCACATGGCCGTGCGGGCCAGCATTTTCGGAAACCGGTTTTTGTTCAATGGATTCGACGGCATTCTTGACGATGTTCGTCAAGGCCTGACCAAGCTGGCGGCGATCGCATACCATGTCCAGATCGGGCAGGTCCGCTTCATATTCAAAGCGGATATCGGGGTGCGCCACCTCATGCAGGAACAGGGCATGGCGGGCAATGTCGCCCACCGCCTCCCGCCGGAACACCGGCTTGGGCATGCGGGCAAAGGAGGAAAATTCATCGACGATCCGCCGCAGGTCGCCCACCTGCCGCACGATCGTGCCGGTCAGGCGGGTGAAGGTCGCCTTGTCGCTCGTCACCTCTTCCGCATAGCGGCGCTGCAACCGCTCGGCCGCCAGTTGGATCGGGGTCAGCGGGTTCTTGATCTCATGCGCGATGCGGCGAGCGACGTCGGACCAGGCGGCGCGGCGCTGGTCGGACAGTTGCTGGGTGATATCGTCGAAGGTCAGGATGTGGCGCGACGCGTCCTGCGAACGCTTGACCGCCAGCGTGCGCAGATCGCCATGCGCGCGGACCTGCACGATACCGGCACTGTCCTCCGACGCGATAAACTCGGCCAGTTCGGGCGACACCTTGAGCAAGGGGCGGCCGACCGGATCGTCGCCCTCATCGACTAAGATCGCGGCCGCCGAACTGTTGAGCAACTGCACCACGCCGTCGAAATCGACCGACAGCACACCCGCGCTAACGCCGGACAGGATCGCCTCGATAAAGGCGCGGCGTTCGTCCAACTGGCTGTTGGCCGCGACCAGCGCGCCGGTTTGCGCCTCCAGCCTTTGCGTCATGCGGTTGAAGGCGGCCGCCAGTGTGCCGATCTCGTCGCGCGACTTGGGGCCGGTGACGCGCGCCGACAGGTCGCCCGCGGTGATCCGCCGCGCGGCCGTCACCAGTTCGTTGACCGGCCGCACCATCCAGTCCGCCACCGCCAGCGCGATATAGACGGCGATACCCACCAGCAGCAGCGATCCCACGAACAGCGCGATGTTGAAGCGCAACTGGAGTGCGCGGGACTGGGCGGCAAACAGGTCGTAATCCGACAGCACCTTTTGGGCCCGCGCCACATTGGAGAAGGATGAACTGTCCGCATTGCGCGAGGCGTAGAGATAGACTTTGGAGCCGGGGTACAGCAAAGTCACCGCGTCGATCTGGTTATTGCGGGTCTGGACGACGATCGTCTCCCCCTCGCCCAGCCGCTTGACGACTTCGGGCGTCAGCTTGTCGGCAGCTGGGCGGTTTTCCGGGTCGACGGTGGCGGCGGTTCGGGCAATGCCGTCCTTGCCCAGTTCGATGATCGCGGCACGGCTGAGTTTCCGTCCAACCACCTGATAAAGGAGATATTCGGCGAAACGCGGGCTGTTGACCTGCGAATCCAGCAATTCCTTGCGCAGGTCGCTCGACATGGTGACGGTTTCGTCGCCGACTTCGCGCAAATTCTGCTCATAATAGCCGCGCGCCAGATCGCTCGCATTCTGGAGCATGTTGCGCGCACTGTCCGAAAACCAGAATTGCACGCCATATTGGAACAACAAAGAGGCGAAGATCACGACCAGCAGCATCGGCACGCTGGCGACGATCGAGAAGATCGCGACGAGGCGAACGTGCAACTGGCCGTCGCTGCCGATGGCAGACTGGGCCGCCCGCCGCTTGGCCACGCGCCGTCCCAATAGCATCAACAGCGCGATCGCCGGGACCAGATTGGCCACCAGCAGCAGCGCCACGATCGGCGGGGTCAGCAGCGTGTAAGACTGGCCGCTGCCCGAGAGCATATAATAGGTCAGGCCGGCCATGCCCAGGAACAGGGCCAGGGTGAAGCCTTCGACCATCGCTGCCAGACGCCCGTGACGCAGGAAGGCCGGCAATTGCCTCCGCCATGCCGATGCCCGCTTGGGCAATGTCGTCGCGCCATTCATCGTGGCTTTGTTACAACAAGGACCGTGCCCGTTCAAACACAGTATTTGATTAAAACCCTGTCGCTGGTCGACGCAGACCGTCGGTTCGTCCCGGCAAAGGATTGACCAGCGGATGGAAAGTCCACCTGATCCCGATCAATCGTTGAGGCGCAACTGCATTGGGTCCAATCCATAGTCGGTCAGTTTCTTGCGCAGCGTATTGCGGTTGATGCCAAGCAGGCCGGCCGCGCGAATCTGGTTGCCGTCCACGCTGGAGAGCACTTCCTGCAACAGGATCGGTTCGACCACGGCCAGCAGATCATCATGCAAGGCACGGTTGGGCTGGGCCAGGCCGACGCCCAATTGTCGCCTGGCCCATTCGCGCACGGCATGGGCTAGCTGGTCGGCGGGCGCGGCATGATCGGCCGGTACCGCGTCCAGCGGCAGCATGTGGCGCAAAATCTCCGCCGTGATGATGTTCTCGCGACTGAGCACAGACAAGCGCTGCATCAGATTTTGCAGTTCGCGCACATTGCCCGGCCAGTGATAGGCCATCAGCAGTTGCGCCGCGTCATCGGCCAGCGCCTTGCGCGGCAGGCCTTCCTGCGCGGCGCGTTCCATGAAATGACGGGCGAGCAGGATCACATCCTCCCGCCGTTCGCGCAGTGCCGGCAGTGCGATGGGCACCACATTGAGGCGATAATAGAGATCCTGGCGGAAGCGGCCATCCTCGATCAGCAGGGGCAGATCCTTGTTGGTCGCGGCGATAATGCGGACATTGACCCGCACCGGCTTCGACCCGCCGACCGTCGTCACTTCGCCCGATTGCAGCACGCGCAACAGGCGAGTCTGTGCTTCCATCGGCATGTCGCCGATTTCGTCGAGAAAGAGCGTGCCGCCCTGCGCCTGCTCGAACTTGCCGGCGGTACGGGCATGGGCGCCGGTGAAGGCGCCCTTTTCATAGCCGAACAGTTCCGCCTCGATCAGTTCGCGCGGGATCGCGGCCATGTTGATCGCGATGAAGGGCTTGGTGCGGCGCTGGCCCAGGCTGTGGATCGCTTCGGCGACCAGTTCCTTGCCGGTCCCCGATTCGCCCAGCACCAGGATGGACAGGTCGTTGGACAGGACACGGGCGATGGTGCGGTACACTTCCTGCATCGCCGGCGATCGGCCGACCAGCGGCAGACCATCGTGCGGCAGGCCGGGTTCACCCGCCTGTTCTTCCGGACTTTGTCGCGTACCGAGCGCGTCGGACACGGCGCGGGTCAGTTCGTTGAGGTCGAAGGGCTTGGGCAGATATTCGAACGCGCCCTTTTCCGTGGCGCGGATTGCGGTGTTGAGCGTGTTCTGCGCTGACAGGATGATGACGTTAAGGTCGGGGCGCCCGGCGATGATATCCGCCACGCCATCCAGCCCGTCGCCGTCCGGCAACATCACATCAGTGATCAGGATATCGGGCGCAAAGCTGTCCATCAACGCGCTGCGCTCACGGATCGAGGCCGCGGTCTTCACCTTATGCCCCTGCCGCCGCAGCGCTTCCCCCACGACGACGCAGATGGCGGGATCGTCATCCACGACCAATATGGTGCCGGTCGCAGCCATCAGCCCATGCTCATCGGCAGGAGGATGCGGAAAGTCGATTCGCCCGCCTCGGTATCGCGCGAATATTGGACGAAGCCGCTCATATCGCGAACCAGCTTGTCCACGAGGGCAAGACCCAACCCCTGCCCGTCGCGCTTGCCGGTGATGAAGGGGTTGAACAGATGGTCGAGAATATGTTCGGGCACGCCGGGTCCATTGTCGATAACGAGGATTTCGATCGGCAGCACAGCACTGCCCTTGCCGCCGCCGACCACGACAGACACGCCATGGCGGAAGGCCGTTTCCACTCTGATGCATGGCTTATCAATATATTCAAGTGCTTCTGCCGCATTCTTGAGCAGGTTTATCATTACCTGAACCAGCGCATCATCATTGATGTTGGCGAATGGCAAGGATGGATCATAATGTTTTATGATCTTTATATTTTTTGCAAATCCAGCTGCAGCAATACCGGCCGCCCGGTCGATCAGCGGGTAGATATTCCCGGCATGACATTCCAGAGTCCGGTCAGTGGTGAAATCCTGCATGCGGTCGATCAGCGCGGCGATCCGGTCCACCTCGTTGCAGATCAACTGGGTCAACGCGGCATCGCGGCCACCATGGCTGGATTCCAGAAGTTGCGCGGCGCCACGTATGCCCGACAGCGGGTTCTTGATTTCATGTGCCAGGATCGCCGCAGCGCCCATGGCCGAACGCGCGCCGCCGGCGGACCCACGATGGCCGATCTTGCGCGCCTGGCTCTGGGCATGGAGCGACACGACCCGCCAGCCATCATGATCGACGATCGGCGAGATCATCAGGTCCACCTCCATCTCGGCGGTGCGACCGGCATGGACCTTGATGTCATAGGCCGCGATCGGCTTGTTGCTGTGCCAGATGTCGAAGCGCGCGCCCGCCTCCGCAATGCGGATGGTGCGCGCCACGTCGCTGCCGATGATCGCCGATCGCGCCATGTTGAGCAGGGTTTCGGCCCGCACATTGGCTTCGGCGATATGATTGTCCGGCCGCACCAGCAGCGTCGCGACCGGAAGCGCCGTCATCTGTTCGGTCAGCGAAGGCCCGTCCTGCTGCATGCGCAGCGATGGAACGGACGTCAGCAGGTTCGTCATGCAGCCTTGCGCAAAGCGGCCGCGCGCAGGGCTTCGGCATCCAGGCCGCTGGCGATCAGCGGTTCGTAGAAGCGGGCCAGCATGTCCAGCACCACATCGGCGTCGGGCTGCTGGTTCACGGCGTTGCGGAACTCGGCCGAACCAGTCAGGCCCCTGGTGTACCAGCCGATATGCTTGCGCGCCATATTGACGCCGGTATGCCTGTCATAATGTTCCAGCATCGCGTGATAATGCTCTACGATCACACGATATTGCTCTTCCAGCGAGGGATCGGGAACGCGCGTGCCGTCGGTCAGCCAGGCCATGACCTGACCGATCAACCAGGGACGACCATAGGCGCCGCGGCCGATCATCACGCCGTCTGCGCCACTCTGTTCCAGCGCGGTATCGGCATCTTCGATCGAGCAGATGTCGCCATTGACGATCACGGGCAGCTTGACCGCGTCCTTGACCGTGCGGACAAAGGCCCAGTCGGCCGACCCCTTGTACATCTGGTTGCGGGTGCGACCATGGACGGTGATGAGCTTGGCGCCCAGATCCTCGGCGATATGGGCGAGTTCGGGGGCGTTGAGGCTCGAATGATCCCACCCCATGCGCATCTTCACGGTGACGGGCACGTCGACCGCCTCCACCGTCGCCTTGATGAGCGAGGCGGCCAGCGGCAGGTCGCGCATCAGCGCGCTGCCCGCGTCGCCATTGACGACCTTCTTCACCGGGCAGCCCATATTGATGTCGATGATGGCCGCGCCGCGATCGGCGTTCAGCTTGGCTGCATCGGCCATTTCCGTGGGCGAACAGCCGGCCAGTTGCATCGACACCGGCTCTTCCAGCGGATGCCAGGCCGCCTTTTGCAGCGACTGGCGCGTCTCGCGGATCATCGCCGCCGATGCGATCATTTCCGTCACGTTGAGGCCCGAGCCATAGCGGCGGACCAGCGTGCGGAAGGGCATGTCGGTGACACCGGTCATCGGCGCCAGCACGACCGGCATATCGATGGTCACCGGACCGATGGAGATGGGAGCAAGTTTGCGCATGATCTTGTTTCGAAATACTGCCTAAAAAACAGGCAGCCCTTAGCGGAAAATGGGTCGGCCGGCAAGCCGGTCCCCCTTTCGGCCTGTCGCGCGACCCGCTATGCGCGCTTGCATGACATCCCATAGCAAGATCGTGGCCCTGATCGTCGCAGCCGGCAGGGGCAGCCGGGCGGGCGGCGAGATTCCCAAGCAGTTTCGCATGGTGGCCGGCAAGTCCGTGCTGGCCCATGCCTATGACGCGCTGGCGGCGCATGGCGGGATTGACGCGATCCATATCGTGCTGGGCGAAGGGCAGGAGGCGCAGGCGCGCGCGCTGCTGGGCGATCGGATTGCGACGTTCGTTACCGGGGCCGACAGCCGGCGAGGATCGGTGCGCGCAGGATTGGAAACGATCTCAGCCACAGGTGGGGCGGACATCGTGCTGATCCACGACGCTGCCCGCCCCTTCCTGCCCGGAACGGTGATCGACCGGTTGCTTGGTGCGCTGGATAACGCGATGGGGGCCATCCCTGCCCTGCCCGTCACCGATACGCTGGTACGTGGCGATGGCGCGATCATGGGCGAGGGTGTGGATCGGGAAGCCTTGCACCGCGTGCAGACACCGCAGGCGTTCCGCTTCGACGCCATATTGGCGGCACACCGTGCATGGGATGATAGCCGCGAGGCGACCGACGACGCACAGATATTGAGGGCCTGGGGCCATGACGTCACTTTGGTGCAAGGCGATGAAAGGCTTGAGAAATTGACCTATCCGCAGGATTTCGCCCGTGCCGAGGCGGCGCTTGCCATACCGCGCAGCACCCGCGTCGGCATGGGCTATGACGTCCACCGCCTCGCCCCCAATGAGGAATTGTGGCTGGGCGGCATATTGGTGCCGCATGATCGGGGGCTGGCCGGGCATAGCGATGCCGACGTCGCTCTGCATGCCATTGTCGATGCGATGCTGGGCGCGCTGGCGGAGGGCGATATCGGTAGCCATTTCCCGCCGTCCGATACGCAGTGGCGCGGGGCGTCGTCGGACCGCTTCCTCGTTTATGCCCGCGATCGGGTGACTGCACGCGATGGCGTGATCGAGCATATCGACCTGACCATCATCTGTGAGGCGCCCAAGATCGGCCCGCATCGCGACGCCATGCGCACGCGGATCGCGGCGATATTGGCCGTGCCGATCGACCGGGTGAGCGTGAAGGCGACCACCACCGAGCGGCTGGGCTTTGCCGGCCGGCGCGAAGGCATCGCCGCACAGGCGGTTGCCACCCTGTCCCTTCCCGCGCTATCCTGACCTCATGCCAGATACGATCCTGCCGGCCCAGTTGGTCGAACTCGCCGAAAAGGTCATCATCGCCAATCGGCGCGCCGGGCGCACGATCGCGGTGGCGGAAAGCTGCACCGGAGGCCTTGTGTCCGCCGCGCTTACCGAAATTGCCGGTTCATCCGACGTTTTCGACGCCGGATTCATTACCTATTCCAATGATATGAAGGCCGAGCTTCTAAAAGTTTCGCATGATGTGCTCGACACATTCGGCGCCGTCTCGATCGCCACTGCCTGGGCCATGGCGCAGGGCGCGCTGAAGAAAAGCCATTCCCATGTCGCGGTCGCCATCACCGGTATTGCCGGGCCGGGCGGCGGCAGCGAGCAGAAGCCGGTCGGTACCGTCGTCTTCGCCCGCGCCGAACGCGGCGCCAGCCCAGACAAGGTCGTAGCCGACATGCACCATTTCGAGGATAATGGCCGGGGCGGCGTCCGCCTTCAGGCGGCGCTGTGCGCGCTGGAACTGCTGCTGCCCGAATCACCGGCATAGAGGTCCGCGGCGCGGGCCTCGAACGCGCCGATCATCTTGCGCAGCGCCTTGTCGAAAAACTGGCCGGCCAGCATTTCGAACAGCCGGTTCTTGAATTCGAACTCGACTTCGAAATCCACCAGCACGCCGCCCTGCCCGTCGTCGCGGAAGGCCCACTCATTGTGGAGATGCTTGAGCGGCCCGTCGAGATAATCGACCCGGACATGATCCGGGCGATGCTTGTGCACACGGGACGTGAAGCTCTCCTTCACCCCCTTGAATCCCACGATCATGTCCGCGACCATTTCCGTCTCGCTGTCGGATCGGACGCGAATGGCGCTGATCCACGGCAGAAATTGCGGATAGGCGGCGACGTCCGACACCAGATCGAACATCTGCGTCGGCGTGTAGGGCAGCCGGCGCGTTTCCTGATGCCTGGGCATGGAGCGATCAGGCCTTGGCCAGCGCCGCCTTGGCGAGCTTCGCGTCGCGCGCCGCCTTCATTTCGGCAAAATCCTTGCCGGCATGATAGCTGGAGCGCGTCAGCGGGCTGGACGCCACCTGAAGGAAGCCCTTGGCCCGCGCGATCGCCGCGTAGGCGTTGAACGCCGCCGGGGTGACGAATTCCATCACCTTGGCATGTTTGGGCGTGGGCTGAAGATATTGGCCCATGGTCAGGAAATCGATGTCGGCCGAGCGCATATCGTCCATCACCTGATGCACTTCCAGACGCTCTTCGCCCAGACCCAGCATGATGCCCGACTTGGTGAAGATGGACGGGTCCAGCCGCTTGACCGATTCGAGCAGGCGCAGCGACGCATAATAGCGCGCACCGGGGCGGATGGTCGGATAGAGGCGCGGCACCGTCTCCAAATTGTGATTATAGACGTCAGGGCGGGCCGTGACGATCATTTCGACCGCGCGCTCATGCTTGTTGCGGAAGTCCGGCGTCAGGATCTCGATCGTCGTGTTGGGCGTCGTGCGGCGCAGCGCCTCGATCACCTTCACGAATTGCGAGGCGCCACCATCGGGCAGGTCGTCGCGGTCAACCGAGGTGATGACGATATGTTCCAGCCCCATTTCGGCGCAGGCATCGGCCAGATTCTGCGGCTCATTGGGATCGACCTTGCGCGGCATGCCGGTCTTGACGTTGCAGAAGGCACAGGCGCGAGTGCAGACATCGCCCAGGATCATCACCGTGGCGTGCTTTTTCGTCCAACATTCGCCGATGTTCGGACAGGCCGCTTCCTCGCACACCGTCGCCAGTTTCTTGTCGCGCATCAGCTGGCGGGTTTCATTATAGCCCTTGCTGGTCGGCGCCTTGACGCGAATCCAGTCAGGCTTGCGAACGCGCTCTGGATTGTTGGCGGACTTTTCGGGCACGGGGATCGGGCTGATGTCGTTCATGCGCCCCAGATAGCGATGCCGGGCCGCTCTTGCCAGTCCTGTCTTTGTGCGGCACATCTGCGCCCCATGACCGACTTTGCAGACATGATCACCGGCTATCGCCGCTTCCGCACCACCGGCTGGAGCCAGCAGCGGGAGCGATGGGACGAACTGAACGAAGGGCAAAGCCCCAGGGTCATGGTGATCGCCTGCTCCGACAGCCGAGTCGATCCGGCGCAGATTTTCGACACCAGCCCCGGCGAGATTTTCGTCGTGCGCAACGTGGCCGCACTGGTGCCGCCATTCGAAACCAATCCGGGCTGGCATGGCGTGTCGGCAGCGCTGGAATTTGCCGTGCAGGTGCTCAAGGTCGGCGAAATCGTCGTCATGGGTCATGGTAAATGCGGGGGTTGCAAGGCGGCTCTCAGTCAGGATCTGAAGGACGCGCCTCCGGGCGAAGGTGGGTTCATCCATAACTGGATCGAGTTGCTGGACGGGGCGCGTGACGTCGTGGTCGAGCAATATGGCGAGCAGCGCGACCGGGATGTCGAGCGCGCCATGGAACAGGAAGGCGTCAAGGTCAGCCTTGCCAACCTGCGCAGCTTCCCTTGCGTCCGCGCCAAGGAGAAGAGCGGCGAGTTGAAACTGGTCGGCAGTTTCTTCGCCATTTCGGACGGGCAGTTGCATCTGCTGGACGAGGCCAGCGGCGCCTTCGCGCCCGCATAAGGGAGATCGCGTCATGGCAACGGGGCAGGAAGGCCGCGGCAACATTGCCCTGCTGATCGACGCGGACAATGCGTCGGCGGCGCATTTCGACTCGGTGATGACCGTACTGGCGGAGCTGGGCACGGTGAATATTCGCCGCGCCTATGGCAATTGGAGCAAGGCGACACTCAAGACCTGGGCCTCCCTGTCGGTCGCCCATGCGATCGAGCCGCAGCAGCAGTTCGACCTGACCAAGGGCAAGAACGCCACCGACATGAAGATGACGATCGACGCCATGGACCTGATGGCGTCAGGCCGGGTCGATGGCTTCGGCCTGATGTCCAGCGACAGCGATTTCACCCCGCTGGCAACGCGCATCCGGCAGCAGGGCATCCCGGTTTATGGTTTTGGATCGGCCAATACGCCCGAGGGGTTTCGCCGGGCCTGCACCCGCTTCCTGGACGTGGCCGCGCTCAAGCCCGCCGCCGTACCGGTCGTGGCCAAGGCACCGGTGAAGAAGGCCGCTTCTGCCAACAAAGCCGCGCCCGCCAAAACAACGCCGGCGGCGCCCCCGCCACCTCCTCCGGCTCAGCCCCAGCGGCAGGCGGTGGATGAAGAGGTCGTGCGCCTGCTGATCGATGCCTATGACGAGGCGAAGCGGGATGAGCGCGGTTTCGTGGCGCTGGGCCCCGTGGGACAGCGCGTCGGCAACCGGTCCAGCTTCGACGTGCGCAACTTTGGCTATAAGCGCCTGTCCGATCTGGTCGCCGCCATCCCCAATTTCATTACCGAGGTGCGCGAAGGCGGGCAGACCTGGATCAAGCGGGTCAAATAATGCCGGTCGTCGCCCGGCATCTGATGATCCATGGCCGGGTACAGGGCGTCTGGTACCGCGCATGGACGGTGGATACCGCGCGCAGCCTTGGCCTTGTCGGCTGGGTCTGCAACCGGACGGATGGCAGCGTCGAGGCTGTAGTCGAGGGCGATGAAACGGCTGTCGCCCAGTTTGTGACGCTGGCTCATGACGGCCCGATTGCGGCCAAGGTAGCGCGGATCGATGCGCGCGATGTGCCGCCGGCTTCCTTCTCGTCCTTCGAGAAGCACCCGACGATCTGACCCATGTGCATGCGCACCCTGCCCCGCTTTACGTCCCCCTGCGGATCGGGCAGCTTCCTGCGTCTTGCATGGGTGAAGGGGACAGGCCTTGCGGGTAGCGATAGCGGCGATCGCCGGCGGAACATGCTTGCTGGCGACCGGGGTGATGGCCGGAAGGCCCGCATGGCGCTGGCCGCATCTGCCCGCCGGCGTCGCCGCGCCGGCCGTTCCGGCCGACAACGGCATGAGCGCTGCGAAGGTCGCCCTGGGCCGGCGCCTCTTTTACGATCGGGCCTTGTCGCAGGACGGCAGCATGGCCTGCGCCGATTGCCACCAGCAGGCGCGCGGCTTTAGCGACGGACAGCCCACGCATGTCGGCGTGACCGGCGACATGGGCGTGCGCAATGTGCCGGGACTGGTCAATCTCGCCTGGCGCAGCGGCTTCACCTGGACCGACGCCGGCCTCCATTCGCTTGAAGCGCAGGCGATGGTACCGATGACCGGGACGAAGCCGGTCGAAATGGGCATGGCGGGTCAGGACACTGACCTCAGCCCGCGACTGGATGCCGATCCCTGCTACCGCCGGCTCTTTGCACAGGCGTTTCCGAAAGCGGCGACCCGGGCGACCTACACAAAGGTGACGGCGGCGCTGGGGGCTTTTCAGCGGACCATGATATCCTATGGCAGTCCCTACGACCGGGGCACGCTGTCACCGCTCGCCCGGACAGGTGCGGCGCAATTTGCGGCGACGGGCTGCGCCTCCTGCCATGGCGGGCCGGATTTCACCGACGGACAGGTCCATTATGTCGGCACCGCCGCACTGGGTGAAGCGGACGGTAGCCTCTATGGCGGCAAGCCGCCACCGCCCAGTTTCGAATCACCGCCCGAACGCTTCCGCACGCCCTCGCTGCGTAATGTCGCGGTGACCGGCCCATGGCTGCATGACGGACAAAGCTCCAGCATAGAAGCCGGGATCCGCCGTCATGCCGCCGCGCAACTGGCCGGTGTCGACATGCGCGCCATGCTGGCCTTCCTTGATTCGCTGACCGATCCTGACTTTCTGACCAATGCGGATCTTGGTCCGCCACCCGCCGGCTGCCCGGTGGCTATCGGACAAAAAAAGGGCCGATCCGTGAGGACCAGCCCTGAAAGTTTTTAGGAGAGGATGCCTGAAAGGCCCGCTCTCTATGAAATGTTAGCGCCACCATCGCAATTGCGAAACATTCAGTTGCGATTGCAAAAATTGCAATCGCAACTGAAGTGACGGATCAGCGCGTCAGCTTTTTATACGCCAGCGCGGTCGGCCGATCGGCCGCATCGCCCAGACGACGGCGCTTATCTTCTTCATAGGCTTCGAAATTGCCTTCGAACCATTCGACATGGCTGTTGCCTTCGAACGCCAGAATGTGCGTGGCCAGGCGATCGAGGAAGAAGCGGTCATGGCTGATGACCACGGCGCAACCCGCGAAATTTTCGATCGCTTCTTCCAGTGCGCCCAGCGTTTCGACGTCGAGGTCGTTGGTCGGTTCGTCGAGCAGCAGCACGTTGCCGCCCTTTTTCAGCATCTTGGCGATATGGACGCGGTTGCGCTCACCACCCGACAGCTTGCCGACATTCTTCTGCTGGTCCTGCCCCTTGAAGTTGAAGGCGCCGACATAGGCACGGGTCGACATGTCGTGACCATTGACCTTCACATAATCCAGGCCGTCCGACACTTCTTCCCAGACATTCTTGGAGTCGTCCAGATGATCGCGGCTCTGATCGACGAAGCCCAAGCGTACCGTCGTACCGATGTCGATCTCACCCGAATCGGGCGTTTCCTGCCCTGTGATCAGTTTGAACAGGGTGGATTTACCCGCGCCGTTCGGACCGATGACGCCGACGATGCCGCCCGGCGGCAGCAGGAAGGACAGATCCTCGAACAGCAGCTTGTCGCCAAATGCCTTGGAAATACCCTTGAATTCGATCACCTTGCCGCCCAGACGCTCCGGCACCTGGATGACGATCTGGGCCTTGCCGGGCGAACGGTTGTTCTGGCCCGCGACCAGTTCCTCGAACTTTTTGATACGTGCCTTGGACTTGGTCTGGCGACCCTTGGTGCCGGCCCTGATCCATTCCAGCTCATCGTTGATTGCTTTCTGGCGGCCGGTCGCTTCGCGATCTTCCTGTTCCAGGCGCTTGGCTTTCTTCTCCAGATAGGTGGAGTAGTTGCCTTCATAGGGGAAATATTTTCCGCGATCGAGCTCCAGAATCCAGCCCACGACATTGTCCAGGAAGTAACGGTCATGGGTGATCATCAGGACCGACCCGGCATATTCCTTCAGGTGATTTTCCAGCCAGGTGACGCTTTCGGCATCCAGATGGTTGGTCGGTTCGTCGAGCAGCAGAATGTCCGGCTTCTGGATCAGCAGGCGGGTCAGCGCGATGCGGCGCTTTTCACCGCCCGACAGGCTTTCGACCGACCAGTCGGACGGCGGGCAGCGCAGCGCTTCCATCGCGATTTCCAGCTGGTTGTCGAGCGTCCAGCCATCGACCGCGTCGATCTGCTCCTGCAACGTACCCATTTCCTCCATCAGCGCGTCGAAATCGACGTCTTCCGGCGGATCGGCCATGATCATGCTGATCTCGTTGAAACGGTCCATCTTGTCCGCGATGTCGCGGGCGCCGTCCTTGACGTTTTCCAGCACCGTCTTGTTGGGGTCGAGCTGCGGTTCCTGCGGCAGATAGCCGACGGTGATATTTTCGCCCGGCCAGGCTTCGCCGCTGAAATCGGTGTCGATGCCAGCCATGATCTTGATCAGGGTCGACTTACCCGCACCGTTCGGGCCGACGATACCGATCTTGGACCCGCGATAAAATTGCAGGTTGATATTGCTCAGCACCGGCTTGGCCGCGCCGGGGAAGGTCTTCGTCATGCTTTTCATGACATAGGCATATTGCGATGAGGCGGACATGGGTGCGCGCTGCTCCGAAATCAGGACGGGAAAGTCGGTTTGAAAAATCTGCGCCGAGTTAGCGGACGCGGAACATATTGGCAAATGGGGGATGCCCGGTTACGCCATCATCCATGCAGAAAATCCGATCGGGCCCGCTCGCCGCCCTCCTCCTTGGCAGCATCCTCACTCCGGCTTTGGCTCAGGCGGCAGACAGCAACGCGATTCGCGCCTCCGCGCTCCAGGATGATGTCGCCTGGGACATCACCGAAGGGCTGACCACGGAAGTCGGCCCTCGCCCCGCCGGCACGCCGCAGGAAGCGCTGGCGCGCGACTGGTCGGTGGCAAAGCTGAAGGCGCTGGGCTTTTCCAATGTCCGCGCAGAACCCTATAAGATGCCGGTGTGGCAGCGCGTGCGCGACGAAGCGCATATCGTCAGCCCCTTCCCGCAAAATCTGGTCGTGGCAGCACTGGGCAATAGCGGTTCAACCCCGGAAGCGGGGATCGAGGGCGAGATCGTCTATTTCCCCACGATCGCGGATTTGCTGGCCGCGCCCGACGGCAGCCTGAAAGGCAAGATCGCCTTCGTCAGCCATGAGATGAAGGCGGCGCAGGACGGATCGGGCTATGGCTATTATGGCGCTGCCCGGCGTCAGGGGCCAAGCGTCGCGGCAAAGAAGGGTGCGATCGCTATCCTCGTCAAGTCGATCGGTACCGACCATCACCGCATCGCCCATACTGGCGTGCAGATGTGGGCCGATGGCGTGACGCCGATCCCTGCCGTTGCGCTGAGCGTGCCCGACGCCGAGCAACTGGCCCGCGTCGCTGCGCGCGGCAAGCCGGTGCGCATCCATCTGACCGCCGTATCGAAACGGTTGAAAGACCAGCCTTCAGGCAATGTCATCGCCGAAATCCCCGGCAGCGATCCCAAGGCGGGACTGGTCGTCGCCGCCTGTCACCTCGACAGCTGGGATCAGGGCACCGGGGCGATCGACGACGCATCGGGCTGCGGCATCATAGCGGCCGCCGCCTTGCAGGTGGCGAAGGCCGGCCAGCCGCGCCGCACCATCCGCGTTCTGTTCGCAGGGGCAGAAGAAGTCGGCGGCGATGGCGGCCGCGCCTATTTCGCCGCCCATGGCAAGGAGCCGCATGCGCTGGTGGCGGAATCGGATTTCGGCGCGGACAAGGTATGGCGGGTCGACTTCACCCTGCCCACCGGGCACGACGCGCTCGCCGGCCGCATCGCGCAGGGACTGGCCCCGCTCGGCATCGTGCCCAGCAAGGATAAGGCCCATGGCGGATCGGACATCGAACCGCTGGTCAAGGCCGGCGTGCCGGTGATCGACCTGCAACAGGATGGCACCCGCTATTTCGACATTCACCACACGCCCGACGATACGCTGGACAAGGTCGATCTGATCCAGTTGCGGCAGAATGTCGCCGCATGGGCCGTCACGCTGGAAGCGGTCGCAAACGCGCCAGAATCCATGGGCGTTAACTGAACTTTTATAGTAGACAACGCTCCGCCGCGTGATTCCATCGTCTCACCGGCGCAGAAAAGCATTGATTTGTGCAACGCACACGTTAATGCGGGTCGCTCGCGTAGGGTCACATTTGTAACGTGCCAGACGCGGCATAATGCTATGGGAGCCGTACACAATGAAGAAGATCGCTGTTGTTTTCGCTTCGGCCAGCCTGATGGCCCTCGCTGCTTGCGGTGAGAAGCCGGCCAACGAAACCGCGAACGCTTCGAACGCCGTTGTCGAAAACGTTGTCGAAAACGCTGCGAACGCCGCCGACAACGCTGCGAACGCCGCCAATGTTGCTGCGAACGCCGCCAACGTTGCTGAGAACGCCGCGAACGCTGCGCACTAATCTTCGCGTTAGCGAGATTTCCGAAGGGCGGGCCTATATGGCCCGCCCTTTTTGTTTGTGTCCAATCCATCGAACCATGATGGTATCGGCGGAACATCCCCGCCCGTTCAAGGGTTTGATCCTTGAAAGACAAGGAGAGACTGATATGGGCAAGGGCATATTATTGTGGCTGCTGGGCGTGCCCATTCCGATCATTCTGCTTTTGTGGCTTTTCTTTCACTGATCGGTGCGATGAGCGATTGACGGCACACGCGATCCCCCGCTAAGGCCGCCATCCGTCGGGGAGTAGCGCAGTCTGGTAGCGCGCCTGCTTTGGGAGCAGGATGTCGCAGGTTCGAATCCTGTCTCCCCGACCACTTATCTTTTATCGTTCAATTTCAGACTGTTACGCCGACTTGCAATGAAGCGGCGTAGCACTTGAACGTAGCACCGGCTGGATATCCTACATAGGATCAGCCGTGGCATTCAGGCGATCAAGCGATACAACCGATTCTTTGTTGGCAGGCGTGAATGCAACCGCAGCATAGCAGGCAGCGGCTGGACACCTTTTCCTTGGACTGCCACGATGAGGCCATGCCCGACCAGATTGCCCGTATCCTCATCACCCTTGACGATACCAAGCCCGCCGTGTGGCGCAGGGTCGAACTGCCTTTAACAAACAGCCTAAAGACGCTGCACCTAGCGATCCAAGCCGCGATGCTGTTTGAGAACTCCCACCTGTTCCAGTTCGATGTAGGTGATACCCGCTATGGCATACCGTTTGATGATGAATGGTCAGGCACCCCGACACGCGATGCCGGTAATATACGGCTTGGGAAGCTCGTAGAGCGTGGCATTGCAGCTTTCAGCTACACCTACGACTTCGGGGACAATTGGCGTCATACGGTCGTCATAGAGGCTGTATCACCTGCCGACCCGGAGAAGGAGTATCCTTGCTTCGTTGCAGGTGAACGGCGCGCACCACCCGAAGACATTGGTGGCATGATGGGCTTCGAGGATTTCGTAGAAGCCATGACAGAAGCAGGCCATTCCGAACGCGATGCGGTAGTAGGATGGTATGGGGGCGTTTTTGATCCTGCCGACATTAGCCCGGAAGAGATTGGCATTAGGATGGGTAGGCTAGCCAAGCGTAGATCGAACGGTAGGGTTGCGCACAAGAAGGCTCAGGGCTTGCAGTGAGGCGCCCGGCCCTAACTGCCAAGCTTTGATAGCAGGGCGCTCAGACCCGCAGATGATGCTTCTCCGGTGATCCGCACCCCCTCCCTCTCTTCAAACTTCGTGATAGCAAACTGTGTCGCGGGGTTCATTCGCCCGGTAGCAGGACCGGGTTGATACCAAAGGCGCATCAAAAGCTTTTGAATAGTTTCAGTCTTGGAATCCGCCACGGGTGGCGCTGTACTGCTTACAAGAGAGGAAGGGGTGAAGGTAGGGCGTTGGGAGCTTGATGGGGCTGTAGGACGCCTAGGAGCGGTACAGGTCCGCTAGGCCTTCGGTGGCAGTAGTAGCCACTTTTTACCACTAATTGCCGTTGCTTAATGGCTATCTCGTAGGGTAGCTATCGCAGTTAAGCAAAGGCTGAATGGTAGACGTGGGGCGATTATGTTTCTCGAAAAGAACTCTCGATTTTTTCGCCGCTACCATTTTAGTTTTAAGCCGAAGACTAAGTTCGCGCCGGCACTCCCTCTTGTCGCAAGCGATAAGCACTACTCGATCAAAGACGCTCTCGTCAGAGCCAGAGCCAACAAAGTTGCTCAGGCCGTCCAGCCTAATGGCGATCTTGTGGAGCTTGTCGCTATACGGGACGACGACAAAAGCGGCTTCTTGACCCTGCTGTTTCATCGGTCAAGCCCATCTGCTGCTGATCCATCTTATCGGAAGTGGATCAAAGATAAGTTGGCGGTGCGGCAGGCTACGAAAGAGACCGATGAAGAGCAGGCTGTTTCTGCACATATGGTCATTCGGTCAAAGCCATCTAGTCCAATGACATATGATTTTGCCTTGGAAGAAATTCCTGGCCTCAGCATCAGCGTCATAAAGCCAATTTTTGGAACGGTGCTGCGAGGATATGAATACCCATATGAAGACAAGAAAGGAGAAGACAAAGAAACTTATACAATAGTAAAAGACAATGGAATTAAAGCAGAGGGTTTAGATAGCGCCCTCAAAAAGAAAGGGTCTATAAATTATATAAACCTCGTCAGAACCAATATACCCGATGCACCTGACAGTGACGGCATTGCTGAACCACAAGTTGAGCGCATCAAGTACAAGATTGTTGGTGACCCTAGCAGCCCTGAGTGGAACGCAAAATTGCGCAAATTCATCGGGAAAGTGCGCAGTGAGGATTGGGATGACGTTTATTTAGAGCTAAGCCTCGATGATGATCGCCAACGCACTGTTAAGGTAGACAGGGAAGATGAGGCAGCAGAAATACTATTTGTTAGGTCAGAGCAGGTTGCCGTAAAGACTGAACTAAAGCCATGCACCCAATCCATCATTGACGAAATAGTTGATGCTGCGAGAGGGCTATTGAATAAATAGCCATGGAAAGTTTCTTGGCAGCACCACTTCGTTATCTTCGGCTTAGATCAGAAACTGGCCGCCTAATCTGGTTGCAAGATATCTTCGCTACGTTTGTGATAGTCACAATCGTGACAGTGCCCTTCATCATAGTAAGTAAAGCCAATTTTATACACAAAGACGGATTTGTGGATAAGATAGGTAGTTTCTCGTCCGTTTTGACAGGCTTTTATGTAGCAGGACTAGTTGCCGTTGCTACATTTCCACGCCAGAAAAATGGATTAGATGCCACTATTAATTACGGCAAGATAAAAGTCGCGACAAAAGAAGGGTGGGAATATTTAACAAGAAGAGAATATATTTGCTCTCTTTTCGGATATTTGTCCACTATATCTTTGTGCATAACCGTTTTCTCAATAATCGCTATTATTATAACCTCTTCCATGCCAAGCTTTAGCATTGTCAAATTTGAATCTCTATCTTATACAGTAAAGATAGACAGAAGATTCATAAGATTTTTAATTATGATAATAGTAAACATTCCTATTTGCCATCTAGCAGTAAGTACATTTCGCGGATTGTATTACCTGATAGACAGAATGTATGCCCAGTCACCTGTTATAAAGGATAAGCCAGAAGATTAAACTGGACTGTGCAGTGGAGTACTATTTGCCTGAGCAATACCGCTTAACCGTAGCATCCGACAATCCGAACTGTGCCGCTGTCTTGCTGATGCTAGCCTTATTGTCCTTACGCCATTGCGCGACATGGGCAGCATCAGCAGCGAATTAGCTCGGCAGCAACCTCCTGCCGTTCCTTAACCGAATTCCATTGAACTACCCCTAGGGATGCCGCAACCAATGACACGGCAGCCCTAGCTAGAGCGGATTTCGACCGTTATGAATCGGCAAGGGTTTCCAAGAGCGTGATTTTATGATTCAGAATCCCTGTTGGTGGAGGAGGCCAGCATGGATGGGTCAGCCTTTGTCTATGGATTTGCGCTCG
>NZ_JAVTIV010000033.1:0-31499 GCF_031843765.1 Sphingobium sp. WCS2017Hpa-17
CGAGCGCAAATCCATAGACAAAGGCTGACCCATCCATGCTGGCCTCCTCCACCAACAGGGATTCTGAATCATAAAATCACGCTCTTGGAAACCCTTGCCGATTCATAACGGTCGAAATCCGCTCTAAATGCGGTAACTATCTGACTGATCTCACCGAACAGGCTGACATCCGTTCCGGCAGTCATGCGCACATGGTCGCCGAATTGGAGGAAAGGCGTTACGGGCTTGCCTTGTGTGATCATTTCGATAGCACGCCGCTCGGAAATGCATGTCGATCCCACCCTTTCAAAATCGGGATCGGACACGGTACCGGAACCTATGATGGTCCCGGCGCAAAGCTGGCGTGTGCGGGCCGCATGCGCGATGAGGTCATGAAAACCGTAGTCCATGCCTTCCCCTGAAGGATGGCCGAACCATGCACCGTTCACCGCCACGCGCAAGGGCAGGCAGACGCGGCCATTGCGCCAGCGATCGCCCAGTTCATCCGGAGTGATCGCGATTGGCGCGGCGCTACAGGCCGGCTTGGCCTGAATCCAGCCGAAGCCTGTTTTCATTTCGGCCGGGGCCACCGCGCGCAGCGACCAGTCATTGATGAGCAGGATGAGACGGATATGGTCCATGGCGTCGACGGCCGAACATCCCATGGGTACATCGTCCGTGACGATAGCGAATTCGCCCTCGAAGTCGATGAGATCGGCTTCGGTGGGCAGGGCGACATTTTCATGAGACGCCAGAAACTGATGGCTCATGCCCTGATACATGAGGGGAAGATCGGTCTCGATCGGGGGGTGGTTGAATGCCTTTTGCATGAGGGCGCCGTGATTGGCGAAGGCCGATCCATCCAGCCATTGCCAGGTGCGCGGCAACGGGGCGAGCAGACCGCCGTAATCGATCGTGTCGCCGCCCCCTGCCTCCAGCGTTACGGAGAGAGCCGCGGCATCATCCATGAGGGCATCCCATTGCGTGATCGCGTGCAGCAGGGTGGGCCAGCGCGCGCCCATGGGCATGCCGCGCACGCCGTCTCGCGATAAAAGTAATAATTCCCCATCAGCGCAGTTATTGACGCGCGTCGCAAAACGCATGGGTTCGTGTCCTTCCGATATGATTGCGGGATGTCGTTACGGATCGTCGCGCGCGACGAGCCAGAGTTCAGCGTTTCAGAGCGTCGTCGAATTTGCCGTCAATCAGGATGAAGACGATCCGGCAATTGCGGTCGGATCGGTTGGACCAGCCATGATTGGTACCCCGCTGGATGACGATGTCGCCCACGCGCACGATGGTTTCGCCTTCGTCCATGATCAGGACCAGTTCGCCCTCCACAACGATTCCATAGTCGATGGTTTCGGTCCGGTGCATCAGCGCGTGACGCGACCCTTCGCCACGATGGGCGGATGCGTCATGAGCGCTCACTTCGGCGAAATGGGCGCGGGCTTCCTCGGGTGTCATGGTGCGGATACCCTCGCTCTCGGGCGGGATGTCCAGCACGCGGATGCGGGTGCCATTCTTCGGCGGCGCGAGGATGATGCCCTGTTCTACCGGCTCGCCCGAGGCGGCATCGAGCGGGGCAGGGGTCGCCTGCGTGTTCCAGACTTCATGGAACATTGGCCCGATGTCGCCGCCAATGCGCTGGATGCGCCGGACCGGGCCATCCTCCTGAATGATGGCGCGACCTGCGATGTCATGACCAGTGACGATACGGCGAACGGATACAAATTCCATGAGCATATTTCCTAAATGAGCGGGGTGCTGCGGGTACGAGCCCGCCATCAGGCGGTCTGGCCACCGAGCGTATCGGCGAACCAGTCGGCGATATAATCGCGGCCGTATGACATATTGTCCGCACCGACATGTTCGACGCCGCCTTCACGTTCGGTGAAAAGCTTGAGCGCGCGCCTGGGGCTGTTCACCAACTGATCGTAACAATCATGGGCATAATTTACGCTGATCTGCCGGTCCTTGGCGCCATGCGTTACCAGGAACGGCACCTTGATCCTGTCCATATCGCCATTGAGGTTCATGTCAGCCGCCTTGCTGAGGAAGTCGACCATATCGCTTGCGCCAAACGCCCACATGACATGCGCCCAATAATGGGGGACGGGATTTTCGCCTTCGCGCTTTAGCCGCTTCTGCTGAACCTCCGCCCAATTATGGTTGGCGCCCCAGACGGCACCGCTGGCAAAGCGCGGTTCATAGGCGACCGCGCGTGGCGCGAAATGGCCGCCCAGCGAAATGCCGGTCATGCCGATGCGGGCGGGATCTATATCCTGCTGCCGCTCCAGCCAGTCGACTGCTTTGCTCGCCCAGTTTTCGCTGTGCGGATCGACGGGCAGGTGCTGGAGGCGGAGTGCTTCACCTGATCCGGGCTGATCGACGCAGAGCGTCGAAATGCCGCGCCGTGCCAGCGCTTCGGGCAGGCGCGACCAATAGAGAAGTTCCTTGCAGCTATCGAGGCCGTTGCAATAGACCACGACCGGATGAGGGCCATCCCCCGGCGCGCTGGTATAGAGTGCAGGCATGGTGCCGGTAGCGAGCGGGATGTCCACGCGCCGACGGTTGATCTGGCCTAACGCGGTGGACCGGTCGAATGTATCGCGCGCCTTGGCATAGGTGGTCTGACGACCGGGATGGCCATGGCCCTGCATGCGCTCGGCGTTGAACAGATAGAGCGATGCGCGCTCCAGCTTGTCGGAGGCGGAGAAGGCGCGGCCCTTCGCCTCATCCTCCGCCGCCAGGTCGATCAGCTTGTCGGCCATTGCGACCCACTGTGCCATGAACATGGGCGTGCCCGCGTCCGCGCCGGAGGCGGCCGCGTCCTTGATCGGCTGGCACATATCGACGATCTCGCCAATGCGTCCGCCGCTCTCCATCGCGATCGCGACGGACAGATTCCAGATATAGTTGGGGAAATATTCAAATAAAGCCATCGATCAGACCTCTACTGCCTGAAAGAGGCCCTTGTCTGGCGCAGCATGTGGCATGGTCTGGGGACCACCTATGCCGATACCCCACTGGTCCATGATACCGGGCGCGGGGGCATGGACCTTCGCCTCATGGGCATTAAAGTCCACATCCTCCAGTTCGGAGCTATATTCGACCGCGAAGCTGGCGGGTGTGGTGAAATAGCTGAACGTGTTGTTGCCCGCAGTGTGGCGGCCCGGACCCCAGCGAATGTCGGTGCCTTTCAGGCGCAGCCGATTGATGCCGACCATCATGTCGTCAACGCTCAGCATGTCATAGGCGACATGGTTGAGGCAGGGCGGACCGGGCAGGAAGGCGATGCGGTGATGCGCGCTGTTGCAGCGCAAAAAACACATGAAGTCGCCCAGCCAGTCGCTGACCTTGAAGCCCAGCACATTGCAGAACCATTCCACCATCGCCTTGTGATCTGGCGAATGCAGGACGATATGGCTGATCTTCTGGGGCACGCCTTCCCAACGGATGAGCTCCCGTGCGGTGCGACGGGCGACGTCGCTCGATATTTCGAAGGTCAGGCCATCGGGGGAGAAGAAGCGGAAGCCGTAGCCACCACCCAGCGCTTCCAGATCCTTTGGCGCAAAGATGATGCGGCAGCCTGAAGCTATGACCTTGTCATGCAGGGCGTCCACATCGGCGCGGCTGTCGGCGGCCAGCGCGATCACATCGATGCGCTCCTCTTCGGCCTGGCGCAGGCGCACAACATGATGCTCGTCACCACCATCGGCGGCGAAATAGACCATGCCGTCCTTTTCCCCTGCCTCGACGAGCTTCCACTGGTCGGCATAGAAAGCCCGCTCTGCCTCCAGATCGGGCAGTGCATAACCCACATAACGAATTTCTGTAACGCGGCTCATATCTGCTTCCTTTAGATCGGCTGGGATACCATCGCGAACATGTCTGCGGTGGCTTTATGATTGTCGACGGGAGCGCCCTTACCGAGTTGACCCATGCAGATTTCGAGCGATTTCTCCACGATGTAGCGGCAACGGTCGGCGCGCCGCTCATGATAGGCGGCCAGCGCGCTTTCCAGATCGTCATGGCGGCTCAGTTCCTCCGCCAGCACAATACTGTCCTCGATCGCCATGCCCGCGCCCTGACCCAGATGAGGCGTGGTGGCGTGTACGGCATCGCCCAGCAAGACGATGCGGCCCTTATGCCAGGGACCCTCCAGCATGAACGCATCAAGCGGCCGATAGACCACGTCGTCATCGCAGGTGATATGCTCGCCCAGCGCCTGGATGGCGGGCGAGCAACCGGCGATCTTGGCGCGCATGGCCGCGGCCAGTCCTTCGCTTCGATAACGGGGGTTGTCCGGTTCGGCAGTGGTGACGAACATATACATCAAGTTTGGCGAAATCGGCACCAGTCCGACGCCGGTGGGGCCATTATAAGCCTGAAGCGAGTCCATCCCTTCGGTGCGAGGCAGATTATAGCGCCAGACCGCCTGACCGGTATAATGCGGCGACGGGGCGTCGGGGAACAGAAATTTGCGGGTCTGTGAATAGACGCCGTCGGCCCCAACGACCAGATCGAAGCTGTCCTCCCTCGCGTCCGAAAACCGCACCGCCACCTGATCGCCCTGATCGTCGATGGAGGATGCGGTGACGCCCAGCCATACCCTGGCCCCCGACGCGATCGTGCGATCGCCCAGCACCTTGTGCAGGGCCGGGCGGCCGACCCCGAGATTGGCCGGATAGCCTTCGACCAGACGCGGGGAAGGAACGCGCGCGACCTTCGTGCCGTCGGGCGCGAATATTTCGACCATGTCGAAGCCTGCACCGGCCGCGACATACTCGTCCAACAGGCTCAGATGCGCCATTGCGCGCAGCACGTTGGATTGCTGGATGATGCCCACGCCATAGACCGACCATTCCGGATCGCGTTCGATCACGGTGACGTCGAACCCTTGCCGGCGTAGCGCGATGGCGGAGGTGAGGCCACCTATGCCTCCGCCGATGATAAGGATGTTATTGTGGGCCATAGTCGGTTCGGTGCCTTGTGAGAAAGGGGCGAGAGGAGGAAATCAGAAGCGGTCGAGATCATTGGCGATCGTTACTGGTCCAGCGAAAGTCTTGGCGATGGCCGCGCTATAGGCGCGGGTCCGTGCGGCATCGGGCATGCCGCCGGCGATATGTGTGACCGCTAGTGCCTTCACTTTTGCACGCGCGGCCAGCGCGCCGACTTCTTCCGGCGTCAGGTGATGGGTGGTCAGATGGTGGACCATCGTTGCCTTGACGCTGGCGGGCATGTTGGGGCTGGTGTGTGCGACGCGATCCAGTGTAGCGTCGATGTCGATCATTTCACTAACCAGCAGGTCGGCGCCTAACGCGAGGCGTTCGACCGCAGGGCTGGGTCCGGTATCGCCCGTGTAGGCGATCGATCGTTCGGTCAGGTCGAACCGCAGTGCGAAGGACTTATAGTTGCGATCCTCGAGGCTGCCGGGCGCGAAATCATAATGGGTATTTTGCGCAACGCTGACTTTCATATCGTCTACCCGGATAGTTTCGCCATCCTGCAATTCTATCACCGACACAATATTTTCAGGCGGCGTCCAGGATTTGCCGGGAATGCCATAGCCCGCTTTGGCTGAGGGCTGGAGGCTGGCGACCAAGCCGGCCACCAGTTCGCGCGTGCCGGGTGGACCGTAGATGGTCAGCACGTCGCGTACTTCGGTCTGGTTGCGCAAACCCAATATCGCCGCCAGCCCGCCAATATGATCGACATGCAGATGGCTGAGGAAAATGGCGCGGACTGCCGACAGGCGCAGACCCGCCCGCGCCATCTGTTCCACAGTGCCATCGCCTGTATCGACCAGATAGGTTGTTGCGTTGTGGACGATGGCGTTGGCAGGTTGCGACCGATGCCCATCTGGCACCGGACCGCCCATCGTCCCCAATGTCATGAACGCGGTACGCGGCTGGTTATGGGCAGCTGCAACTGCCGTCGCCAGCATGGCCATGACGCTAGATAGCACCGCGCGAATGATCCGGGTGGACAACGGCTTCACAGGTTGAAACCCAGGCGAACGCCATAGGTGCGCGGTGGCCGCAACGTGCCGACCGGGAAGTCGAGAATCGGGCGCGTACCAGCGCGAGCCAGCACTTCCTTATCCTCGATATTGTTGATGAAGGCCGTGACGCTCCATTTGTCCTGCGGTCCCTCGATCGTCAGGAACGCGTCGGACATCATGAAGCTGCCCTGCTTTTCCTCGGACCGGAAGTTAGAGTTCATGTAGCGGCTGGTTTCGATGTTCGAGCGTATACCCGCCACCAGCACCATATCTCCGGCGATTTGGAAGCTGTGCTGATAGCCCATATTGAGCGCCCAGCGCGGCGAGTTGACCGTGGGCTTGCCCGAACAGTCAATGTCATAGAAACGCGCACCATTGATGCCAGGATTGGCGAGCCGCGACCCCGTAATGGTGCAGCCTGTGGTGACGGGCGCGCCGGTGGGGGAGAAATTTGCAGTTTGCAGGCTCTTATACTTGCCATTTAGATATTGAACGTTGAGGTTGAACAGGTCGTCGCGGGTTGGGGCGAAGCGGGCTTCGATTTCTGTACCGAAGATGCGTGACTTGCCCGCATTGGTGGTGAGTGACCCTTGCGCGAACAGGCCATTGCCAGTCCGCACCCCCCCTACGAATGTGACCTGCTGGTCCTTATAGTCCCAGTAGAAAGCTTCGATATTGAGCTGGAGCTTGTTGCCAAAGAAGCGGTTTTTGGCTCCAATTGTATAGGCGGTGAGGCTTTCCGGGCGGAAGCTGTTGGTGGGCGGAGCTGCGACGAAGAAGCCGCCCGATTTGAAACCGGTCGCGACATTTGCATAGACCAGCGATGCGGGACCGGCGTCATATTCGACCCCGGCCTTCCAGGTGAATTTGGTAAAGATAAGGTCGCCGGTGACCGGCGCACCCAGCGCAGGATCGACCGGACCGGGCAGTCCGCCGCCTACGGAAGCGGTAAGCTGCGACTTGTCTTCTCGCGTATAGCGTCCGCCCCCGATCAGGCGCAGATCATCGGTGATATCGAACGTCAGCTGGCCAAAGGCGGCCAGGCTCTGCGTCTTGAGGCGCGGGGTGAAGCGGGTGGTGGAAAGCCGGCCTTGGCGGAAATAGTTGAGCGTGTCCTGCTGCTCGTTGAAGAAGAAGCCGCCTAGGACGTAACGCAGCCGCTGGTCGGCGGCGGACGTCAGCCGTGCTTCCAGTGACATCTGTTCGGCATTGTCCTCTATCTCGCCACGGAAGCCGGGCAGATAGGTGCGGAACTTGGCTTCCGACTTCCGCCAGGCAGGGATAACGGACAGGGTGGCAAAGCCCATGTCGCCATCGACCTGCGCGCTAAGTCCGTAGAAATGATTGTCGAGATAGCCGTCCGAACGCGCATTTTCGATGCAGCCGCTGGCGATGAAACCACCCGCGCAGAAGGGGGGGGCGAACAGGGTGGAGGCATAGCCGTTGATCGCGGCGATCGCGCGGGGATCGGAAATGCTGACCCGATCATTAACCGGCGGTACGGCAAAGGCCTCGCTGGGCAACAGCACCGCGCCGCCGCCTTTTCCACCCTGATGATAATAGTCGCCCACGATGTTGATCGACCAGATGTCCGAAGGCTTGAGCAGGAAGGACGCGCGTACCGCCTCGCCCTTGTCATCATCATAGCCGTCAGAAATATAGCCGTCGCGATCGACCACTTGGCCCGCGACGCGCAACGCGGCGACCTCACCAATGGGAACGTTGACCGCCAGAAAGCCCTTCTTGCTGTCATAATTGCCATATTCGGCCAGTCCTTCGACGCCGAACTTACCTAGGATCGGCTTTTTGGGCAGGACGTTGATCGCGCCGCCGGTAGCGTTGCGACCGTACAGCGTACCCTGCGGTCCCTTGACTACCTCGACCCGCTCCAGATCGTAGAAGACGCCGGCGGGTGCGGTCGGACGACCGACATAGACGCCGTTGAAATTGAAGGCGATCGCATTTTCGGAGAAGCTGTTCTGCGAATTGGTGCCGACGCCGCGCAGAAAAAAACTGGTCGTCCCGCCAGTCGGCTGCACTACGAGGGCGGGCACTAACTTGCCGAGGTTGGACGTTTCGGTGATGCCCGACCGGGTGAGGTCATCGCCCGTCACAGCAGTCACGGCGATGGCGGCCTTTTGCAGGCTTTCCTCGCGCCGCTGCGCGGTAACGACGATTTCCGCCAGGCCACCGTCAGATGCCTGCGTGTCCTGCGCAAACACCATCTGCGGCACCATCGCGCTGCTTAAAATGGTCGCACCCCAAAAAATTTTCCCCATACATCCTCCCAATTGCCCGATCTGTGCGGGATGGATGGTGGGTGACATAGTTCGGAAAAGCAGTAAAATGGATGATATATGTCGAAAATCAGCAATAGGATTCATGGTTGTGAGGCTCGACCGTTTTGATCTTAACCTGCTGGTCGCGTTCGACATTTTGGTGGAGGAACGCAATGTAACGCGCGCGGCCAAGCGCCTGAACCTCACGCAATCCGCCATGAGCGCGGCCTTGCGCCGCTTGCGCGACGCGTTCGCCGACGAAATCCTGGTGCAGCACGGGAAGAAGATGATTCCCACAGCTGCCGCTCTTTCCCTTGCACCCGAAATTTCCGCCGTGGTGGCGGATCTGCGCGGGATCATCGCGCGCGGGCTGTCCTTCGACCCGGCGCATAGCCAGCGGATTTTCCGCATTGTCGCGTCCGACTATGTCACCACGGTGCTGATCGGTCCCATGCTCGAACGGATGCAGAAGTCGGCGCCGGGCGTGCGGATAGAGATCACGCTGCCCCGCAACGACATTCATGGGCGGCTTGAGGATGGCGAACTGGACTTCATTGTCGCGCCCGAACGTTTTCTGGAAGGGCCGCATCCGCGAGAACTTTTATTCGAGGAGCGCCATGTCGTCGTCGGGTGGTCAGGCAACCCCATGTTGCAGGAGCCGCTTACCGAAGACTATTACTACAGCGCCGGTCATGTCGCCGTCAGCGTATCGCGCGACGGCACCTTCATCGAAAATCATCTGCGCGAAAATGGCGATCGTCGCCGGATAGAGATTATCTGCGCCGCCTTTAGCCAGGTGGCCTGGATGTTGCCGGGAACGACTAGGCTCGCTCTGATGCACGAGCGCCTAGCGAAGGTTATGGCGTCACGATTGCCCCTTCGGGTTGTGAATGCACCCATCGAACTGCCGGTCATGCGCGAAATGTTGCAATATCATCATGCACGGTCTGCGGATACGGGGCTGATATGGTTTCGCGATCAGCTCCGTGACGCTGCCGCGGATCGGATCGTCTGAGGCGACAGACTGATCCAGTTTGGCGCCCTTCTCCGGGAAATCACAAATTAAACTGATCATTTGGCGCCTTTCCCTGACAGAGCACAATGCGTTCACGCTATCGGTTGATGCGCGATGGACAAGCGACGCTCGCCACAGCCATTTGATGTCCGATAAAAGGAGGCTCGGATGATAGCGGTTGAGCTTAGATAGATTGTTGAATGGACGGTGTGCGTTAATCCCCCGCGCCGTCTCCACCCTCGCGGCTGGCGATAGTCAGATGGTAACGCGCATAACGCCGTTCCCCGACACGCTCCAGCGCGCCCAACTCTACAAGCTCTGCAAGATCGCGCGTCGCCGTCGCCGAGGCGGCGTCGGTGATCGTGCGGTAATTATGGGCGCTCAGACCACCGGCAAAGCCGTCCGGCCCTTCCGCCATCATGCGGATCAGCGCCTTTTCCTGCCGCGCGTTGATCCTGCTGCGCAAGCGATCAAGCAGCCGCGTTTTCTCGATCAGGAAACGGATGCTCTCAATCGTCCGCCCCTGCGCTTCCAGCACGATCTGGGCAAACCAGCCCATCCAGGCATCGATCTGATTTGTCTGGCTGGCCGCATGGAGCTGCGCATAATAAGTCTTCTTGTGCCGGTTGATGGCCGCCGCCAGCGCCGTCAGCGTGGGCGCCTCCAGGCTCTGCGCCAGCGCCTTTTCTGCGATGGCACGTCCAAGGCGGCCATTGCCATCCTCGAAGGGGTGGATCGTCTCGAACCACGAATGTGCAATTGCTGCCCGCATGATCGCGGGCATGGGCGCGCCGCCCTTTGGCCCACTATCGTTGAACCAAGCAATGAACCGCGCCATCTCCTCCGGCACTCTGTCGGACGGCGGCGCTTCGAAGTGAACGCGCGGCGCATGCAGCGCGCCCGACACAATCTGCATCGGATCGGCATGGGTGCGATAAGCGCCGATATCCACCAGATCGCGCCGCCCGTTCATCAGCATCTTGTGCCAGTCGAACAGAAGCTGATCGGTCAGCGGCTCGGCATAGCGCCGATAAAGGTCCGCCATCAGCTCGGCCGCCCCAGCCTCTGCCGGGTTGGAGCGACGCTTGTCCGCCGCAAAGCCAAGCTGGCGCGCAATGGACGACTGTACGCTGAACCGATCCAGAATCTCGCCCTCGATAGCCGAACTCTCGACCATCTCCTGCGAGATGAGTTCTATCACGAGCCCTTGACGGGCATTACCATCAAGGTGATGCATTGACCCGATGACGACACCGGCTCCTTTAAGAAACTGCGCTTCGGCATCGCGTAGCCTTGCCGCATCGAAGGCAAATTGGCTCCAGTCGGAGAGCTGCCAGTTCCAGAGCATGATCGATGAGGTGCCTTTCTATCGATCATGATAGGCCAATTTCATGATTTATGAAAGAAGGCGTTATCGATCATGACCAGCGGGCATGGCATTTGTGCGCCGGCCCGTTTGAACAGAATTTTCAGTCAAAAATTAAGATCAGAAACTATCTTCAAGAAGCCGGGGACATGCTGCCATTGACAGCACAGCCTACGCGCCGGGTGGGATATCCGGTAGCCCCTAAAGGATGCATCTTTTCGGTTTTTGCCGGCCTGTTAGCTGGATTTCACAAGGCGCAGGCGATTGGGCTGCGACCTGTCGATGCTGAGGTTGAGGAAAGTGGCGAGGGCTTGTGCGACCCGCTCTATGTTGCGGATATCGATATCCGCGAATATCTCGCGTTGGCCAAGCGCTGGCGTGGCAAGCACGATCTTGGTCTCGCTATAGCTGTTGGCCTCGGCGATGACATCGTTGATGGGCACATTATCAAAGCTCTTCACGCCATTTATCCATTGCTGCTCGGACGCCTTGGCCAAAAGAAGGGCAATTGCAGGTGTCTGTCCAGCCTCATAGGCGAGGATGCGGCCGGGCTGGAGACTTTGCTCCCTTGATTGCCCGCTGGGAGGGTTGGGGATTTGGACGAGGATTTCGCCTTCTATGGGATTGATCCTGACGCCGGTGCGATGGGTGAGGTCGAAACTGCCGCCACGGGCGATGATCCTTGTGCCGGCGGCCAGGGCTTCGAAATTGCGGCCAGTCTCGGGCGCGACGAGGAAGCGGGCGCGGCCGCGCTTGAGTTCGACTTTGCGCTCTGTTGCGTTGATCGCGACGAGAAGGAGTGTGTTGGTATCGAGAATGACGCTGCTGCCGTCAGCAAGCCGTTCGGTGCGGACTTCGCCGATCCTGGTTTCAAGCGGCGTGCGGGCCTGGCTCGTTGTGATGAGGGAAGTGGGCATGTCCGTGCTTTGCCACCACAGACCGCCGGCAAGCATGAGGCAGAGAACCATGGACGCAGCAAGGAGGAGAGGGGGTCTGTTAGCTTTGTGTGGGCGGAAGGCAGCTTGGGTGGCAAGCTTGCGCTGAACACGATCGACATCGCTCGCGAACTCCTTCGCATCATTCACCACGCCCAGATAGGCGGGGATGCGGGCGGGGTTTGCCTTGGCCCAGGCGGAAAAATCGGCCTGATATCTGCCGAGCCGGTCGAGCGCTTTTGGGTCGGGAACCTCGCCGGGATCGGACATGAAGAGGCTCGCCCAGTCGGCGGCTTCTTCTCTTTCCTCAAGCGTGATTTTTGCCGGCTGCTCAGTCACCGTCCGCCTCGCGATGGGCAGCCAGCAGGCGCAGCGCCTTTTTCATATGCTCTTGCACGGTCCAAAGCGGCACATCCCGCTCTTGCGCAATCTCGCGATAGCTTTTGTCGGCGATGCGGTTGGCGACGAAAATGTCGAGCGTGTCAGGCGAGAGCTGCTGGAGGATGGTCTGCCAATGGGCAAGCTCCTCGCGCGATGCGAGCTCGCGATGGGTGTCGATCTGGGCGACGAGGGTGCAGCTGTCGTCGAGCGGGGCGGACTTCTGGGCGAGCAGGGTTGCGCCGCGCGAGACGAAATCGCGCAGGAGATTGGTTGCGATCCGGGTGAGATAGGCCTGTGGGCTGGCAAGCGCATGGACGGGCGCGACCTTCACGAAGCGGGTGAAGGTCTCCTGGGCGAGCTCATCGGCATCGGCATGATTGCCAAGCTGGCGCGCGAAGAAGCGCATGAGGCGGGGCTTCTCCCTTTGATAAAAGTCCGGGAAGCTGAACCTGCCGCTGCCGGATTCTTTATGTCGTTTCGGATCGCATAGGCGATCCTCGCTTCTGCTTTGGCTCATCTGTCGCACCTATGTCCACTCGGGGCGACGGCCGTGAGCCGGATGTTAGTAACCTGCTAGTCACAGGCGCATGCGCCTTTACCGTTGCCGGCTGGACATGCGCGCATGCCACCCGGCCCCAGTGAAACTGTGACCGAGCAATGACTAGAGGGGTTACTAAGCCCCACTTCCGGGCTTTTTCCGGAAGCAGTCCCAATGTGCCGGAATGTCGGGGGAGCGCAACCCTAAAGATCGGATTTGTGACGTTTTTGAGAAGGAATTGGGAGGGAGAAGTGGGACCGTTGGGCGGCTGCCCGCCGTGCGGGCACCGCGCTCTTGCCGGAGCGGCGTGCCGCCGCGCCGGCCGGGTTCGGCTGCGCCGATCCCGGCCCTTCGGGCTGTGATCGCTGCCGCGGGTGGGTAGATGGTCGGGGGTGGGCGCGCTTATCTTTGTCTGAACGCACCGGCTGCCATGACTTGCTTTGGCTTGGCTCAGCTCAGCTCAGCTCAGCTCAGATTGAAGAGGAGCGGGGGATCGGAATGGATGTGTCCGCGATGGGCATGATTTTCATTCTGGAGTTTCTCCTATGCACTTTCTGGTCGTGGCACGCGGGATTTTGCCGAAGCTGCTTTTGTCCCTGCGTAATCTGGCGAGCGATGCTGCCTGTTGCCGGCGGATCGATCGCTTTCTTGATGAGAACGGAGCCCAAGAGATGGCGGTGCCGATTGCGGACGGAGGTGGAGAGGATGGTGCGAGGGTGAGGGCGGGGCTTGCGCAGATGGAGCCTCTGGCTTGTGGGATTTTTCTGCTCATAGTCGGGCGACATATGAGTGCGCGGCAGGTGTCACAGCGCATAGGGATGAGCGAGGAACGGGTTTGCCGGCATTTTCGCACGGCGATGCGGCAGGTGGCTGCACTGCGAGAGGGCGCAGGAGGTAATTGACATGGAGTTGATCTGGTGGTGGGCGGAGCAATAATGATGGCGTTTAGCAAAGGCTGCTTTTTCGGCTAGGTTTGGAACGTTCCGGAGCGGCAGTCGCCTATGGATCTGCCGGTCAAGGTAAGCCGGACGCTCAGTTTGCAGCTGCAAGACCTTAGATCTTAGAGCCGGATGGGATAAAACAGTCAGACCGCTTCCAAGAAAGAAACCGGCTAAACCTGACAATCCAAATATGATTTTGCGGGCGCCCGCGATCACACCCCATCGAACACTCACACAAGCGCTCAGCTCGAAATTTCGGCGCATCGCCAGTGCCAAAGGCTGCAACCTGCCATGCTCAGTATAAGCTGGAACTCTATCTGTCGGCGGGCGCTTGCATGGGATGGCCATTACTCCCCGCCAGAAAGGCGCGACAACTGCAAGGCGGCAACATGCGCCCGCCCGGGCAAAATTTCTAGATCGGATAGAACCGTTTTTTGCAGGAAAGGACGTCATTGGCGGACCGCTGTTGCTGGCAACGATCGCGGCGCTCCTATTCACGAACAGCCCCTTGCGCGAAAGCTATGAACGGTTCTGGGATACGCAGCTCCACTTTGGGTTTGGCCGCCAGCTGGTTAGCCATAGCCTTGCGGAATGGATCGACCACGCGCTGCTCCCGCTGTTCTTCATCATCATAGGCGCAGATGTGAAACGCGAGCTTGTACGCGGTGCTTTGTCGCAGATGCGCACCGCCATATTTCCGGTCGCTGGCGCCATCGGCGGGATGCTGGTTCCTGTCTGCTTATTCTGGCTGATCGCGCGAAACAGTGCAGCTATGACGGGCTGGGGCACCGTCATCACCATGGACACCGCCTTTGGCTTGGCGCTGATTGGCCTGTTTGCCACCCGTCTGCCAGATGGTGTGCGCGCCCTGTTTCTTGCATTTGCAGCGATCGATGACATTGGGGGGCTGCTGGTGATCGCTGCGGCCTATAGCGACGCGATCTATCTCGATGGCCTGTTGATTGCGGCCATTGGCTTTGCCGCCATCTATCTGCTGCGCCACCTGCGCTGGGGGGCCAGCATCCCCTATGTGCTGCTCGCTATCCTGCTGTGGGTCGGCATTTTGAAATCGGGCATCCACACGACGATTGCAGGGGTTCTCCTTGGTTTTCTTGTGCCGGTCTATCCCAGGCTTGGCCGCAATGATTTTGCTGACAATGTCCAGGATGAGATTGATGAATTCCAGCTGGCGCACCGTCACGCGCTAGGGGAAGGGGAGGGCGCCGACGCCACCCGCTCGGAAAAGAAGGCGCAGGAGCGCCTGGGCTATCTAGACGAGATGACCCGCGCCACGCATGCAACGGGAGAACGGGTCATAATGCTTCTTTCGCCCTGGATCAGTTATGTCGTGTTGCCGCTCTTCGCCCTTTCGAACGTCCGGGTACATATCAGTCCCGATCTCATTACAGATAGCTTTCACTCGACGTTTGCACCCGCCATCCTGATAGGGCTGTGCCTGGGCAAACCGCTGGGTTTCCTCAGCTTCAGCTGGATCGCAACCCGGCTGGGCCTTGCGCGCCTTCCCGACAATGTCCGCTGGCCGATGATCGCGGCGATAGGATCACTAGCGGGTATCGGCTTTACGATCTCGCTCTTCATATCCGGACTGGCGTTCAGCGACGGCCGGCTTCAGGAGATTGCATCGCTCGCAATCATCATCGCTTCGGCTTTGGCAGGACTGACAGGTTATGCAGCCCTCCGGCTTGCGGCGCGGCTATCGATCTGACTTCGGCAGCGACCTCGCGCATGAGTGATTGGCCTCACCCCATGGCTATTATCGCCATGCCGACGTCGCCGCCTTCTGGATTTTCGCGGCCCAGTGAGCTTGGCCATCATGATCGCTGATGAGATCCTGTCTGATCTCAATCTCTGCATAGCGAAGGTTTCGGGGAAAAGCGTGAAGAGGCGCCGTGTAATCGGTGGCGTCCATCCGATAGGGTGCGTTGTCGCCCACACATATCGCTTTGTCGGCCTGTAATTGCGCAACCATGGCCATGGCGAAATCCGTGCGTCCAAGCCAGTGCAGAACACCTACATGCCAAGGCCGGATAAAATCGTTCAGCTTCGGAGTGAAGCTGTGTAGCGAAAGCAGGATAGTCTCAGTACCCGCCGCCTGCTTGGCGTCGAGCATGGCCGATATGGCCGCATGATAAGGCGTGTGAATGGCCGCTATCCTAGCCTGCCTGGCTGCGTCGTCGAGTGCGCCATTGCCTATGATGGATGTGCCGTCGGATTGGATAGCTGTTACGTCCTCATGCCCGGGATCGCGATTGCAGTCGATCACGAGGCGCGAATAGGTTTGATGGATGAAAGGCGCGTCTAGCAGGCGGGCCAGTTCTCTGCCAAACTCCCGCACGCCGATGTCAACAGCGATATGTCGCGTGCGGTCTGCGGATTTTAGACCCAGATCGCCCAGCGCTGCGGGAATGGCGGCCCCGGCATGATCCCCAACCAGCAGGAACGGCGAGCGACCTTCCGCGTTATCGATGGCAAACGGCGTCGGATCGTCCGGACCCAATAATGTCGTCGCCTCTCGGGCCATCGGGATCTTCCTTTCATGCCGTTGTTGACGATCCATCACGTAACCACATACCGCTATCAGCAGCCGGTGTCGCTGGGCGAGCATCGCATCATGATGCGGCCGCGCGAAGCCTTCGACCAGCGATTGCTGTCCGCCCGGCTCGACATCGATCCTGAACCCATCGAACTGCGCTGGCTGCACGATGTCTTTGGAAACTCCGTTGCCATCGCCTTGTTCAAAAAGCGCGCCTCGCATCTGGTCGTCACCAGCGAAGTGACGCTGGAACATGCGCCACTGGCGCAGCAGCAAGTCGATGTCGAACCCTATGCCCGGCTGTTTCCCTTCACTTACTCGTCGGAAGACATGCCCGACCTGCTGCGGTCCATCGAGCGGCAGCATCTGGACCCGGAACGGGTGGTCGACAATTGGGCGCGCGGCTTCGTCCGCAATGACGGCAATACCGGCACGGTCGACCTGCTGACCCGGATCGCGACCGGCATCCAGCGCGACTTTACCTATGTCCCCCGACATGAGAAGGGCACCCAGTCTCCGATCGAGACGCTGCGCAGGCGGCAGGGGACCTGCCGCGATTTCGCGGTGCTGATGATCGAGGCCGTGCGGGCGCTGGGCTTCGCTGCGCGCTTCGTGTCGGGCTATGTCTACAACCCATCCCGGCACGAGGGCGTGGTCGGTGGCGGCAATACCCATGCCTGGGTGCGCATCTTCCTGCCCGGATCGGGCTGGGTAGAGTTCGATCCGACCAACGGCATCATCGGCAATCGCGGCCTGATCCGCGTCGCAATCGCGCGCGATCCCTATCAGGCGCTGCCGCTGTCGGGCACCTGGTTCGGCCTGCCCGCCAGTTTCCTGGGCATGGACATATCGGTCGACGTCCATCGCGCCGATCCAGCTCTGTTCCCCACCACAGGCCATGGCGCCATCAACAGCCGCATCGTCGGCGCTTCAGGAAAGACCCCGACATGCTGATCCGCTGCGGCTATGATATCGAGTTTTCTACCGACAGGCGGATGGCGATGATGGCGCTGCTCAGCCTCCACCCCTCGCGCCATCAGGATCTGCGCACACCGCAGCGGCTGATCGCCAGCCCCGACATCCCGCTTTATCATTTCGAGGACGGGTTCGGAAATGTTGCCACCCGGCTGACCATCCCGCCCGGCAATGTCACCCTGTCCTGCGACTTCGTGATCGAGGATAGCGGCGAGCCGGACCGGCGCGCACCCGACGACCCGCAAATGCGGGTGGAGGAATTACCCGATGCGGTCATGCCCTTCTTGCTCGGCAGCCGCTATTGCGAGACCGACCGGCTGATGGACGTCGCCTGGGCCAATTTCGGCCATCTCGCCACCGCGCGCGGCCGGGTCGATGCTATCGTCGATTTCGTCCACAATCATATCGAGTTCGGCTATCATCACGCCCGGCCGGACAAGACCGCCTGGAACGGCTATCAGGAACGGCAGGGCGTGTGCCGCGACTTCGCCCATCTCGCCATCACCCTTTGCCGCTGTATGAATATACCGGCGCGCTATTGCACCGGCTATCTGGGCGACATCGGCGTGCCGCCGGTGGACGCGCCGATGGATTTCAGCGCTTGGTTCGATGTTTATATCAATGGCGACTGGTACACCCATGACGCTCGCCACAACCGCCCCCGGATCGGCCGCATCCTGATGGCACGGGGCCGCGATGCCACCGATGTCGCCTTGACGACCGCCTTTGGCCCGGCAAATCTGGTGCGGTTCCAGGTCCACACCGATGAGGTGTCCTCTCTTGACTGATCCGATCGCCAATCCGCTGCTGCAACCCTGGACCGGCCCGCTCGGCGCGCCGCCCTTCGGGCAGGTGCGGGATGAGGATTTCCTGCCGGCGCTGACGACCGCGATCGGCTGGCATGCGGCGGAGATTGCCGCGATCGCCGGGCAGGATGCGCCGGCGACCTTCGACAATACGATCGCCGCGCTGGAGCGGTCGGGCGAGCCGCTGGCGCGGGTGCGACGCCTGTTCTGGACCTTGTCCTCGGCGCAAGGCACGCCGGGCATCCGCGCGATCGAGGCGGACATATCGGCGCGGCTGAGCGCCCATTCGGTCGCGATCAGTCACAATGCGGCGTTGGCCGCGCGCATCTTCGCCGTCCATGCCGCCCGGCATCAGAGCGGTCTGACGCCGGAGCAGATCCGGCTGGTGGAAAGCAGCCATGCCGGCTTTCTGCGTGGCGGTGCGGCGCTTGTCCCCGCCGACAAGGAACGCTTCGCCGCCATCGATGCGCGGCTGTCGGCCCTGTCGGTGCAATTCGGGCAGAATGTACTGGCGGCGACGGCGGCCTGGGTGCTCGATCTGGAGGCGGAGGACCTCACGGGACTGCCGCCCGCCATGTGTGAGGCGGCCGCCGGGCGCGCAGAGGCAAAGGGGCAGGCGGGCCGCTATCATGTCACGCTCGACCGCACCGATTTTGAGGGCTTTTTGACCTTCTCGCAGCGGCGCGACCTGCGGGAAAAGTTGTGGCGCGCCTTCACCGACCGCTGCGACGGCGGGCCGCACGACAATTGGCCGATCATTGCCGAAACGCTGGCGCTGCGGCGGGAGCGGGCGGTGCTGCTCGGCTATGCCGACCATGCCCATTATGCGCTGGAAGACAGCATGGCGCATGATCCCGCCGCAGCGAGCGACCTGATGCGCCAGCTCTGGGAACCAGGCAAGCGGCGCGCGGCGGAGGAAGCGGCGGAGCTTCAGGCGCTGATCGATGCGGAAGGCGGTGGCTTTGCTCTCGCGCCCTGGGACTGGCGCTTCTACGCGGAGCAGGTGCGGCGCGCCCGCTACGCGCTGGACGGCGCGGCGGTGGCGGCGCATCTGCGGCTAGACGCAGTGCGGCAGGCGGCGTTCGACACCGCCGCGCGCCTATATGGCCTCAGCTTCACCCGGCGGGCCGACATTGCCGGCTATCATCCCGATGTCTGGGCCTGGGAAGTTACGGACAAGGATGGCGGCGCGGTGGGCCTGCTGTTCACTGACTATCTGGCGCGGCCGGAAAAACATGGGGGCGCCTGGATGGGTAGCCTGCGGGTGCAGGAGGCGATGGACGGCGACGTCCGTCCGGTCGTCTATCTCGTCGCCAATTTCGCGGCCGCGCCGCCACCAGATCGCGGCGCGACCCGCCTGTCGATCGATGAGGCGCGCACCCTGTTCCACGAATTTGGCCATGCGCTGCACGGCCTGCTCTCTCGCGTCGTCTATCCCAGCCAGTCGGGCACAGCGGTCGCACGCGATTTTGTGGAGTTTCCCAGCAAGTTCATGGAAAACTGGATCGTCAGCCGGGAAGTGCTGGCCGGCTTCGGTGTGCCCGACGATCTGATCGTCGCGATTTGCCAGGCCGAGGTTTATGGCCAGGGTTTCGCCACGGTCGAACTGATCGGCTGCTCGCTGGTCGATCTCGCAGTCCATCAGCAAGCAGAGTCGGAGACGGATCCGCGCGCTTTTGTCGCGGCGGAACTCGATCGGCTGGGCATGCCGCCCGAAGTCGGCCTGCGCCACCGCTTTCCCTACTTCACCCATATTTTCGACGGCGGCTATTCGGCCGCTTACTACAGCTATGCCTGGTCCGAAGCGCTCGACGCAGACGCGTTCGAGGCATTTGTGGAGACGGGCGACATTTTCGACCCGCAACTCGCCGCGCGTTTCCGCGACGAAATACTGTCGGCTGGCGACAGTCGCGATCCTATGGCGTCGTTCCGCGCCTTCCTGGGCCGTGCCCCCGACGCACAGGCGCTGATGCGGGCGCGGCACTTGGTGGGAGCTTGATCGGCCGACGTTGGGACATAGCTGCCTGTCAACTCTTGGGAACTGGGTGGTTAAAAGCGGCTCTCCCGGGTTGGCAATGGCAGTGTCGGGGTGGGCGCCACTCGCTGCTTGTCGGCTCCTGAGGAAGCTCGGTTACCAGCTCTCAAAACCCATCTGAAGCACGACGTATTTCAATCACCGCCCGTACTCGGATAGCGTCGGAAGAAGATGCCTAACCGACCAGTGGTTTGCCGCCTGGCGCAGCTTCATCATCGATATTGTGAGATGTTGATGTCGTGGCGGTTCAGCTTGTCGTAGAAGGTTTTGCGCGGCAGCTGGAGTTCGGCCATCGCCGCGCGCGCATCGCCCTGCACCCTTTCAAGCACCTGGCGGATGGTGAGCGCTTCAAAGCGATCCACGCGCTGGTTGAGCGGCAAGCCGGAGTCCACATCCGGATCGTCGGCCTCCATGCCGAGCAGCACCCGTTTGGCATAGTTGGCCAGTTCCCGCACATTGCCCGGCCAGTCATGATCGCTGAGCCGCGCGCGCATGGCAGTTGTCACGTCCGGCACGGCGCGTCCGATCTGGCTGGCCGCCTGATGGAGCAGATAGCCGAACAGCAGCGGAACATCTTCGCGCCGGTCGCGCAGCGGGGGGATGCGCAGCCGGACGGTATCGAGGCGATAAAGCAGGTCCGCGCGAAAGCGCCCTTCCGCCACCTGCGCATCGATGCCCGGCTTTGCAGCGGCAATGACACGGGTGTCGAGCAGTTGCGGGGTCGCCGCGCCGACGGGATGGATTTCGCGCTCCTCCAATACCCTGAGGAGCGACCCTTGCAGACGGGCCGGACTGCTTTCGATCTCATCAAGGAAGAGCGTTCCGCGATGGGCACGGGCGATACGCCCTGCCTGTGTCAGTTGCGCCCTTCCTTCCTGACCGAACAGGTCCGCCTCGGCGACATCGTCGGGCAGAGCGGCGCAGTTGATGGCGACGAAGGGCTGGCCCCGGCGTCGGCTCCAGCGATGGAGCAGCGTTGCGACCAGTTCCTTGCCCGTGCCCGTCTCCCCTTCGATGAGCACATCGACATCGGCCTCCGCGATATGGCGCATCTGTTCGCGCAGCCGCACGATCGCCCGGCTTTCGCCGATCAGGGGTTCGCCACTTGCCCCTTCCTCCGCCAGATGGCGCAGGCGGCGATTATCCAGAACCAATGTGCGCATCTCTATCGCCCTGCGAGCCGAAGCGATCAGATGATCGGTGGCGAAGGGCTTGGCGATGAAATCGAACGCGCCCTGTTTCAGGGCCGACACAGCCATGGACACATCGCCATGCCCGGTCATCAGGATCACGGGAATCTGATGGTCGATCGTCGATATGCGCCGGAAAAGTTCCAGCCCGTCCATACGGGGCATCCGGATGTCGCTGATCACCGCGCCTGTAAAAGCAGGATCGAGTTGCGCCAGCGCTTCGCTCGCTTCGCCAAAGCACCGGACCGGGATGTCGGCAAGGTCGAAGGACTGCGCCAGGGCAGAGCGAAGCGCGTCGTCATCGTCGATCAGCAGGATTTGCGGCCCGGTCATATCTTCACCAATGTCATGCGGAATGTCGTTCCCGGACCGTCGTCCACCAGCTCCAGCGCGCCGCCAAACTCGGTCATGATGTCCCGCGCGATGTGGAGACCAAGGCCAAGGCCCTCCTCTTTGGTGCTGGCGAAGGGCATGAAGATGTCGTCGCGGATGGCGGCATCCACCCCCGCGCCATTGTCGCATATGTCGACGATCACCTGCTCATCGACGGACGAGACCGTCACCAGAACCTGCGCGTCGGCTTGCCCCGAAACGGCGTCGAGCGCATTGCTGAGCAGATTGACGAGCACCTGTTCGAGCCTGACCCGGCCTGCCAGCACATGAAGCGCCGGGTCAGGATCGGCCAGACTGAGGCGCACGCCTGCGCTGCGGAAGCGGTCGCCCACCAGCAGCCGCACCCCTTCCATGACCTGCGCGAGCGATACTGGTCCCATCTGCCCCACGCCGCGCCGCGCGTAACGGCGCAGTTGCGCGGTGATACTGCCGATGCGATCCGTCATGGCGATGATTTCGCGCAGATTGGCGCGCGCCTTTTCCGGCTTGTCCCGATCCAGAAACAGGTCGGCATTTTCAGCAAAGGTGCGGATGGTCGCGACGGGCTGATTGATTTCATGGGCGACCCCGGCGGATATGGTTCCCATCGTCCCCAATCGATTGGCATGGGCCAGTTCCTCCCGCGCCTGACGATAGCGACGATCTGCGAGCGTACGGGCCTCCATTTCGTGCCCCAGCGCTTCGGTGCGGATCGCCACTTCACGCTCCAGCCGCTCACGGTCACGCAGGGTACGGCGCCGACGCGCAAGCAGCCACGCGACAGCCGCGCCAAAAAGGATCAGCAATGCCGCGAACAGCACCGTCGCCACGCGCACGCGCTGGTTGACTGCGGCCAGCCCTTCGCCGATCGGCGTCACATAATAGAGCCGCCATCCCGCGACGGGGGCAGCAAGACTGGCCGTCATCGCGCTGCTGCCGTCCTGAAGCATGGCGGTGCCATCGGGAGCGATCCGCATGCCGATGGGCGTGAGCGGCGCCGCGCCGAATTGCAGGTTGCGCTTTATCATGCCGCGCAGGCGGGGCGGAACCGGATGCAGCGCGAAGAAGCGTTTGGCAGGATCGCTGCTCAGCAGCAATATGCCATTCTGGTCCGCCACGAAGCTCCATGAACCATGTCCGGCCCACCCCCTCTCGATCGCATCGAACTCCACCTTGACGACGATGACGCCGATGGCCCCCGCGCGCCCTTCCACCCTACGCGAAAGATAGAGGCCGGGGCGATGGCTGACGGTGCCCAGCGCGAAATACTCACCGCCGCCCTTCAGCCATCCCAGCCGATAATAAGGGCGAAAGCTGTAATCCTGCCCGACGAAGCTGCTCGGCTGGCGGGCATTGGACGCTGCAATCGTCCGCCCACTCGCGTCGAGCAGGAAGATGGCGGCCGCTCCCGTCCTCTCGCTCAGCAGGGCGAGCTTGTCGCTGAGTTCCATCGCGGGGGCCCGCGCCTGCAATGCCTGCCGGACGTCGGAATACTCGCCCAGAACGGCCGGGATCAGGCGATATTTCTGTAGCTCCGATTCCAGCAGTCGCAGCCGTGCGCGGGTCTGGAGCGCGGCTTCCTCTCGCTGGGTCGCGAGAAACTCGGCCCGCGCCGTCCGCTCGAACCGGAAGGCAAAGATCCAGCAGGCAGCAACGGCTAGCAGGATTGCGCCAGCGGTAATCCAGCCGTGAAGACGAAAGGGCGATGCCATTTGTGTGGAATATCACACAGATCATGGTTTTCCTATGCGGGAAATGAAACGAATGGGGACATGATGGGCGTATAGAAAATGCACATTATCCATATTTTTCATATGCTTCCGTGATTTCCATTCTCGGTTTGCGCAATGGGCCCTGCCGGGCGACTCTGCAATCCGATTACCGGCTGACAAGGCCGGCGACTGGAGACGGAGCGCCTGAACATGATCAACCAGAATTTCTCCTCGGCGGAGGGACCACCCGCGAAAGGCGGTTGGGGGTCGCAACTTTATGTGCAGGTGCTGATCGCCATCGCGGCGGGCGCGATACTGGGGCACTTCTGGCCGGCCTATGGCGAAGCGCTGAAACCCCTGGGCGATGCCTTCATCAAGCTGGTGAAGATGATCATCGCCCCCGTGATCTTCCTGACGATCGTCACCGGCATAGCCGGGATGAAGGAATTGGGTTCGGTCGGCCGCGTCGCTGCCAAGGCATTTGCCTATTTCCTCACCTTTTCCACTCTGGCGCTGGTCGTCGGCCTGATCGTCGCCAATGTGGTGAAGCCGGGCGCGGGCATGAATATCGACCCGGCGACGCTGGATGGAGCGGCGGTGGCGGATTATGCGGCCAAGGCGCACGACAGCACGCTGGTCGGCTTCCTGCTGGACGTCATTCCCACCACGCTCATCGGCGCGTTTACGGGGGGCAACATCCTCCAGATCCTGCTGATCGCCATTCTCTTCGGCGTGGCCATCAGCCTTGTGGGCGAACCGGCGCAACCCGTCGTCCGCTTTCTCGAACGGCTGAGCCTCATCGTCTTCAAGCTGGTTTCGATTCTGATGCGGGCGGCCCCCATCGGCGCGTTCGGCGCCATCGCCTTCACCATCGGCAAATATGGCATCGGCACCCTCGCCAGTCTGGGAGCGCTGGTCGCGACCTTCTATCTGACCTCGGCGCTGTTCGTGATCATCGTGCTGGGCACAGTGGCTCGGCTTAGCGGCTTTTCGATATTCCGCCTGCTGCGCTATCTGAAGGCCGAACTGCTGCTGGTGCTGGGCACGTCCTCTTCGGAAGCGGCGCTGCCCAACCTCATCACCAAGATGGAGCGTGCGGGTTGCGAAAAGTCGGTGGTCGGACTGGTCGTGCCGACCGGCTACAGCTTCAACCTCGACGGCACCAACATCTATATGACGCTGGCGGCGCTGTTTATCGCGCAGGCGACCGGGGTGGAATTGACGCTGGGTCAGGAAATACTGCTGCTGGGCGTTGCGATGCTCTCGTCCAAGGGCGCGGCTGGCGTAACCGGCGCGGGCTTCATCACATTGGCGGCGACCCTGTCCATCGTGCCGACGGTGCCGGTCGCTGGCATGGCGCTGATTCTGGGCGTGGACCGCTTCATGAGCGAATGCCGCAGCCTCACTAATTTCATCGGCAATGCCGTCGCCACGATCGTCGTTGCGCGATGGGAAGGTGCGCTCGACCGGCAGAAGCTGGACGACGCTCTGGCCGGACGCTTGCCCATCGCTTCGGAAGAACCGGCACGCGAACTCGTCGCCGCCTGAGATATAAGAGAAGAACGGAGGGTGCGCCCGTGGGCAGCACCCCCGCATGAGAGGATGTCATGAAATTCAACCCATTTTGGGGTGCGGCGGCACTTGCCTTTACCGCCCCCACTTTCGCGGAAACCAGTCCGCCATCCTATCCCGCCGCTGCGCAAGGGGATGGCGCGACTGTCGGAGGCTATAATCTTTCCCGCTGGGCCGAGGACTGGCGCGTCTATCGCGACCCGGCCAAGCGGGACGACTTTCTGGACCGGCTCAAATATCTGCCTCTGGACGAGGATGGCGACATCTATCTGACGCTCAGCGGAGAGGCGCGGGCGCGCATGAACCTGACCGGCAATCCGCAGCTGATCGAAGGCCCCGAGCAGCGACAGGACATATTGAGGCTCGTCGCGGGCGCGGACCTGCATGTGGGTGAGCATCTGCGCTTCTATGGTGAGATTGCCCATGGGCAGATCAGCGGCAAGAACATCGGTACGCCGTCCGGCACCTTCAACAACAATTTCGTCTATCAGCAATATTTCGCAGAAGCCAAAGGACGGGTCGGCGACATCGATCTGGGCGTTCGATACGGGCGGCAGGAGTTTACCGATGGCCCCAATCTGCTGATTTCCCAGCGGGACAATAATACCATTCGCTTCGTGCTGAACGGTACGCGCGTCTGGGCGCGTACGCCTGTGATGCGGGCAACTTTGTTCGATTTCGAAACGACCGATCTCGGCAATGGTGGGCTGGGCGACGACGTGCCTGACAAGAACCGGCGCTTCAGCGGCGTTTCTGCGGGCTTCGTCGTGCCGCAGAACTGGCTGGGCGGGTCGAAGCTGTTCTTCGACCCCTTCTTCTGGCGGCGGCGCAATCGTGTCGGAACATGGGGCGGGATCGTCGCCCCGGCGGTTCGATACTATGCTGGCGCGCGGCTTTGGGGTGACGTCGGCCGCCTGTCTCTGGACTGGACGCTGGTGCACCAATATGGCGAATTTCAGGACCGCCGGATCGATGCATGGCAGGCATTTTTCGCGCAGACGTGGAAACTGGGCGAAGAGAAGAACGCGCCGCGGGTGGGCGTCCATGTGGACTATGGCAGCGGCGGCGGGGGCTATGACAAGGGAACGCTCCGTAACGCCTACGCGCCTTACGGCAACAACATCTATTTCAGCTATGGCCTCTTCCTGACGGCCACCAACATGATAGCCATTGCCCCCAACATCAGTTTCACGCCGACCTCCAAGCTGCGCGCTTCGTTCGAATATCAGTTCACATGGCGGGACGATCGGCATGATGCGGTATATCGGGCCAACTACACGCCTTACATCGGAACCGAACGCGTTACCGGGAAGGATGTAGCGCAACTGGCCCGCGCGCAGCTGATTTACAGCATCGCCCCACGCCTGACGCTGACAGCCCGAGGAGAGTATTTGAAGGCTGGCGACGTAATGCGAAAGGCGGGTTACGTCGATTCTGCTTTCCTGGGGACATGGCTCAGCTTTCGATTTTGAACCAAGCAACCTTCGGCTCTTGGGACATTTGCGACAGTCGGCTTCGGAGCGGCGCATCTGGATAAGCTGCCGTTCCTGGGTGCAGCCGGCGAGCTTTTTCGAGCGCAAGCGCTGGGACATTCGCGACAGTCGGCATACGGGAACCTATCGGTGGATTGCCGACGTTCGCAGCGGGATGTGGTGGTGACTGGCCGTGGAAGGATGCTCAATCTATCGGCGTTTGCCGACGACTGCTCCTTGGTAGCCGGCGAGACAAGCTGAACTGCCGGGAGGGACGATGTTGGTGGGTGCATCTGGAAAACCCAGTCGGTCTCATTGGTCATTATACACGATAGCTTCGTTCAGTAACGGATCTGCCAGAAAATCGCACTCGTCTTGGTCCATTGGCACTTAATAGACTTGATTTAGTGAACAATTTTTCATTACAAAACGAGCAATTCGGGGGTTTAAATTGAGCAAAATAGCTAAATCCAGACCCTGACGGTGGAAAAATGTCTTGGCGAGCGTAGAGCAGGAACCGACCGTGACATCTGGGGTATCGGGGGCATCGGACCGGCAGAGCGCCATACGGTTACTGGCGTGTATTGACGCAGCAGCGAATTCGACGGACGTAAGTCAGTGGGGAACGGACATTGTCGCATCGCTGCACGCGCAATCGCGTCTACAGGCACTCGATTTTTGGATGCGCAATCCAGACTATCTCGCCAACGAACTTTTGACCGTTTTCGAGGAAACGGGCGATCCATCGCTCGTTCAGTTAGCCGAGCGCATATTCGACGATCGCGAGCCCGATCTCCGACGCCTTCCGATGATACGCTATCATTTCGGGGCATTCGAGCCGCTCGACAATGCATTATCGATACTGGTTGCGGCGGGTTTGGTGCGGATCAAGCGGCAGGGATCACCTGGCCAGGTCCGCGAACATGTTTATCTGCTGACCATTAAAGGACGCGAGGCGATGGCGTCGCTGGCAGCCGCAGCGCCGGAGTTGGCCTGGTACCGCGATCGCGCGGCGGTCGTCACGCGCATTGCCGGCGACAAGGGCGGCAAGGCGCTCAAGGATCGCCAATATCTTCAGGCTGAATATGCCGGAACCGAGCTCAACCATATCATCGCGCCGATCACCGAGCGCGTGCGTAAAAGGCTGGACGCCATATTGGAAAGGGCCGGACAATGACGACAAGCTGGCTCGAGACGGTTGCGGAAAAGGCGGGCATGAGCCCGGCCGAGGCCGAAATAGCGCTTCGCAGGCGGGGTATCACGGCGGACCGTCCGATGCGTCCGGCACGGACGCTGACTATCACGGCTATCGCGTTCAAGGGGGAGAAAGGCGGCAAGGCGCAGGGCGCGATAGATTTCGGCTGGGAAGGCTTAGGACCAGGCATCTGGGCGATCACCAGCGAAAAGAATTTCGCTGGCAAGTCGAGCATCCTCGAGATCATCCTGTGGTGCTTGCGCGGTACGCCCAAGAACCTTCAGGGTGATGTGCGTAAATGGCTGAGCTGGGTTGCCCTGGATTTCTTGGTCGATGCCCAGCCCTATCGTATAGAGTTCATGGTCGAGGGCGGTGTTCCAACCGGCACGCTGATGCTCATTCGGCCGGGTGGTGCGCCGACGATCGTCGATCGTTTCTCGTCGGACGAGGGGTTTGCGGCTGCCATGTCGCAGTTCATGATGAACACGCTCGACCTCGATCCCATTCCTGCGATGCAGGGCAAGGAAGGTGACAAGATGGCGGTCGAGCATGGCTGGACTGCCTTGTCGGGCGGGCTCTATTTTGGCGGTGACCACAAGTTGTTGCTAGGCGATGTGCAGATGGGCGGCCTGCCCGCCCGTATGCTGCAGATGTATGTGGGGCTCCCTTGGGCGCTGACGGTGATGCAAGCGCGCACCATCAAAAAGGAGGTCGAGCAGGAGCAGGACCAGAGCAACAAGGCTGCGGTGCGTGCAGCGACAGAAGCCGCCAAGGCACGAACACGCCTCGAGACCGATCTCGCGGCTGCGCGAAAAACGCTGGCGGGGCTAAGTTCAACGCAGGCAACGGCAGAAGAACTCGAGCGGCTGGCTGGTGAAGTGGCGCGGCTTTCCCCGATCGCGATCGACCAGGCGACACGCCACGCTACAGCGCAGGCAGAGCTCAAGGCGCTGCGGGGCGTTGCAGATACGGACGAACGGGCGCTGCGCAATCTGCGTGAGAATATTGTCGCCGAGCAGTTTTTCAACGGACTCGATCCGGTATGCTGCCCGCGCTGCGAGGCGAAAGTGTCGGGCGAACGCATCAAACGCGAGAGCGTCGAACTCAACTGCTCGCTGTGTGCTGAGCATATCCCTGTCGAAACGATGGAGGGGGTAAGCGAGACCATCGAGGCGGGGGAGAGGCGGGCACAGGCTTCCAGCGCCGCCGTCGCGCGCGCCGTCGCGCATGAGGCGTCGCTGCGCGGGATAGCCGTTAGCGCAGGCAAAGCGGTCGACGCAGCGCGCAAAGCGTTGGAGAAAGCGGCGACAGGGACCACCTTCCAGCAGAGGCGGGACGCGGAGCTTGCCGTTGCGCGTCTCGAGGGAGCGCTCAAGGAGCGCAAGACAGATGGAGTTACCCCAGCGCCCTCTCCTGATCTTGCGCTGGTTCGGGCAGCCGCCAAGGAGGCCGAGACGGCCTATGACGAGAGCCGTGGCGACATATTGCAGCGGCTGAGCGACGAGATCCTGATCCTGGGGCAGCGCCTCGGCGTGCGGATGCTCGAGGCCGTCAAGCTCGGATCGAACGCGACCCTGGCCCTCACCAAGGGCGGCGAGGGCACCAGCTTCAGCAAAGTGACCGCGGGCGAGCGGCTGCGGCTGCGGCTCGCGACGGCCGTCGCCTTGTTGCGCGTCGGCCAGGAGCGCGGCCTCGGGCGCCATCCGGGGCTCTTGATCATCGATTCGCCCGGTGCCGAAGAGGTCAGCGATATAGATCTTGCCGCTTTGCTAGGTGAACTACAGACGATCGCGAAGGAAACGCCGGGCCTCCAGATTCTCGTCGCGAGCGCCAATCCGCCGGCGATAGTCAGCCAGCTCGGCGAGGAGTGCTGTCAGGTCGCGAAAAAGGATGCCTATTTGTGGTGATGGCGCATGCGAGTGCTGCAACGTGACCGTCATAGACAGGATATCAGCCTGCCTCGCCCAAGGCGAGGCGGTGACGCTGGAGCGAATCGGTGGCGTCGATGGCCTTGAAGCAGAGCGGGAGGCCGTTCTGCAGGCGCCTTTCCTAGACATACTGGTAGCGATGACGGTCACCGCGCCAGAGAGCGACCAGCCGATGCTCGACGCCTTGCTAATCGACGGTTTCGCAGCCGCATCATCGCCTACGGTCTTGCGTGACGCGGCCCATCTGCTGATCGAGGCCCCGCACCTCCGGGACCGCCTCGCGCGGGCGCTGGCGCCAATCCTTTTCGCTCGGGTCGCCGACCGGTCCGATCCCCGGACTGACCTGCTGGCGGCATATGCTCTCGAGGCGCTGTTCCGCATGGCGCTGGCCGATGCCATGAACCGCCACCGGCTGCTCGCGCTTCTCACGGAAATCGAGGGAACGCCGAGCGAGCTGTTCGCAGCCCATGTGGCAAAGCTCCTTGGCGCGGCGTACACGCAATGGGGCGGCGACGATCTCATCGTGGCGATCGAACGCCTGCTCCCAGCGGCTGGAGCCGAAGCCGCGTTCGAGCTCGGGCTGATCATGTTGGGCAATGCCCTGGAGCAGGCGTCCATGCCCGACATTTTGGCGGGGCTTGAAGCTGCGCAGCTTCGCTTCAGACAAGCTACCCTGGCCGACGAGGATCGCGTCGATGCTGCCGCCTTTGACGCGATAATCGACATGATCCGGGGCTTTTGGGACGAGACGGGGGCGGCCGATTTGCAGGCAGCGCTCTCCCGGCTGGAGCGGGCTATCGCCGACCGGCGGGCTCTGCTTCAGACAGGGTCGCTGCCGCCTTGGCTCGCGCCGCGGGCGGATCGCGAGATCGCCTGGGTCGGCCTGGCCCGTTCCGCGCGGCGCGCGGTTGACGATCTCTCCCGCCCGAGCTGGCTGAACGCCGCCGCAACGCTCAATGCGGTGCTGGTGGTCTATGATGCGGAGCGAACCCTGAAGGCCGGCCCTGGCCTGTCGCTACTGGTGCGGCCGCGCATTGAGGCGGCCTTTGTACGCGAGCGCGGGCTGGTCGAGCATCTTAACCAGTTGCTGCTGGAACCGGACGTCTTTGGGATCGATGCTGGCCTTGCGGCGCAACTTCGCGACAGTGTCCAGCGACGAAGCGAGGAGCTCACAGCCTCGCGAAAAGTTGAGGAGAACGTCTCGTATCCCCTGCTGACGAGCGTTCTCCATGGCCTCCCGGGAGCCGACCAGCTGCCTCAGCCCGCCGCCGCCGCGCTTGAATCCGCTCTTGGCCAAAAGGCGGGGCAGGCGGAGCGGTTTGCCAATCCCGTCATCAATCAACTCTTCCGCGAGCTCACCGCGGCGGTCGCATCGTGCACGGACTATCGGGGGGAGACGAAGGATGGGTTCGACGCGTTGCTGGCACAGATCCTCATGTTCTGCGCGGACCGGCAGGACGCCGGGCGCAAGCAGCTTGGCTCGCGGACCGAATATTTGCGCGCCGACGATGCGAAAGAGGGCGACCTCCAGTCTGACCTGAGGCAATTCGTCAAAGGCAATCTCACCACTGCCGAGGTGTTGACCGAAGTGGAAGGCATCGCGACCGGACGCAGCGATCTCTATGTCGGCTTTGGGGGCTTGCGGTTTATCGCGGAGCTCAAGCGCCACTTCGGCGCGGTCGACCGGGACGTGGCCAAGACCTATTTTGGACAGGCCGGAGCCTATCAGGCAACCAATGTGCGTCTCGGGTTTCTGGGCATCCTCGAACTTGTGGACCGTGCGGGTCCGCCCCCGACCATCGCAGAGTGCCTCTGGCATGTGAACTATATCCCAGAAGGCTCGACTCTGGCGCGGCACATCATCGTTTTCTGCGTCCCCGGCAAGTTAAAGACGCCATCGTCCCTGTGATGTCCTCTGGCTGGCTGAGGCAGCGGCATCGCGACACGATAGCATAATGAATTCCCGAGGCTGCTGCCGCCGTTCCGCAGGCCGCTTACGACGCATGTCTTTATCTTCCTCAAAACGTCATCAACCCGCTTGCTGAAAGTATCGTTGCTATTTTAAAGTGGCGGTGCTATTTTATGGCCATGCATCATATCCTGACCGAGCAGCACTTCACGCGTACGCATCCGGTGAGGACCGCGGCTACTGACGGTTTGCTGGGGGATTTGGCATCTTACTTGCCGAGGAAGGCCTCGACGCCTTCTTGAGCGAGCACATCGCGGAATGCAGCATCGGCATCGCGG
>NZ_JAVTIV010000034.1:0-31365 GCF_031843765.1 Sphingobium sp. WCS2017Hpa-17
TACGAGCAGGAATGGGTGTGGGACCGGCGGGATAAGGAGCGGACTAACGCACCACCATCGGACAAACCCGCGTCATAGCCACGGTGGCGAACTGAGCAGCTGCCCGCGCATTGTCGCAGGTGGCGAGGTTGTGCGCGCAGCCGGTGAGCAGGAGGAGGGCGAGGGGGATGAGGCGGGTCATTGTCTCGGTTCCTGCGGCGCTGACTGAGCCTGTGCTGTGGCCGCGATATCCATAGCCTTGCTCACCACAGCCGCCTGCTCTCCAGCGGTCTTGCCGGCCTGAAACGCTGCGCCGATGATAGCGCCAACCCACGCGGTTACGATGACGGCGGAGGCGAGGGTCATGAAGCCCTGACTGTCCAGCAAATCCTTGTGGATCGCCATCAGGCCGAACAGCATCGTCGTCTGGGCGAAAACGCCGAGGGCCAGCCAGCCTTGGAAGCTGTTGGGGGTTTGCTCGCGGATCATACCCGCCCCGCATACAGTTCAGCCTCAGCCGCCCGCCGGCGAATCAGGCCATTGGACACCTTGCCATCGTTCTTGTTCCAGCGGGCGAACTCAGCCTTTGCGCCTGCGAAGTCGCCCGCGCGGTGCTTGCGCAAAAGGGTGCTGCCGGCCAGCCCATCGGCACCCTCGCCCACATTATAGGCGAACGACACCAGCGCATCGAATTGCGCCTGCGTGGTGGGATAGCCCGCCACCAGCTTGTTGACCGCCGCCACGAACCGCTTCTGATCGCGAAGCCAGAGGCGATCGGCCTTGTCGCGCGTCCAGACAGCGCCCAGCCTGATAGGCTTGCCATCCTCATCGACGGTCGTGCCCCAGCCATTGGTGACGGGCAAGCCATTTTTGCTGTCAGGATCGGGGTATGCGGTCAGGCGCAGGCTCTCGAAACTGTGGATCAGCGCCACGCCTGCTGCGCCGATCTGCCAGTCCGATTTGGCCACTGCTGGCGCGCCGATCACCGCATTGATCGCATCCACGTCAGCCTGCGTCAGCGCAGCGCCTTTGCGCTCGCGGATCAGGTCGAAAAGTCCCTTGTCGGTCATGTCATCCTCCCAGCGGGCGCTTGCCCGTCGCGATGTCCTGGAGCGTGCGTTCGGCACTCAGCTCGGTTTGCACCTCTTCGCGGATCGCGGCTTTCCGCCGGGCGACCTCATCCACGATGCCGTCACTCACCTGCCGCACGAAGCGATCGGTGTAGAGCTTGACCACGCGGTCAGCGCCAACCGTTGCCCCGGCCGTAATGAGCGCCGCGCCTTCGCCATCGACACCGGCGCGGCTGATCAGCCAGTAGGAAATCAGCGCGACCATCGGCAGGATGAGGATGTCCGCCAGCACAAGCGCCGGCTTGATCTTCACCCCCTTCTTGATGAGCAGCGCATATTTCGCGAGGAAGCCGAACGACAGGCCAACCCAGATCCAACCATATTTGGCGATCAACGCCTCGCCCCATGGCGTCATCGCCGTAGCTCCCTGATGAGTGTGCATGGTGCCCGGCCGTCAGACGGTAAGGCCGTAGACGGCGGCCACCGCATCGATGAGGGCGTTGCGCCGCGCGTTGGCTGGGTTGGTTGCGTCGGCGCTGTAGAAGGACAGGCCACCCAGCACGATCGCCGCTTCGATCATGCCGAAGAATTTATGCGTCGGCTGGGTTGTGCCGGGCCTGCCACCGAACCACGACCCAACGCCAGCATCCTTCGCGTTTTCCGTGACGGCACCCAGCAGCGTTTTGCCCAGGAAAGCGGACAGGCGCGTGCGGATCGGGTCATAGTGGATCGTGAGAATTGAGCGCGTGCTGTGCGGGATGACGCCGACCAGATTGAAGCCGCCGGTCGAGCCATGCCGCGCGCGCAGCGTCAACGGGCCGTCCACCGCCGGCTGCTCCAGCCAGATTTGCAGATATTCGCCGTTGGGCAGCTCATAGAGCAACACGCGGATTGCACTGGCCGTGGTTCCGTTGCTCGGGTTGATGACGAACACGACCGTATAATCGCTCGGCATCGCGAAGTTCGGCATCGCCAGACGCTGATGATTGTCGGGCGTGGCGGGGAAGACGAAGCCGAGATTATCCTTCGTCCCGCCGCTACCCGCGAGCGCGACGCCGTTATCGACCGTCCCGGCAAGTCCAGCCAGCCGGTCCCGAAGCGCGGTGGTCGATCCAGCGAGAAGGCTCTTGGCGTCGAGCCAGAGCAAGAGTCCTTCGATATTGACCAGATCGATCTCAGCTTGCGTGATGTCGATATACTGGCCGGCGCGGGCGGCGCTGGTGCGGGTGATGAGCGTGCTGCCACGAGTGGCGGGGAGTGCCATGCTTATGTCCTTTCTCAGGCGGAAACGGTGACGTTGAGTTCCTGCTGCTGCGCCCAGAGGAAAAGCGGGCGGCCGGTCGTGTGTGACCAGTATTTGCGAAGCGAGCGGATGCAGCTGCGCAGGCCGTAGAGGCGTCCCATGCCGTCGCGATTGGACAGCGCGGGATATTTCTTCGCGCCGATGCAGCCAATAGACACGACCTCGCCTGCGCCAGTAGCGCCGGTGACGCGGAAGGTGATGACATTGCCATCGACCTTGACGCCGCTGACCGTGCGGGACGCCGTGCTGTCGCGATAACTGATCCCAAGGCTGCCCGGATCGGCAACGCCCTTCGTATCGTCGGTGACCGGCTCCGACATGGTGACCGTTACCATAGTGCCGGATCGACGCGCGGACACCATGCGCGGAGTGCGCGCGCGGCTGTTAGTGGCAAACTCCCACAGGAGGTGGCCGCTCAATTCGTCAATATGACGGTGCCCCTGCGCCCTGTGATGGACGGTCGCGACGTCGTCCATCGACGTCCAGTAAAGAGGCATGGCGACGGCGCGATTGGACGCTATCGACGCCCAATTCCCGACCGCCAGCGCGGCAGGGCGAACAAGGCCGGTGTCAGTGCCTTGGGTGGAGGCAGGCTGGGCCGCGACGATCGGGATGCCGCTGACCTGTCCGGTGAGGGGTGCAAGCAAATCGACCTTGCCGCGCAGCACATCGAAGTTCGCCTGAATGCCCGCGACGCCCGAGCTGTCGCCATTCTCACCCCAGTTGAAGATCAAGCCTGCGATTACCGGCGTCAGGCCCATGCCGGCCGCGATCGACACCGCCGAGTTGACCATGGCCCGGATATCCGACCACGGCTGAGCATCGGAACCGGCGGAGCCAACCAGTGCCGCGAAGCTGGAACCGGAGAAGCCGTTGTTGATCAGGAGAACCTTGGCCCCTGATGCCATGGCAAAGACTTCCGCCGCGCCAAGCCCCGACCCCTCATATTCGCCAACAACCATGTCAATGAAGCTGGTGAAGCGGGAAGGGTCCGCTGGGTTCGCGACGTCGCCAGACCCGCCGGACGACTGGTGGGGGTGGGGGCCAGCGTTGAAGGTCAGGCATTGCCCTGGGAGGGGCGCCAGCTCCGTGAATTTCGGGTTTGGGGCCGATCCATCGGCAGCCTGCGTAATGCCGATACTGTTCGATTGGCCATGCTTGATGATGATGTAGAGGGCGTTGGGCGACGATACCTGCTCGCGCCAGCCGACGACGCCGATCGGATAGTCAACGTCCGGCCCCTTCACACGCATCAGGCCGGGCGACACGATGCCCAACGGGGTGAAGTCGCCCTGCTGCGAAAGCGTGACACCCCGGCGCGTCGGCCAGAGGGTTCCGGGGTCGATCTCGAAGACTGCGGCTTGCTTGCGCCCCAGCAGAGTTTCACCGGCCGGATCAGGGACTACCTGCCCCTCGACGCCGGCATCGTAGATCACCCCGTCATATTCACCGCGAAGGCTCAGCCCACCATCGGTCATGAGGTTCGGCCGGTGTCCGTTGGTAAACGGCATGCGCACCGATGGCTCCACGGCCAGCGCGCCAAGAATCAACCGACCCTGTTCATCCCGGCCGATCGGGAAAGCCCCGTCCTGATCTACCACGATAGCCGACCGCCCGCCGCTCAGCGGCGCCCGCTGGCTGCCGGGCCGTGCAAAGTGACCGTCCAGCCCGTCCGGCGTCATGATCAGGGAGGACAGGCCATTCGCGTCGATCTGCGCCGGCTCCATGCCATAGGTCAGCGGCACCCGCGTGCCCTGCACCGTAGCGGGAAGGTCGAGCGCATCGACGCCCCGCGCGATCGAGAGCGTCGTCAGATCCTGACCGGAGATATTGCGGACGCACTCCAGAAGGCCGATGCCATTCATTTCGCCGGATCGGACATATCCGGGCTTCGCGGCGTCGATCGTGAAGCGCTCGCCGACGTCGATCACGCCGCCATCTGCGCGAAGCACATCGCTGCGGTCGATCCACCCGGCCGTCTTGACGCGGCCGAATGCACCGGGCCGGATATCCTCCCACGCGATGCCGGCGAAGGTCGAGAAGCGGTCGGTGTTGAGCATCGGCCGGACGGCGCGATGGCTGTCATCCGTGAAGGCCAGCGCCATGCCCATGAAGATCATGGTGCCGCCGCTGTTGAGCAGGCTCGCCTCTTCGTCAGCAATGAACGGGCGATACCGCGCACCGACATTATATTCGGAGGCGACCGCCTTGCCGGTCAGCGCGGTGTTGATGATCGCGAGGATGTCCGCGTTGGTCATCGCCGTGTAGTTGGCGCTGAACACGATATCGACCGCCGCGAAGCCATCGACCTGCACCGTCAGGGTGATCGGCGCGCCAGTCCGGTTGCCCAGCCGCGCGCCCAGCTTCGTGATGGCGCCCGGCCGGCCGCTGGTGATGTCGGAACTGATATCGCCCCAGCCATAGGAATAGCCGGCCATGCCAATGTCGCCATCGACGCGAATGACGCCGGCTGTTCCGGTCTTCCCGCACAGGATCGGCGCTGCCGTCCCGCTCAGGACAACCTTGGAGGTCGCGCCGGTGGTCGCGGAGGTGATCCGCAGCGCGCGACCGAAGTCCTCGATGCGGAAGACGGCGGGGCTGTTGCCATAGCCGACCAGTTCCCAGCATCGATGATCGGCGGGCTGCATGTCCAGCGTGGTTGGGAGCCACGGCTGCACCGCCATGGTGATATCGCCGGATAGGGTGGCGTTGCTCAGGAGTGCCCGGTTCATGATCATGGAGCCGATCGACTCCAACCTGAAGCACCAGCCTGCGACGTTGGTCGCCGTCAGCGAGCCGCCGATCCATTCGACAATAGATGGCGAGGTGAAGCCGATCTGATCGTGCGCGGAGAAAGCGGCGCGCGGCGCGCGACCCCCGCAATTGTCGAAGCCGTAGTAAGAGCCCGACGTCGTGCCGAGCGCCCATGCGTGCTGAGACGCCCAGACGGACTGACCCCAATAAGCATCAGCGGCGTCATTGCCGAAGTGGACGATATCGACGTTGCGCCAGACGTTCCGGCTGTCCGGCGCGAAGTTGACCGAGTCGATATGCGCGCCGTAGCGCATGTTGCCGACCCACAGCGTCGCGTCGCTGACTTCCTGCGACTTGTTGAAATCGAAGCCGCTGGTCGCCTGAATGGTGGCGATCGGCGTGGTTGCCGGCAACCGAGCATCTATGATCGTGCGGCACTTGCCGGCGCCGCGCAGGATCACGTTGTCGCCGTCCGTGCCTGAGCCGATCAGCCCGAGGCTGCGTTCGGTAAACACGCCTTCGCCGACATTGACCTGCGCCATCGCGCCGGGGCTGGCCAGCGCAGTGGCCGTCTGGAGGGCGAGGGCGATGCTGGCGTAACTGGCCGCATCAAGGATTGCGCCAAGGCGCTTCCCGGTGGCGAACACGGTGCCCACAGCCTGCTCAACAGATGCGCCGCGCGTGATCTCGTCACCGAGCAGGGCCGTGCTGGCCGCTTCCTGCATGACGTCGGAGCCGTTGCGATAATAGCTCATCACCATGTCGGTGAGCGTGATCGTCTCGGCAGTGCCGGCGTTCGAAGCGTCGGTGAGCGCGATGTACGGGCGAAGGTCGTCCAGTGTCATCCCGGTCGGCGCCTGGAAGTTGAACGAGATCACGCGGCGCGTCGGGCTGATCTGCTTGTCGATCACCTCCGTCGCCACGATGGCCGTGGTCGCCAGATTGACGTCGCGCACCTGCATGTTGACCGTGTGGCTTCGCGCCCAACCGGTCGGCGTATTGAAGCCCAGCGTGAGGCGCGCCTGGCGGCCCGGCAGCATCTTGCGCAGGCGGCCGGTCATCGGCAGGCGCCACTGCATGATCGTGTTCTGGCCGCTTTTCCCGGCAGGAATAGTGCTGCCTACCGTGCGGCCACCATCGTCCTTGGCTGCGACAGCATCGTTGAAGAACTGGAAGATGGCCTCGACCTTGCCGAAGATATCCGCCGCCGGCTCCAGCGCGGCGAGGCGCGCATCCAGCGCGGCGTCTGTCCCGGTTGCGCCAGCGGTCGCAGGCGTGGCGATGACGTCCCAGACGATCGACTTGACCCGAAACGAGCGGACTGCGCCGGTCGGGCTGTTCGCGCCGATCTGCACGGTAGCGCCGACCCAGAGTTCATCGCCGACCATGGTATAGGTGTAGTCGCGGGTCAGGCGGGTGCCGGACTGGCCTGCCGCCAGTGCCGCACCGACGTTCATGTCGGTGGTGCCGTTCTGGCGATCGACGCGCACGGCATTGCCGCCGAATGGGGTGGCGGCCAGATAGCCGGCCGTTGCCTCCATCACTACCCGCAGGCGGATGGTCGAGCCGGCGAGGCGCTGGGCTTCGTCAAAGCTGAACGGGATGCGGAGGATGAGATTTGAGCCGGCGCCGTCTTCCCCGATGGGAACAGTGAAGCCGATGGTCCGGCCGCCGACAATGATCGGGATCGCGCCGCCACTCGTCCCGGTGAGGACGGAGGTTTCCGGCAGTTTTTCGCCGGATGTGGCGGTAATGTTGGCTGTCAGCGCTGCCGCAGCCTGAGCCTCCGCGATAGCCTCCTCAAATAGCGCCTGAACGCTAGCGGATGATGGTAGCGAAATCCCCAAATCCTGCGCAACGCCGACATTGTTCTTGTACATCTTGACGAAGGTATTGGTACCGTCGCCCTTGACGAGAAAGATTTGCCCGTTGGTCGTCCCGGCAACACCGGCAGCGGTATTGTCGTAGATCCCGGTCGAGAAGCCGGACGTCGTCAGCAACTGGTATAGATCGATGAACGCAGCCAGCACACCTTCGCGTGAAGGCTTCATTGTCGGGGATGGCGGGTTTCCGAAAAGTGCGTCCCTGAGAATGTCTATTGCGCTCACAACGTCACCTTTGAAAGTATGTTGCCAAGACATACCTAATGACGCAATTTTGCACAAGCCAGATGAAATATCTGGAATACACAACACGCATTATGTTGCGCTAAATTTTTGATACCCGCCTGATAGCTGACCGGTTGAGGCTGGTGGTCAGGATGGTAGTCCCGCTCGCCACCGTCCCGGCCACATCCTGCTTCGAGCCGTCGTCAAATGTGACGCGCATTGTGATCGCGCCATCCGCGACGCCCCGCGCGCCCCAATTAAGTGTGAGAGCGTCGGCAGCGCGGGTCGCCACCGCACCGCTCGTCTTGATCGGGGAGGTTACCTTGCCGCCCAGCTCGCGCTGGGGCAGGCCTATGCGCAGGGTGAAGTCGATCGGGGCGCCGGCCGCGCTCCAGTTGTAACGGATGACGTGCCTCGCCGACGTCGCTGTCAGCGTTCGGGTATTGGTATAGCGGGCAAGCGTCGCAGTCAGGCCCGACAATAATGTGCCGCCACCTTCGGAACCCGCGCGCATTTGCAGATTAGCCACGTTGGCGAGCGACCCAGCGATTAGGGCGAGAAAGGCGCTATTGGTCCAAGTTTGGCCGATGCTGGCCGCTGCGCCAGCATTGTCGGGGCGCAGTGTGAGGACAGTGGTTGCCGACGCGGTACCGTAGAAACGAATGTCAATGATATCGACGCCGTTGACAGTGCTGAAGCCGACTATCTCGCGGGTCAGGCCTGCACCGCCCTCCGGCATTGTCCATCCCGTCGGCAGTGCGCCACCAGAGCCGATCACACCAAGCGCAGCGCCACCGGTACCGCTGTTGACGACTTCATTATCGGTTGATGGCTCATAGAGCAGGCCCAGAAGTGCGTGCGTGGTCGGATGATAGTCGAAGCGCGCCACATCGGCCGCCTCGCTGACAAGGCTGCCCGCTACGTTGGTACGCTGGCCGGCGCTGGAGCGCGCGAAGGTCGCGCCAGATGGCAGTACACCGCCGGTGAAGTCGAAGGCGCCGACGTCGGCGCTTACCGGGCCAAACGGATCAGCCTCCAATGCCGCCCCATCGTTCGCGACGATCCAATAATAATACTGGCCGGCGCTGAGCGGAGTGTCAGTGTAAGACTGGACCTCGCCAAGGCCACCGGGGAAATTGTCCACGATCTTGGTGGCCGAACCGAAAACGGCGCTTGTCCCGCGCCAGATATCGGAGGAAAAGAACCGAAGGTCGACCGGGTTCTTCCATGTAAGGACGGCTTGATTGACGCCGCCCTGTACGGCCATCGTGACGGTTGATGGCAGCTCACTTTCCACCGAGAGCGTCGCATATTCCCATGCCGGACCACGCCCCGACGTCACAACATAGCGATAGCGGACAGTGTAATTCCCATCCGGCAAAGGCACGCTGACCGCCGTGTTGATGTTGATCGACATGGGTTGCCATGTGTCATTCTCGCCGCCGGTTATCTCGGAGGTGAGGATATATTCCGCGACATAGGTGGCGTCGTCGCGGGGTAGGGCCGGAAAGTCGATCTTGATCGTGCCGTCCGAGAAATAGACGTTTTCACCGGTGATGGCGGGGAATGACACGGTGCCCTCGCTGCCATCCACGACGGGCTTGGGTTGCTCCTCGCCGGGGAGCAGGGTCCAGCGGGTGGGGCTGACCGGGACGGCACCGAAGCCGGTGAAGATGCCGGCACTGTCCAGTTCGACGGGGGTGGCGATCTCATAGTCGCCCGCGAACGTGTTATCGTAATTGATCGTGACGATGCGCTCTTGCCGCGCGCGCAGGCCGCGCAGGTTGACCGTTGGCCCGATCTTGTGGCGGGGCTGCGAGCGCATGCCGATCGCCTTGGCCAGTCGCATCGCCTGGTTGTGGTTCTGGCACGCTTGGATTTCCACCGTCAGGAATTTCGGCGTCGTCAGCGGGTCGTAATAGAGCGGGTTGATCCATGCCGCGCTTGGCTGGATCGTGAAGTTTGCTTCAGGCTCCATATATTTGACGATGACGCCTTGGGTTTCGCTCTCGCCGTCTTGGGCTTCCTGAGTGGCCATCCCCATAATGTCGCGGTTGCGTGAGAAGGAAAGGGTGGGAGCTTGCCAGTGACCAACGAGGACGTATGACAGCCCCGTTTCCCCAAAGAAAATCTGCGCGTCACATGCCAGCATGATTTCGCGTTCAGCGTCGGCGCGGCGCTTGCTATCTACGATGGAGACGCCCGCCTCATAGCGAGGTTGATCGCCCTCGATGCCGGTGACTGTCTGGTCGCAGATGTCCGCCTGTTCAGCGATCTTCACCCAATCAATCGCGCTTTCCGGCTTGTTGCGACCGAATGGGTGGGTCCGAAACCAAGCCCAGATCAGAGCGGCATTGCGGCTAGGCTTGTAGGTCGTCCGGTCACCAAGAACCTGCGCTTCATCACGTGGATCGTAGATGTTGGCCCAATCGCCCGCGATGCTTACGGATGGCTCTCCAAGGCCAAAAGGCCCGCGCCAGCGATAGATTTTATAGCGATGCTCGACCGGCAAGGCGTCCATGCAAACGACGCTGTATGTTGTGCCGACCAGCTTATGATCGAGCGTCCACAGCGAACCCATGGCTGCGTCGAACTCTGCCACGCGCCCAGGAACGGGGTTTGTTTCTGAATAGGTGCGCGTCCAGATGCGGATATAGCCTCTGCCTTCACCATCGGTTTCAGCTGGATCTTTGTCTTTGTTCGTCTTGAGGCGGAATTCCGCTTGCTGGACATAATTTGAGCCGTCCAGCGTGACCGCTTCATCGTCCAAATAATATTGCAGGGGCAGGCTGGTGTGCAGAATTTCGTCGCTGTGGACGATGATGTACCAGAAGCGGCCTTGGCTATCGAAATCGCCGAAGAGAGCTCCCCCGCCTTGCCGAGCGCGACCAGCGGTTAGCCAGCGCGGAGGGTCTGAAATCCTCACGTTGACCTTTCCGGCCTCCATCTTCGGGGCGCGCTGGCTGGCACCCAAGATAGCCTGAATGGCAAATGACCCGGCTGCGATGATGACCGCACCGATAACCGCGCCCAGGAACGAGGTCGCCGCAGCAGAAGCGCCCGCGCCCAAAATGCTTCCGGCGAGGGAAGTGCCCCAGCCGGGAGCGTAATAGGACAGGACGGCAATCGCGATGAGGCCAGCGATCTTTTTAACGACTGCCATGCCATACCCCGCGATGTCGGACGAATTTCAGCCGAATTTCGACCATCCCTCGCTCCAAACGCACAGCGACTGAATCGCCGGTGCATATCCCGCCGATTGCCAGTGTCTCGCCCTCGCCGTCGTAAAGCACCTCGACCACATCGCCGCGCGCCGGCTCACCATCTTTTGCGACCGCTCCGGCGAGCGCCATAAGCCCCGCCACGCCGCCATGCGCCGCCATCTGCCCTTGTGCGCCCTCTGCGGTGTCGTAGCGGCCAACGAATTGACCAGTGACATCCTCATGGCCGGTGCGCGCCAGATATCGCCCGATCGATAGCATGCAGTCGCTTTGCCCGTAGACAAAAGCTGACCGGCGCCATTCGCGCAGGGTGTCGTCCACGATGTCCGTCATGGGATTTGATATGTCCTGTTGGCCAGCAGCGCGAGATATTCGGACCCACGATCCACCGACACGCCGAGCTGTTGCGCCCTGCGCTTCTGCATACTGTCTGCATAGGTGCGGTCAGGCGTGTCGCTGCGCCCGTGATTATTGTCCTTTGCGACGATCGAGACAGTATAGGATTTGACGATTGCGCCGGATTGGCCGCGCTGTAGCTGCTCCGAAAACTTCGGAGAAAACATCGTCATCGTCTTGTAGAATGAAAGCGGGGTGTTCGGGCGCAGCCCTTCACCCTCCACGAAGATCGCGAGATAGCAGGTCAGCGCGCGACCGTAGACCTTGGCCTGGTCAGCCTTGAGCGCCTCGTACAGCGAGAGCGTATCCTCCCCAGGCAGGGTAGGGATTGTGAGCGAGAAGTTGTAGGATGCACTGGTGCCATCGCGCCCGTCTTGAAGAGACGGGGAATTGTGGTGGTTGGTGCCATTGGCATCGACGGTGCCAAGCCACTCATTACCCTCTATATCGATGAAATTGCCCTGACCGTCCCATAGGCGGATTGGATCATCCTTGAAGTCGTAGAGCCAGCACTTGCGGACGGTTGCCACGATATCAGTGACGTCATCGGCAGCGCCCAGGATGTCGTCAATATGATCGTAGAATGCGCTCATGCGCACATATGTTATATATCATAGGAAAAAAGCGCAACATAAGTGCGCTCTTAAGCATCTATCTAACTTGCCTCGTTGCTCAGGATTTTCAGGCATTGGCGTTGCAGGCGCGCGACATCCTTCGCTACCGTTTTTGGCTTCATCGGATGCCGATAAAAAACGCGCAGGGTTGTCGCGCCGTTTACAGAACGAACTTTATAGGTTTCCCACGGTTCCATCTTCGGCCCCCAAATGGGCCGAACTGCGAAATCTATGTCATTACCGCCTTCGACCGGCAGCACTACGGCATCGCCGGTTCGATTGAGTTCTCTTGCTATGCATGTGGTCGCATCCGTCGTGCTCATATCCAGAGTAAGCACTCGCCCCCAATCACGGTGAGGGTAATCCGTGCCTGATCGGGCCAGCGACGGTGCCGCGATGGCAATTCCAAAGCAGGAAAATGTTGCGATCACCAGTTTCATGCTGACTTATCCTTTTTCCTGCTCAGCCGGGCAATATCTTTATCCCAATCTCCGGCCCAGCTACCTCGCTTTGCCATCTCGCACAGCTGGATCGCCCTCTCATAGTTCCCACGCTTTTCTTCAATAATTCGCAATTGTTGGAAACAATGATGGGCTGGCACTTGCCCAAAAGCGGCAGCGGCTTCAACTGCCGCCTGCTCATGAATTGAGACGCTGGCTTCGCAGGCTTCCACAGCGGCCTGAAATGCGCCGTCCACGCTGTCACGCCATCGATATGTCACAACGCATTGATTATGTAATCCGAAATGTCGATCTAAGATGGGAGTAGAATATTCAGCATAGCCCATTGCCTTCTTTGCGAAGCTGATAGCCCAATGGCTATATCCCGGCCTGCTGTACCATGTTGCTATCGATGATAGGCGGTAAAATGCCGTCTCTCGCGTCAGTCCGGCCATATGGTCGATTAACGGATTAGCACCATTGGCCACGGTCGAATTCGTAATTGAAACGTTCAATGTGAGGGGCGAGTACATGGACACCATCAGATTGCGGTCATCTCCATCAAATGACGTCAACCACCAATCTAAAATTTCCTGCCCTGTCGAATCCATACCTTAGTTTGACGCGCTCATTTGACTAAGGCGAGTCTAAACAAGAGCCTCTTGCAGGATGATCTTGCCCGGCTTCACATGCCCCATGTTATTATAGGCGGCCCGGATATCAGCGCCATTGCTGATCCGGCCTGTGAACCACGGGCGCAGGTAGCAGTTGTCGCCGGCCGCTATGTCACGCCGCAGGGGGGGGGTGACGATCGCAGTGGCAACATCACCGTCATAGGTGATCTCGTCTATCAGGTAGGTTTCACTTTCGTGTCCGACGACATGGCCCGGCCCGACGATCGGCCCGACGCCGGTTAGATCGAACTGCATGGTGACGGAGCCTTTCTGTCCGTCAGCGGAGTAACGGGCGGTGAAGTCACCATCCCAATTCTGCTGGTTGCTCCAAGCCTGACCGTTGGACCACGGCACAGCGGACATACCACGGCTGCGGCTGTAAGCGATCTGGGGCGATGGAGCGAGGCGAACACGAAACACCTGCCCGCTGATCTTGGACATGATCCACGACGCCAGAGGTGCGTCCCATTCTGTGTCGATCAGGGCGGGCTGCGTTTCCAGCATAGCAAAGCCGCCAGGCTCAGGCGTGATGAATTGAGCGCCGCCACTGGTAAGGCCGCCGTCATAGCCCTGCCCCGGAACGTGGAAGAGTTGGCTTTCAATGCGGAATGTTGGGAAGCTGTAGACTTTGGTCACGAGACTACCGTTCCATCATGGTCCCACTCGCCTGCCCATTGATTGAAATTAAGGCGCGCTGTATCGACCGCCTCTTGTCCAGCGCGGCGGGCGACGGCCACAACTGTGTCCGGCATCATAGCGCCCTCAAGCTTGATCTCCTGATTAATGGTCATATTCATCGACGGCCTGCCGCCGCCGTGCATCTGCACCCCCAGCGAACCATTCGGCCCACGCTTGAGCGGCATGATCGCCTCCGGGCCAGCCTCGCCCATTTCGCCAAGCTGCGCGCCGTTGGCGAAGCGGAAGAGGGTGGGGGTGTTGACGATCTTGTTGGTGAAGGCGCCGCCCTTAGCGAAGCGCTGGGCAGTGCCATAAGCACCGCCCAGGGCATTCATGGTCGGGTTATACTCCCAGCCTTTGGTGAAGTCGGGGATCTTGACGGTCGCGCCCGTGCTGACAAAGCCCTTGCTGCCCGCCGATCCGCCACCAAAGATGCTGGCAAACAGGCCGCCGCCAGACGACCCGCCACCCGAAAACATGCTATCAAGAAAGCCGTTCAGCGTTTTGTCGAGCAGTTTATCGATGATGCGGTTCAGGCTGTTGATGACGCTATCGGCGAAGGCCTTGAACACGCTGGCGCCATCGCGAGCGCCGTTGATCCAGTCGGACATGAAGCCCTTCGTCACTTCGCGCGCGTCAGCAATGGCCTGAGCCTGTTGGTCGATCGCATATCGCGCCTGCCCATAAGCCGCGCCTGCCGCCTCGATCGCGCGAATTTCATCGGGAGATAGTTCGATCCCCGCGCGCTTCGCATCGTTGAGGCGGTCGACAATATAAGCATAGGCTTCTGCCGACGCGCCAGTCAGACCCAAGCCCTTGCGCTCAAGGTCCAGCGCATACATGGCGTCTTCAGCATCCTTACGCACCGTTTCCATGCGCCGGTTGCGATCCTGAAGTATATGGTCATCCGCCTGACCGGATGCCGCCTTAGATACCCGGTTCGCATCTTCGGTCGAAAGCGTCACGCCTTTGGGGAGTGCATTTTGCGCGGCGGTCAGCATCTCCATTTGAATACGCGCACGCGTCAGTTCGTCGCCGTACAGTCCGATGAGATTGGTCTGGTCGTTTATCGACGTGCGCTGCTTTTCGATGCTATCGGTGACGCCCTGAATCGCCGTCGCTACATCAGTCGCGATCTTGGCATCTGCATATGCCTTCGCGAGCCGGTCAACCTCTTTGGTGACAGCCGCCGTGACGGGAATCTTCGCCTTCTCGATATCGTTGAGCAGCTTGGTCCGCTGCTCTAGCTCAATGGCGGCGCGGGCGGACAAGCCGATGGCATCAGCCTTCGCCTTTTCAGCCTTTATCTCCGCTTCGGCGCTACGCACGATATCGGCGAGTTTCTCAGCGTCCGACTTGCCGCCCTTGGGCGTGCTGGGCTTGTCATACATCGCCGCAGCCATGGCGTTCTGGCGGCCCTGCGCGTTCTTGCGTGCCCGGCCAACAACATCATCCATGAACTTCTGGGCTTGGGCGTACTGATCCTTGAACGACCCGCCGATCAGTTCAAACAGGTTTTCCTTGCGCCCGGTTTTGATGTTCTCGATTAGCCGGGGGATAATCATGCTCGCACCGGTAAGGCCTGCATATACGCCCGCGAGACCCGCGCGGATGGCGGTCACCAACCATTGCGTAAACTCGCCCCACTTCTTGGACATGTAGTCCGTGGACACGCCGAACGCTGACGCGATCCGCTCCCACGCGACCTGGAACACAGCCTTGAACGTGTCGCCAAGAGTGACCGTTACGGCATTGAGTTTTTTCACCTCCTCCTTGGTATATCCCATGGCGGTGGTGTATTTCTTGAGGCCGGAATCGTCGTTGGCCTGCTCAGTCAGTGCCGCGATACCGGCCGCCGCTAGGGTTAGAATGGCGATGATCGGTAGGAGAGGCAGCAGAGCGGCGCCAATGGACGCGGCTGCGGCTTTGAAGACGGCGCCGAGCGTCTGCCCAGTCATCGCAGCCTTGTTTTGCAGGATATCAAGAAGCTGCGGACCCTGCTGGATCGCAATCATGAATGGGTTCATGCCCATCGCCAGCGTAACGCCGATATCTGACAGCTGCCGGCTTGCGTTCAAGGTGTCTTGGGCGGTGAACTTGATTGCTGAGCTGGCCGCGTTAGCTCCCTCAGCCACCTTGCCGAGGGAATTGCGATAAGCAACGACATGAGCGTCGGCCTGGGCGAACGCGGGGGAGGCCGCCTGCACCCTGTTCTGCCACGCGACAACATGCGAATTAGCGTCTTGCTGGGTGCGCGCAAGGGCCGCCAAGTGCTGCGTATATGCAATGACATGACTGTCGGCGCTCGCGATTGCCGCCCCAGCCAGCGCCGCGTCAGCCGCAGCTCCTTTCTGCGCTGCCGCCGCCACATTTGTGCCAGCCACCATAGCCGCTAGATGCTGGGTATAGGCGGTCACATGCGCGTCAGCGACGGCCATCGACCGTGACGAATTGTCATTGGCGGACGCTAACGCCTTCTCAGCCTGCTGCACCTTCGTGATGGTGCTGATCAGGGCAGACAGCTTGTTGTCGATCGACTGAACGGAGGCGACCAGCTTGGCGATCGAACCCGCCTGATTACCGAAATTCACCTTTGCCGCTGCGGCTGCGGCCCGATCCGACGACGTAGTGAAGCGGTCAAGATCGTTCGCCGCAGTGACGACCTTGCTGCTATCAATATTGAGACTGAGAGCGGCTGCGTCCATGTTCAGCGCCCCCGCCGGTTGGCGGTGGCGGCCCGGAACGCTTCACGCGGAGAGACTGCGGGCTGGTCCGTGCTGGGCTGATCGGAGCTGTTGACCTTCTTCATATAGACCCCGTCCATTTCCCGGATGCAGTGCTCAAACATGTCCGCATCCTCCGTCAGCCAGCCGCGCGTGTGATCCTCGATCTTGCTCGCCGGAATAGGCCCGACGCCGAAACCAACCTGCCGTTCAGAGGACAGGCGCCAGAAATCGGCGTACCAGCCTGCGAACCCGTCCAATATTTCCGGCGGTTCAAGCGCATCGGGGACTGCGCCATCCTCGCCGGCCTGCTCTTTCGCTGCGGTGTAGGCGTCGCCATTGTCGAACCACCACCGCAGCGCCGCCGTTAGTTTCCCGCCGCTTCCTTTGCGCGCTCACGAACCTTGTCAGCGACCTGATCGCCCGCCCATTCGACGCCGTTGCGATAGGCCTTACCGACGCCATGTTCGTCGGCTGCAGTCAGCACCAACAGCGCATTTTCCTTGGAAAACGGCAGCGGCTTGCCTTTGGTCGTCAGGACGGCGATGTCTTCCGCCTTACTCAAATCCCAATCGAGCAGGATATGCTCTGCCAGCACCTTGCCGGTAGCGATGCCGAACTTCGCCATCCCTTCGTCAGTGCTGAGCTTCTTCCCGGTGCGGCGGGCGAGGCCCTGGATCGCCGTTTCATACGGCTTGAAGTTGGTCGAGCGGACCAGCAAGCGCACGCCGGGGAGGGCAGGGATTTCCTCGACCCATTCGCCGGGCGCGAGGTCTACAGGCTTGTCGAGATTGCCGATTTCCATGTTTCATTCTCACCGGGTCGTTCGGGTCCAAGGACGACGGCCGACCCGACAGCCGCCGCCCCTAGCTGGTTTAGATCTCGATGATATTCGTGTTGGGCTTGATCGATGCGTTGAGCATCTGAGCAGTGTTCGCCTCGCCGCCGTTCTTCACGCGCGACATGGCCAGCCCATAGAACAGGTCAGTCTGCCCGGCTGGCGAAGCGGTGGCGGTGATTGTGGTTGCCGTGCCCGCTGCCGTGGTGGCAATTGCCGCGCCACCGGGGGATGCGGAAACGGTGAAGGTCGTCGGCGTCAGCCCGGCTTCGCGGACATAGTAGACGGTGCCAGCGACAAGGCCAGTGGGCAGAGTGCCGCTGTTAGGCGTGAACACGACTGGCGAATTCGGCTCAAGCGCGTGGCCGCCGGGCCATGTGATGACGCCAGGAGACGCAACGCTGATGGTGACGACGCTTTCCGATACGCAGCCCGCGCCCCATTCGACCTTGAAAGCATAATTGGCGCAGCCAGCCATCGCCTGAAGAAGCCGGATTTGGCCGGGATCATTGGGGAGCGGGGCAAAGACGTTCGGCATTTCTGCCGAGTTCATTGTGCCGCCGATGGTCAGCGTGCGATCCGCGTCAATGAAATTCTGAGTGATTGCTTCGCGAGCGTCTCCAAGGGCGCCGGCATTGGTCCAGCCATTGATCGGAAGCCATTCCGGCTCCTGCGGAACGAAGTCCGCCAGTTCCACAATAAGATCGGTGGGGAGCGCAACGCGCGTCCCGATGAAAATCTTGGATCCCCCAATCTTGTAGAGATTCATAGCGCCACGCTCCCGTTGCCCATGACCGGGCGGTTCCGAATTGACGGAACATTACAACGGGAATGTCATTTGCGCAATAATGATGCGTTGCTATGGAATATTAGATCAACGCTACGTGCTGGACCAGAACACCCGCACCACCACTACGCGATGGGCCCCATCCACATAAGCAGCCAACGCCGCGCTATCCTGCGTCACCCGCAACCGCGAACGTCCGAAGGGCATGCAGGCGTCGGCGGGAAAATGCGCGGCGATCTGACCGCCCAACTCTTTCAGACGCGCGTGCGTGACAGGCTTGGCGATCGGCCATTGCAGGGTGAGCATCAGAGTGCCGGTGCGTTCGTGAAGAGACGGGTCGATCCGTCCGCCGCGATCAGGCGCGTTCGCCACATCCGATAGCAAGATGTAGGGGAGGGGGCCGGATGCGTCCTTGGGCGGCGTGAAGATCGCGCCCGGCTCATAAATCGGAATGGCGATATCGAGGGCGAGCGTGTCCACGCGCTGCTTGAGCGCCAGCCAGTCGCTTGTCTCGATCGTTGGCACGGTTGCCATCACTTGCCCTTCATCTTCACGGCCTGCTCCTGCACGATCTGCGGCCACTTGGCTGCTGCGGCCTCTGCAAAGCCGTAGCCGCTTTGGTTGTATGTGCGGCCAAGGCTGTCCTCTCCAGCGAACCCGTAATTCAGGCGGCGGGAATAGGCTGCTTGCCATCCGATATAGACGGTATCGCCGGGCTTGATATCCGCCACGCCCAAGCTGAAATCCTTCTGCGTGGCCAGCACATCGATGATCTGGGGCGGCCTCGTGTCGATCACGACCGAACGGGCGAGGTTGCCGGTTTTCACTGGCACGGCACCACCGTTCGGGATGGTGTTGCCAGCCTCCTTCGCCAGCGCCTGGACGCTGTTGCGCAGCAGGGCCGTCAGCCCGTTCGTGGACAGGTTGGCGGCCCATTTTGCCGGATCGACGCCCTGCCAGCCACCGGCCATTTACTCGCCTTTCACAGCCTTCGCAGGCTTGGCGCTTTCGGCGACTTCCTTGCGATGATCCGCCCCAGCGTCGATTCCGATCATCGCGCGCAGGCCTTCCACGGTCACGTCCAATGCCTCGGCCATTTTGCCATGCATGATCGCGTCCCGCAGACGCTTGCGCTTCTCCGCGCAGTCTTTGCAGCTCATGTTTCTTCTCCTGCTACAGCCCGAAGGCCCAATCAATCGTCTGGTCGCCGCGACATCCGCAATTTACGTTGTTTTTTACACCTCCCGCAGGATCATGCGGGTAGAGCATGACAGAGCCATCAGGGAGGTGGAACGGCGTGTCGATGCCCGTGACTTCCTTGCCGTGCATTGCGACATGGGTATCGCGGGCGTGATCAAGGCCCCGGCTATGATACCAGCCCTTGGTAACAGCGGCATCGTCGAGCCCGGCCTTGCCCAGCGCTTGCTTGGTCGCCTCCGCGCGCGCCATTTCCACGCCGCTTGCGGTTTCTGTGCGGGCAATATCCTCCGCGCGCCGGGCCAGCAGCCGGTCGCTGTACTTGGCGACCATTTCCTCAATCTTCGCGGCGCTGAGCGGGTTACCCTTGCCCGCCGCCACATCGCGGATAGCCTTCTGGATGGACCGGTCAAAGCGCCGATCGCGCAGCGTCATTCCGGTGCCTTCGACCCATTTCCCATCCTTGAAGCGCCCAAGCACCTTGAGCATTTCGTCTGGATCGCCGGACAAGAGGCGGGCGCGCATGTTCTCGACATAGCTTGCCTGGCCAGTCAGCTTACCAGTGCGTGCATCAATGCCGCCGGACAAGCCAATGATCCCGCCCTCACGCCGCCCGCTGATCGGGTTCACCTTGCCGGCAATGGCAGTGGCGATCGTCTGCGGGCCTTCGCCGCGCTGGAACCCGTCGCCTATAACCTTGCGCGCCGTCTCTATCTGCTCATCGACATATCCGGTAATGCGCGCGGCGGCCTCTGTGCGGATTTTCGCCTCAGCGCGTGGGTTGGTCATGTCGAAGCGGAACACGATGTTGGTCGGCGTCGGACCGTCCAGCGACAGGGATGGCGGGGCAGGGGGCGGCGTCCGACCTGGGCCACGCGCTTCAGGCTCCAGCACCGGCCCGCGAATAGAAGGATCGCGGGTTTCGCGGCGGAAGAATGCCACCCGATCTTTCGTGACCGATTCCGACACGACCGCGCCAGCCTTGGCAAATGCTGCCTGCCGCTCCATCACATAACCGCTGAACACACCGCTTTCGATATTGAGCGCATCTATCGCTGCATCGACGTCACCGGTGCGCAGAGCGATCAGGAGACGGGGGTAATCGATCCCGGCGCGCAGCGTAGCGATGGCCGCAATGAACACCGCTGCCAGCAATGGTTCAAGCTGGTCGATCAGGTCTTGGAGGTCGTCGCTCATTGGCGCGCCACAAACTGAATGGCGCAGGGGATGCCGGCCGCTGGGATATTCTTCACCGACATAACGGTAACGGGCGCACCATCGATTTCCAGCACGTCCGCAGGCTCGTAATCATCGGCGTTGTAGCCGCTTTCCGGCACGGCCACGATGACAAGCAAGTCCGTGGCTACGATCTGGCCGCCATTCTCAACCGGCGTTCCTACCAGTTCCTTGCCGACCCCGCGTGCAGCACCGTCGAGCGGGATGCGTTCCGGCGTCGGGGGTGATGGCGCGTCCCACGGATTGACTGGCGCTGGTCCAGCGACATAGCGGGTGATGGCAATCTCGCCTTGCCCAAGGCCGCCAGCGCTGGTCGGGGCAAGCAGTTCACGCCCAACAGCCCGCATGTCGTCATAAAAGTCGCCCATCAGCTTCCCAGCGTCCACAGGAACGCCGCGCCCTTCGTGTCATCGCAGATGAAGGCGGACAGCCAACCGTCAATCTGGCTGTCTATGAACGCCGGTCCTGCGCCAACCTCCGCTTTCCCATCATCGAAAAACTCGCGCTCGATCACATCGACCTTCTGACGCTTCACGCGCGCGCCGGGGGTCGGGGCCGGGCCTGCGAGCGTGCCGGGGGCAGAGCTTTCCAGCCATGCGGCGCGATAGGAGGCGTTGACCACCGCAGGCGGGATAGCATCGTCAGGAATCGCCTGAACGCAGTTGACGCGCGCGCCGGTGCGTGGCCACCCCAATTCCTGCATCACTCCGCCGGTGCGATAGCCGGTCCAGAACGCTTCGTAGCCATCGACATAGGCGCTTCCCCGCGAGCGCAGAACCGCGAGCGCTGGGGCCGTGCCGGGCAACACATAACCCTGCTCGTCAAGCCAGGCCTGAAAGCCTGCATCATCGCCATAGGCCGCCATTACTGCGTCGGCTCCCGTGCTACCCACATGACCGCCGTGCCAGCGGTGCAGGTGGTGCCAAACGGCAAGAGCGTCAGGCCAGTCGTCACCACCGAGAGCGATAGGACGGTGTTCTGTGCGGCGTTGCAGATGCCAGTGAACGCGGTGGCCGATCGCGTCTGGATCTTGCACGGCATCTGATTGTTCGCTGTGTCGACCACCGCAGCATAGGCGAATGGGGATGTGCTGGTGAACGCTCGGGCTAAAGACACGGAAAACGTGCAGTTCGCCGCCAGAGTGGTGTTGCCGGCCTGCACAGAGGTCGGGCGCGTGCTGTCCTGCTTCGGTGTGCAGTTGACACCGCTGCCGATCGTGCCGTTCAGCGTGTCGCCCGAAGGCGCGACTGGGCATGCGGGCGGGATAGCAGCCTGCGCAGCACTGGCCTTGCTATCGGCGGCCTGCACCTCGGACTTGGTGGCGAGGTTGCTGGTGTCAGCCGGGGGATAGGCGACCTGACCGAAGACAGGGGAAGCTACGATCGCGGCAAGGAACAGCAGATAGCGCATGTCGGCACCTCAATATTGTTCGATGAAGCTGATGGTCGTGGTGGCGCTGCACACGGCGTAGATCGCGGCTGCGGTATCCAGTGTGAGGGATGCGCCAACGGTCGGAGCCAGCGGGAAGCCTGTCGTGGTCGTGACGCCGGTATTGCCGAATGCGCAAGTATTGGCAGCGCCGACACTCATCGTGATCTTGTTCCGACCGGTGCGGGCGGCTGCGACCAGCGTAGAGGATGTGGTGACGCTGACTTGCCCGGTGTTGAGAGACGCGCCGCCTTTGCTGACGACATTCGCGCCCGCCGTGCTGCCGGGGGCCCGGTCCCATGTGCTGCCGTTCCAGACGTAATTGCGCGATACAGTGAGAAGGCGGGCAGTCGATCCGGTCGTTTGAGCATCGCTATTGTCACCGACATTCGCCAACGGATTGACGCTATCGGCTTGCATCAGAGTTACGTTTAGCGAGCCGCGCGAACCTTGCATCAGATTGCCACGCTGGCCGTCTGTCAGAGGCGAAAGCGTGCTATTGTAGACGCCGCCGACCTTGACCGGGTTGCCGGTATCGGCTGCGCCCGATGCAGCGTTGCCCTGCACCTGGGAGGCTGAGGTGCCGGTGCCGCCGCTGGTAGCAGCGCTACCGTCAGGGTTTAGGATGACGACGCCCTGCGCATTGAGCGTGTTGCCGGTCGCTGTTGAATAGGTCGGCGCCGTCACCTGCGCGACAACCGGAGAAACGAGGAAGGCCGCGAAACCTGCGACGGCCAAGATGAAACGTCGAAGGGCCACGGCCTTGCTCCTGTTCAGTTCTGGTTACGCCGGGCGCTTGGCGTCCGGTGCAGCTTCAGTGATGGCTTCACGTGTCACCGTCTTGCCCGTCAGTTCGGCCACGGCTTCCACCGCTGGGAGCCCTGCCTTGGTCCAGTGCGCGTCGGTCTTGCCGTCGAGCAGGCCGACAGCCGACTTGATCTCATCGGCGGTAGCAGCTTCGGCGGCCTTGGTGGAGGCGTCGATCTTCGCTTGGAGTTCGGCGACCAGCGCTTCGGCCGTGTCGGCTCGCTCGTTGGCGGCGGCCAGATCCGTGGTGTGCTGGGCCAACATGGCGGCAATCCGCTTGTTGGCCTCGTCCACGACTTCCTGGCGGATGGCGGCGGCGTCCACACCTTCCGAGCCAGTGACGAATTCCGCATTGTCCGGCTCCTCACCCACAACTTCGGCACGACCGATCCAGCCCGGAGGCAGGTCGCCCTCGGTTTCGATTTCGTGCCCGATGGTATATTCGCCTGTCGGGTTCGCCTCGGTCGGGGCGCCGTAGATACCGGCGCCCGTGATGCGGATGGTCTTTACCTTGGCCTGGGTCATGTCAGAGCCTCCGCTTATACGCTGATGCTGTAGAAGACGCCGCCGCGACCGTTATAGTCGGTGCGGATCTCCAGCCCCATCGCGCCAGCGACGTCGAACTGATAGTTCGCGCGCGGACGGTCGCGAGGGATCGCGGTAGTTGCGACGGCCATACCGATCAACGGACGGATATAATCCGCGCTGGGGACGAAGCCGAAGAACTCGTTGCCGCTCAGTTCAAACGACACCTCGATCTTGTTGATCCGGCGATTGGTCCGCAGGAAGTCCATCACCGTACCGGCCTTGAAGCCTGCCGACCCGGAATAGGTCTTGTCCCATGCCCGCGCGATTTCCGGCGAGATATAGATGTTGACCTTGCCGGTGATCAGGTTGGCATCCAGCATCGCGCCGAACGGGCCGGTGAAGAACGAATCGAGCTGATCAGCCGTGGCGGTCGTCAGGTTGATATTGGCGCCGGCGGCACCGATGTTGATCGACTTGGACAGCGGGTGGTTGCGAATGCCCCAGCCAGTATAGCCCTGGAATACGATCGAGGTGTCGCCGTTCAGTGCATACATGGCCATATCGCGCTTGATCTTCGCGGTATGCGCTTCCTGATCGTCCGCCAGCGCGTCGAAATTCTCCGACTGGAGACTGTTCCATTCGCGCCATTCGCGACCATAGGCGGTGTGGAACATCGGGACGACTGTGCCACGATAGTCATAGACCACCTTGTCCATGGGGACCGGAACCTGACCCGACATGCTGCGCAGAACCACGCCCGCATCCGACGAAACGCGGTTCAGGTGGACCAGCTTGCCGATGTTCACCGGCTTGGCCAGCGGCATCAGGTCGGCCATCCAGACTTGACCTTCATCCGAGCGCATGACGCGGCGGGTGATGTTGTCCATGTCTAACCAGGCATCGCGCGGGAGGACAGCGGCAGCATTGCCGAGCATCACATCTTCGTTGGCGTGAAAATAGTCACGGTCCTCATTCAGTTCATCGAACCAGAGGCCATGCTGGCGGGGATTTTCGGCGATGAGAGCCTGATCGAAGTAACGCATTGAACGACCCCCTTATGCCTGAACCATGCCGGGCTGCGCCTTGCGCGCACGGACAAGCTGGTCCGCCCCGGAGGTGTTGTTGTAAGTCTCTTCGGCGATCATGATGACGCGCTGGCCAGTCGTCGCGGGGACGAATTTGCCAGCGGCGTTCGTGGTCAGATTGCCGCCGCGAGCGATGTTGTTGCCGGTCGGGACGCGGCAGGCGAAGAACAACTCGTCCAGCGGCTCCATGCCGACAACGCGGTCGCCAGCAGGCCACGCGGTGTCCACATCCTTGAGCGCCAGATAATCGTCCTGCGCGATGTAGACCTTCGTGGCAGCAGCAGCGCCGGCCTGCGCGAAGTTCGCGCCGCTTTCGATCAACGCCGTGCCGGGCAGGACGGCGGCAGCGCAAATGCGCTCCTGCACCTGCGGCTTGTTCTGGTCGACGGGGCCGAGAAAGATTTTGTTGTAGCGTGCCATGGCGATCAGTCCCCTTTGGGCGCGAGAGCGGAGCGGTCGTTGCTTTCGGCGCCCTTGCCCTTGAAGGCGGCGTTGACCCGGAAGGCCGGGGCAGGCGACTTCGCCTTTTCCAGCAGCGCGGTCAGCGCGACGGCGGGCGTCACCTTGGCGACATCTTCGGCCAGCACGCCAGCTTCGACGGCCTGATTGACCAGAACCGCGTGTTCCGCTTCTTCCTTGTCCTTGGCTGCCTTGGTCTGAGCCTCCATGAAGTCAGTCACCGGTTTGAGCGCATTGGCGACGATCTCGCCAACCTTCTCTTCGGTGATACCGGGGGCGGCGTTAGCGATGGTTTCCACCTTCGCCAGAAGTGCGTCGTACTGCGCCTTATCCATTGGTGCCTCGTCTTTGTTCAGGGCATTGCCCGTGATGGTTTCGGGCGTCGGGCCGCCCTGAACAAGCTCAGTGATAAAACTTTTAATGCGTTCAATCAATGGTTGACGTTCTTTTCTTTCAACAGCACGCAACATACTGTCAATCGACCAGTCCAGATCGCGGTCAATCTCCTCGTCCAGCGCGGAGTTGATGACCTCGATTTCATCGCCAGCGGCGTTGACGAAGATGCCCACGCCCTGCTCAGGGCCTGCGGCTCCAGCCTCGTTGAGCAGGATCGCGTCATGCTCCAGCAGGAGGTTGCGAGCGACGAAGTTGTGAGGCAGGCCATCGCCCGCCTTCTCCAGCATCGCCATGACGCCGGTGCTGGTGTGGATCGGCTCCTGCTTGTCGATCGCGGCGAGCAGGTCGCGACCGCCCTGCGACTGGTTCGCCACCTGAACATCGATCACCTTGTCGAGCAGGACGCGGCCATTCTCGCGGCGGACGTTCTCATTGTGCGCGCCGACATAGGAGCGGGCCAACCCTTCCGGGCTGCGCGCCAAGACAAACTTGCCATTGACGACTGGATGGCCAAGTGGGGCCGGGGAGCCTTCCAAGGCACGATAGGCTTTCTCGATCTCGTCAGCCGGATACATGATGGCGCCTTTCGACGGGCCGTTACCCTTGCCGTTCATGACCACATTGTCGGGTAGCGTCGCAGACGGCACGATAATCACATCCCGCCCATCGCGCTTTTCGCGGCGGATCTTGCTGGCATTGACCAGCGTGGAGACGTTGACGCGGACTTGATGGGTCATGGCTGCACCTCTTCAGGGATGGTTTCGGTCTGCGCGTCCTCAGCCTCTTGCCGCTTGCGCTCCTCACGCTCGCGCATGAACTCGTCCCAGCCTTCGATTTCGTCGGCGGACTTGAACCCGGCTTCGTCGCGGATCTCGTCGGGGAGGAAGACAGGCTCATCGCCCGATTGCGCGTTGATGGCGCTCATCTTGGAAGCGCGGTCCAGCTTATCGTCCGGGGAGGCTTCAAGCAGGCTGGTCCAGCCTACCACCCAATCCTTGGCGGGCAGGATGGTCCAGCGAACGAGGCGATCAACCAACTCTTGTATCAATGGCATCACGCGGTTTTCACGGCGGCCCATGCAGGTACGCGCCCAACCCGCCGCGTCCTCCGTGCTGGCGCGCTCACCGGTGATGTTGCCGATCAATTCCTTGAATGGCATCGATAGGGATGCAGCGAAGGACTGGACACATGGCTCCCAGAACTCCTTGGGCTGGGGCAGGGCGATGCTCAACGGCTTGACCGTAAATCCGCCCATCATCAGGAATTTATCAAAGCCTGCGTTGAAGTCGTCAGCCTTCTCATTCAGCTTGTCACGGACCTCATCAGCAGATGCCGCGCCCATGCCGCGCATCATGTCTTCAAGGGTAACACCCTCCTTCGATTCAACGACAGGCGCGCCGCGAGCCGACTTCCAGAAACCTTCGCCGCCCGCGCCCTTAATCTTTTCGGCATCGGAGACATCGTTGAACCCGGCCTCCAACGCCGACGAGCAATTGACCGTGCCGTCGTCGGACCAGATGATTACGCGATCGCGGTGAATGCGCGTCTGGTTCAGCTTTGTGTTCTTGGCGTCACCAACAGCCTGCTCGTTGAAATGGAAGAATAGAGGCTCGCCATACGTGTCGCTGCCTTCGGTGATGTCCCATTCGGCAACGTCGAGCTGCCCCTCCCACGCCGGGATAATTCCCGCCAGCGTCTCTATACCTTTGCGAAGCGCGGTAACGGGCTGGTCCAGCTTTTGACCATCGCGCAGGAGGATGATGGCACCAGCATATGCGCCGACCATCGACCGGCGATCGGTGTCCATCAGCGAGCGCCATATTTTGCGCTTGGCGAAGTGCTTGGCGATCGCCTTTTCGTCTGCGGTGTCGCCAGGCTTCTCGCTCTCCCAAAGCGCTGGCATAGTCTCCCATGTCTTATCGACGGTCTTGTCGATGGCGGCCTTGGCGAGCCCTGACCGCGAATACATGCGGTAGAAATCATCGAACGTCAGCGTTTCGGGCCAACCGTAATCATCACGGTAATCGTGTTTCGTGTTCGGGCTATAGCCCCACGCAGCCAGCCTTGAGGCGCGCGCGCGACGGTGCGAATATGCATTAGCTACGAACGATGATTGCCCGGTCATGTAAGATAGTTACTTCATGGCGCAATTAATCGCAATGATGTTGCTTACAGGAACCAGCCAGATTTGCCAGCATCCTCGATTGCAAACGCCATGACCACCGAGTCAGCGAGGTTGTGCGATGATATGCCCCGCTTCTTGAGCGCCTTCTTGCCCTCGGTCTTCTGCTTGCCGTTGACAATCTCCTTCCGTGGGCCAGTCAGCTCACCCTTCAGCTTTTCGCGCAACGGGAGGCTGGATGGGACGGAGATCATCTTCTCCCGGTCGTGGGGAAGTCCGTTCTTAGCCAGCCACGTATTATAGAACCGATCGGCCAGCGTCCCCCAGCCCTGCGCCTTGAGGTTGAGCCACATATCGCCATGCGTCTTGCCCAGCTCATATTCTCGATCGGCCATGACCGGGCCTTCAGAGGCAGTCCAACCCTTGAAGGAGAAATCCCGCAAGGCAGGGGCCTTGGCGCGCGCCTCCTTATGCAACCTTCTGAACTCAGCCGGCACAGACGCCCCCACGCCGATGTCATCGATGTTGAGCGTATCAACACCTTCCTTAAGCAGGATCGGGTGCGCGTATGCCGCGGCGGCGTTCGGGTTCTCGTCCTGCCATTCCCGCAAATCCATCAGAACGCAGCCATAGCGCCAGGCCAGCGCGTTCGGATCGTTGGCCTTGGGTGCAATAATGTCGCCCTCTATGCCGCCTGAAATGTCCATTCCACCGATCTTGCCGCCACCTTTGGGGAAGTCGGGGATAAGGATATGGGCGTCTATGGAGGCGTCGAACCACTTGCCCTTGATGATGGACATTTCGTCACTGGATAGGGCGCGGCCAAGATAGATGTGGTTGTAGGAATCCTCGTCGACCAACTTGAGGCGTTCGGCTTTTTCTCGCGCCGTCGCGGAAAGGAATGGGTTTTCGTCGTAGTTGATGTGGCGGATAATGCAGGCATCACCCAGCAATTCAGGTAGCTTCGTCTGGACGAAGTCCGTCTGGGAATAGGGGTTCCACAAGATCCATATCTCAGCCCCTTCCTTACGGATGGTAGGGTCAATGATCGCCCACTGGTCTTCGGTCAGGCCTTCACCTTCCTCGATCCAGCATATATCGACGCCCTCAGTCCCCTTAATGTCAGCGATGTTGCGCGCGATACCGTAAAACAGAAACTCAGAGCCGGTTCCGCGGTGCTTGATCGAAGACACGCCTATGTCGAACTCGCTCTCCCATCCAGCGGCGATGATCTTCTCTTTGATGACGGTGTAAACGCTGTCCGTGATGCGGTTTTGAAACTGCCGGATGCACATGAATTTAAGCGAGTAATTGCGAGCCAAAAAAGCCGCCATGCCGCCCGCGTCTTGCGTCTTGGACGAGAAGCGTCCGCCCTTGAGTAGCTTGTAGGGCTTCCGCGTCTTCCAGAATGACCGCAGGTTCGGGTTGAGTTGAAACATTATTCGGCGCTGTAGAAATCGTCCAGAGTGCGGCCCTTTGGCGACATGCTGCCATCTGGACTGGTATGTTCAACCTTCTCCCGCAGATGGCCATACAACTTCGCTAGGCCCATCGTCGCACTGACAGCGGCAGCCGGCGTCTCACACTTCCGAGCAAAGTCGCGATCCTCCTTGAGCAGCTTGGCGATGTCATCAACCGTCATGTTGTGCCGCTCAGCGTGGGACGCCTTCAGTTCAGCGACCCTTACCGAAATCTTATCCTGGGCAAGCAACTGCGACGCCTTCACGTTGATCGTCGGCGCCTTCATCCGCTCAGCGCTGTAGGACTGGCGGTAGGCCTCTGAGGCGTTGCCAAGCTCGACATACAGCTGGCAGAACTTTTCCTGCTTCGGAGTGAGATCACCCATGATGAATAGTCCTCCCCACAAGCCGAGCCTTGGCAATCACCGTCACAACAATCCCATCCCTAATAACCATGCGCTCCCCCATGCTTACCGATCACGACCGGGCAACCGAACTCATCGGCAGTCGCCAGCGCCGGACAATCCATCTCAGCGCGGATCGCGGCGATGTCGATGCCCTTCACCCGCTCCAGATATCGCAGGACAGCATGGTCGCTGATCTCGGTCACACCAGCCCCCGCTCTTCCAGTCGTGGCCGAACCAGCGGCACATGCTCGACCATCCACGCGATGGCGTCGACTTTTGGAAACGTCACCTGATGCCCGGTGCCGACATGCGGGATCGGCACCTTGGCACGCAGCCAGCGGCATATCGCGCGCGGCGGCACTCCGATCAGCTCGGACATCTGGTACTTGTCGATATGCTCGATCTCACTCACCCGATCACCCTCCAGTAAGATTGCGCGATGTTGGTCATGCTCACCGCCCCAACCTCTCAAAATGCCGGTCCATGATTTCGCGGCCCTTGTTGGATATCGAAACCAGCACCTTGCGCCGGTCGCGGATGTGACCGACGCGCTCAGCAAGTCCTGAGTTCACCAATATCTCGATGTGTTTGAGCGCGGTTGTGTACGGCCCCAGCGAGGCCAGGCAGAGGCTCGACACGCTGGGCGCGCGGGTGGCCAGATACAGGTCCAGCAGCATGTTCCACGCCTCTTCGCGAAGGTGGCGCAGGTCGGGATTGTTGCTGCGCTCTCTGGCCTCGAATACGAGCAGGCGGGCGTCGAAGCGCGGCTCGTTCACCAAAGCCCGGCGCGTGAATTCGTCGGCCAGCGATCCGAGGATCTTTGCGACGGCGATGTCAGAAGTGGAGGCGATGTTCATCGTGGAAACTCCCCCATGGTGTTGTGGCCACACGACCAGCACTTCCTCGGCCGCGCTTGCCCCTCGTCGCGCTCGCGGGCGCCGCAGAGACATTCGATTTCGCGGATTTTCTTCATGCGGCACCTGCAATTCTTGGGATAAACTGAGCGATCGAGCCCGTTTGCGGCTTGTCGCGACGCGGTGGCGGTTTCTCGGTCTGGGCCAGCTTGGCCCGCTGAGCATGGAACTCAGCCTCCGTGATCTTGCCTTCCCGAAGCTGGTCGAACAGGCTTCCACCGGCGATGCTGGGTTTTGCAGATGGTTTCCCCTCGCAAGGTCTGGGGCCGTATGCACCCTCCAACAGCTTGGCGAATGACTTGGGCTGGAGAATGAAATCGAATGTCGCGTACCAGCCGCGATCATTGTCGCCATGGCATAGCGGTGAAGCGCCCACAGCATCGATCGCGGCTATTACCCGGCCCTTGCCATGCTCTTTCAAACGGGCTTCCAGTTTGCGGCGCCGATCGGTGGCAAAAGTCTCGACCTTGGCCAACTTCGTGCGGTCAGCCATTTCATTCCAATGAGAAATGATTTCCCCGCATTCTCCCCCCGCCAGGGGGGTAGGGGGGTTATCTCCATTACTTAATTCATTTCCTTCTTTCTTATTTGCGTCGTTGCCGCGTCGCCGCCGCGTCGTTGCTGCGTCGGTGCCTGCGTCGCCATTGCGCGAAGGAGCCTGATAAACGTCGTAATTACAGATGGTTATTACCGTCTGTCCTGCGTCGGTTGCTGCGTCGATCATGTTCTCGTTCTTTGCGCGCGAAAGAAACCGACGCACCTTCGCTTCATCCCATCCCCAGGCCTTCGCCATATAGCGAAGCGAGGACGAGAACTGGCCACGCTGGAGAGTGAACGTCTTTCCGGCGATACCGACTTTGCGCTCTGTATGGGCGGCCTGCTCGATCATCCACACCCACGCATCGCGACGAGAATATTCCTCGCGCCCGAAGATCGGATTATCCTGCCATCCACGGGCCATGAGGTAATAACCGCTCAAGCAATAGCCTCCACAAGGCTGGCGAAGGATGGATCGCGGCGCAGCCTCTCGATGCGCTCCAGTCCACTGATGACGCTGGTATGGTGCCGGTTCAGCAGCCGCCCGATGGTGGCGAGCGAAAGCCCGCGTGCGCGAAGGGCCGCCATGATAGCCCAGCGCACCATGCAGATGGGGCGATCGCGAGCCGGGCCGCGCAGGATGGACACCGGGTAACCGCTGATTTCGGCGGCGCGTTCGATGATGAGAGGGGATGTCACTCGAACACCTCTGTTTGCCAACCGCCGCCAGCCTTTTTGGCCAGCGCGCGAACAGCGATAAATCGAAAGGGATATTGCTCAGCCGCGACCTTGATCTTCACGCGGGCGTCGTCAGTCCAGAAGCCCTTGACCTCATGGACCTCCATCAGTCCGTCGCGACGCATGACGGCATAGTCCGGCGTGTAGAACGTGTTATCAGCGAGGCGCAGCTTCAGGCCCTCAAAGCGATACCAAGCGATATCACCAGCCATTAGGGCAGGGCGCAGCACGGTCGCCTCATAGGAGGCTTCCGTCTTGTTCTGCGCGCCGACCTTGAGGCGACCGAGAGCCTGAACGCTGCGGCGCATGGGTTATTCCATCCCCAGCGCGGAAAGGTACGTCTGGAGGATATGCTCCATTTCCTGCCGATCGTGCGGCTGCATCTTCCGCAGCTTGATAATCTGACGCATGATCCCGGCGTCGTAACCGTTGGCCTTAGCTTCCAGATAGACGTCCTTGATATCGT
>NZ_JAVTIV010000035.1:0-30800 GCF_031843765.1 Sphingobium sp. WCS2017Hpa-17
ACGATATCAAGGACGTCTATCTGGAAGCTAAGGCCAACGGTTACGACGCCGGGATCATGCGTCAGATTATCAAGCTGCGGAAGATGCAGCCGCACGATCGGCAGGAAATGGAGCATATCCTCCAGACCTATCTGGCCGCGCTCGGCATGGAGTGACTGCTGGCTTCACCGGACCCCGGAGCAATCCGGGGCGAGGATGAAACCAGTGAGTGCATGATGATCGTATCACTACCCTTCCCGCCCGCAATCCTGTCCGGTCACACGGGCGGCGACGGCATGGGCAAATGGAAAAAGATCAAGGAGGTTCAGGCGCGCCGGGCTTTGGCCAAGGCTGTTGCTCAGGCTGCGTTGCGCCGCTGCAACTACCGCCCATCCGAGGCTGGCGACATCGGCATCCGCATCACGTTTACGCCGCCTGACAACCGTGGCGATCGGGTCAATTTCGCAGCCCGCATGAAGGCTTATGTCGATGGCATCGCTGAGGCGCTTGGCGTGAACGATAAGCGGTTCCTGCCGTCGTATGAGTTTCGCGCCGCTGAGAAGCCGGGACAGGTCGTGGTGGAGGTGGTGGCCGCGTGACATCCTCTCTCATCATCGAACGCGCCGCCGAAATCAGCGGATACCCGGTGTCCATCCTGCGCGGCCCGGCCCGGGATCGCCCCATCTGCATGGTGCGCTGGGCTATCATGGCGATACTTCGGGCGCGCGGGCTTTCGCTAGCCACCATCGGGCGCCTGCTGAACCGGCATCACACCAGCGTCATCAGCGGATTGGAGCGCGTCGAGAGGTTGCGCCGGGATCCGGCGTTCACCGGCCTTCTGGAGGCGCTGGCATGAATAGCTTCGTCTATTATATCGCCTGCACCGAAACGAGGCGAGTGAAGATCGGATTTACATCCGGCAACGTGATGCACCGCCTGCGCGCTCTCCAAACTGGCTCTGCCGCGCCTCTAGTTCTGATTGCCTGCCATCCCGGTTCTATGGCCGACGAAAAGCGCATCCACGAGCAATTCGATGCCCAGCGCGTCCAAGGCGAATGGTTCGACATGTCTGAAGACCTGTTCATGCATGTGTCTATGGTGACATGGCTTGCTGCATCTGAGTGCGCTGCCACTGGCGCACCGGTCGCCGATTGGCTGCGCGTCGGTCTTCAGTCGATGAATGAGGAATCCCCGCTGCCCGCGCATTTGGCGGCGCTTATATGAGCATCATCGCAACCGCCGTGAAGCACCTGATTGCCGCTGGGGTTTCTGGTGATGATCTTGTGCGCGCGATTGCGGAGATGGAGGCTGCGCAGCCCGTAAAGCTCGACCCGGTTGCCGAAAAGCGCCGCGCTTATGACCGTGAACGCAAGCGCAATCGTGATAGGAATTCCGATGGAATTCCGGTGGAATCCGCCGCACCCCCTCCCCCCAATGATATATATTCTAACCCCCCACCCGTAACCCCAACAGCTAACGCTGTTGATCCCCTTTCGGATTTTTCGGATCGGGTTGTGGAGGATTGGAACCGCCAGATCGCTGGCACACCGCTGCCGCAGGCTCGGAAGCTGAACGCCGATCGCCGCAAGCACCTGCGATGCCGGGTCGCCGAGCATGGAGAGAGCGCGGTTCTAGCCGCAATCGGGGCGATGTGCCGGTCGGATTTCCATTCCGGCCGCAGCGGGAAATGGACCGAGGGTAGCCTTGGCTGGCTGCTGAAAAGCCCGGAAAACTTCCAGAAAATGCTGGAGCGCGCCGATGGTGAGGCCGCGAAACCCGCCGCCGCTGCCAAGTCCAGCATCGCCGGTGGGAGCCTGTTTGACCAGCTTCGGGAAGGCAAGATCACGGAGGCTGAGTTCCATGCTCAGCGGGCCAAGCTGGCCCAGACCGAGAAACCGCCACCGCGTCGCGACAAGCCGCAAACGGGCTCGATCGCTCAGTTTATACCAAGAATTGCAGGTGCCGCATGAAGAAAATCCGCGAAATCGAATGCCTCTGCGGCGCCCGCGAGCGCGACGAGGGGCAAGCGCGGCCGAGGTTGTGCTGGTCGTGCAAGAAGCCTGATGGGATGGGGGAGTTTCCTCGATGAACATCGCCTCCACCCCAGACATCGCCGTCGCAAAGATCCTCGGATCGCTGGCAGACGAATTCACGCGCCGGGCGGTCGCCGCCCAGCCACGATTTGATCCGGAAACCCTCGCTTTCGAGATCCGTGAGCGCAAGAACAACCCAGCCCTTCGCCACTTGCGCGAGGAGGCGTGGAACATGCTGCTTGAGCTTTATCTGGCCCGGCGGTGTCCGACAGTATCGAGCCTGTGCATCGCCTCGCATGGGCCATCGACAACGGCGCTTAGGCACATCTCAACTCTGTGCAGATCGGGGCTTGCAGAGCGGGTCAGCCACATCCGGGACCGGCGCAAGGTGCTGGTTTCGATATCCAACAAGGGCCGCGAAATCATGGACCGGCATTTTGAGAGGTTGGGGCGGTGAGCATGACCAACATCGCGCAATCTTACTGGAGGGCGATCGGGTGAAGGGTATTGCCACAGACCTATTCACTTGGGCGGAAGTGCGCGCGTCGATCGGTCATAATGGCGGACCTACGCTTGATGCGCAGCTGCCGAAGCTGCAACGCGCCACCCGGAAGCCGCGCTCTTGTCGTGAATGCGGGACGCCCATCAGCGCCTATTCACGCGGGCGATGTGAGTCATGCGCCTATTCAGCAATGCGGAAGCCGCCTCCGGATGATCTTGCCATGATCCTGCGCAAACTCGGCTCCTGTGGCGCGGCCAAGCATTACCGCTCCAGCCTGTCCACCGTGACCCGGTGGCGGCGGGAAATAGGCCTGCTGCCTCATGAGCGCACGCGATATCGCCAGCCTACGTTTCGGCAGCAGATGTTCAAGCAAGCCCCGCTCCGGGTTGTGCGCGACTATACCAGCGTGGGACAGGCAGCGGACTTTCTGCGCCGGTTCGCAGCCGTCTATCGCTGCGATGAGAAAGGCCAAGTGCCCAAGCGTGGCGGCGGCCTCTTCTGGAACCGCAACGGTTACGTTCTGACCGATGAAGAATTGATGGCCAAGGCGCGGCGCCTTGGCTGGGAACCTGCGAGGCTATGATGGACGTGAGCATAAGCGACCTTGCCGTTCTGCGATATCTGGAGTGCGTGAAGGGCATCGACATGGCCGTGATCCGTGCGGAGATGAGAAGTCCTGCTTTGGCCACTGCGGACGACTTCGGCGCGCCTGTCGTCATCGGCAGAAATGGTGAGCGTTTCGTTATCGAGAATGGTGTGGTCGTGACCGTGATCGGCAAGGCTCGTAATGCGGGGAGGATGATAGGGCGATGACTCCGAAGCAGGAAAAGTTCTGCCAGCTGTATGTCGAGCTTGGCAACGCCTCAGAGGCCTACCGCCAGTCCTACAGCGCTGAGCGGATGAAGGCGCCCACGATCAACGTGAAGGCGTCGCAATTACTGGCGCAGGATAAGATTTCGGTAAGGGTCGCTGAATTGAAGGCGGCCCACGCTGAGCGCCACAACATGACGGTCGATGACATCGCGAAACTGCTGAAGGAGGATCGCGATTTCGCGCGGAAATGTGAAACGCCGGCCGCCGCTGTCAGTGCGACGATGGGACTGGCGAAGCTGTACGGCCACCTGCGGGACAAAGTTGATCATACCAGTTCGGATGGCAGCATGTCGCCAAAGGGCCGCACTCTGGATGATTTCTACAGCGCCGAATAATGTTTCAGCTCAACCCAAACCTGCGGCCATTCTGGAAGACGCGCAAGCCCTACAAGCTGCTCAAGGGCGGACGCTTTTCGTCCAAAACGCAAGACGCGGGCGGGATGGCGGCCTTTCTGGCGCGCAACTTCTCGTTGAAATTCATGTGCATCCGGCAGTTTCAAAACCGCATCACGGATAGTGTCTACACCGTCATCAAAGAGAAAATCATCGCCGCCGGTTGGGATGGCGAGTTCGATATCGGTGCAACCTCGATTAAGCACAAGGAGACTGGATCAGAATTCTTGTTCTACGGAATCGCGCGCAACATTGCTGAAATCAAAGGCACAGAAGGTGTAGATATATGTTGGATCGAGGAGGGTGAGGGCCTCACTGAAGATCAGTGGGCTGTTATCGACCCGACCATCCGCAAGAATGGATCCGAGATATGGATTTTGTGGAACCCCTATTCCCAGACGGATTTTGTCCAAACCAAGTTGCCTGAGCTACTCGGGGACGACTGCATTATCCGCCATATCAATTATGACGAAAACCCTTTCCTATCTGACACGGCGAGAAAGAAGGCTGAGCGACTCAAGTTGGTCGATGAGGATTCCTACAACCACATTTATCTTGGCCGCGCCCTATCCAGTGACGAAATGTCCATCATCAAGGGCAAGTGGTTCGACGCCTCCATAGATGCGCATATCCTTATCCCCGACTTCCCCAAAGGCGGCGGCAAGATCGGTGGAATGGACATTTCAGGCGGCATAGAGGGCGACATTATTGCACCCAAGGCCAACGATCCGAACGCGCTGGCCTGGCGCTATGGCTGCGTCCTGATGGATTTGCTGGAGTGGCAGGACGAGAACCCGAACGCCGCCGCTGCATATGCGCATCCGATCCTGCTTAAAGAGGGGGTAGATACGCTCAACATTGATGACATTGGCGTGGGTGCGTCTGTTCCTTCGGAGTTCAGGAGGCTGCACAGGGAGGTGCAGGCAAAGGCACCGGGAACCATCCGCAACTTCTCCTTTAAAGGTTGGACGGCATCGGAAGGCCCCGCAATGCCAGATCGACACTATGAGCTTGGGAAAACCCACGGCGATATGTGGCTGAATTTGAAGGCCCAAGGCTGGGGGATGTTGGCCGATAGGTTTTATAACACCTGGCTCGCTCGTAATGGCCTACCCCATGATAGGGAGAAAATGATATCCATCCCTTCTAGTCTGCCGCTCCGAGAAAAGCTCAAGGGAGAGTTGACCGGGCCACGAAAGGAGATCGTCAACGGCAAACAGAAGACCGAGGGCAAGAAGGCACTCAAGAAGCGCGGCATTTCTTCGCACAACCTCGCTGATGCGGTGGTCATGGCTTTCGCCCATACCAAGCGCGTCATGTCGATCAGTTCGGAGGCGCTGGCGGCGGCGTGAACAGCCCTATCATGGACCTTACACGCTCGCATGAACGGAAGGTCTATGTTCTCTCGCATCCGCGCCGCGTGGCGCGCCTTCTGGAATAGCACAACCTCTCAGCCGGTAGAGGTTGAGGAAAAGCGCCGCCTCCACATCAGCCAGGCGGCTCTATGGGAGGCCGAACGCAACGGCGCGGTGACCTTCCTGCCTGAGCAGACGTTCGCACGCCCCACCCCATTGCGCGGCGTTCTGCCTTCGGGAATGGCGCTCGATAGCCTCCCATCTCTCGATCAGGTGGCATCGTCCGCCTATTCGCAGATGATGTCCGAGGGGCTGGGCTTCCTCGGCTATCCCTATCTGGCCGAGCTGAGCCAGCGCGCGGAATATCGCAAGATCGCCTCCATCTGGGCTGAGCATTGCACCCGCAAATGGATCAAGATCAAGGGCGACAAGGCCAAGGTCCAGAAGATCGAGGAGGAGCTTCAGCGCCTCGACGTGAAAGAGCAGTTCCGCCGCGCGATCGAGAAGGAATGCTTCTTCGGTCGCATCCACCTGTTCATGGACTTCGGAGACTTTGACAAGGATAACGAGCTGGCGGTGCGCCTGTCGGTCAAGAAGGAGAAGGTGAACCCCAGGCGCCCGATCCAGCGCCTATCGCTTGTTGAGCCGATGTGGAGCTACCCCGGCCCCTACGACGCGCAAAACCCGCTTTCTCCGGACTTCTACCGCCCGCGTTCTTGGTACGTCTCTGGCCGAGAGGTTCACGCTTCCCGGCTGCTGACGATGGTTGGCCACGAAATGCCCAACATGCTGAAGCCTGCCTATGCATTCGGCGGCGTGTCGCTGACGCAGATGTGCAAGCCCTATGTCGATAACTGGCTTCGCACGCGGCAGTCCGTCAGCGATCTCGTCAACGCCTTCTCGGTCATGGTGCTGAAGACTGATATGGAGGCGGTGCTGAATGGTGGCGCGGCCGGCGATCTATTCAACCGCATCGACCTATTCAACAAAATGCGGACAAATCGCGGCACGTTCGCGATCGACAAAAACACTGAGGACTTCGCCAACGTCTCCGTCCCTTTGTCAGGCGTCGACAAGCTGCTGGCGCAGTCCCAGGAGCAGATGTCGAGCGTGTCGAGCATCCCCCTCATTCTGTTGCTCGGCATCACCCCAACTGGCCTCAATGCGTCGTCGGAAGGTGAGTTCCGGGCCTTCTATGACGCCATCCTGTCCTATGTCGGGCGTGTCTGTCGGCCTCCGCTGGAGACGCTGCTGGACGTGATCCAACTGTCGCTATTCGGTGAAGTGGACCAGAAGATCAAATTCGAGTTCGTGCCGCTTTGGGAAATGAGCGACAAGGACAAGGCGGACATTCGCAAGAGTGATGCCGATGCCCACGGCTCCTATGTCGATCGCGGCGTCGTGTCGCCGGAAGAGGTGCGCGAAAGCCTCCAGAACGACGAAACCAGTCTTTATCACGGCGTGGACCTGAGTGGCGCGCCGCCTGAGCCGCTGACCGATGGGGACGAAGAATATCCCGACCTAGAGGACGAGCGGAAGGCAGCCTGATGCTCAAGCCGGTGCGCCCATCTGCCCCGATTCGTGCCAAATATGAAGAACGGCTGACGGATCTCATCAATGAGATGAATGCCAGCATCATCCATTGGATCAAAGCTGAGTGGCGCAAGGCCACGCCGGAAACGACGCTGCTGGGGGAGGATGAGACGCCAGCTAAGTCCATCCAGATAGCTATCTCCCGCCTTGGCCGCCGATGGCTCAAGCGCTTCGATCAACTGTCCGATAGCCTGGCTGAGTATTTCGCCAAAGCGACCCGCGATCGCTGCGACCGATCACTTATGGCGGACATGCGTAGATCTGGATTCACGGTCAGCTTCAAGATGACGCCAGCCATGCGGGATGCATTTGATGCTGTGCGCGCGGAGAATGTCAACCTCATCAAGTCTGTGGCGCAACAGCACCTCTCCCATGTCGAGACGCTGGTTATGCAGTCGGTCAGTCAGGGGCGCGATCTTGGCGCGCTGGTAAAGGGGTTGGAGAAAACGGCAGGCGTCACCCGCCGCCGCGCTTCGCTGATCGCTCGGGACCAGAACAACAAGGCCACGGCGGTCATGACAAAAACGCGCCATCTGGAACTTGGCATCACGCAGGCGAAATGGCTTCACAGCGCGGGCGGTAAATCCCCGCGCCCCGAGCATGTCGCCTTCTCGGGCAAGGTTTACGACATCAAGGGCGGCCATGATTTCGGTGATGGTGAAGGCCCTGTGTGGCCCGGTACCGCGATAAACTGCCGCTGCGTCTGCGTCCCTGTCATTCCCGGCTTTGGCTAACTGGAGCAATCAAATGAAGCGCATCATCTTCTTTCTGGCCGCCTTGCCGCTCTCCGCCCCGGCTATCGCGCAGGTTACCGCAAATCTCCCTGTCACCTGCACTCCATCGGGCATCTGCACGCGCGCTACTGCGGTCACCAATCCGGATGGGACGAATATTGGAGCGTCCAGCGGCACCGGCACCTCAGCCTCCCAGGTGCAGGGCAACGCTGCATCGGGCGCAACCGATACCGGCAACCCGGTCAAGGTCGGCGGCGTCTACAATAGCACGCTTTCGCCTCTGACAGACGGCCAGCGTGGCAATCTGATGCAAGGTTCGCGCGGCTCGCTAAACGTAACTCTGATGCAAGCCGATAGCGTCAATCCATTGGCGAATGTCGGTGACAATAGCGATGCTCAATCGACCGGATCGACTGCCCGCCTTCTCACTGTATCGCGCAATTACGTCTGGAATGGTACCACTTGGGACCGTGCCCCTGGAAGCACGGCGGGCGCAAATGTCGTCAGCAAGGGCGGCCTTTCGCTGGCGACCGGGCAAGTTAGCGTCACCACATCCTCTACGCTGGTCGCAGCCGCCCGCACCGGTCGGAACAAGATCACGATGAGTGTCGGCGCTGCCAATACTTGCGCATTCGGCAATACCGGCGTCACGACCACGACAGGCTTCCCGCTGGCGCCGACCGTGGGCGCATCCCTCACGCTGGATACCGCCGCCGCGATCTACGCCGTGTGCAGCGCCACCACGACCATCAGCTTCATCGAACAATATTGAGGTGCCGACATGCGCTATCTGCTGTTCCTTACCGCGATCGTAGCCTCCCCTGCCTTCGGTCAGGTCGCCTATCCCCCGGCTGACACTAGTAACCTCGCCACCAAGTCCGAGGTGCAGGCCGCCAGCAGCGCGGCAAGTGCGGCGCAGGCTGCTATCCCGCCCGCATGCCCAGTCGCGCCTTCGGGCGACACGCTGAACGGCACGATCGGCAGCGGTGTCAACTGCACGCCGAAGCAGGACAGTACGCGTCCGACCTCTGTGCAGGCCGGCAACACCACTCTGGCGGCGAATTGCACCTTCTCGGTGTCGCTGGCCCGAGCGTTCACCAGCACATCCCCATTCGCCTATGCTGCGGTGGTCGACACAGCGAACAATCAGATGCCGTGCAAGATCCAGACGCGATCGGCCACCGCGTTCACTGGCATCTGTAACGCCGCACAGAACACCGTCCTATCGCTCTCCGTGGTGACGACTGGCCTGACGCTCTTGCCGTTTGGCACCACCTGCACCGCTGGCACGGCGGTCATGTGGGTAGCACGGGAGCCAACGCAGTAACTCCCTGCTCTATGCTGATGTTACAGCTTTGGAGCGACACTGATGACGACCGTTCTTCTCGCCCTTGACCGCGCTTCGGTTCGCAGCCGGGATGCGAACGGCTTTCTGCACGTCGCCATGTCCAACATCTCCAAGGCCAATGTCTGCCCCTACTATGGGCAGGAGATTCCGGGCTGGCAGGAATTGGGGCTGGACGGCGATCGGGTCTATTACCTCTACCGCGATCCCGATGAACTGGCGCGCGGGGCGGCGACGTTCAACAATGTTCCGATCCTGTCACGCCACATGCCGGTCGATTGCGAAGCGCTGCCAGAAGAACTCATCATTGGCTCTACCGGCACCGATTGCGCTTTTGACGGCGTGTACCTCAAGAACAGCCTAGTGGTCTGGTGCGCCGATCATCAGCGCGCGATCGAGGACGAGGAAAAGCGCGAGCTTTCATGCGGTTATCGCTACCGCGCAGACATGACCGCAGGCCGCACTTTGGATGGTTTGCAATACGATGGTGTAATGCGTGACATCATGGGCAACCACGTCGCCCTCGTCATCGAAGGCCGCGCGGGACCGGACGTTATGGTCGGAGATGAAGTAATGAAGCTCAAATCCCGCACGGCGCTGATGATCTCTGGCGCGCTTCAGGCGCACATCCGCCCCCTGCTCGCAGCCGACGCGAAGATTGACATCGCGCCCGCCCTCGATGGCATCGACGCCAAGGCTATGGCCGCTGATGGCGCCCCCAAGAAGCTTGCGAACAAGATCGTCAAGCTGGTGGGCGACAAGCTGGCCGCAGACAAGGCGATCGACGCCGACGCGCTTGCCGGGGTGATTGGCACCGTCACCCCCCTCGCCCTCGATGAAGACAAGATCGAGGAGGCAGAAGACGAGGATCCCGAAGCTGCTGAGGATGAAGACCCCGACGCGGAGGACGAGGATGATCCCAAGGACGCGGAAGACGAAGACCCGAAGGAAGCCATGGATGCCTCCACGGTTCGCCGCATGATTTCCGACGCGGAAAAGCGCGGCGCCTCGCGTGCCGCTGCGATCGACACCGCGAAGCGCGACGTGGCCCCGCATGTCGGCGAAGTGGTCGGCATGGACAGCGCGGAGGCGATCTATCGCTTCTGCCTGACTGAGAACGGCTATGGCGCTGCATCGCTCAAGGGTGCGCCGATCCACACGCTTCAGGCAATGGTCGCTGGCATCAAGAAGGGCCAGCCTATCGCGCAAGACCGCAAGGTGGTCACTGGTGCAAGCAAGCTGGCCGCCGTCATTCCCAACCTGCCCCCTCTGATCCGGAGCTAAGTCGATGGCTTTTCAGACCACCGTACCCGCTGCGAAGCCTGCGCCCTTTATCGAAGGTGGCTGGACCGGCTTCAATCCGCATTTCACCCTGACCAATCCCGACGAGGGCATGTGGGTCGCCGGAACGCCCGGCCCCATCATCGGCCGGTTCGCCTTCGCCAATGTCGCGAATGGCAAGGTCACCAGCGCCCATCCCGGCGCTTCGGACGTTCGTGTCGGCTTTGTCCATCGTGACCAGCCCGCAATCATCGCCGGCCTTCTGGCGGGCGACAACAACCAGGCCGTTTCCGGGCAGGGCATCGACCTTCTGGAGGACGGGCCGGTGGCAGCGAAATTTGCTGCTGGTGTCGCCAAGACCGGCCTTCTGGTCTACGCCTCCTATGCTGACGGCTCCTGCCGCGCAGCGGTGGCGGCAAGTCCCGCGACCACCACCTATGCGGCCACCACGGCCAGCGGATCGCCCAACCTGACCGGCGTCGGCGCAGGCGCGGCGCCCGGCCAGCCGGTCACCGGCACTGGTATCCCGGCCAATACCTATCTGGTCAGCGTCAGCGGTACCACCGCCGTCATGAGCGCGAATGCGACCGCAAGCGGCTCGATCACCGTGACCGCGAACACCGACTTCGAAACCCTCTGGCGCACGCGATCGGTCTGCGCTGCGGGTGAACTCGCCAAGATCAGCGTCCGGGGGTAACCAGCAATGCGCGATTTCCAGCTTCGTACCGAACTCGCCGAACGCGGCGTTTTCTTCCCCACCACCGCCATTCTGGCGCACGATGGCACGCCCGAGCAGATGGCCCGCCATCAGCGCTGGTGCGGCAATTGGGCGCTTGCGGCGCAGGACAACCCGCATCTGGTCACAGCCGACCTGCGCACGCTGATGGACGGGTTTGCCGGTGACGCTCAGCCTGCGATGGTCACGACGCCAAACGCGGGCATCCCCCTGCTGTTCGCGTCGATCGTGGACCCGGAGGTGATCCGCATCGTATTCCAGCCGCTCAATGCGGTGGAAATTCTAGGCGGCGAAGCACAGCGCGGGACTTGGGTCGATCAGGTCGCGTACTTCCCGACTGCCGAATTCACCGGCTCGGTCGCCACCTATGGCGATTACAGCAACAACGGCGCGGTCGATGTCAACGCCAACTGGACACCCCGCCAGCCCTATCACTGGCAGGCGTTCAAGCGCTACGGCGAGCAGCAGCTTGCCCGCTACGGCGCGGCCGGCCTGAACTATGAAGGCGAACTGAGCAATTCGCTCGCCTACAAGTTCCAGCAGGTGGGCAACGAGATCTATTTCAACGGCGTCTCCGGCCTCACCAACTATGGCCTGCTGAATGACCCGTCGCTGCCAGCGGCCATCAGTCCGCTCGTCAAGGCGATTACGACCGCAGGCGTGACGTGGACCTATGCGTCGGTGATCGAGAAGTTCAACGACATCAAGAAGCTGTTCGGGCAGCTCGTGATCCAGATGGGCGGCAACGTCACGATGGACGCGAAGATGACGCTGGCGATCTCGAACACGCGCCAGATCGACATGGTTTCGACCAACGACTTCGGCATCACCCTGCGCGCGATCCTGAAGGAGGCGTTCCCGAACATGCGCATCGTTACCGCGCCGCAATACACCGCCAGCGGCGGCGAACTGATGCAGCTCATCCTCGACGCCTATCAGGGGCAGCGCACCGCCCTCCCGGCATACACCGAGAAGATGCGCGCGCACGCGATGGTCACTGAGCCGAGTGCATGGGCGCAGAAGACCAGCGCTGGTTCGTGGGGGACCATCATCCGCCGCCCGATCGCCATCGCTCAGATGCTGGGCATTTAAGGAGTTCTTTATGTGGGTTGCCTCTAACCTTCCGCACGGCCTTGTGGTCGAACACAAAGACCTGACGCTGCACATCAACGGCTCGAACGTCGGCTACGATCCTGAGAACCTCGCCAAGAATGGCCTGGCACCGGATACCGCCGTCCGCTTCCATGGACATGGCCTCACCGAATTCACCGGGACCGAGGCCGACGCCTTCAAGGAATGGTTCGAGATCAGCGGCAAGGGTGCTGGTCCGGTGCAGAGCGGCGCCATCCAGATCGCGCAGACGGAATCGGACGCGAAGAAGGCCGCCGTCAAGAACGACGCCAACAAGACTGCGCGCGCCGGCCTGAATCCCGAAAAGGATTTGCCGGACGGGGTTGAAACCAAAAAGGACTAAGCCATGGCCGTAGCGGTCTTTATCTACCGCGACTGGCTTGCTCGGTATCCTGAGATGGGGGCGGTCAGCGAAAGGCGGGCCGCCCTCTTCTTTGCTGAGGCAGGGCTGTATCTCGACAATAGCGATGCCTCGCCGGTCGGTGACGTGGGTCGGCGCCTGATGCTGCTCAACATGCTCACGGCGCACATTGCGGCGTTGAACGGCGGGCTGGAAGCGGACGGCTCACCCTCTGGCACGGTGGGCGCCATCACGTCCGCGACCGAAGGCAGCGTGTCCGTGTCGTTCGATAGCGGCCTCCAGCCCGGCACCGCGCCCTGGCTTCGGCAAACGCAATACGGGCTTTCCTTCTGGCAGGCGACAAGGGGGCTTCGCCTTGCCTTCTATGTTCCCGGCCCGAATCCTAATTTCGAGCCACGCGGCGGGCTGGGTTACTCATGGCGACGGTAAGCGGCAGCGGGGGAATGTCCGCCAAGATCCGCGAGATCAGCGACAAGCTGCATAAAGCGCGGGAGGTCCGCGTCGGCTTTCTCGAAAACGCAACCTATCCCGATGGCACGTCCGTGGCCATGGTTGCGGCCATCAACAATTTCGGTGCGCCGGAAGCGGGCATCCCTGCCCGACCCTTCTTCTCGGATATGATCGCCCGGCACAAAGGTAATTGGGGTGATGCGTTCGGCGAGCTGATCAAAGCGGTGGACTTCGATGCTGAAAAGGCTTTGGCTATGATGGGTGAAGGCATGGCCGGCCAGCTTCGCGAGCAGATCGTGGAGACGAGCAGCCCGGCGAACTCCGCTGTCACCAATCTCCTGAAGCAGCGCTTTCCCACCGGCGATGGCGTGACGTTCGCTGATGTGATGCAGGCCCGGCACGACGTGGCCGCAGGCGAGCGAGCACCGGCTGGGAAGCCCTTGGTATGGTCGGGCAACCTCCTCAATAGCGTGGACAAGGAGGTGCTATGAATTTGCGAGGCATAGCCAACCGGGCCACCACCCGCATCAATCGCAACCTCCCCGCCGAGGCGTTGATTTGCCAAGGCTACGGCACGGCGGCGTCCGGCAAGCGCACGGCGATCTATGCCGATCCGGTCGCCATCACGGCGCAGGTCCAGGCGCTCACCAAGGACGAGATTCGCCATCTCGACGCGCAGAATATCGCCGGCACGGAAATGGCGGCCTACGTCAATCGCCAACTGACCAGCATCGACCGCGACAAAGGCTCTGGTGGTGACGTTGTGCTGTTCGGCGATCAGCCCACCGTGCCTGTCGATTTGCGCGGCTCGGCATGGGTTGTGACCGCCGTGCTGGAGGCGTGGACGACCGCAGGATGGTCCCGCGTCGGCCTGACCCGGCAGATGTCCTCATGAGCGCTATCCCGCTCTCTCTCACTGAAGACCAGATCATGGAGGGTCTGCGCGCGTTCATTCTGGACGTGCTGCCCGATGGCATAGAGGTTGTTCAAGGTCAGGACAATTTCGTCAACATGCCACGCGGGGCGGACTTCGTGATGATCACTCCCGCCGCGCGCCAGCTGCTATCGCAGACAGCGCACAGCTATGATGCTGAGGAAGGGGAGAAGGAGGTCAGCCGATCGACCAGCCTCCACTTCCAGCTCGATATTTACGGCCCGAACGGGTCGGACAACACGCAGATCATCACCACTCTGTTCCGTGACGAATACGGGTTCAGCTTCTTCAAGGGCCACGGGATCGCTCCGCTCTACTGCGATGACGGGCGCCAGATGCCTCTCGTATCCGGTGAAAAGACCTACATCCAGCGCTGGCTCACGCGCGGCGTCCTCCAGACCAACCTCGCCGTTACAGTGCCCCAGCAGTTCGCCGATAAACTGATTACAACCTTGATGGAGTATCACTGACATGGCGAGCATCCCGGCGTCCGCGATCGTCAATATCATCCCGAACGTCCTGAGCGCTGGCGGCACCGGGCTTGATCTTGTCGGCCTTATCGTGACCCCGAACACGCAGCTCCCGGTCGGCGCCGTGCTGGCCTTCAGCAGCCCCGCCGATGTGGCGACATATTTCGGCGCGCAGTCGGATGAGGCCAATCTGGCGACGACCTATTTCCTTGGCTATGACGGCTCCACGGTGAAGCCCGCCAAGCTGTGGCTGGCCCGCGCTGCCAATGCCTCCGTGGCGGCCTATCTGCGCGGGGGCAAGTTGGGTTTGACGCTCGATCAGTTGAAGGCCCTGAGCGGGGTGCTGACGATCAGCGTTGCAGGCTCCAACAAAACCTCGACCTCCATCGACCTGTCGGCGGTGACGAGCTTCACCAATGCCGCATCCGTTATCCAGGCCGCCTTCACGTCGCCGGGCTTCACCGTCGCCTATGACAGCCTGTCCGGCGCGTTCGTATTCACCACCTCTACCACGGGGACCAGTGCGACGATCGGCTTTGCGTCCGGCACTCTTTCCGCCGGCCTGAAGCTCACCGCAGCGACTGGCGCGGTCACGTCGCAGGGCAGCGCCATTCAGGATGCGGGTTCTGTCATGGACGCGGTCGTGGCACAGACGCAGGACTTTGTCTCGTTCATGACGACATGGGAGCCGACTGACGATATCAAGCTGCTGTTCGCCTCCTGGGCGCACGCGAAAGCCAATCGCTTCGCCTATGTCCCGCACACGAACACGGCGGCGGCGACCAACACGGCGGACGCGACCACGATCGGCCCGAAGGTCAAGGCGGCGGGCTATGGCTCGGTTGCCCCCGTTTACGATCCAGCGAATGGCGCGAATGTGGCCGCCGCCCTGCTGGGCTATATCGCCTCGCTCGATACGGGTGCGCTCAATGGCCGTGCCACCATGGCCTTCCGAGAAGGCAATGTGGTCGCGGGCGTCACCAATCAGACGGCGGGCGACAATCTCATTGCCAATGGCTATAATTTCGTCGGTGCCTATGCCACCGCGAACGATGGCTTCGTGTTCCTTTACCCAGGTCAGATCAGCGGCGATTTCGCTTGGATAGACAGCTGGGTGTCGCAGGTGTGGCTCAATAATGCGCTGCAACTGGCGCTGATGACGCTCCTGACCTCCATCGGCCAGATCCCGTATAATGCGGACGGCTACGCGCTGATCGAGGCGGCGATGTCCGACCCGGTGGAGAGCGCCCTGAACTTCGGCGCGATCCGGGCCGGCGTGTCGCTGAGCAACCTTCAGAAGACGCAGATCAACAACGCGGCCGGCGGTGACGTGGCCAGCATCGTGGAGAAGCGGGGCTGGTATATCAAGGTGCAGGACGCCACCCCGCAGGTCCGCGCCGCGCGCGGTTCTCCGCCGATCTTCCTCTGGTACACCGATGGCCAGTCCGTTCAGAAGATCACCCTCAATTCCATCGCGGTCCAGTAAGGAGGCCTGAGCCATGAACACGCGCACCCTGACCTCCGCCAACTCGATCATCATGCTTTCGGTGGCGGGCCTCTATGCCTCTCCCCAGCGCATCCAGGGCTATTCGGCGGACGATATCTCAGGCTCCGACGCCATCAGCCCCAAGCAGACCTCCATGGGTTTGGACGGTCGCCTGTCGGCTGGGTTCGTCCCGCAGGCTGTGGTGCAGAACATCACCCTGCAAGCGGACAGCTTGTCGAACGACCTGTTCGAGAATTGGGCAGAGGCTGAGAAGGTGGTGCGCGAAGCCTATGAGGCATCCGGCCTGCTCATCATCCCGGCGACCCAGCGCAAATACACGCTGACACGCGGCTTCCTGACCTCCTACCCGGCCATGCCGAGCCTGCGCAACACGGTGCAGCCGCAGCGCTACGCGATCACGTGGGAGCGTGTCTCGCCGTCGCCGTGGCTGTCGTAAGGAGCGAGCATGTCCCGTAAGCAGAAGATCGTCACCATCGAGGCGGAAGGCCGCGATCGGGGGAAGTCCTTTCTCATCCTCGAAAAGAGCGCCTGGGATCAGGAGCGGTGGGCGATGCGCCTGCTGCTCGCGCTGGGTAAGGCTGGCGTCGATATCCCAGACGATGCCCTGACCGCTGGCGTGGTCGGGATCATGGCGGCCGGGATCACGTCCCTCTCCCGCCTGACGCCAGACGACGCTGAGCCGTTGATGGACGAAATGATGGGCTGCGTGTCCATCATTCCCGACCTGTCGCGCCGCGATCCAGCGAATACCGAAATGCCGATCACCCGCTCCATCCTGCGTGGCGGTTCGCAGGGCGAAGGCGACATCGAAGAGTTCGCCACCCTGCTTCGTTTGCGCGCGGAGGTTGCGGAGCTGCATGTGGGTTTTTCCGTTCCCGCCGCTCTCTCGACGTTAGCGGCCCACCACTTGACTTCCAACCGGCAGAATTCGTCAACGTCCCGGCGCTCTGCGGGTCGATCATCGCGAGCGGTAAAGCCACGCTCAAAGAACTCCAAGGCTACTACGGGCTAGAGGATTGCTACGACCTCATGGAGGTGAGCATCATCGTCGGGGAGAATGAGCGGCGGGCGATGAAGGCGGCTGAATTGCGGGGTGGGTGATTTGCGTTCGGCGGCATCACCTGTCATGATCCGAAAATGGTTCGATTCTTGGGATTTATTGGTGCCGCGATGCTCATCTTGGGCATAGCGCTTCTTTTCCCGGTCGCTGTTTACTCAGCCAAAGAAATTCACTTTGGTGAATATGTCCTGGAAAGCGGTGTAAATAATATCGACCTATTCGGCCGAGTGTTGGGTATGGGGCTTATCGGGGGCCCGCTAACGGTGAGCGGCTCGGTATTCTTGTCTGCGTGGGCAATCGTCACAAGATCAGATCGCCTCCGCTAAGCAGTATCAATCTGGCTTCCATCCCATTGGTGCAGGCTGACTGCAAGGGTGCCACCCATATTTCGTGGGCAGCACCCGCCAGTCAGAATATGACCAGCAGATTCCCCGACGTTCCAGTTCGACACCGATGTTGTCGCGCGCGGTGCAGACATCATCGTCGGGATCATGTTGCCCACCCCGGCACTCTTCATTCATAGCGAGCCACTGGCGTTTCAGTTCAGGGCTGGCTTGTGGGTAAGACCGCGCGGAGGACATGCCAGCAGGCAAACACAGGCTCATTACCAAGGCGGCCTTGATCAAAATGCGCACTCCAGCCTCCATGGCCTATTCTGAGGTTACGCCCTTGGGAGTAGCGCAGTGGTTGGGATTCTGGAAGCCTTTGTCGTCAGCTTCGCGATTGACGCGGCCGGCTTCGATAAACAGGCTGAGGACGTTCAGGACACCTCGAACCAAACTCGCGATGTGGCCAAGAAGGCGTTCGACGGAATCGAGGGTGCCGCGCGCAATACGGCCAAGGGCGTCCGCTCGATCAGTATGGAACTGCTTGGCCTATTCCTGACGTTTCAGGGCGCGAGTTCGATCACCGGATTCATCGGCAATATGGTGGCAGGAACCGCCGCAGCCGATCGTATGGGCCAGACAATCGGCATGACCACCGCCAAAGTGATGGCATGGCAGGCAGCGATGCGCGAGGTCGGCGGCCAGCCCGGCGATGCCAATTCCTCCCTGCAAGCGCTGGAGGGCATCAAGCAGGAATGGCAGCAGTTCGGCATCCGTGGCCCCCGCGCGCAAATCCTTCAGGCCATGGGGATCACGCCGCAAGACCTTGAAAAGTCCGACCCAGGAGAACTGCTGACCAAGCTGGCAGGCGCCCCGCGTCCATGGGGCAATGAGCGCTACGCGAACCAGCTACAGCAGTTGGGCCTATCTCAGAACATGATCTACTTCCTGATGCAGGGCGGCGATCACGTGAAGAAGCAGCTCGCCCAATATGAACGCAACACCGACGAATTGGAAAAGCAGGCAAAGGAGGCCGAGAAGCTCCAGCAATCGCTTGCCGAACTGAACAACAGCATCTCCAAGCTGCTGGTCCCGGCCCTGAACAAACTGCTGCCTCCGATCACACGCCTTGCTGAATGGATCGACAGCCTCATCAATGGGCCTCGCGAGCCATCTAAGCCCGGCACCATCTGGGAAGATCCGCTGACTGGAGGCGGGCTGTTCCGGCTGCGGCGTGACGGCGGTGGTGACGGTGGAGCTAAGCAGGCTGCGGCAAGTGCCCCCGCCCCTGCTTCAGGTAAAGGCGTCCATGCTGATCCGATCATGAAGTTCATGATGGACAAGGGCCTGACGTGGAAGCAGGCGCTGGGAATCCGCGCGGGCATCCAAGCGGAAAGCGGCGGCAACCCTAATGCGCGCAACCCAACCAGCGGGGCCTATGGGATTGGCCAGTGGCTCGGTTCGCGCAAGTCCGAACTGTTCCGCCGATACGGCAAGAAGCCGACAATGAAGCAACAGTTGGAGTTCATGTGGTATGAACTTACGGGTGGCGACCCCGGCGGCAAGAAGGTGTTGGCGCAGAAAGGCATCGCCGAGACGCTGCGGGCCTACATTACCGATTTCATGCGCCCTCAGGGCAAGAATTGGGAGCATGTGGGTGATTGGCGATCCGACATGCGGCGCGGCGCGGGATACATCAAGGAATGGTCGAACCAGCAGCGCGCCATGAACATCGGCACCGTCAACATCTACACCCGTGCATCCGACCCCAAGGCGGTCGCCCGCGAGGTGCAGAACCTGCGCGGACGTGCGGCGGTCGTCCACACTGATCAGCGAGTACGCCCCTGATGGCTGGCCCGCGCTTCCCGAACGTGCCGATCGCTACCGGCGTGCCGGCTGTTATGCGCAGCGCGGCGACGCAGGTTATCGCAGGCGTCGGATTGCTTTCAACGGACAGTTCAGACGTGTCCCAGCTTGCCGCCAGTCAGTGGGGCGTCTTCAAGGCGGACGGTGGGCGCGCGCTATGGCCCGACAACGTCGTGGCCCTCAACTACCGGGCTGAGCATCGCATCGCAGACTATCCGATCGAGCGGGGCGGATTTGAGAGTTACGACAAGGTCGCCCTCCCCTTCGACGCTACCGTGCGTATGACCAAGGGCGGGACCATCGCGGCGCGCGTCTCCTTCCTTCGGGCAATCGAGGCAATCAGAGGCGACCGCAAGCTCTACAACGTCACCACCCCTGAGCAGACCTATCGAAACGTCAATGTTGCGGAGGTGCAGGTTGATCGGTCGCAGGAGAGCGGCGCCGGCCTCATCATCGTGGATATCCACCTGCGCGAGATTCGGCAGAACGCCAAGGCTGAATTCTCCAAGTCTAAAGACCCAGCCGGCGTGTCTCCTTACAACAATGGGTCCGCTCAGCCGGCCGATCCGCCGGCCAATGCGGGGTCCGTGCAATGACGCCTGTTTCCACCATCCCATTGGCCGCACTCGCGTCCCAGATCGTCGCCATCAGCCTGGCTAACCAAGCGGCGCGGGTGCAGGTCTATCAGAAGCGCACAGGCCTCTATCTCGACCTTTACCTGAACGATGAGCCAGTGGTGACGGGTGTTCTGTGCCGTGATCGTGTTTGGCTGATCCGGGACGCTTACCGCGGCTTCAGCGGCGACCTGTGCTTTGTCGACACGCAGGGGTTGAGCGATCCCGACTATACCGGCCTTGGCTCGCGTTTTGTCCTAGTCTGGGGTTTGTGATGGCCTTTGCAAAGCGCATCATCAATCTGAAGTTTCAGCTTGGCCAAGGCGACTTTGGCACCGGCGGCAACAACACGGTGGACCTGTCCGGCCTACGCTGCTCGGTCAACATCGTGAAGTCGGGATACAACGTCATGGAGGCGGATATTCGCGTCTGGGGCATGCCTCTAGACCTCATGAACAAGCTGACCGTCGTGAACCGGCTAGGGATGCAGGAGTACCGCGCGAACACCGTCACGATCATGGCAGGCGACGAGGAAAGCGGCGTCTCGGTGTGCTTCAAGGGGACGGTGTTCGAGGCTTGGGTGGACGCTGGCGAACCGCCCGACGTGATGTTTCACGTCTTCGCCCTGTCATCGCTGTTCGACACGTCCGAAATTTCACCGCCCACCAGCTACAAAGGTTCGGTCGATGCGGCGTTCGCCCTGTCCGGCGTTGCTGCGCAGATGGGCTATGGTTTCGAGAATGGCGGTGTCCAAGGCAAGCTGTTCAACCCCTATTACCCCGGCGACGCCCGCGCGCAGATCAGCAAAATGTGCGAAGACGTGAATTGCGCCTTCGACTTTGACGAGGACCGGAAGATGCTGGCCGTCTGGCCGAAGGATGGATCGCGCAACGGGCAGGTTGAGAAAATATCACCATCCACCGGCATGATCGGGTATCCATCCTTCACGCAGAGCGGCATCCGCTTTGCCACGGTCTATAACCCGAACATTGTCTTTGGCCGCGCTATCATCATGGAAAGCCAGTTGCAACCAGCGAACGGGCAATGGGTGGTCGCCTCTCTCGCGCATCAGCTCGATTCCGAAGTGCCGAATGGACAATGGCTGACCGATATCGAGTGCGGCTATCTGGGTCATATCGCATGACGAACCGCACAGGGTTCGCCGGGATCACCTCCGCGCTGGACGACCTTTCCCGCCTCAAGTTCGTCGTCCAGCAGATGATGAACGGAATGGCGACGGCGACCGTGGTTCAGGTGAAAGCGGTGGAAGGGCAGAGCGTCGATGTCCTCCCACTGGTCAATCAGATTGACGGAAAAGACACAGGCATCCCCCACAGCACCATCCACGGCCTGCCCTATTTCTCCGTCCAAGGAGGGACTAACAGCGTCATCGTTGCCCCGGCAGTGAATGATATCGGGGTCGCCGTCTTCTGCCACAACGACATTTCCAGCGTGAAAGCGACCAAGGCCTCCGCCCTGCCCGCGAGCCGTCGCCGCTATTCATGGTCGGACGGGATCTATTTCGGCGGCCTCCCTCTCCTGAACGCCGCCCCTGAGCAGTTCATTCGCATGGACGCGGACGGCATCATGATCCAGGCGCTCAGCGGCAAGCCGATCAAGATGATTGGCGATGTAGAATTGACCGGCAAGCTGACGGCCTCCGACGATGTGATAGCGGATGGCAAATCGCTCAAGACGCATAAGCATGGCGGCGTCAGCGCAGGCTCCGGGGAAACGGGCGTCCCGGTCTAAACTGATTACATGGCTGGCACACTGCTCCTCGATCGGGACACATGGGATCTATGCGCCGATGCGCAGGGCAATATCGCCGTTGCGACCGAGCCATACAGTCTGTCGCAGGACGTGGCATCAGAATGCCGCGTTTACCTTGGTGAGTGCTATTATGACACCACGCGCGGCATCCCCTATCCTTCACAGGTTTTGGGCCAGATGCAGCCTGTGCAGGTTCTCAAGGAGAGCCTTGTCACCGCCGCTTCCCTCGTCCCCGGCGTTTCTGATGTCACGGTCTTCCTGACCGGCATCACCAACCGCGAAATCGGTGGGCAAATCCAGTTCAGCCAAGGGGTGACGGTCCTGTGAGTAATGTCCCGCACCCGATCTTTTCGGCAACCGGCGTGGCCGCTCCGACCGAAAGCGCAATCTCAACGGGTTTGTGGGCGGACTTTCAGGCGGCTTTCGAGGGCATCCTGAACGAAAGCCCGGCAACGCCTCAGGGTCAGCTTATTACCTCTCTCGCCGCCATCCTTGGCGCCAATAACGATCTGTTCCTGCAATTTGTCAATCAGGTCGATCCGGCCTTCGCGGACGGTAGGATGCAGGACGCGATCGGGCGAATCTACTATCTCGCCCGCATTGGCGCGCAGGCCACCGTCGTCACCTGCAACTGCGTCGGCGGTTCCGGGACACTGATCCCGGCCGGCTCACTGGCGCAGGCCACGGACGGCACCATCTATGAGAGCGTGGCCAGCGCCACCATCGGCATATCCGGCTCCGTGTCTGTCGTGTTCCGATCGACGGCGACGGGGCCTGTAGCTTGCCCTGCGGGAACGCTCAACGTCATCTACCGTGTAGTCCAAGGCTGGGATTCTGTCAGCAATCCATCCGATGGCGTGATCGGGCGCGGGCAGGAAACGCGCGCAGAGTTCGAGACGCGCCGGTCCGCTTCGGTCGCGCAGAACGCTCGCAGCGTGCTTGATGCGGTGCGTGGGGCGGTTCTCAGCGTGGCGGGTGTAACCGATGCCTATGTGACCGAGAATCCGACCAATGCACCGGTCACGGTCGGCGGCGTCACCTTGGCGGCCCATTCGCTCTACGTCTGCGCCTATGGCGGATCTAACGCCAATGTCGCCAAGGCTATCTGGACCAAAAAGCCGCCCGGCTGCGGCTACAATGGCAGCACGACCGTCACGGTGGTGGACGACAGTTCAGGCTACGGCCTGCCCCTTCCCTCCTATCCGGTGACGTTTCAGCGGCCCGACCCCCTCCCGATCTACTTCGGCGTCTCGATCGCCAACGGGCCGCAAGTCCCGTCCAACGCTGCGGCGCTGGTGAAGGATGCGATCGTGGCCGCGTTCAACGGCGATGACGGCGGGGCGCGGGCGCGGATCGGCGGGACGGTATTTGCCCTGCGCTATGCCACGCCGATCGCGGCGTTGGGATCGTGGGCGCAGCTCGTCTCCATCACTGTAGGCATTGCCTCGAGCCCCACGTCGGCAGAAGTGGCGGTGGATATCGATCAAGTGCCGACGATCGACCCCGGGCACATCTCAGTCGCGCTGGTGTAGCGCTGTGGCCCGCTTCTTCGATCCCGCGCAAACCCTGCTCAGCCAATATGCGAACAGCCCTGTCCTCACCGACCTGATCGACCGGCTAAGTCTCGCGATCGACCGGCAGGAGGATTTTGACACCTTCTACGACATAGTCTGGAACATCGACACAGCGGCCGGCTTCGGGCTGGATATCTGGGGTAGGATCGTGGGCGTTGGGCGCGCTCTGTATGTCCCAGATGAAGAATATCTTGGATTCTCGCAGGCGGGCGACACCTACCCGTTTGATGAGGGTATATTCTACGGCGGCTCCAGCGCCACACCCAACTATCTCCTGACCGATGTTGCCTATCGCCGGGTCATTATGGCCAAGGCGGCGCTAAACATTACAGACGGCTCGATACTGGCAATCAATGCGATCCTGATGGCACTCTTTCCGACCTCCGGGAACGTCTATGTTCGAGACAACCGCGACATGACGCTTACCTATGTGTTTGGCGCGCCGATCAGCCGGATTGAATATGCCATCGTGACGCAGGCGAATGTCTTGCCTCGTCCAGCCGGCGTGAGATTCACGGTGGTCGCTCCGGTCGCGTCGGAAGCGACATTCGATTCCACCTTCATCACTCTCGATACCACTCATCACTCCTGGGACGAGGCCTGATATGGCTCAGCAAACGATCTACCTTGGCGCTGCGGCTAACGACCGGACAGGCGAAAAGCTCCGGGAAGGCGGTGCCAAGATCAACGCTAATTTCGATGAGATTTATGCGTTCAAGATAGGATTTTCCGCCTTCGGCATCAGTTTAGGCGCGGCTTTGGATGGTCCAGCTGGACGCACTCTGCTTGGCGCCTTGGGCAACAGCGGTGCGCAGCAGATGGACGGCAGCGCGCATCTGACCGTCAACAGCACGGCCGGTGCGTTTGTGGCTTCGGGTACCGAGGGCCTTTGCCTCTATGGCAGCGGGGCGACCATTACGGCAGTCCATGCGGATGCCGGCCAGGGGTCGGTGCGGTCTTACAGCTACGGCGGCAGCGTTGCGAGCCTGCGGACATATGCGGCGCTGGGCACCTACGCGGCGCGCACCGATCTGACCACGGGTTTCGTCATCAGCGACTGGTCGAGCTATGGCTATGTCGGCGGCGCCTTCACCGAACTGTCACGCATCCGCACGACGCTCACCTCAGCAGCTCCGGCCGCAGCGAACAAGCAGACGACGATGACTTTCTATGTCTGTCGGGATGGCTCCAGCGGCATCGTGTCTGCCTTCCGCCTGCAATATGGCTTGAATGAAAGCTATCAGGTTCTGGCGCCATCGGCCGACAACACTCTGACGCTGGGAACGTCGGCGCAGCGCTGGTCCGTCGTCTATGCTGGAACCGGCACGATCAACACCTCAGACGCGCGCACCAAGCGCGACGCAGGTGCAATCCCCGAGGAACTGCTGGACGCATGGGGTGGCGTCGAGTGGGTGCAGTATCGCTTCCTAGACGCCTTCACCGAAAAAGGTGAGGATGCCCGCTGGCACATGGGGCTGATTGCCCAGCATGTCCGCGACGCGATCGACAGCGTTATGGGTGAAGGCGCCGCTATCCGCCTTGGCCTCGTCTGCCACGACCAATGGGAGGAGCAAGAGGAAATCCGGCAACCCGTCATGGGCGAGCGGGAGAAGAAGATTGGACGCGGCAAGAAGGCGCGCATCGAGGTCGAAGAGTTCGACACTGGCGAGACGGAGGTTATGCAGGAAGCACGCGAGGCGGGCGACCGCTGGGGCCTTCGCTACGAGGAGTGCTTTGCCGTAGAGGCGGCATATCAGCGCCGCCGAATGGACAAGATCGAGGCGCTTTTGACGGGGAGGTAGCCCTTCGTCCGCCAACCAACAGGACCGACAATAGATTACGCGATTGCAACGCGCTTCTGTTGAAGGCCCACAATGAACCTGAGCGATCTTCCCCGGCGATTTACGATCCCCTTCGCGAATGGCGCCGGGTCCGGCTACAAGCGCGTCATCCCGACCAACCATGTCGCCGCCAGTGACACGGACGCGCCGGCCAGCTTGCAGGACGGCTTTCCGCCTGAAACGTTCACACCGATTGCGGCGGGCGGCATCCCACCGAATGGTGCAGACTTCAATGGCCTGTTCAACCAACTGTCCGCTTGGGCGAGATGGCAGGCGGCAGGTGGGCCAGCCTATTTCGATGCCGATTTTGCCGCGGCTATAGGGGGGTACCCGCTTGGCGCGGTAGTGCGAGCTTCCAGTGCCCCTACCGGTTCGTGGGTTTCCATCGTCAACAACAACATGGAAGACCCCGGAATCGGGGCGCTGCCCGGCCCGACGAACTGGCGGTTCATGGCTGGGCTTGGCGCCACGCCTGCCGAGGTGCTTGAACGCCCGGCGCGGGGTGACCGTGTTGTCACCCCATATGCCTTGGCGGAAGCATCTCCATCTGGCGTCGGCGCGACCGGGCGCTGGGAGCAATTGCCTAATGGGCGGATTGAGCAGTGGGGGAGAACTTCCCCAATCTCGCAGAATGGCGGCGCGGTGACGATCGCGTTTCCAACACCATTCCCAATGGGGTGTGAAAACTTGCAGCTCACCACCGTAAACCCGGCCGCCGCGCCCGGCGAAAATTACGACATGTGGGCTCAGATTGTCGGATATACCGCCGACAGTTTCACCATCATCCAGCAGGCGGTTCTTTCCGGCGCGGCGGCCACTCCGCTGGCTGTTGACTGGCGGGCGATCGGCCGGTGAGCGCTGAATGGATCTTCAATCGCGGCGACACGATCGCGGTGCCGTATCTCATCATTGAGGGCTTCGATGAAATCGGGGCGGTTTCGGCGGTCATCAAATTCGCGATCAACCCGGATCAGCCCATCGTGCCGCCAGATTGGCCATTCACGGATGCCATGGCTTTCGCGCCGATCGCGGAAGCTACCGGCTGGTATGTCGGGTTGTCGGCTGAGCAATCCGCGATGCTGGAGCCTGACCTGTACGCAACGCAGGTCCGTATGCAGATGGTTGATGGCACCGTGAAGCATGGCGACCCTCTCCTGATCCGCATCAATGAACCTGTGACGGAGGACATCTGATGGCCGTTATTGGCGCATGGGGCGATCAGGCCACGATGCAGCCGTCTGTGCGGGCGACTGCGATCGGGCTGCTGGAAGCGGCTGTTTTGGCCGCGCAAAACGCGGCCGGAAGCGCGGGTGGAGAAGCTGGCGCTGTGGCCGGCGCCGCTGCTGGTGTAGCGGCTGTCCAGCCCCTTTTGGCTCAGGCCGATCAGGCGAAGGATGAGGCGCAGGACGCTGCGCGCATGGCCGCTTCGGAGCGGGCGCTGGCGTTTCAGGCCCAAACTCAGTCGCGCGTCTATGCCGTCAATTCGGCGGAATCGTCGGGATCGGCCCAGGAATTTGCCCTGCTAGCTGCGTCCTCGGCCGCGCAGGCGATGGTCAATGGGCGTCCGTACACCTCCATTTCTGCGGGCCTCGCCGGAACGGCGGAGGGTGAACCTTTCGACGTCTATGGGTCCGCCGTGGGGCTGACCAATGCGTTCGTCGTCACCTATCGCAAGGTGTCCAACGCGGCGGTCTATATCGACACGTTCCCGAACAAGGCGGCGTATGATGCGGTCGCCCCCTCCGCTGCGCGCGGCGCTGAGGCGGCCTATCGCGGGAGCGCCGCCCCCCTCCCCAACTTCGCCGACCTGACCGGCGGCCCGCACTACCGCGTCTACGATCCGGACAACGCAGATGCCGGCCAAGACATCGATGCCGATGGCGTCTTCGCGACCACCGACACGCTGAACAAGCGCCAGACGAACAGCTACGGCCAGACGTTCAGCAACAGCGTGGACCTCTTCGGTCCGACCAGCATCACGCAACGCCTGACGATCGGTGGCGCGGCGCCTCAGACTGAAACCGTCGATCAGCCGCAGACGGTCAGCCTGTCCACGACGCAGGAGATTTACGGCTCCAACGGCGTGCTGCTGCTGGGCTTCGACGGCCTCAATAGCTGCCTGTATGTCGGTCAGGTCATGCCGGTCCCGCAGACCGATGGCACGCTCTGGCGGCGGTCGCGCGGGTCGCTTGGCATCATGAACAAGCCGGGCTGGTACACCGGTCAGCATAGCTATCTGCCTGAGCAGGTGCCGCCGCCTCAGTGCATCCTTAGCCCGGTGGTGAAGTATCCGGATCAGGCCCCGGAACTGGCGACGCGCGTCTATATCCTGATCCCGTCTGTCTGCAAGATCGGCAACCGCCTGTTCTTCGCGTGGTGCGGCGATGCGGTCCATCCCGAAGAGGGCGCCGGCAACTTCATCATCCTCGCCTATTCGGATGACGAAGGCCTGACCAAGACCGAGTTCGCTTACGTGCTGCACCCGGAGCCGACGATCGCGCGGACGATGATGCCGCAGCTTTGGGTTGATCAATATGGCAAGCTGCAACTGATTTTTTCGATGAACTATGCGTTCCCCGGCATCGCCGGCGGTGATGATCGGCATGGCGTCTGGAACCTGCCGATCAACAGCGAAATGGGCGCCAAGCCGCGATGTGGGCGGGCGTGGCAGGTTTCGACCTATGGCATCCCCGGTCGCCCGGTGTGGGTGGATGACCGCTTTCTGGTGAACGTGGATCTGGTCGAGAACGCCACCTCCGGCCTGCCCGCGCCCGGCCCTATCTCGGCATGGCGCGGCAAGTCGATATTCGAGATCGACACACGCACGCGATCGGCTGAGAAGCTGGGCCACATCCCGAACAGCGCGGCGTTCGCCAGCTATCAGGAAAGCAGCACGGTCCAGTTGCGCGACGGCTCGCTGCTGACGATGTTCAGGACGCGGACACCCGGTTCCGCACCGATCCGGTCGGCCCAGATATCGCGGTCCCCCGATGGCGAGCCGAACAACTTTGGCCCGCTGGCTGACTTTGCCGCGCTGCCGCCGAATCCGACGACGCGCGCTGCCATGGTCATGTCTGCCAACGGCAGGCCGCTGGTCGCGTTCAACAACCACCCCTCCCAGCGCACCAGCATGACGCTAGCCGTCCTGAACGACGACGCCACCGCCATCCTGCAATCGGTGCTGATCGACCAGATGACCGGCGTGTCCACCAGCTATCCCAGCATCTGGTGCGACGGCGACAATATCTACGTCATCTATGATGGCGGCCGGGACAGCGCCAAGCAAATCATCATGGTCAAGGTGTCCGAAGCCGCCCTCATCGCCGGCACCGCCATCCCCATCTATCGCATGATCGAGGACCAGTAAGATGCAGCGCATTGAGAATTACAGCGCCGACACCACGCTTTTTGCGGTCCATCGCCGTTTCATCGATGCGGTGATCGCGGCCAATGCCGCGGCAGGTGCCACGGTCGCCCCGTCCTATGTCAACGGCCCGGCGCATGGGGTCAACTATGGTGCGGGCGGCGCCTTCTATGGCGGGTGCCTGATGCGCAATGGCAAGGCGCTGCTGTCGCCTTCCTCGAACGATAATATCTTCATCTTCGACCACCTGACCGACACTCTGACCATGGGGCCGGCGCATGGTGAGCAGAAAGCCGCGTTCCTGGGGGCCATATCGGTCAGCGACACGCTGGTTGTGCTGCCGCCTGATGCTTCGCTCTACATCGGCCTCTACAATCCGGTCACGAACACCTACACGCGCGGCCCCGCAAAGCCCGAAAGCGGCCTGAAATACGCCGGTGGCTGCGTTATGCCGAACGGCAAGGTGTTCATCGCGCCGCTCACCGCAACCCATGTGGCGATCTACGATCCGGTCACGAACACGGTCACGACCGGCGCGGAAATGACCGGACGCGGCGGGGCGCAGCTTATGCCCAACGGCATGGTGTTCTGCCCACCATCGGCTGACACCGGCGGCTTCATGCTGCTGTATGATCCGGCCACCGACAGTGTGATTCCGGTCAACATCAGCTATCCCGAAACCCGCGACGCCGTGCCGATCGCAGATGGCCGCCTTGCCTGCGTTCCGACCGACATGGCGCGCGTGTTCCTGTTCGACTTCCGCAACCGCAACGATCTGGCGAACCCGATCGTGACCGGGACCGCGAGCTGGCCAAACAACGTCACCAACAAATTCTGGGGCGGCGCGCTGGCGGCGAACGGCGATGTTGTCTTCGCGCCCTATGGACGGCCCAAAGTCGGCTATTATCGCCCACCTTCGCTGGGTCAGCCTTTGGGTCAGGTCTTCGACGGGCCGGACATGCCAGTGGATGGCATTGTGGAGCGCTTCACCGGCTGCATCCCGCTTCTGGACGGGCGCTTCCTGATGGTGCCGCGCAAGTTCGCCTATGTCGGCCTCTACACGCACCTTACCGGCGCGCAGCCTTTGCCGCCATCGGTGCTGATGTCGCCGTTTTACAGCAACAGTTTCTGACGATGCGAGCGGGGGCGCCGGCATGAACATGGGGGTAACGTGAACGCTGAACTTTGGACATTGCTGGGTCAGTTCGGCCCCCTCGGAATCTTCATCGGCTACCTGATGTGGCGGGAGACGAGAAAGGACGACGAGCGCCATCAGGTGGAGCGCGAGCGCACGGAAAGCGACAAGGCCCTAGCCGCCGCTCTCTCCGCCCTGACGGTCACGATCCAGCATCTTGAGCAGAGGATCGGAAAATGAATCGGCAGGAGAGCATCAAAGCCATCCGCTCAGTGCGCCTTGCCGCTCATGAACTGGCGAATGTGTGTGCGGCCATAACAGGCGGGACACAGATGGCGATCTCTCTGACCACGGTGGACACGATCGGGAAAACGACGCGGGGCCTGACGCCTCGGAAATTGCCGAAGGGGGGCGAATGATGAACCACAAACAACTCCAGCAGCGTCTCGCCGCGCTGGGCCACTACGACGGCGCGATCGACGGCCTGTTCGGTCCGAAAAGCAAAGGCGCGGTGATCGCCGCCCTGACCAGCGGGCCGGACTATCCCCTGACCGACCATGACGTTGCGCAGGCCGCGTCCCACCTTGGCGTCGAGCCTGCCAAGATATGGGCCGTCTACGAGGTCGAAAGCAGCGGCTCGCCGTTCATCGACGGGCGGCCAACCATCCTGTTCGAGCCGCACCGCTTCGCTAAGGCGACGGGTCAGCGCTACAATGCCAGCCACCCCAGTCTGTCGTCGCGCTTCTGGAACAAGGCGCTCTATCCGCGCGGGCAGGCGGCGCGGTATCAGCAACTGGTCGATGCTGTGGCGCTGGACGTTGATGCCGGCTTTGCGTCGGCCAGCTATGGCGGCTTCCAGATCCTGGGCGAGAATTACGCGGTGTGCGATGCAGTCGATTCATGGTCGTTCGCATGGCGCCAGGCGCAGACGGAGGGTGACCAGTTGCATGCTTTCACCCTGTTCGTGGCAGGCAATGGCCTGAAAGGCGCGCTCCAGCGGGGGGATTGGGCGGGTTTCGCCAAGGGCTATAACGGCACCGCTTTCCGCGCCAACAAGTATGACGAGCGGCTGGCAGCGGCTTATGCGCGGAGGAAGTCGGCATGACCTCCCGTGAGCAAACTGTCGTCTATCTCTGCACTCTGGCCGCCATCGTTCTGATCGTCCTTGGCTCCATGCTGATCGCGACATGGAACGGCGGCGTCCTGATCGGCAAGCTGGAGGCGTTCGGGCTGGGCACCGTGCTTGGCGGCCTGATCGGCGTCCTGCGCATCCCTTCCGCGCGCACCCCGGTTGCCTCGACCGATAGCGGCGATGTCAATGTGGAGGCCAAGCCATGATCTTCATCGCCGGATTCGTCATAGCCGCCTGCGCCATCTGGAAGCAGATCGCATGACCCGCCTCCTCCCCCTCACCCTTCTCCTGCTCACCGGCTGCGCGCACAATCTCGCCACCTGCGACAATGCGCGGGCAGCTGCTCAGTTCGCCACCGTGGCTATGACGCGGGTTTGTCCGATGGTGGTGCGTTAGTCCGCTCCTTATCCCGCCGGTCCCACACCCATTCCTGCTCGTA
>NZ_JAVTIV010000036.1:0-28532 GCF_031843765.1 Sphingobium sp. WCS2017Hpa-17
GCCATCACCGCGACCGCTCATACGAGGCTCGTTTGACTGCTCGATGTCCATGCTCACGCCTCCTCAAAGGCCGCGAGCTTTCCTATTCCGGTGCCGGCAACAAGGCCGCCTTCCGTCGGCGCTTACATTCACTGTACGCCACGACAGTGTTCGAAAGCGAAAGAAAGAGATGCTCGTAACCGGACTGGCGAAAGCCGGCGCCCATGAAAAGCTGGCCGGCTACTTCGACATCAGCGTCGAGCTGCAACGTCGCATCGGCACGTTCATTTTGCTCTTCAGCATGGTCGAACAGCAGCTCGAATTCATGCTGCTGCAGAGGAACCCGCCGGGCCCGGAAAGGGTCTTCGCGACGGACAAGATGACGGTAAGCGATCGCCTGAAAGCGGTTCGGGTACTCGCTGAAACCAAACCCGAGATCGCTCCTGACCTTATCCTCGCGGCCGACCTTGGCGACCTCCTCGCAGAGGTTCGTCACACGGTCGCCCATGGCGCGCCGATCGCGCCAGGGAAATTGGAGAAAAACCGCAGCTGGTTTGGCGAGCTGCGCAAACGGCCCTTCGCGGCGCTCACGCTATCGGAACCCGCACTCGACGCAGCCGCGACCGCTAGCGAAATCCTGTTCCGGCTTCTGGGTGCGATCGGCGCACGTCTGGCAGGAGAACGAGAGATGGCCGATCTACTCATGCCGCCCATAGCGGACATGCAGGCGCTAAAATCGGCATCGGCCACGATCCGCGAGGCGGTAAGCAGAAGCTCGGATGGCTCCTCGTGACGAAGGCGTTCAGACGTTGCAGCGCTGAACCGTAGCGAAGCCGTTGGTCGCCCACTTCCCTAAGCCAAACGTGCGCCGTCCTCACTCATCGTCGAGGTCCAGCCATGTCGGAAGCCGAAAGACCGGCACGCCCATTCTTTCGAGGGCTGCGTAGGTGAAGACGAGGTTGATCCCTCTCCCCTGAAGTTCGTCAGTCAGTCCGAGGAGCGCAAAGAAGGCGTCTCGCAAAGCGGGACTGAGCTTTCGGCGCCTGCTCATCGCATCGCGGGCAAAGCGCATATCTGGGCATCTGGATGGCGACCGGCGACGCCCCGGTGGTGCCGGACGGGCTGCGCTATGCGATGGCGGGAGCAGCCGGCCTGCTCGGCGTAATTGGCGTTATGAATGCCGTGCGCGTTCCACCGCTCAAGGACGTCGACCTCCTCATTCGAAACCTGCCTTCGCAATATGAGGGCTACACGATCCTTCAGCTGACCGACCTCCATATCAGCCGCCTGTTTCCAGCCACATGGACCCGTAAGGTCGTCGAGCGCGCCAACGCGCTGGACGTCGATCTCGTCGCCGTGACAGGCGACGTGATTGACGGGTCTTTGGCAATGCGGCGCATGGATGTGGCGCCCCTGGGAGAGCTGAAAGCCAGGGACGGGGTCTATATGAGCCCAGGAAACCATGAATATTTCCTCGGCTACAGCGAGTGGATGCAGCATTTCTCGCAGATGGGGATGCGCATCCTCGCCAATGCCCACGCGATCCTGGAACGGGGTGGCGCTCGTCTGATGCTGGCCGGCGTGACAGACCGATCCGCGCCTGCGACCGGACAGCCAAGGCCGGATCTCGCCGCAGCTCTTGCCGGAGGGCCTGGCGGCGTTCCCACAATATTGCTCGATCACCAGCCTGCCGGCGCTCGCCGTGCTGCTGCCCGTGGCATCGCGGTCCAGTTATCGGGGCACACCCATGGCGGGATGATGCCGGGCCTGGATCGGTTGGTTGCACGGGGAAATGCGGGGTTCGTATCTGGTTCCTATGATGTTGATGGCATGACGCTGTACGTCAACAACGGCACCGGTATCTGGCCGGGCTTCGCGCTCCGCCTGCGCCGCCCTTCCGAACTCACCCGCCTGACGCTTCGCTGCGCGCCATGATCCAGCGCGCGATGGCCGTCACGAGCGGCAAATATCCTCGCAGCCCGGACGCCCTTGATGCCACACGACTATGACCATGGCCGCCGCGATGGCGTTCGTCTCGCTTTGGCCGCGCTGGCAGCAGAAGAGGCCAAATGGGCAGCGTTGCTTGGTGAGAGCCGCTCATCGCGAACCAATGCAGCGCGTCAGATACGGCACAAAACGATCCAGGTCGCCCAGAAGCGCTTGCATACAATCCTGAACCGGCTGTCACTCAGGGAAGAAACGGCGGCTACCGCCGAACTCGCATCGACGCTCGACAAGCTTGGTCTTTAGGGCTGATCATCCCGCCCATCAGCCGTGACGGGCAGAGCAACCGGACTCGCCGCTGCACCATCTGACGCTCATCCCGGCGCATCGATCGCCAGCAAATCCTGCTCCTGCGGATGACGCTCGATATAGGCCGCGACAAATTCGCAGAGCGGAACGATCTTGAGATTGCGTGCGCGGGCATCGACAAGCGCAGCCCTGATCAGGCGGCTGCCAACACCCTGCCCTTCGAGGGCCGCAGGCACCTGGGTGTGGGTGAAGACCAAAGCGCCCTCGCGCCGATCATAGGCCGCGATCGCCATTTGGCCGTCGACCGACAGCTCATAGCGACCTTCGGCCTCATTGTTTCGAACGTCACCTGTATCGGCCATGATCCTGTCTCCCGGTTCGATCCGCTCCTCACTCGCCCATGAGATGAAGGGGCGAGCCGCCGGGCGTGGCCCATGCGTCTATGCTCGAACAGGTAGATGCCCTGCCATGTTCCAAGGCTCGGCGAGCCATCGATCACGGGAATGGAAAGCTGCATCTGGGTGAGCGCAGCGCGCAGATGGGCGGGCATGTCATCTGGCCCCTCATCGCCATGGTCGTATCGATCCGTATCCTCCGGTGCGATCCGCGCGAAATAGGCTTCCAGGTCGCGTCGGGCCGCAGGGGCCGCATTTTCCTGGATGAGCAGCGAGGCCGACGTATGCTGGCAAAAGATCGTCAGCAGACCTTCGACTATGGCGGTATCCTCTATCCAGCGCCGGATCGGCCTAGTCACCTCATGCAAGCCCTGTCCGGGCGTATCGATTGCCAGCATCGTCGTTTTCTGCCGCACACCTTCCTCCGCGCCGAAGTTCAGCTGTCGCGATCGCGCGAAAATTGCGGAGCCGCAAGCGGCGCGATCCAGGGCAGCCGTCTGATGGTCCAGTTCTCATATTGCGGGACGAGGCCCGATGCATCTTCAAAGCTCGCGACCGGAAGCTCGACTTCCACCCCTGTCAGATTGGCGAAGCGGGATCCACAGGCCGGGCAATAGAGCCGGCGATAATCAGGGCTGCTCTCCCATACCGCATGTGGGCCCAACAGGCTGACTGCGCTGCGTGAAAAGACTACGAAGGCGAAATAGGGCGCGCCGTGAGCCTTCTGGCAGACGAGACAATGGCAAAGGCCAACGCGCAGGGCCTCGCCGCGTGCGATGAACCACAACGTGCCACAGGCGCAGCCGCCCGAACGTTCCAGCGTGCCGATCTTCATGGTCGTACAACGCACCGCCGCCCAGAAAGGCTCGATTAGCTTCCTCAGCCGATAAGGCCGCCCGGGCGAGCGATGCCGATCGTCACCTGAATGCGGGCCTCAGCGCCAGCCTAGCGCGGGCGCCACTTGGGTCAGAATGGCTTCTATCACATGGCTGTTGTAGTCGACGCCAAGCTGGTTGGGGACGGTAAGGAGCAGCGTATCGGCTTCGGCGATCGCCTCGTCCGCGCGCAACTGCTCGATCAAGCGTTCGGGCTCGGCCGCATAGGATCGCCCGAACACCGCGCGCATATTGTCGATGACCCCGATCTGGTCGCTGCTATCTCCCCGCCCGAGATAGCCGCGATCGCGATCGTCGGTGAGCGCGAAAATCGACCGGGATACGGAGACACGCGGCTCGCGCGCATGCCCTGCCGCCGCCCAAGCTTCGCGATAGGCTCGGATCTGCCTTGCCTGCTGGACATGGAAAGGCTCGCCAGACTCGTCGGCCTTGAGTGTCGAGCTCTGCAGGTTCATCCCCATTTGCCCGGCCCAGATGGCCGTCGCATTGGACGCCGATCCCCACCAGATGCGTTCGCGCAGGCCAGCCGAGTGTGGCTCCAAGCGAAGCAATCCGGGCGGATTGGGAAACATCGGGTTGGGATTGGGCTGTGCAAACCCCTCGCCTTTGAGCAGATCGAGGAATATCTCGGCGTGGCGACGGCCCATATCGGCATCGCTCTGCCCGGTCGCCGGCGCGTAGCCGAAATGGCGCCAGCCATCGATGACCTGTTCGGGCGATCCGCGACTGATGCCCAGCTGAAGCCGCCCGCCGCTGATGATGTCAGACGCGCCCGCGTCCTCAACCATGTAGAAGGGATTTTCGTAGCGCATGTCGATGACGCCCGTTCCGATCTCTATCCGCTTCGTCCGCGCGCCGACCGCAGCGAGCAGGGGAAAGGGCGAGGCCAGCTGCTGCGCAAAATGATGGACACGGAAATAGGCGCCATCGGCCCCCAGTTCCTCCGCCGCCACGGCAAGGTCTATCGATTGCAGCAGCACATCGCTTGCGGTGCGGGTTGCGGAGTGGGCGCTGTTCGACCAGTGGCCGAAGGAGAGGAAGCCGATCTTTTTCATGTCATGCCTGTGAGACTGAGGTGTTGCACCGCAAGTGGCCATTGCCACCAAGCCACACAAGCAACGGATCGGAATTCCAAGGTTTCTGCTTTTGCGATCCGGGGCTAGCCGAAATGCAGATGCGCCAAATCGACATATTTGCTGCCCTGTTTGGCGCCTACTCTCAGTTCAGACGCCAAGGCCCGGGCTGGATCATACTATCTTCACAGCCTATAGCGCGCTCATGCGCTTCACCCTTGCCAGCCTCGCCTTCACCCTCAGCCTCGCCTCGCCCGCTTATGCCTGGGGCCCGATCGGGCACCGTATCACCGGCGCGATCGCCGACCGGAACCTGAGCGGGCTCGCCCGTGCAAATGTCCGTGTGCTTCTTGGTGAAGAAGATCTGGCCGAGGCTTCAACATGGCCCGACGACATGCGGTCCGATCCCGCCGACTTCTGGCAGAAGACTGCCAGCCCCTGGCATTATGTCACCGTCAAGGAAGGCGACGCCTACAAGGGTTCGGACGCTCCCCCGGAGGGCGATGCCATGACCGCCCTTACCCGCTTCACCGCCACGCTGCGCGACCCCAAGGCACCCGTGGAGGACAGACGCCTGGCCCTGCGCTTCATCGTCCACATCATTGGTGACCTGCATCAGCCCCTCCATGCCGGCGGCGGCAATGATCGGGGCGGCAACGACGTCAAGGTCACCTGGTTCGGCCGAGCCACCAACCTCCATTCGGTCTGGGATTCCTCCATGATCGAGCAGCGCTCGCTCTCCTATTCGGAGCTGACGGACTGGCTGTCCCGGTCCATTACCCCTGAGCAGACGATCCTGTGGTCGCAGTGCGACCCGCAGGTCTGGCTGCGCGAGAGCATCGCGCTGCGCAAGACCATCTATCCAGCCGATCCCGCGCTTTCCTGGGACTATGCCTACCAGCATCGCACCGAAATCGATGGCCGTCTTCAGCGGGCGGGCATACGCATCGCTGCCTATCTGAACTGGCTGTTCGAGCCTGCGGCACCGGCTCCTGCAAAGGCGCGCTGAACGGGGTTACCGCCTCGCTTCAGAATGGGATTTCCTGTCCCTCATAATCCAGCAGCTTCCCGCTGTCGGCAATCTTGAGCCCTTCGATGACATCGATAAGCTGCAGGGCCGCCCGTTCGGCATCGAACAGCCGACCCGCCGCTACATTGGCCTGGAACGGCCGCGAAAGCATGGTGTCCACCGTGCCGGGATGCAGGGCTACCACGATTGAGCGATCGTTGCGCCGCTTCTCCTCGATGGCAAGATTGCGCACAAGCATGTTGAGCGCGGCCTTGGACGCCCGATAGCCGTGCCAGCCCCCCAGGCGATTGTCGCTGATCGATCCCACGCGGGCTGAGAGTGCGGCAAAGACGGTGCGCCCGGTCCTGGGCATCAAGGGCAGGAAATGCTTGGCTACAAGCGCCGGACCGATAGCGTTTATGGCATAGCTTCTGGCCAGCCACGCGGGATCGAGATCTCGCAGCGCTTTCTCAGGGCCATGGGCGCCTTCATGCAGCAGTCCCGTCGCGACGATCACGAGCGTCGGTGCCGGCCCTGCCGCGACATGGGCTGCGGCAGCCGCGATCGACGCCTCGTCCAGCAGATCGATCTGCTGCGCCCCTGCTCGCGATCGGGCGAGACCATGCACCCGCTCGAACGCGCCTTCCTCAAGCAAGGTCGCCTCCAGCGCGCCACCGATACCGCCGGATGCGCCAACAATGACGGCGCATCCCTTTGCAATGCCGCTCATGGCTGCGAGTACCGCACAAAGGGGCGCACGGCCGGGAGATCAGGCGTTACCGCATGCGCCACACCGCCCATGACTTGCATGTTCCGCCAGCGGTACAGTTGAGCCCCGCCTCCCTGCCGTACGACCCTCGTCAATCCGAACTCCCTGCTCCGTGCGCGGACGCGGTAGGTCAAACGGACAGGCCAATGCAAGCGAGGCTAGATCGAGCCCGGGCGCCACCCGTTGCAACATGGCGGCTCTATCGTTAGGGACCAGCCTATTCGCAAGGACCCGGTGGAAATCCGGGTGGCTATTCCGGCCGCCGATCCGCCGGACAATGCATGTCGCCCGGCCGTCTGCCTGCTTTCCGCTGCGTCATCGCCTGCGACACACGTCGGTTCCCCCTTCATGAACAACACCGCTCTTTCGCGCTACCACGCCGAATGGTTTACCGGCGCGGCCGATGCCCGTCGCGACATCCTCGCCGGCATGGTCGGCACTTTTGCCCTGATCCCCGAGGTCATAGCCTTCTCCTTCGTCGCCGGCATCGATCCGGAAGTGGGCCTGTTCGCCTCCTTCATGATCGGCATCGTCATCGCCTTCGCCGGAGGGCGCCCGGCCATGATCTCCGGCGCTGCCGGGTCAGTCGCGCTGGTCGCGGCCGCGCTCGTCCATGCCCATGGCCTACAATATCTCCTGGCAGCAACGCTACTGGCTGGGCTGTTCCAGATTGCCTTCGGGCTCCTCAAGCTCGACATACTGATGCGCTTTGTGTCTCGGTCAGTGCGCACCGGGTTCGTCAACGCGCTCGCCATCCTGATCTTTTCCGCGCAGATGCCCCAGATGCTGGGCGTAACCTGGCACACATATGCGATGATCGCGGGCGGTCTGGCGATCATCTATCTGGTGCCGCGGATCACGACTGCCATCCCCTCCCCCCTCATCTGCATATTTGTCCTGACCGCGATCAGCATCGCCTTTCCCATGCCGATCCACACCGTCGCGGACCTGGGCCGCCTGCCCGCCTCGCTGCCCTCCTTCACGCTGCCGGCAGTGCCGATCGCATGGCAGACATTGCGCATCATCGCACCCTATGCGCTGGCGATGGCGGCGGTCGGCCTGCTGGAATCCATGATGACCGCGAGCGTCGTCGATGATCTCACGGAAACGACCAGTTCCAAGGCGCGCGAATGCACCGGCCTTGGCCTTGCCAATGTCGCGGCGGGGCTGTTCGGCGGTATCGCGGGCTGCGGCATGATCGGGCAGACGGTGGGCAATGTCCGCTACGGCGGACGCGGACGCCTTTCCACGCTGGTTGCAGGCGTCTTCCTGCTGCTGGTGATGGTGCCGCTGCGTCCCTGGGTGGCGCAGGTGCCGGTCGCCGCGCTCGTCGCGATCATGATCATGGTGTCGATGAGCACCTTCTCCTGGGGCTCGCTTCGCGACCTCGCCCGCCATCCCAAAGTGTCTGGCGTCGTCATGATCGCGACCGTCATCGTCACGGTCGCCACACACGACCTGTCGGCCGGGGTCGCGGTAGGCGTCTTGCTGAGTGGCGTGTTCTTCGCCTTCAAGGTGACGCGCCTGATGGATGTCCGGTCCGAATATGACGAGGTGACCGACCGGCGGACCTATATCGTTAGCGGTCAGATTTTCTTCGCCAGCGCGGACATTTTTGCTGACCGGTTCGAGCTGCGCGATACGGCGCGGCATGTCCGCATCGACCTGACCGCCGGCCATCTATGGGACATCACTGCGGTGGGCGCACTGGAAGAGGTCGTCACGAAGATGCGGCATCACGGGATCGACGTGGAGGTCATCGGCCTCAATCTGGCCAGTACCATTCTGGTCGACAGGCTCGCGCCTGCGATGGGTGTTACGGCGTCCGGCCCAAGCCGCACAGTCACCTGACCACCCATGGTCCGCTTCAGGACCGGGTTCATTCGCATTCCTGCGTCACGCGAGCCGGGCTGAAGATTGCCATCCCCGCGCCCGATCCGTGCCGGCAGGAACCAATATATCGGCCGGACGCTAAGCTTGTCGGAGGTTCCGCATGGCAACGCGCGCATATTGGCAGGGTCAGATCAAGCTGGCGCTGGTATCGATCCCGGTCGAAATATATCCCGCGACCAAATCCGGTGCGGCAGTCTCCTTCCGCCAGATCCACGAACCGACCGGCAAGCCCATTCAATATGAAAAAGTGGTGAGCGGGGTCGGCCCGGTCGATCGCGACGAGATCCTCAAAGGCTTCGAGCTGTCCAAGGGCAATTATGTCCTCTTGGAGCAGGAGGAGATCGAAGCGGTCAAAATCGAGAGCCGCAAGACGCTGGACCTTGTCCAGTTCGTCGAAGCCGATGCGATCGATGTCCTCTATTATGAGAAGCCCTATTTCGTGGTCCCGGCCGATGACCTGGCCGAGGAAGCCTATGCGGTGCTGCGTGACGCACTCCGCCAGACCAAGAAGGTTGGTCTCGGACAGCTCTCGGTGCGCGGCCGTGAACAGCTTGTCTCGCTCAAGCCCTGCGGGCGCGGGCTGGTGCTGGAGGTTCTGCGCTATGCCGATGAGGTGAACAAGGCGCAGAGCTATTTCAAGGGACTGCCGGCCGATACGGCGGATGAGGACATGCTCGATCTCGCTGTCAGCATCATCGACAAGAAGACCGCCCCCTTCAAGCCGGACGAGTTTCACGACCGCTATGTCGATGCGCTCCACCGCCTGATCGACAAGAAGAAAAAGGCCAAGGGCAAGCGGATCATCGAGGATGTCGATGACGAGCCGACGGGTCGGAAGGCCGGCAATGTCATCGACCTTATGGCCGCGCTCAAGAAGTCCGCCAGTGGGGCAAAGAGCGCACCAGCGAAGAAACCGGCGGCCAAGCCGAAAACCGCAACGAAAAAGGCCCCGCCTAAGCGCAAGAGCGCCTGATGGCCACAAAGGACGCCCTATCCATCTATAACGCCAAGCGCGACTTCGCCCGGACCCGCGAACCGAAGGGCAAGGTCGCCAGGACCGGCGGCAACAGCTTCGTCGTGCAGAAACATGCCGCGACCCGGCTGCACTGGGACTTCCGGCTGGAGATAGACGGCGTGCTCAAAAGCTGGGCCGTGACCAAGGGGCCAAGCATCGATCCCGCCGACAAGCGGCTCGCGGTGCGGACCGAGGATCACCCGCTCGATTACGGTACATTCGAAGGCTCCATCCCCAAGGGCGAATATGGCGGTGGCACGGTGATGCTGTGGGATCGCGGCACCTGGGAGCCAATCCCGGGCAAGAGCGCGGATGATATCAAAGAAGGGCATCTGCACTTCATCCTTCATGGGGAACGCATGAAGGGCGAATGGCTGCTGGTACGAATGAAGGGCCGGCCCAAGGAGAAGCGCGAGAACTGGCTGCTGCGCAAGATCGACGACAAGGAGGCGGGGTCGGGCGACACACTGGTCGAGCGGGCGCTGACCAGCGTGTTGACCGAGCGTTCCATGGCACAGATCGAGGCGGACAAGGGCGGCGAGCAATCGCTGGCGGGCGCAAAGGGCAAGGCCTTTTCCGCCAGGATGCAGGCGGCCAAGGATCACAATGCGAAGGTCGCACCCAAGCGAAAGGCGCGCTCCGCAGCCCTGCCCCGTTTCGTGAAACCTCAGCTCGCGACCCTCGTCGACGCAGTGCCGACCGGCAACAACTGGCTGCACGAGATCAAATATGACGGCTATCGTGCGCTGATCGCGGCGAGCGGGGAGAAGGTCAGGCTCTATACCCGGGGCGGCCTCGACTGGACCGACAAGTTCGGGTCGCTGGTCGCATCGATCGCCGCGCTGGACCTGCCCCCCTGCCTGATCGACGGCGAAGTGGTTGCGCTCGACAGCGATGGAAATCCGGATTTCTCCACGCTGCAGAATGCATTGAAACGGGGGCACGGCCAGGAGGATGCCGACCATCCCCTGCATCTGTTCGCCTTCGATCTTCTGTCGCTCGATGGGCAGGATCTGAAGAGCCTGACGACGATCGAGCGAAAGGAACGGCTGGAGGCGCTTTTGGGTGAAGCTGAAAGCCCGATCCATATGTCCGACCATGTTCTGGGTGCAGGCGAGACGCTGTTCCGGTCGCTATGCGATGCAGGGCAGGAAGGCATCATCTCGAAACGTGCCGACGCACCCTATCGCAGCGCGCGAACGCGCAACTGGGTGAAGGTGAAATGCACACGGCGACAGGAGTTCGTGATCATCGGCTGGTCGGCAAGCAAGGCGAAGGGACGCCCTTTCGCCTCTCTCCTGCTGGCACAGCATGAGGGCAAGGCACTGGTCTACAAGGGCAAGGTCGGCACCGGCTTCGATGGCGCCGCAATGGACGATCTAGCCGCGACCATGGCACCGCTCGCAACCGACAAGGCAGCGGCCGATGTCCCCCGCGTCGAAGCGCGCGGCGCGAAATGGATCAAGCCGAAGCTGGTCGCCGAAGTCGCCTTCGCCGAATTCACCGGCGAAGGACGCGTGCGCCATGGCAGCTTCCTGGGCCTGCGCGGCGACAAGCCGGCCAAAGCGGTGAAACCCGAAAGGCCCGCACCCTCCCCCGCCCTCCAAAGCAGCGTCACGATCAGCAATCGCGAGCGGGTCATCTTTCCCGACAGCGGGCAGACCAAGGGCGAACTGGCCGACTATTATGCCCGCGTTGCCCCGCTGATGCTGCCCTTTGCCGCGAACCGGCCGATCAGCCTGGTGCGCTGCCCGCAAGGCCGGGCGAAGAAATGTTTCTTCCAGAAGCATGACAGCGGCGCCCTTGGTGATGCCGTTCGACAGGTGCCGATCCGGGAGAAGGATGGCGGGTCGGAGGATTATATCTATGTCGAGGATGCCGACGGCCTTCTCGCCTGCGTCCAGATGGGCACGATCGAGTTTCATGGCTGGGCGAGCCGCGCGGACGCGGTGGAGAAACCCGACCGGATGATTTTCGATCTCGACCCCGACGAGGGGCTCGATTTCGATATCGTGAAACAGGCGGCGGCAGACATACGCGATCATCTGACCGATATCGGGCTTGTCTCCTTCGCCATGCTCTCGGGCGGCAAGGGCGTGCATGTCGTTGTCCCACTGACGCCGGGTCATGACTGGGACGCGCACAAGGATTTCGCATCCCGCTTTGCCCAGGCGTTAAGTGCGGCAGAGCCCGACCGCTTCACCGCGACGATGAGCAAGGCCAAGCGCAAGGGCCGCATTTTCATCGACTGGCTGCGCAACCAGCGCGGCAGCACCGCGATACTGCCCTACTCCGCCCGAGCGCGCCCGGGTGCCCCGGTCGCGATCCCGATCGACTGGAGCGAACTTGCGGCCATGAAGGATGCCCACCCCTTTTCGATCGACGACGTCGACGCGCTGCTGAAGAGGGCTGCCAAACTCAAAGGCTGGGGCTTCGCGGCACAGAGCCTGCCGGAAATCTGATGTAGATCTATGGGTTGGCAAACCGAATCCGCAGAACCGATCCTGCCTGCTCCCGCAAAACAGGGCGGCGAGGCGATCCCGCAGCCTGCCGCGGCAAGGTCGATCAATGAGACGACCGAGGTAGAAACCAGCGCTGCGGGCAAGAGCGTGCCCTCGGCCAGGCCGAATGCCCGTCAGCCCCATGCTCCCTGCCCGGCCTGCGACCGCATCGCTTCGATAAAGGCACGGACCGCAGGCATCGCTGCCCGGCCGGGATCATAGAGCAGGCTGACCGGCATGGGCGGCGGCGCGTGATCGGCCAGTATCTCGATCAGCCTCCCGCGCGCGATGCGCTCTGCCACCTGATAGCTCAGCACATTGGCAAGACCCACGCCTGTTTCGGCTGCCGCGATGGCCGCATCGATGCTGTTGACGGTCAGGCGGGGCACGACGTCCACAATGCTCTCGCCGCGCGCCCCGAACGACCATGCGCCGCCTCCGCGCACGTCGCTGGCCACGACGCAGCGATGGACGGCCAGATTAGCAGGTGTGGCTGGCGAACCATGCTCGGCGAGATAAGCGGGGCTGGCTACGATGGTCTGTCGAACCGCGCCGATGGTCATGACGCGCAGGCTGCTGTCCGCCAGCGCCCCGATCCGCACCGCCACGTCGATCCCTTCCTCGATGATGCGGACATTGCGGTCGAGCAGCATCATGCGCGCGGTCAGCCCGTCATGACTGGCGAGCAGGGCATTGATAACAGGCAGCACGTGCAGGCGCCCAAACATCACGGGCGCGGTCACATAGAGCTGCCCCCGTGGCACGGACCGCCCTCCCATCATAATCTGTTCCGCCTCGCGCAATTCGGCCAGGATGCGCCGCGCCCTGTCGAGAAAGGTGGCGCCTTCGTCCGTCAGCGACACCGCACGCGTGGAACGATGAAACAGCGTGACGCCCAGATGCCGTTCGAGCGCCGCGACGGCGCGGGTGACGGCCGGCGGCGACATGGAAAGCGCCCGCGCCGCCGCCGCGAAGCCGCGCTGGTCCGCCACGGCGACGAAGGCGGACAGGCTCTCGAAACGATCCATTATTCCTCGAAATGAAATAGTGATCGTCATTCATCGCCAATTATCACGCCAGCGGCAACACGCTATTTCCCCGGTCATGGCACAGACATTCCTCCATACCCTTTTCGGTCCCGGCGCCCGCGCCCTCCAGTCGGCCGCGGGATCGCGGGGCTCCTATGCCCGCATGGAAGCGGGCGCGGGTCCGGTCGATGCGCTGACCGACCGCGAACTGGACTTCATCGCGGCCCGAGACAGCTTCTACATGGCAAGCGTCTCCGAAGACGGCTGGCCCTATGTTCAGCATCGCGGCGGCCCGGCTGGCTTCCTGCGGCGCGTCGCGGGCAATCGCATCGGCTTCGCGGATTATCGCGGCAACCGGCAATATCTCTCCACCGCCCATGTCGCCGCCGACGACCGGGTTGCCCTGTTCCTGATGGACTATCCGAACCGTCGCCGCCTCAAGATGATCGGCCACGCCCATGCGAGCGAGGATCCGGCCGTCATCGCCGCGCTGATGCCGCCCGATTATGCCGCCGTGCCGGAGCGCGCCTTCCTGATCGATGTCGTCGGGTTCGACTGGAACTGCCCGCAGCACATCACCCCGCGCTTTACCGAGGCGGAAATCCGCAGCGCATCCCAACCCCTTATCGACGAGATCGCGGCCCTGCGCGCCCGCATCGCTCAACTGGAAGGACAATCCTCATGACCGGCAAACTCACCCGTGGCGTTCATCATATCGGCCTCACCGTGCCCGACCTCGACCAGGCGCATGCATTCTTCTGCGGCACGCTGGGTTTCGAGACGGTGGGCGGCGTGCCCGATTATCCCTCGCTCTTCGTGTCGGACGGGACGATCCTGCTGACTTTGTGGCGCGCCGCCGACCCGCTCACTGCGCGGGCGTTCGACCGGCGCGCCAATATCGGCCTCCATCATCTCTCGCTGTCTGTGACCGACGATGCGGCGCTGGAGGCAGCATGGACGGCGGTGACGGCTCACCCGGAGGTGGTGGTCGACGCGCCCCCCGGCCCTATCAGCCCTGGCTCCCCGACGCGCCACTTCCTCATCTTCATCCCCGGCGGCATCCGCCTGGAATTCGCGACACCCTTTGCCTGAAAGGGGCGCCCATGCTCTGTTTCAGGGGAAGCTGAGGTGGATGTGAGCACGCATGAGTAGTGCATCGGTGCCGGTCGACATCCTACTGCCCGCGCGCAAAATCTGCGTAGCGTTCTCGCCAGGCGATCACTTCGGCTCTCAAATGCGCAGGCGCCGTGCCTCCAGACAGCACAAGACTGGCGACACTGTTCTCGGGATGCATCAGCATCTTTTTTGAGCCATCGGTGAACCAGACAGGCACCAGCCGATCGCATAGGATGTCGAGAATGGCACCTGCCATGCCATTCTCGATCGCCTTGCTGCCGGGAAGCAGGCGCACCATGATCGACACGCCTTCGAAGCAATTGCGGGGCTCACGGACAAAATCGAGCGACACCAGAATGCCGGATCTGTCCGGGCGGGACTCTTCGGACATGCCTGCAATCCTGCGCCAGGCGCAGTACCAGGTCCGACAGATGTGCGGACGCACGGCATGGATGCCACATCCCTGGCCGGACAGATGCGCACACGGCGTTCCTGCCTGCTTCTTGAAGTCTGGCGTATCGACGGTCAGAATGGTGCAGCAGACCGTGCAGTCGCCGCATGTCCGGTCGGACAGGACCGGGCCCAGCAGCGCCGCTTCCAGATCATTCTCGCCGTGCATCCGCGCGCGGTGCCTTGGCCTTGCAAGGAATGCAAGCAGGATCGGGCGCGTACAATCGCACAGGTTGCTCTCCCGCAATGCCGGCCCTACACCGAAGCTTCGGGGCGAGGCAGCGCGATGCAGCAATCAATCGCAAGGAACATGGTGGCCGGGCTGTCCGTGGCGGGCCTTATCCTGCCTGAAGGCATTGCCTATGCCGGTATAGCCGGCCTGCCGCCCGGTCGTGCGCTCGCGGCCGGCATCGTCGGCGGGTTCGCCTATCTGATCGTCGGGCGGAGCCGCTATGCCATCGTATCGCCGACATCCTCCTCGGCCGCGATCCTGGCCGCCGCACTGATCGGCCTGAACGCCCCTGCCGCGGACAAGGGCATGATGGCAACGGCCCTCACCCTGATCGTGGGCCTCATCTTCCTGGGCCTGGCACTTTTCCGGGTCGGGGGACTGGCCGGCTTCATCTCCCGCCCCGTCCTGCGCGGCTTTGCCTTCGGGCTCGCGGTTACGATCGTCATCAAGCAATTGCCCAATATCGCGGGTGTCCGCGTCGCCGGGGGCTCCATCCTTTCGGTGCTCGGCGACCTTGGCGCACAGACCGGACACTGGCACTGGCCCAGCATCATCATCGGCATGAGCGCACTGTGCGCATTGCTGCTGCTCCGCCGCGCGCCACGCATGCCCGCTGCCCTGCTCGTCATCCTCGCCGGGATTGCACTGGGGCAAGCCATCGACCTGTCGACATGGGGCGTGGCGGAGGCAGGGCAAGTCTCGCTCTCGCTGTTGGATTTTCGCTTGCCTGCGGATTTTTCGACATGGGCGCATCTGGCCCAGCTGGCCGCGCCGATCGCGCTCATCCTCTTCGCCGAAAGCTGGGGCACGATGCGCGGGCTGGCGCTCGCACATGGCGACAGCGTCAATCCCAATCGCGAGCTGGCCGGGCTGGGCCTTGCCAACAGCCTGTCGGCCATGGCGCAGGGCATGCCGGTCGGGGCAGGCTTCTCCGCGGGTAACGCGAATGCGACGGCAGGCGCGACCGGCCGCACCGCCGCCCTGACGGCCAGCCTTGCCCTTCTGGCCCTCGCCCTGTTCGCCACGCCACTCATCGCCCATATTCCCGAGCCTGTCCTCGCCGCCGTGGTGATAGGCGCGCTGACCCATGCCCTCTCGCCCGCGCCGCTGCTTCGCCTGTTCCGCATCCGCCGGGACCAGTGGGTCGCGCTAACGGCGGCGCTGGGCGTCCTGGCGCTGGGGGTGCTCAACGGCATGCTCGCGGCGATCGCGCTCTCGATCGTGGAATTGCTCTATCGCCTGTCGCATCCCTCCTTCAGCGAATTGGGACGGATGGGCGAGGGCCATGATTTCGTCGATCGGCTGCGCCATCCGGACGCATCTGCCCTGCCCGGCATCATGATCGTCCGGCCGAACGCTCCGCTGATCTTCGCCAATGCCGAAAGCGTGCTGCGCGCGATCGCGGACAAGGCCCGGCTGGGAAAGCCGGGCACGCTGATCCTCAGTCTGGAAGAGAGCAACGATCTCGATAGCACGGCCGTGGAAGCGCTTGGCGAGTTCGGGACGGCCTTGCGCGCGATCGGCTGCCGGCTCATCCTGGCCCGTATGCACGACCGGGTGCGAGACATATTGCGCGCGGGTGGGCAGGCAGACCTCGCATCCACCGGCACCTACAGCGTGGCGGACGCAGCCGCCCTGGCATTGAAGGAGAGCTGACGATGGCGATCGCGACCCTCATCCAGCCGATACTGGATCCGGTGAAGATCAGCGACCTGCGCCCCACCCAGATGACGGTCGGCATGCGCGAGGTCGAGCGCAAGGCGCGGGCCTGGCGCGAACGGCCGCACGATGAAGCCGGCCGTTACCTCGGCGAGCGCATGATCCCAGCGGTGATCGGCCCCGACAAGCGCCCCTGGATCGTCGATCATCATCATCTTGCGCTGGCGCTCCATCTGGAGGGCGTGGAGATGGTGCTGATCTCCATCCTCGCATCTGCCCAAGAAGCGCTTCTTCGCCTTCATGGACGCACATAACTGGCTTCACCCCTATGATGCGGAAGGCCGCCCCTGCGCCTGGAAGGAATTGCCGCGCGATCTAAGCGGCCTGGTCGACGATCCCTATCGTTCGCTGGCCAGCGACGTCCGGGAGGCCGGCGGCTTCGCCAAGACACAGACGCCCTATTCCGAATTTCTCTGGGCAGATTATTTCCGCGATCATATCCGCAGGCGGGCGCTCGACAGCAAATACCCCAAGGCGCTCGAACGCGCACTGATCCTCGCACGCGACCGGGATGCGCGGCATCTGCCCGGCTGGGCCGGTCAAAGCCAAGAATGACCCTGATACCCTGTCGCGAGGTCTGCCCGCCTTGTCCCACGATCAGCAACCATGTCGCTCCTGCCGGGTTTGACGTCGTATGAAACAACTTCCCCTCGTCGCCGCGCTCAGCCTCTCGCTAGCGCTTGGGCTCGCCGCCTGCTCACCCGGGGCCGAAAAGCAATCAGCCGGAAATTCAGCAGCCAATATGAACAGCGAAGCGAGCGCCCCGGCCCTCCCCCCGACTGCGCCCAACGCCACGCAGGTGCCGCCCTCACCTGCCCCGTCCCCGTCTCCAACGCACGCTGACAAGGTCATCAGTCTTGAGGGTCTTGGCGATCTGCGCCTTGGCCAGCCGGTTTCCAAAGGCGGGTCCTGGGCGGAGCGCGGTGCGCAGACAGGCGAGGCCTGTCGCACGGTCAGTTCACCCGATTATCCCGGCGTCTATGGCATGGTCATAGACGGCAAGGTCCGCCGCATAACCGTCGGTCAGCGTTCCGACGTGAAGCTTGCCGAAGGGATCGGCGTCGGCGCCACCGAGAGCGATGTCAAAAAGTGGTTCGGCGGCTTCCGCTCTGAACCTCACAAATATGAAGATGCGCCCGCCAAATATCTGACCGCGCCCAATGCCGCGAGCGGCGACCCGGCCGTCCGCTTCGAGATCGGACAGGATGGCAAGGTCGAGATGATCCATATCGGGATGATGCCGCAACTCGCCTATGTCGAGGGATGCGCCTGATCCTGACCGGACGGCAGCGCTCCGTTTCTGCCGGCTGCGCAGGGTGTTGCTGGCGGCCGGGACAGGCTTCACGCTCTATCGCAGCCTGGAGCCGGCGTTCTGGTCCATTCGCAACTTCTGTGGCATCCAGTCCGGCGCGATGGGCGTGATCGCCATGGTCATATCGTTGGCCCTCAACATGCTGCTGATCGCAAGCGTCGCCTCGATGTTCATCAACGGCAGAGCGAGGGACCGGACATGACGCGAAGTCCGCAGCAAGCCCGACGAACCTTCGTGATCGAGGGCGCCAATATCGTCGACATTGCCTCCTTCTATCTTGAGGTCAACCGGGTGTTCATGGCGAACGAGGATTGGCAACTCGGCGAGACGCTCGATGGGCTGAATGACATGCTCTATGGCGGCTATGGCGCGCTTGCCGGAAGCGGCCCGGTCGAAATCCTCTGGCGAGACATGGATGCGAGCCGGGCGGCCCTCGGAGCGAGCGCCACCAGCGCGTTTCTCGAACAGCGGCGATCGTTGAGAAGCCAGTTCAACGGCCAGCCGATCGAAGACCAGATATCAGCCCTGGCTGCGGGGCGCGGCAAGACCTACTTCGACATCGTGATGGATATCTTCGCCGATCATCCGCGGATCGCGCTCAGGAGCGTCTAATCCGTCACAACTCTTCATGGTCTTTCGACAATGATTTTCCAGCACGTCAAAACGGGCCGTTCGCTCGTGTAAGAAGAGCGCTCAGGCTGAATGTACGCTTGCTTTGTCGGGCGCACAGCGCGCGTCGAAGCTCCGTGCCAAATCGGCGAGCTTCACTGCGTCCAACTGAGCGACCAGCAGAGCTTCGGCCTCTGAAAGTGCGTCCGCCAGCGCCTCGTTGACCGCCGCCTCGACCGCACAATCAGAATGGGAATGCGCGTTGCCGATGGCAAAGATGCGCGGTCCGCCCACCGCCCGATGCACGTCGAGGAGCGACACCGTCTCCAGGTCCGCTGCGATGACCCAACCACCGCCATGCCCCTTTTCCGAGCGCACATATCCTGCATCCCGCAGACCGGCCATGGTGCGTCGCACGACCACGGGATTGGTGCCCAGCATCACTGCGATCGTGTCGGACGTCATGGCCCCTTCATGCCGCGCCATATGGAGCAGGACATGGAGCATGCGCGAAAGGCGGCTGTCGTTACGCATGACTCGATCCTTTGCATTCCAGACCGGATTGGCAAGCATGATGTTTCACGATACTTATATTGTTACGTGATTCATGGAGCTTTGGACATGCGAGAGTTTGAGAACCCTGAGCATTGGGACACGGCTGCCCAGCATTATGAGAAAACGGCCCATCCCTTCACCGCGCGCTATGCGGAGGCCGCACTCGCCCGGATAGCGATCGGACCCGATAGTCGCGTTCTCGACATTGCCGCCGGCACCGGCGCGCTGACGCTGGCGGCCGCCCGGACAGGCGCACAGGTTCTGGCGACAGACTTCTCGCCCGGCATGGTCGCCCGCATCGCTGCGGCAGGACTCCCCAATGTCGAGGCCCGCACGATGGACGGACAGGCTCTCGCGTTGCCCGACGGGGCTTTCGACGCTGTCTTCTCGATTTTCGGGGTCATCATGTTCCCCGACTGGCGCAAGGGACTGGCCGAAATGGCGAGGGTCACCCGTCCCGGGGGGTATGGCATCGTCGCAACCTGGCAGGAACGCGGCGCAGCGACCTTCCTGCTACTCGGCAATATTCGTCGCAAGCTGTTCCCCGATCGCGCGGACATGGCCATGCCGGACGCTGTCGGCGCCCTCAGCGATCCGAAGGATTTCGCCCGCGAAATGATCATCGCAGGCTATCGCGACCCGCACATCGAGCGCGTGACCCATGACTATGAGCTCGACGTCGCGGCGCTCGATGATCCCGATACATTATTCGGCATGTCACCCGACTGGACCAGCCTGAGCGATGGCGAAAAGACAAATGTCATTGCCGAGGTCCGGCATATGGCAGGAGATCGCTCAATCCTGCCCATTCCATCAACCGCCCTGATCGCGGTCGCACAGCGTTGATTTGTTCGGATGATGTCACGTCAGAAGATGGATTTCGGCCAAGAGCTGCCATTCGGCTCATGAGGGAGTGCCGACACACTCTCGGGCCAAAGCAATGAACGCTTTGAATGCGGCAGAGGGATTACGCCGGCTTGGATAGTAGAGGGCCAGAGGCGCGAGAGGCGGCGTCCAATCTTCCAAGACCCGAACCAGGCGTCCGCTGGCAAGGTCTTCCTGGATGTCGGACTCCATGAAAAAGCCAATCCCGATGCTGTCCAGAACCGCCATGCGGGAAAGGCTCGCTTCGTCGAGCGTAACGGGGCCGTCGACATCTACCTGAACAGATTGCCCATTCTTTTCGAAATGCCAGCGGTAAAGCGCGCCATTTGGTAGCCTTACACGAAGGCACTGATGGGTGTGCAGGTCAGCCGGGACCAATGGCTTGCCCCGCTTTTCGAAATAGGCTGGCGTCGCGACGACCGCGAAGCGCCTCAGGCCACCGAGAGGAACGGCGATCATGTCGTTGGGAACGAGGTCGGCAGATCGAACACCAAGGTCGAAGCCCTCGCCAACGACTTCGACCAGTCTCCCTTCGGTGACCAGATCGATATGAACCTGCGGATAGCGGCGCAAGAACTCGAGTATGAGCGGTGCCATGATCTCGCGGGCGGCTGTGGGGAAGGCATTTATGCGCAAGGTTCCAGAAGGCACTTCCTGCTGCGATCGCACGGTCTCCATTGCCTCGTGAATGTCCTGCAGCGCAGGACCGACACGTTCGACGAATGCCCGCCCCGCGTCTGTCAGCGAAACGCTCCTGGTGGTCCGGTTGAACAGGCGCACGCCCAGTTGGCGTTCAAGCTTGCCGATGGCGTTGCTCAAAGCAGTCGTCGATAGGCCAATATCGATCGCAGCCGCGCGGAATGATCCCTTGCGCATGATGGCGATCACCGCGTCGAGCTCGATCAGACTATGCCGGCCCATTGTCCCGCCAATCGCAATGTTTCATCCCTCTTTATCCCGATTATCGTGAGGTCCGTCCAACGCTAAATCAGCCTCATCACCGACGAGGAGATGAGCATGTCAATGGATCTACCCAAGCCGATCGCCGACTATGTCGAGGCAAATGCCCGTCTCGATATCGACGGCATGTTGAAGCCCTTCCAGCACGACGCCGTCTTCATCGACAACGGCAAGCATTTCGAGGGGCAGGCGGCGATCCGCCATCTCCTCGAAGAAGAAGTGATTCCGGTGAAGGCGATATTCACGCCCGATACTGCTCGCGAAGAAGACGGCGATATCGTCGTCGAAGGTCCCGCCAATGGCGAATTCCCGGGCAGTCCGCTCCGCTTCACCTATCGCTTCACGCTGGTGGACGGCACCATCAAGACGCTGGAGACCACGATATGAGCATCAAGGTCGATCCCACCGAGTTCGCCGGCAAGCGCGTGCTTGTTAGCGGTGGCACCAAGGGGCTTGGTCGCGCCACGGTCGAACGCTTTCTGGCCGGTGGTGCTCGTGTCATCACCGCTGCCCGCGCGATCAAGGATCCGATAGAAGCCGTCGTATATGTGCAGGCGGACCTGACAACCGCAGAGGGTGGCGAAGCGCTGGCCAGGGCGGCGCTCGAGCAGCTGGGCGGCATCGACATTCTCGCCCATGTCATCGGCGGTTCGGCCTCGCCCGCGGGAGGCTTTGTCGCGCTGACTGATGACCACTGGCTCGCCGAACTCAACCTCAATCTGTTGGCAACGGTCCGGCTCGATCGGCTGCTGATCCCGCAGATGCTCGATCGGCGCGAGGGCTGTGTGGTGCACATCACCTCGATCCAGTCGGTCCTGCCGCTGCCCGAATCCACGACCGCCTATGCCGCGGCCAAGGCCGCGCTGAGGACCTACAGCAAGTCGATCTCAAAGGAACTTGGTCCCAAGGGCGTTCGAGTCAACTCCGTTTCGCCCGGCTGGATCATGACGGAGGCTACCGGAGACTTTCTTGAGACGCTCAGGGCTGCCAACGGCGGCACGATCGAGCAGGCGCGTCAGGCCGTGCTCGATGCCTTGGGCGGGATCTCGATCGGGCGCGGAGCCGAGCCAGCAGAGGTGGCCGACCTCATCGCTTACCTCGCCTCCGATCGAGCTGCCGCGATCCACGGCGCTGAATTCGTCATCGACGGTGGGACAATTCGCACCGTTTGAGGGTGTCGCACTGCGCTCGCGCTCCACCGGGCGGGTGTAGGATGGTGGCAATCGATCGCTGCCTGCTGCCCGGCCAGGGCGTGCGGCGCGCCATCTACAATCGGTATCGCGGCTGCGTCAGGGATGCGCAGCCGCGACGGCTGTAACAACGAATCGACCTCGACGGCGATCAGGCCCCAGCGACCTTCGAGCGCCGGCGCGCTTCGCTGATAGTCAGCGAGACCGCCGAGATGAGAAAGTAAAAGGCGCCGAAGGCTGCGTAAGGCGCTATGTCAGCGATGCTGACCGGCGCCACGCCTCCGGCCTTGCTGAGCATGTGCGCCCCGGCTAGCCCTGACTGGGCACCGCTCAGGATCATCGCCCACTGCGCGCCGTATGACTTCCAGCGGCGCAGGCCGGTAAGGAGCTGGAACAAGCCAGACAGGACGGCCCAGACACCGAAGATCTGGAGCACGGCGTGCATGCCGTGCGGCAGGGTGGCTGCCACGGCAACGGCGGTCGCGACGCTGACGACGAAGTTCAGCATCTGGCTCTTATTGTTCCCCATACCGCCGGACCGGCTGGCATCCATATAGTTCGCGAGAGCGTCCCAGGCGGGATAGGCCACGAGCATCACCGCAGCCAGCGGCGGCGCGGTCGTCGCCACCTTAAAGGCCAGCGCGACCCAGATCGCGGAGACCATAAAGCGCAGATAATAGTAGGTCTTGAGCCAGTCACGATCGGGGGCTCTCGTTCCAGTGATCGAATTCATGGTGGGGTTCCTTTCTGTAAAACAGGCGCACGTTTCCCATCCCGAAATCCGGGTGGGTTGGTGATCGGTGGTTCGGTCAATGCGCGGCCCAGCGGCGGCCGCGTCAGGTCAGAGGCGGAAGCGTCGCGGCAGGCGCCATCGCGCCGCAGCCGCGACGGCGGCGCACCCGATGGAATACCAGACTATGACGTAGAGCGGATCGTTGAAGGGACAGCAGAAGGCGAACACAAAGGCTCCGCAGGCACCGGCGGCGATGCCGGAAGCGAGCGCACTGAACCTTGGCTGGGTCGGCGCTGCTCTCCGCATCAGGGCTCCGAGCAATGCCATAACAGGTAGCGAGAGCAGGAAGATCGAGGTGGCGCACAGGATGCCGCTTGCCGGATCGATGCGATCGAGCAGCGCGCGGTCGGCCACGCCTTCGGGCGCAACGAACGCGCCGCTGACGATGGCGAGGGCAGCAAGCGCGCCGGCCAGCATCACTCCCCGGCGCGGTTGCGCGGTGGGCGAGTAGGACTTGATCGCCAAGGCGCAGGCGGCGATGGCGAGAAGGCCGAGGCTGCCCATCCGCCACATCAGGAACGGAGACCCACCCATATGATGCATGTCCGGCCGCATCACCCCCAGGGCGAGGAACAGCGCGAGCTCCACCGCGCCAAGCGCGAAGACGAGCCCACCTTCACGCAGCATGCTGCGGCGCTGGACGGGCGCAAGATCAGAGGACAGATCTGCGATCAGGGATTCATTCGACATCGGGTGTCTTCTCAATGATAGCCGTCAGGCGCGCGAGCCCACGGTGAATGTTCATCTTCACGGCCGACGGGGAGAGGCCGATCCGGGCCGACGCCTCCTCGATGCTGTAGCCTTGCACCTTGACCAGCAGGATCGCCTGGGATTGCGCGGGGCGGAGCTCGTCGAGCAGGCTCGCCAGCACGGAGCTGCTGATAACGGCCGCCTCGTGGTCCCCGACCGCGATCACGTCGGGAAGTTCGTCCATCGGTCGACGGGCCAGGCTGCGAAGTTGGTCGACCCATTTGTTCTTCGCAATTGCCGCCAGCCACGGACCTAGCGGATATTGCGGATCATATGTGTGGCGACGCCGATGGATGGCGAGCAGGGTCTCCTGGACAGCGTCGTCCACCTCACCTGGCGGCAGCCGCCGGTAAAAGTAGCGCGCGAGCCACTCCGACATCTCGGCGAGTAGCCGCCGATAGGCGCCGCCATGCCCATCTTGGGCCGCGACCATGAGACTGCTCCAGCTATCCGGTGCCGTCCGCGACGGACGCTCGCGACTGACCGGCTTTGAGATTAATCTCGAGAGGAAGTACGAGCGCATGATCCCTTATTCGCGTGCGAAGCTGCGCCGGTCACTCCACGCTGACAATTTATTTGGGCACGCCCTGGACTGACCGAAGCCGGCCATCCAGTCGGCAATTTTCGATCGCCACGTGCTGACCGACAGCTATCGCGACCGCTGCCGACCAGCTCAAGACATTCAGCGTCGTTGATGGGAGCGGCGGCTCCTCCGCTGAAACCCGCCATTCGGGCCGGGCAAATCAGCGGGTCGGCTTTGCGCACTATTTTCTGTCATTCGAGGGTGTCATTGCAAAACCTAAAAGCTGCCACTCGCGTAACCTCATGAGCCGGCTGCGCGTGTGGCGACCGTTAGATTGCAACGATTTTTCTGGGCCAGTCTGTCAGTCCGGGTTTGAAGCTGTTGCTCTTTATGCTCGTCTGCGGTGACTTGGCGGCGTCGATGCAATGTTCATCGGCACGGTTGTCGCGGCGATAGACTCCCCAGCCTGCGAAGAAAGAGGAGTCGTAGAAGGACCGGCAGGTACCGTCGCAACTGCTGCTCGACTCAGGTCCATAGCCAGAACCGTTCTCGCTGCGCTATGCACGGATAATGGAGACAGGCACGATCCAGGCACTGGCAGCGATCACCGACGAAGGTCAGTTCGAACGACTCGCTACTGCTGTCTTGCGGCTCGTACCCGACTATGAGGGCCTTACCCATACCGGTATCAATGTCGACGGTAAGACACGCCGCTCTCCCGTCGATGGGCTACGCTTTTTCGGGGAAAATGGCGCGCATCTTGTTGTTGTGCATCACACCATCACCACTGCAAAGGCGCTGCGGCGCAAGTGGTTGCTCGACCTGTCGACGGTTAAACCGCGCCAGCGTGGCGGCCGGCCCTCTGAGGACCCGGGCGATGTAACCAAGGCTCTCGCTATCATCGCGCAGGAACGCAAGCGGGCGCCTGGCCTCAAGGCGACTCTCGTCCTAACCACCAACCAGGAGCCCGATGAGGAACTGGTCCGTGACGCAACGGCTATGGGGCGGGATCAGGACGTCACTGTCGATATCTGGGCTCGCTCGAGGATCGCGGCAAAACTCGACATGACCGGGGCCGGCAATCTGATCCGGCGAAAGCTGCTCAGCATCGATGCTGAATTACTATCGCGACCGCTGCTTGCGGAGCTTGCCAGGCTAAACCTGGACAATTTTGATGCCGGCGACGATCCGGCGTTGCGGGTGTCTCGCGCGCTCGACAACGACCTTGTTGCCAAGGGGCTCGGTGCTGCGACGTTTCTGGTCGCGCCTTCAGGATCAGGCAAGACCATCGCCTGCCATAAGCTGCTACTCTCCCATGTCAGCGCCGGGGGCATAGCGCTCGTCGTGCCGCATGAGATTGTCGAGCAGGCGAGCAGCGTAGAACAAGCCGTAACCGCAACCTTGCTTCGCTTGCTGCCTAATCTTGCGCCAGGCCAGAGCCCGTTGGCATTGTTCAGCGAAGAAGATGCGTTGTTGCTCCTTATTGAGGACATCAATCGATCGGCACAGCCCACGCGGTTGATCGAAAAGATCATAGGTTGGTCGCCTAGCTCCGACTCGAAGCACCAACCGACTTGGAAGCTAGTCTGTCCGGTTTGGCCGCATCTGCTGGGCGGCGTGCGCAGCCAGCTTAACGACCGGGTCATCGCCATGAGCAGGCAGCCCGCGCCGATGACCGTCGCCGAGGCCACCGCTCTGGTCCGCGTGACTGCCGCCGCGTCGCACGTCCATCTGGATGAGGGCAGGGCGCGCGCCATCGCCGAGACACTGGGTTCGGATCCCTTGTTGATTGCGCTCAATCAGGACTGGCAAGCTCCTCAGGCCGAGCAGGTCATCCAAAGCTTTTGCGCAGACGCGCTGAGGCGAGTACAGCAGCAAGGTCAGTTTCTCGCGACTGAACTGCACGATGCGCTGCTGAGCCTGGGCAAGGCGATGCTGGCCAATCGCATCCTAGACCCCAATTGGCGGAATGTGGCGGGTTGGGGCCTGGGCTCTGAGGACCTGCGTGCGCTCAAGGCGATCGCTCTGCACGGCGAAATCTTGCGCCTGGATGGCGACGCTGATAATCAGGCGCTTCGTTTTCGCCATGACCGCGTTCGCGATTGGGTGCTCGTGTCTGCTGCCTTCTCGCTTGCCGCAGCCGGCATTTTGCCTGCCGAAACGATTGCAGATCCGGCGCTGGCAGAAATAATCGGCGGGCTAATCGTCCGGTCCGAAGCGTCGCCCGCTACGCTACGCGGGGTTGAAATCCATGGGCCCTTCGCGCTTTTCCATGCACTTCGCCTCGCGCCTGCCGGCGCGGATTGGGCCTATTCGGTCGTCGAGGTGACGAAACGCTGGCTGCGCGATCCCGCCAACCGGGGACCATCCATGGCGACGTTGCGCTGGCAGGCCATGGCTGCATTGGAAGAAGTCGACGGGACCTTCATGGCCAAGTTGATCGAAGCTTTCCCCGAACCATCTGCAATGTTGCACCTCGCGGCGCTTCGAAATGGCGATGTCGAAGGCGGCGTGGCGCTCTCCACGCGCTTCGAACTTACCTCAGTCGCCTATTGGGCGATGCCAGCCATCGCTGCTGCGCGACGCCACTTCGGGGACCGTATCGTCGTCAAACTCGCCGAGCTGATCGACCAGGATGACAATCAGACGGAGAAGCGGCGCTGGGCGCTGATCGAATTCGCGGGCGTGATTGGTGATCCAACACTAGGGTCCTCTCTTTTGCGGCTTTGGGCGCGTGACACAAACCGCGATGAAAATCTGTGTATCTATCTATGGGCGATGGCGCGCTGTGCGACACCGGATACGGCAGCGGCGCTCTTGGATCCGATCTGCGCTGCCTGGGCCGCTCTCTCGGATGAGCGCGGGGAACACGGCTCAACGCCGCGCTCCGACCTTGCCGCGCATACGGTTCGTATGGGTTTCGAACGGGCGCCACCGCTTGGCGCACTCGACTATTTCGTGAAGCGGGCCGAGCAAGCCGACCTCGCCTGGCAGATCGAATATATGCTCCACGGCATCGACCATCCAACCGCGCTCCTGTTCGAAGCGCGCCAGAGCGCCGCGCGCTTCCGCAAGGACCCGAGCTGGTACAGCGTCAACAATCACGCCCGAGACCATTGGGACCCAAGGTTCGGCCGATCAGGCAGCGCGATGGGGGATGTCGGAAGGGCCGCGCTATTCGCTTTGTGGTCGGACCTTTCGCAGGACGATGCCCTCCGGCGTGCTGCCTTCGACCTTTGGGCAGCACCGCATGGGGCGCAAGATCTGGCAGTGCTCCGGCCCTTTGCGAAGGATGCGGTTCTTGCCGATCCGGTTCTGCGCCGCCGCCTCGAACGTTCCGATAGCCAAGTCATCCCGCAGCTCATCGAAATGCTCGAAGGCAAACATGGCATGCGCTGGTGGTATTACGCGCGCCATGTCTGGTGCGGGGCATTATTCGACGCGCTTGATCGGGCGTTGGCGCGTGAGGCTGCCCGACCGCTACCCGATGAAAATGCGCAATATGAAATCGGCTCGGTGCTAACCCGACCGATCCTCAAGTTGCAACCGAGCGAAGCCGAGTCGTTATTGCTGCGCTATTGGGACAAACTTGGCCGGATGAAACATTTTGTCCAGGCAGCGCTGCATGTCGCGACGCCGGAGATGTGCGGCCGCGCCGCGCAAGTGATCAATTCCAGCGATAACCCGGCCGGCTATTTCCAGCATTTTACGATGCACTATGGCCTCAAGACGCAAGGTGAGGCGGGCATCACACGCGAGGCGCAGATCCGGGCGCTCGAACCCTATCTCCATCTGCTGGACGAAAGCGCCCTTGAAGACCTTGCCGGAGCCTGTGACGATAAGGGATGGTACGCGTTGCGGCGCACCCTGATTGATCCGTTCCGTGCTGAGGGGCGCATCGAGTCTCCGGCTTGGTTTCGTCGCGTGCTCGACGAGAACACGAAGTACCAGTCGTCGGCCTTTCTCGACTACAGGATCGACGAGGCCATCAAGGCTGACATGCGCTGGCCACAGCTTGCCGCCGAGGTGCGCGAATGGCTTCAGGATCAGGTGGGCGAACGCGGATTGTCAGTCGCCAAAGAAGTGGTGCTCCATGCCGGCGGTCTGTCGGACTTGGACATTCTCGACCTGTGGCCAGGTGAGGACCGGACCCTGCTAGCCGATACCAAGACAGATCTGGACTTTGCGCTACGTCGTCGAAACCGGGGCGCTGTCTAGGCCCGCAAGTAGCTAGAGTGGGGGAAGGGCAGCTGCCCGCTGCGCGGGCACCGCGGCCCTATGTGCGCTTCGCTTCGCTGCGCTCCGACCGAGCTCGGCTGCGCCGGTCTCGGCCGTGCCGGGTTTCCGGATCATTCAGACCAGTAGCTGACGGTCCGAAACCGACCCGCTTTCTGCAATGCCGGGGTGCCGGCTAGTCAACTGCGGATGTCGGCTCCTGGCAAGAGGTGTCATTCCATCTTTCGCTCCGGAACGTCGGGTTTGTCCCAGACGCCGCCGATCCCGGTAGAGTCAGGAAGTGGCGCGGTGTCGTGCGGCGCGCCTGTGGGGCTTGCCAGACGGTCCGTTTCCACTCCCTGCTCATCGAACCGGACGTGCAGATCTCCCGCATCCGGCTCTCGGACAAGAT
>NZ_JAVTIV010000037.1:0-26756 GCF_031843765.1 Sphingobium sp. WCS2017Hpa-17
AGAAAGAACCGTCAGCGGACTGTGGGGCCTGATCGGCAAACTCGTCGATATCTTCCAGCCAATGGAATGTGCCAACTACTTCAGTTCGTGCGGGTATGATCTGGAATGATCGAAAAACGCTCTAAACCCTGCCAAACCAACCAGCGCATGCGGAAGTGGCTTGTCGAGGATAATGCTCAGTCGCACGCCGCTACCGTCCCGCTACGCCCGCACGACATATTGCCAGTTATATTCAGCATAGCGTAGCGTGGTTTCAACAATTCCGCCTGCGGCATCGACCTTGCGATTGACGAGCGCGGCGGCAGCATCCCATTGGCCCGGCGTTGCCGACAAACGCACATCACCATTGGTGGCGCTGCGAATTCCCCGCTGGATAATCTCTATCCCGCCGATCTTGGCGTCAGCGAACAGCCCATCATACCAGTTAGAAAAAGCAAATATATTGACAGCGGGGCCTTCGAAATAGCCCTGGCCATTCAAGCTCAACTCACGCCCTTCCTGCGCCAGCGCCCGTCCGTTGATGCTGCTCAACAGCAGCGCAATACCAATCGCCGACGTCACCTTGTAGCGCATCCAACCTCTCCATGTTTGCGCTATCATAAGACAGAAAGCGCATATTTACTCGATTTCTTTTATCCGATCGATCCAAGATACAGGATCAAGGAAAGGATTGCACCATAGGGATGATAGCGCTATCTACATTCCTATAAAATATTTGTCTTACTACAAGGAGAGGATAGGCATGTTGAACCGATCACGCGGATTGACGGCTCTGCCGTTCGCCATGGTCCTGCTCTCCACTGCTTGCGGGTCGCACGATCAGCCGGAAAATAAGCCCCCGCAAAGCAAGGTGGAACGACGCGACGCTTCCGAATATCTGTCCCAACCGCTGGTGAAGGACATGTACACGGCCGATCCGTCCGCTCATGTTTGGGATGGCAAGATCTACGTCTATCCCAGTCACGACATTGACGGCCCTACAGCCGAGGATGATCTGGGCGCGCATTTCGAAATGCGCGACTATCATGTGCTGTCGATGGACAAGATCGGCGAACCGGTAACAGTGGGGCCAGTCGCGCTAGACGTTAAGGATGTGCCTTGGGCCGAAAAGCAGATGTGGGCGCCCGACGCTGCACGTAAAAACGGAACCTATTATCTCTATTTTCCGGCCAAGGACAAGGAAGGCGCGTTTCGTATAGGCGTCGCCACATCAAAAAGTCCGATGGGGCCGTTCAAGGCTCAGCCGCAACCGATCAGGGGCAGCTATTCTATCGATCCCGCCGTCTTCACTGATGATGATGGCGCCAGCTATATGTATTTTGGCGGCATCTGGGGTGGACAGCTTCAACGGAACATCGACGGCAAATATGACGCCAATGGGTCTAAAACAGACTTGGGCCAAGATGACAAGCCTGCACTCGCCCCGCGCGTAGCCAGGCTGACCGGCGACATGTTGGAGTTCACAGAAACGCCTCGAGCAATTCAGATACTCGATGAACAGGGCAAAGCGATCCTGGGCGGCGACCATGATCGCCGCTTTTTCGAAGCATCCTGGATGCACAAATATAAGGGGAAATATTATTTCAGCTATTCGACTGGCGACACCCACTATCTTGCTTATGCTATAGGCGATTCGCCCTATGGCCCCTTCACCTACAAAGGCCGCATCTTGGAGCCAGTGGAAGGATGGACCACCCACCATTCGATTGTTGAATGGAATGGCCGCTGGTGGTTGTTCTATGCTGACACACAACTGTCAGGTCAAACCCGACTGCGAAATGTCAAGGTGACCGAACTGCACTACAACCCGGACGGCACGATCCAGACGATCAATCCTTTTGCCTCTCCAAGTGCCAAAAACGGCGCCGCCCGTTAGAGCGCGCCAGGCGCGGGGGAAGTGCCCTCCCCCGCGCCGCCCTATCATAGATCCGGGCGAGGCCCTCCTCCCCGAAATAAAGTGACGTCGGAAATGGGCGCACCATTTCACGGGAGACACCATGAAGACAGCTTTCTGCATGCGTGCAGCTGCCGCCACGCTCTTCCTTTCAACTTCCACCTTAACCCAGGCTAGCGAACATAGCGATGTCTGGACAGAGGCAGACGGCAAGGCGCGCGCGATCGTCAGCGCGTTGACTCTGGATGAAAAGGTAGAGCAGTTGCTGAATACTGCACCTGCCATCCCGCGGCTCCGCATTCCTGCCTATAATTGGTGGACAGAATCGTTGCACGGCGCCATTGGCGCAGTACCCACCACCAATTTCCCCGAACCGATCGGCCTTGCCGCCACCTTCGACGCCCCATTGATCAAGACTGTAGCGTCCGCCATCAGCGCCGAAGTGCGGGCGCTTCACACTCTTGGCCGGCAAACAGGCCATTTGGGGCGCATCGGCACCGGGCTCGACACATGGTCACCCAACATCAACATTTTCCGAGATCCGCGCTGGGGCCGTGGTCAAGAAACCTATGGCGAAGATCCGTTTTTGACAGCGCAAATAGGCGTCGCTTTCATTCAGGGGATGCAGGGCAAAAATCCGGACCTGCCTGATGTCATCGCCACCCCCAAACATTATGCAGTACATTCCGGCCCGGAACCTAGCCGACACATCGACAACATTTTTGCGACGAAACGCGATCTGGAGGACAGCTACCTTCCGGCGTTTCGTGCTGCCATTGTGGAAGCCAAGGCGGGTTCCATCATGTGCGCCTATAATCGGGTGGACGGCGAACCGGCATGCGGCAGTCCGATGCTGCTGACAGACTATCTTCGCAACGCATGGGGTTTCAAGGGGTATGTCGTGTCGGACTGCGACGCCGTCATCGATATCTACGATCATCATAAATATGCGCCGGACGCAGCAACCGGCGTGGCCGTCGCACTGCGACGCGGTGTCGACAGCGAATGCAACAATGCTACTTTGAGCAGCAAGGCCGGTCTTGGCGACCGCTACAAGGAATCGCTGGCCAAGGGCCATATCAGCGTCGAGGATATCGATACCGCGCTCGTTCGCCTTTTCTCGGCCCGGCTGCGCAATGGCGACCTGCCTGGCCTGTCGAGCCGCAAACAGAATATAACTCCTGTTAAAGCGATCGGCACGGCCGAACACCAGGCTGTGGCTCTCGATACGGCAGAAAAAAGTCTGGTCCTCCTCAAGAATGACGGAATTCTGCCGTTAAAACCCGGCATCAAGGTTGCGCTCATGGGGCCTCTGGCGGATGCTACCCGCGTGCTGCGTGGCAATTATAGCTCGGCAAAAAGCCCGCCACCCATATCGGTCGCCGATGGCCTCAAACAAGCAATGCCCGGGTCGGCCATCACGCTCGTACCATTTTCACCGTCCATCACCGACGGCGACCTCGTTCCGGGCACGGCGCTGCTAACCCCTGATGGAAAGCCCGGTATCAAGGCGGAATATTATAACGCCGTTGCCAAGGACCAGTTTGGCAGCAAACCGGTGCTTACCCGCACTGAGGACAGCATCACCTCCCGCGCCGCCGAATTCAGGCAGATCGCGACCGATCATAAGGTGGTCTGGACGGGCTATCTCGTCGCGCCTGAAACCGGCCTCTATAGGCTGGCGCTAACCGGCGTGAAGGGTGACGTCTCGCTTAACGGCAAACCAATTGTCACAGCGACCGACTATTCGCGATGGGCCGAACCGCTCAAACTAACCGACGTGTCTATGACCAAAGGAGAACGCTACACCATCCGGCTTCAAGGGCAAAGTGGCATTCCCGCTGCACCTGCCATATTTTGGAAGCGGGTCACGGATGATCTGGATCGCGATATGGCGAAAGGCGCCAAGGATGCCGATGTCGTCGTCGCCGTCGTTGGTCTAACCTCCGATCTGGAGGGCGAAGAAATGCCGGTAAAGGTGGAAGGCTTCGAGGGCGGTGACAGGACAACGCTCGACCTGCCGGCCGACCAACGCGCTTTCCTAGAAAAGGCAAAGACCTTGGGCAAGCCGCTCGTCGTCATCGCCATGAACGGCAGCGCGATAGATTTGTCGTGGGCAAAAGAGAATGCGTCGGCCCTATTGGAGGCCTGGTATCCTGGCCAGTCGGGAGGGCGGGCCGTGGGCAATGTCCTGTCCGGAAAGGTCGATCCAGGCGGTCGCCTCCCGCTCACCTTCTACAAAAGTGTGAATGATCTTCCGCCCTTTACCGAATATGGCATGGATGGCCGTACCTACCGCTACTTCAAGGGTAGGCCTGTCTATCCGTTCGGCTATGGCCTCAGCTACACAAGCTTTACCTACACCCCGCCTGTCATTGAACCCGTCAATGGCGTAGTGGAAAACGGGATCAAGGTCCGTACACAGATTAGGAACAGCGGCGATCGCGCGGGCGACGACATTGCTCAGTTATACATCACTCCGCCACAGTTCAACGGCGCGCCGCGCATCGCGCTGCGTGGCTTCCAGCGCATCTCGCTTCAACCCGGCGAAAGCCGAACCGTCGAGTTTACTCTCTCTCCCCGTGACCTGAGCTTCGTCACCATGGCAGGAGAGCGCACCCTTATCCCCGGTGACTATCAACTCAGCATCGGCAGTGGACAACCTGGAACCGACATTCCGGTCGAAACCGGCACTTATCATATCTCCCGATCGGTCCCTCTGCCCAAGTGAGGCGATTTAGCCATTTCCCTTTTTGAGGATGTTCGATGATCAAGATATTGCGCCGCAACACCGCCTTGCTGATGATGTGTGCCAGCGCACTTGCATGCAACGCTGCCTCTGCCAATACGGATGAAAGGCCGACCACCGCGACAATCCATGGGGATCGGCCTGGCCCCGTTTACGACAAGCGCATGTTCACACAGTTCGCAGAACATCTGGGCACTGGCATCTATGGCGGCCTGTGGGTCGGCAATGACAGGTCAATCCCCAACACTAACGGTTTTCGGAACGACGTCATCGGTGCGTTGCGGAACCTTGCCGTGCCCATGATACGATGGCCCGGTGGCTGCTTTGCCGACGAATATCACTGGCGGGAGGGGATCGGGCCGAAAGCAAAAAGACCGGTAAAGGTCAACACCAACTGGGGCGGCGTGCCGGAACCGAACACCGTCGGCACGCACGAATTTTTCGAGTTGCTGCGCCAAGTTGGCGCAGAGGCCTATATTTCCGGCAATGTCGGTAATGGCAGTCCGCAAGAGATGGCCGAATGGGTGGAATATATGACTGCACCAGCGGGCACATTGGCTGAGGAACGCGGCAGAAACGGGCAAAAGATACCATGGGCGCTCCCCGCCTTTGGCATCGGTAACGAGTTATGGGGCTGTGGCGGCAACATGCGGGCGGAATATGCCGCCGACGTCACAAAGCGCTACGCCACCTTCCTGAAGGTACCCGCTAGCAAGACGATGGTAAGGATCGCATCCGGCGCCAACGGCGGAGACTATAACTGGACCGAAGTCATGATGCGCGAAGCGGGCAAGCATCTCGATGCTTTGTCGCTCCATTATTACACCATCCCGCAGGGCGGCTGGCCGCCCAAAGCCGATCCCGTCAATTTCGATGAAACGGCATGGGCTGACACGCTTGCAGCTACATGGAAGATGGATGAACTCATCACAGGTCATGCCAAAGTGATGGACAAATATGACCCTGAGAAGCGCGTCTTTCTGGCGGTCGATGAATGGGGCACCTGGTATGCACCGGATCCGGGCACCAACCCCGGCTTCCTTCGCCAACAGAACACGTTGCGCGATGCCTTGGTGGCCTCGGTCAATCTCGATATTTTTGCCAAACATGCCGACCGTGTCCGCATGTCCGCCATTGCCCAGATGGTAAACGTCCTTCAGGCGATGATCCTGACCGATGGGCGCAAGATGGTGCTGACACCAACTTATCATGTGTTCGAAATGTACAAGCCTTGGCAGGGGGCTACGGTCCTGCCGATTGAACTGATCACGCCCTGGTACCACAAGGACAGATTCGTAATGCCTGCAGTCAGCGGATCAGCGGTGCGGGGTAAAGATGGCAAGGTCCATGTCGGTCTTTCCAATCTCGACCCCAACCAGCCGAATACGGTGACGATGAAACTGGATGGCCTGAGCGTCAAGGCCGTTTCAGGTCGTGTCCTTACAGCTGCGGCGATCAACGCGTACAACACGTTCGACGCACCTGAAACAGTCCACCCTGCACCTTTTTCCGGCGCTCAAGTCAGCCACGGCATACTGACCGTCACGCTGCCGCCAAAATCCATAACGGTGCTTGATCTGGAATAAATTTGAAACGCCGCAACAGGCAACCAGGAGAGGATAGTTATCATGACAGATGCAAATAAGAGGTACGCGTTCAAATCTCGCTTTCGGTGTTTGACCGCTATCGCCGCCTTCGCATGGTTTTTGCCCGGTCCTGTCCAGGCGCAGGAAGACAAGGACAAGATGACGCCTATCGCAGTTCCGGTGCAATCGGACGCGATCGAACTCGGCACAGGCCCCTTGCCAGATGCGAAGGCCAAAGAAAGCTGGCACCGCCAATATGGCAGCCAGTTCGCCCGCAACGTCACCGTAGCGACGCTAACCCCATTCCTTCCAGACCCTGACAAGGCATCAGGTGCGGCGATTGTCGTAGCGCCCGGCGGTGGCTTTCGCACCCTGTCCATGGACAATGAAGGCTATGATGTAGCCCGTGCGCTCGCCGCCAGAGGCATCGCAGCCTTCGTCATCAAATATCGGCTTCGGCAGACACCCGCAGATATGGCGGGCTTCGAAAAATCGATGCAGGAAATGTTCTCGGGCGCCGCTCGGGCGCCGCTTCCGGCTGCAAATAATGCCGCGATCGACCTTGCGCCGCAACTTGCCGATTCAACCGCCGCTTTCCGCCTGATCCGCAGCCGTGCAGTACAATGGCATGTCGATCCCGATCGTATCGGCATGATCGGTTTTTCGGCAGGAGCGATGCTGACGATGGCAACGACTTTATCCTCAAAAGACGCGAAGCCGGCGTTTATTGGCAATATCTATGGACCGCTCGGCAGCATGACGGTTCCGCAGGATGCACCACCGATGTTCGCCGCGATCGCTGCGGACGATCCTTTGTTCGGCAACCGCGATTTCAAACTAATCGACGATTGGCGCGCAGCCAAGCGGCCGGTCGAGTTTCATCTCTATGGACGAGGTGGTCACGGTTTTGGCATGTACCCGAAAGCCACGACCAGTACCGGATGGTTCGACGCCTTCGTTCGCTGGCTCGATATGCACGGCATCCTCAAGGCAGTTGGATAAGAAGCCCCGACGGTGTGGTAGCGGGCTGTATGACGGAGCGATTGGTCAATGCCAAGGCTTGGGCAATTGCCATTTTGCGTGGCGCGCGCGGCAAGCCCGCGCGCGCCACCAGGCCGAAACTATTGCCGGAAGGTCGTACATGACCTCGCTCAACCGATCTTCACGAAACCATCGACGATAACGACCCGGACGGGCAAGGCTGGTCAGGATCGCATTATGATGCTGCATGATGAGATCAAGAAAGCGATGCAGCACATCGTCACTTTCAAATCTGGGCGGCGCATCGCCAAATTAGCTTCAATCATGACGACTGTGGCGCCAGATCGGGTTGATGACCATGCCGGCCAGATACACGTCGAGCACTGATAACAATATGCCATTATGTGACACAGGGAGAAGCAACTGTTCAATTTTGTTGAGGTAGAATGGCGGTTGGTTCATTCATATTAGCTAGCGCACACCGCAAATAGGGTCACCGGTTTTAGGCTGGCCGGGCGCTATATCCGGCACCCACTCTTCCTATCTCACAGCATCGCCCCCTACGAAGACCACAACGGCAAATAGGCTGGTACACGGGCCATCGCGCATGGCGACAGCTTCAACCTTGCCTTATCTACAGATGCCAAGGTTGATTTGTATTGAAGGCGAGATTCTCATCCAAATCCCGAACGCTTCCAGCAGGCAATCGCAGTCGCAGATCCTCCAGACTGGTCGCATGCTCGCCAATGAGGCTGGAAATGTGCCGGCAATTGCCCTTCTGCGCGCCAAGGTATCCTAGGGTCAGGACCCATTGATCTGAGCGGCGCGATCTGATTCAGGCTCCGTGAGGAGACTGAGCATGAGCGACCTTTACTGGCTGACGGATGACCAGATGGCGCGGCTTGAGCCTTATTTTCCAAAGAGCCATGGTAACCCCCGCGTTGATGATCGGCGGGTGTTGAGCGGGATCATCTTTGTGAACCGCAATGGGTTGCGCTGGCGGGATGCTCCAAAGGACTATGGGCCGCACAAGCCTGTCCTGAGCCTGTCGAAAGGGACGCTTTACAACCGCTGGAAGCGGTGGGGTGACAAGGGCGTTTTCCTTCGGATGATGGAAGGTCTGGCAGCGCCTCAGGTTTCCGAACGCAGGACGGTTATGATCGACGCAACCTATCTCAAGGCCCACCGCACGGCATCGAGCCTTGCGGAAAAAAAGGGGGCGCGGGACGCCTGATCGGACGCACGAAAGGCGGCATGAATACCAAGCTTCATGCCGTTACCGATGCGAACGGTCGTCCGATCAGTTTCTTCATGACCGCAGCAGGTCAGCGAATATATCGGTGCCGCTGCCCTGTTGGACGAACTTCCCAAAGCCCAATGGTTGGTCGCTGATCGCGGCTACGATGCCGACTGGTTCCGCGATGCTTTGCAGGAAAAGGGCATCACCCCCTGCATCCCCGGTCGCAAATCCCGGAACAAGGCCGTCAAACACGACAAGCGCCGCTACAAACGGCGCAACCGCATCGAGATCATGTTCGGCCGCCTCAAAGACTGGCGACGGGTCGCGACGCGCTACGACCGATGCGCCAACGCCTTCTTCTCGGCAATCGCCCTCGCTGCCACCGTCATCTTCTGGCTTTGATCAGTGAGTCGTGAGCCAAATGGGTTGAGCAGATTTCCGACCCAAATAGCCCCTGATGCCGGATCAAGAGGGTCGAATTCACGCGGCAGGCCAGAAGAACAATGTCGACTTCGCCGTCGGGGAATAAATTCTTCAGCGTGCTCGTCTGGATCGAAATCTATGGAAAGGCAGTTAGCCATTCCTTCTTTCGATCAGATCACGCGCCAGACCCAAAGGCGTATAGAGGCTGGATAACGCGCCCCTGCACAGATGAAGATGCTGCGGTTCAGCCAGTCGTGGGAACCGACCGGCGCGATGAACTCTGGAACAGTCCGAAAATAATAAGCTGCGGGATCGACGTCAGCGCCGCTGCCAAGCTGGCGCATGATATCAGGCGGGCCATGCCGCAAACCGCGATTGCGTATCTGGATGATCGTTCCGTCGTCGGCTTCCATCGCATAGGTTGCGTCCGCCACGGTTACGCCGTCTGGCCTCAGCACCTGCCAATCGCTGCCACCACCAAGGATGCGCCCACGGATATTCGGCCCCTCGACCATGCCGGAGAAGATCGGAATGATCCTACGCACGCCATCGGGCGTATCACCGATAGTGATCGGCTCGCCCAGTTCCGCCTGCGCCGCGTAAACGAACTCCAGTCCAGGGCGGGTGATGCCGACGGGCAACCCCTCTTCAGACGACATGGTCTTACACTCCCTTCCATTGCTCGAGGCTCCGTCGCCGATATCTTGATACTATCGGCAACGGCGCCTCATCGACCAGACAGACCCCGGCAGGATTGCACATTCTGGTTTTCATCCAGTTCGAACAGGACATCCGCACGATCGGGCAGGTCCACGAACATGTGCCGCGTCAACCGTTCATAATGGCTGACGAAATGCTGCAATGCCGCGTCATCCATGGTGCCGGGGGCGTCCGGCATCGTGGCGCGCAGCTTACTCTCTTGAAGCAGGCGATTGCGCAGGACATGATCGAAGGATGGCGGTTTGAGCATCACCAAACGATCGATATGCGAGAAGCATCGGGCGTAGGATGTTTCAAGTGCGACATTGACATGGCAGCGCCAGATAGCGTGCGGATCGGCCTCCGCCTCCAGCGCGTTGAGCGGGGTCGCCATCGTGGCGGCATTCTGCGGCCGCGCGCCGACGCACCAGCCTTCGAAGAAGATCACATCCGCCCCGCCAGCCTGATCTGTCCAGTCGGACGGCGGCAACCGGTCGTCCAGCGCCTTACTGAAACGCGGGATCAATGCCCCCTGTCCAGCCGCCAGCTGCTCCAGCACAGCCGTCCCCAGATCGACATCATGGGTGCCGGGCACCCCACGTGTCTGGAACAACGGATGCACGTCGCTCGCAAGCCGCTCTCTTGCATCGCGTGGCAGATAGAGATCGTCGAGAGAAAGCGTGGCTGAGGAAAGACCATGGTAGGGAAGGAGAGCGGATTGCAGAAAGCGACAAAGCGTCGATTTTCCGCTGCCCTGCGCGCCATTCACGCCCACGACCAGGGTTCGGCCGGCCAACTGGCGCCACCGGGTGATCTGTTCTGCCAAGGGGCGCCACCAGCGATCGACCGTTGCCTTGTAGGATGACGGCAACCGCTCGACGTTGATCAGTTCATCGACCGTCATCGGCATTACAGACTGTCCCGCGGCACCCGACCTTCCCGCCAATCGTCCAGATTGGCGAGGGCCCGCATGCCCATGGCCTCGCGCGTTTCACGCGTTGCGCTGCCAAGATGCGGCAAGAGAACGGTGTTGGGCGCATCAATCAGCCGTTGGGACAATTTGGGTTCGCCGACGAACACGTCGAGGCCGGCCCCAGCGATCGCGCCAGATTCCAGCGCTGTAACCAAGGCATCCTCGTCCACCACGTCGCCGCGCGCAGTATTGATGAGGATCGCATGCGAGGGCATCCGGGCAAATATGTCTTCATCGATGATATTGCGCGTTTCTGCGCCGCCCGGAATATGCAGCGACACAAAATCGCATTGCTCGACCAACTCGCCCAGCGATCCGACATAGCGCGCGCCCAGATGCTCGACATCGGACTGCGCGCCCGGCCGGCGCGAATAATAGACGATCTCCATGCCGAAACCAAAGCGTGCACGTTTCGCCATGGCCTGTGCAATCCGGCCAAAGCCGACCAGCCCCAGCACCTTGCCTTGCAGACTGGTGCCCAGCAGGTGGGTCGGCCGCCATCCAGTCCATTGGCCGGCACGCGCTTCCCGCTCGCCTTCGCCCGCGCGACGTGACGTCATCAGCATCAGCGTGATGGCTATGTCCGCTGTCGCGTCCGTCAGCACACCCGGCGTATTGGTAACGATCAGGCCGGCGGATCGGGCCGCTGCCAGATCGATATGTTCATGGCCCGCACCATAGTTGGCGATCATCCGGACCCGCCGCCCCTCCACGCCCAACAGGCCGCCATGCAGCCGGTCGGTGATGGTGGGGCATATGGCATCATAGTCACGCATCGCCACAATGAGGGCGGCCTCGTCAAGCGGCCTGTCGTCGACGTTAAAGGTCGCGTCATAGCGCGCCGCGATAAGCGCTTCGACCCGTTCGGGCCATTTGCGCGTAACCAATATTCGGGGCTTATTGCTTGTCACGACAGGATCAATTCGCTGGACTGGATGCCGAAAAATAGGCGGTGAACGGGTCGTCGGCATGCTCGGGTGCATCGCCTTCGCGCACCGTCGTCCGACGCATGTCGCGGCGCTCGTTGAAAATGTCGAAATCGCCGCCACGATGCATGGTGGTCAGATTGTCCCAGATGACAAGATCGCCGGGCTGATAGGACACTCCGAACGTATATTGGGGCTGGGTGGCAAACTCGATCAGATATTTGATCAACGCCCGGCCTTGATCCCGGGGCATGTCCGCCACATCCATCGCATGGCTGCCGATATAGATGGCCGTTCGTCCCGTTGCTTCCTGCGGCATGATCATAGGCTGACGGGCTTTCGGGCGGCCGTCAATTTCTTCTTCGGTGATCGGGAAGCCGGCGAGCAGGCGCGAATACCAGAGCGAATGATCGGCCTTAAGCGTGGCGATCTTTTGCCTGACATCATCCGGCAGGTCTTCATAGGCGGAACGCATATCCGCGAAATATGTAAGCCCGCCTTCCTTTGGCACCTCATAAGCCAGCAGCAGCGAATAGGCCGAACGCATGTCCATGAAGGAGGAGTCGGTGTGCCAAAGGCGATCCCCCTTCTTGTGCAGCACCATATTCTCGTCGACCAGTATTTCGCCCGCCGGCGTGAGGTTGCTGGCGTCGAATATTTCCGGGGTATCCGGGTGGCGGCGCGGACGATTTTTGACGGCCGGCGCCGTTTCCAGATGGCCGAAGTGGCGGCTGAAGGTCACATGCGACATATTATCGAAGCCCGTGCCGCGGATGACGCAGACGCCCCATTGGTTCATCGCATCCTTGATTTGCGCGAAGTCTGCGTCGCTGATCGGCTTGCTGACGTCGATGCCGGAAATTTCTGCACCGAAACGGGGTGTGATGGGCGTGGCGGTCAAGGGCATTATTCTGGTTTCCTTCTATGGCTTCGTCGTCACGGCCTGTGCCGGAAGGACGACATGTTCGGTGGGATTGGAAATGAAGGGCATGCGGCGGCGGCCCACGCGGGCCAGCAGCAGCAGCGACATAGCGGTCATCAACGGCGTGACGGCCAGCAGCACGAACAGCAGGCGCGGCGGCATGTTGGTGGCAAGCAGATAGCCACCCAGCAATGGCGCGAAGATGGAGCCGATCTTGGCGATCGACGTTGCCCAGCCGGCGCCATTGGCGCGGATGGCACTGGGATAGAAAATGCCGGCGATGGAATGCATGCCGAAATGCGTCCCGCTGATCATCGCCATGCTGAGCAAGGAGAAGGCGGCCAGCCCCTGCAAGGAAACGGGGGCCAGCCCCATGAGCAACAGCAACGGCGCGGCAAACATGGGGTAGAAGGCGATCGCCACCGGTCCGATCCGGTCCGTGAAGCGCATGAGCGCCAGTCCGGCGAGCGAGCCGCCGATCGAACTGACCGACATGATCATTGCGGCCTCGGTCCGGGTAAAACCGACATCCTCAAAAATGATCGGACCCCAATTGGACTTGAAATAGACCGCCATCGAACTGCCAATATAGGCTACCCAGAGCAATGCGGTGATCGGTCGCAAATCCCCCTTGAACAAGGTGGAAAGATGGAAATTCTGCCCGGCCGGTGCGGCGGCTTCATCCCGGACGATGAATTCGTCCTGCGCCCGTGCCCCCAATCCCGGCTCCAGCGCATTGAGCGCTTTGGCAATTTTTTCGGGAGAGCGCCGCTTTACGGCAAGATAGCGGGCGGATTCCGGGAGCAAGGCCACCAGAAGCGGAATGAGCAGCATCGTCGCGATGCCTGAAATCAGGAATACGGACTGCCAGCCAAAATGCGGCGCCAGCCAGACCGTGGCTGGCCCGGCAATGACCCCGCCCAGCGTATAGCCCATCATGATGACGGTAACGACAGTTGCTCTGTAGCGGCCCGGTACATATTCGATGTTGAGCGCCCAGGCGAGCGGCATCAGCCCGCCCAGTGCGACCCCGTTCAGGAAGCGCAATGCCATCAGCGCCCGCATATCCGGCGCCAAAGCCATCGCCATGCTTGTCGCGCCGAAAGCCGCGACCGATGCGATGATGATCGGTCGACGCCCAAAACGGTCGCCAAGCCAGCCGAAGGCGATACCGCCCAGCATCGCCCCGAAGACGCCGACCGCAAATAATTCGCCCAGCGAAATCGCATCCGCCCCAAATCCGTCGCGCAGATAGGGCGCGACGAATGAGATGACGAGCATGTCGAAACCGTCGAGGAAGGTTACTGTCCATGAAATCACGATCAGGCGAATGACGAACGCATTCATCCTCTGACGTTCGATCACGTCGGTTACCTGAATGGTAACGGGGGGGGCATCATCAACTACGGTCGTCATCCTGGCTATCCCGATCCTGTGGATTATCCGCCGAAGTGAAAACGGGCACCGACCTTGAACGCGCGACCGACCGGGTCGAACAATATCTGGTTGGTGCCACCCGAGGGGCCAGGAATGGCGGGTGGATCGCGATCAAGCACATTGTTCACCGTCGCGAAAAGTTGGAATGTCCGACCATTGCCTGCCTCCAGATTCAGCCGCGCCGTCAGGTCGAGATAGAAGCGGCTGGGTACGCGATTGTCATCGACGCTGTTCACCGCCGTGACCGAATAGCCGTCCTGATCGGGGCCGACGAAATTCGTCCAGTAAATGCCGGACGGTATGTACCGACCATGGCCGGTCAACTGGAACCGCCCCGTCGTCCAGGTGAGGACGCCGTCCAGCACATAATCGGGGACGCCCGCAATGGTGCCTGTGCGCACGCCCGTCTGGCCGGCACGATCGACAGCTCCCAGTGAGTCGACAGTGGTCAGTTCGTTGGTGATGTTGGCGATCAACTGGGCGTTGATCTCGCCCAGCGCGCCGATCGGCTGACGATATTGTACTTCAATGTCATAGCCGCTGGTCTTGAGCGCATTGGAGTTGAGGATGACGTCGCGCACTTCGACAATCTGATTGTCCGCGTCCCGCGTGATCTGGCTACAGAAGTTCGTAGCCCCCTGCGCGCAACGATTGACCAATGTCTGGGCCCCCAGCGCACCGATCGCATCCGCCACCTCGATATTATAATAATCGACGGACAGGCGCATCCGCTGAAGGAAACCGGACCGCGGCGCAATGACCGCGCCGATCGTCCAGCTATCCGCCTTCTCCACCGATAGATCCGGATTGGAACCGGTGACGACGAAAGGATTGGTTTGCAGGCCGCCATTGAGCGGGTCCGACAAGCCGATCGATCGACGAGTCTGGGGACCAAATAGTTCGAAGATGTTGGGCGCCCGGATATCGCGCGAACGCGTACCACGCAGGCGGATGCCTTCGACCGGTTCGTAGACAAGACCACCCTTCCAGGTCGTAACCGACCCGGTCGTGCTATAATGGGTTCGGCGTATCGCACCATTTAGATCAAGCGCATGGCCCACTGCCGAATCCCGCAGGACGGGAATGGCGATTTCACCAAAGGCTTCCTTCACGGTCACGCCGCCGTTGAGCGCCGAGCCATTCAGCGAGTAGAAGCCGTTGGCTGCCGAAATGGCATCGGCCATGCCGTCGACGGTATCGCGCCTATATTCCGCGCCCACGGCGACGGTAACGGGGCCGGCCGGCAGATCGAACAATTCGCCGCGCACATCCACACCGGCAACATGCTGTTCGTTCACCGTGCGTTGCAGCCCGTTGCCGGTAATATAATTGACCGAAGCCTGACTGTAATTGCCCTCCCCAAAGGGATTGAACGGCGCACAGGCGGGGTCGTCATTGGCCGTGCTGGCATCGGCATTGACCCGGCACATAATCTGTCCGCCAGACTGCACGGCATCGGTCGCCTTCAACAGATTGGCCAGATTGACGAGGTTCGTCGCTCGCTGCGTGAAGTTGGTGCGGCCATATTGATAAAAGGCACTGGCGGTCCAGCGATCGCTCAGCTTCGCTTCGACGCCCAGAACGCCGCGATAGGTTTCGGTCGTGGACGTTGCCCGGCCGGGACCAAGGTCGAAGGCGGCCTTGCCCAGGACGAAGGACGCCACGCCATTGGCATCCATCGTCGCTGCGACCGAACTCGGAATGAACGGATTGTCACGCTTGATCCGTCCCATCAGCGTACCGTTGAAGTCGCGGAAAATTGCGCCGTCAACGGTACCCTTGACCCGGCCATAGGACAGGTCCGCCGTCAACGTCACATCGTCGGTCAGTTCTGCGGTCAAGGCACCATAGGACGACACCCGCTCCAGCGGCACCTTAAGCCGCAAGGCGGAAATGAAGCCGTTGCGCCCCTGTCCTTCGCCACCCAGCATGAAGAGCGGGCCAACCAGCGTGCCATATTGAAATTGCCCCTGCGCGCCATCCGCCAGGAACTTCGTGCCCCGCAACGGGTCCGTCGCGGTCGTGCCGATCACCTGGCCAGCCGCGTTGTAGGATCGGTTGATCAGGCCACCGGGTGTCATCGTTGATGTATTAACGCCGCCCACGATGAGATTTGCGGGCAGTCCTCCAGCACCCGGCGTATTGCCCAGGATCAGCGTCTGGCTGTTGCACCAGCTTCGGGTGGTACAATTGCCCAACCCTTCCAGCTTTTCATATTCGACAGCACCGATCACATGAATGCGGTCGGTCAGGCTCGTGCCGCCCGACAGGCTGGCGAACATGTTGCCATCATCGCCGCGTTGCGAGACGCCCGCGCTGAATTCGCCGTCCAGCCCTGTCTTCTTGCGGTCGAGGACGAAGTTCACGACACCGGCAACGGCGTCCGAGCCATAGGCGGCTGATGCGCCGCCAGTGACGACATCGACGGTGCGCAGCAGGGACGATGGGATCAGGTTGGTATCGACCGACCCCTGGGTCGTGCTCGGCACGAACCGCTTACCGTCGACCAGCACCAGCGTGCGCTGCGGGTCCAGGCCGCGCAGGTCGAGCAGGCGGGCACCAATATTGCCACCAAGATTGGCCTGCGCCGCAGGACCGCTTGATGCACGGAAACTGGGCAATTGATTGAGCGCTTCGCCGACATTGTTGATACCCAGCGCAGCAAGCCGTTCGGCGCCGATCGACGTGACCGGCGTGGGCGCGTTGAAATTGGAACCCAGTCGGGTTCCAGTCACGACAATGTCGTTTACCGGTACATCCGGGCCAGCCGGCGGAGGCAGGCTCTCCTCGCTCGATTGCTGATCCGCCACCTGTCCCGACGGAGGCATATCCTGCGCTGCAGCGATATGTGGGGATAGCACAATCATCGCGCCGATCATGGCCAAGCCACTCGCACTTGTCCGCATGCTTTGCGTGCTCAATCGCATCTTCAAGCTCCCTCTCCCGGCCTTCTTTTGCGGCCTCAATGCGGAATTTATGTATCTAGGTACATATATTGTCAACAGCGTGCTTCGATCGCGTGAAAATGAAAGCGAATTGGCATTTGGCAGATGCGCTCTGGCATCGCTAAAGACAGAAATGTGGGCACGACATGGGTTGGTCCGCTTTACCAATGGAACCGGCATGTCCTCTGACACACCCGCTGCGGCAGACCCCTTCGACAGCACGACTCCGCAGTATCGCGCCTATTTTCCGGAAGGGTCCCGGGACGATATCGAATTTCGCCTGACACGCATTCTGTCCTTGTCGGCCCGGCGTTGGGGCAATCATGTCGAAAGCCGGATGCTGGCGTTGACCGGGCAATCGCGATCGCGCTGGCAGACCCTGTTCGTGCTCAGTGTTGCGACGCCGCCGATAACGACATCCTTGTTGTCTGCACGCCTTGCCATTCAATGGCCCCCGTTAATTCGCACGCTCAATTCACTGGAAGCGGACGGTCTGATCCGCCGGATCGAAAATCCGACCGACAAGCGATCCCGCTATATCGAGATCACCCCGGCAGGGATTGAGGTGGTGGAAAAGGTCCAGCCGGTGCTTTCCGAAATCAGAACATCTGTCTTTGCGGGCTTGAGCGAGGAGGATATGCGCCTTGCCACCCGTGTCTTGGAAGCGGTCGTCGTGGGCATTTCGAACGCATCGGGTGCGGACGAGGACTGAGTTCTGGCTAACTCGGAACATGGCTGTAGAAAATGATGAACCGTTTAAATATGCCCTAGATCGCTACAAATATCCCAAACGCCAGACTCAAATGTTGAAACGCGCCACAGGAACGGGCTAGCGTTCCGTCAGCAGATCGACGAGCGGCTGAGTGGGACCGCGAATCCGGGCGGCGCTACCCGGTCTGGCAGCCGCGGCGATTATTCCGTTTGTACGGCAGTTCGTGGCCGTTCGCCCGAACTGGTTCGCGAAGCAAGGACTCGCCCAAGTCAAAATGTGGTTATCGGACTATTTGGGTTCGGACCTGTTTGGCGCAATAATGCTTAGGGCACCAACCCGGTCGCCGCTCGACGCGCCCATTATCGTCGATCGGGAACGAGGAATGGAGCAAGGATTGCCTACTGAAAGAGAACGGGGGCGCCACGGCATGCCGCAAATGACCACGAGCCACAGCCGACCCACATCCGCAGCGGTCGCAAAATTTCTACACGTCGGATTGCATAAAGTCTTCTGCGTGTGGCTCCACGTTACAAGTGTCGGCTGACCCTTTGGCCTAGCAATTCCAAGCCTCACCGGTCACCCGGTTCTATTTTTTTTGAACGAGTATCTAAAAAGAAACCAACGCCCACCACGAATATCGCATTTTGGAATCATATCCCATTTAGAGGGATTTAATTCTTGCCCAAAGGCGATGACAGCGATATGTCCATATAAAGAGACATAATTTCAATATGTGGAATGGGAGATGATGCTCATGCATCTGCGTTGTGCCAAACTGGCTTCGATTTCCTACCTGGGGCTGCTTGCCATCGCGTCGACAGCGGCAGCGGCACAGGATTCGTCCGCATCTGATCCGGCTGAGGCAAATGTCTCGAACGCCAAAGATGTAGAAGCTGCCGATATCGTCGTAACCGGTATCCGCAGCAGCCTTCAGGGTGCGCTCAATGCAAAGCGCAACGCTCCACAGGTGCTGGATGCGATCTCGGCAGAAGATATCGGCAAATTCCCTGACAAAAATGTGGGTGAAGCGCTCCAGCGTGTCACCGGTGTCCAGATTTCACGCGCAGGTGGTGAAGGCGCAGGCGTCACCATTCGTGGTGCGGACCCGTCGCTGAACCGCGTTGAAATCAACGGCACCACGGCGCTGTCCACCACCGTTGGCGGCGGCCGCGACGTCGATTTCCGCGATCTGCCGTCCGAATTCGTCAACCGTCTGGAGGTCGTGAAGTCGGCCACCGCGGACATGACCGAAGGCGGCGTCGGCGGCACCGTGCGCGTCATCACGCGCCGGCCGTTCGACAATGGCGGCAAGCCCTATCTCGCAGGTTCGGCGCAGGCCATCTATGCCGATATCGGCGACCATATGGACCCGCGCCTTGCCGTCATCGGCAGCGACACATTTGCCAATGGCACGCTGGGCATCCTGGTCTCGGGCACGTTCGAGAACCGCAATGTCGAGGACCATCAGGCGCGCACCACGGGCTGGGTCCAGAGCCGGGACCTGAACGGCGACGGCGTGAGGGATTTCATCCCGGATATTCCGCGTTACGTGATCGATCGGCTTGAAACCCGCCGCTATGCACTGAACGGCATATTGGAATGGCGTCCGAGCGACGACTTCAAGGCCTATCTGGAAAGCAACTGGACCCGGTCCAACCAGTCGGTCACATCGCAATATCTGCAGACCGGCACCAGCGGCGGCATTATCGACACCGCCAACACCATCGTCGGCCCGGACAACACCGTCCAATATCTGCGGATGACCAACAACACCGCCCTGGCACAGACGAGCCAACTCGGCGTGTCCTATCGCAACATTCTGGGCGATATCCGCCGTACGACCTATAATATCGCACTGGGGGCGGAATGGACCACCAGCAATCTGACACTGACGCCGAAAATCTCCTACGCCAAGGCGAAGGCCTATAATAACGAGATCAATGCGACTGCCGCCGTCACGGGCATGCCTTGGCTGGAGGTCGATTATGGCAATGGCCAGCAGGCGCCCAAGATCACCCTGCCCTTCGACCCCACGACGACCGACGGCATCAATCAGCTGACCGTGCTGCGCCGCCCGCGCTACGACGATCAGTCGGAAAAGATGGCGAAGCTGGACGCCGAATATGAGCCCGACGCCGGCATCATCACGTCTATAAAGGTGGGCGGTCAGTATCGTGACCTGACGGTGAAGAGCAAATTCTTCACCCGCACGACCACGCTCAACGGCTTCTCCGATCCGGCGGTGCAGGCCCGCATCCAGGATATTGTGAGCGGCAATGCCGCGCTTGGCACATCGCGCTTCTTCAATACCGGCGACCTGGGCTTTTCGGACGGCTATACCGGCTGGCTCAACATGACGCAGGGGGTCGCTGACGCGGTCGGTGTGCCCGATCCGTTCGAGGCAGGTGGCTGCCCAGAACGATCGGGCGGCACGTGCCAGGTATTCACCGACACATGGGAAGTTGGCGAACGCAATTTCGCCGGTTTCGCGCAGGCCGCCTTCGCGTTCGATGTTGGTCCGGTGCCTGTCAGCGGCGTGATCGGCGCCCGCGTCGTCAATACCAAGGTGAACACGTCGGGATTCCAGAGCACCTCGCCGGGTGGCGGCGCGCTGCCGGTCATTTCGCCCGTGTCCTACACCAGCAAGAACACCGAGTTCCTGCCGTCGATCAACTTGAAGGCAGACCTGATCCCCGACAAGTTGCAGGCACGCGTCACCGCCACCGAAGTGATGGCCCGTCCGCTGCCGCAGCAGTTGGCCCCGCGCTTCACGCTGGACGTTGTCGGCCTGTCCGGCTCACGCGGCAATCCGGGGCTCCAGCCCTTCCGCGCGCGTCAATATGATGCGGGTCTGGAATATTATCTGAACAAGACCAGCTTCGCGTCGGTGACCTATTTCCGTAAGGAGATCAGCAGCTTCATTCAGAACACGACCGAGGCCTATGTCGATCCGACCGGCGTTACCTACAATATTCTGGTGCCCACCAACGGCACGCAGAAGGTAACGATCAACGGTATCGAGGCTGGCGCGCAGTTGGCGTTCGATTTCATCGACGTGCCCGTCATCAAGAATATGGGCGTGATCGCCAACTATACCTATTCCAAGGATAGCGGCTACGAAGGAAAGGATTTCTTCACCGGGGATTCGCTGCCTTTCCAGGGCCTGTCGCGCAACAGTTACAATCTGTCGGCCTATTATGAGGACGATGTCATCAGCCTGCGTGGCGCCTATAACTGGCGGTCCAAATATCTGCTGGTTGCGCAGGGACGCGGCAACAATCCCGAATTCGGCGAAGCCTATGGCCAGCTTGATGCGTCGCTCAACGTCACGGTGATGCCGGGCGTGGCCTTCTTCCTCGAAGGCGTCAATCTGCTCGACGCCACGCGCAAGGAGAATGCCAACAGCGTCTATCGCCGGACCATCATCGAAACCTTCGGTCGCAGGGTCTATGGCGGCGTTCGCCTGAAACTGTGATCCCGACCGGTTTCAACCGTCGGGCGATGCTCGCCGCGCTGGCTTCCCTGCCAGTGGCGGCGCGCACGCCCGGACCTATCCTCCACCGCGACGATTTCCGCCATGGCCTGCGCCAATGGCGGATCGAAGCGGCGGGCGATGCACGGGTGACAGCACAAGGTGGAATAGTCGATATCGATACCCCGGCGGGGCTGTCCTTATGGTTCTTGCCGCAACTGACCGGACCGATCGCGATCGATTATGAGGTTCGGGCTGTTTCGGCCGGCGGATCGCATGATGCGGTCAGCGACGTCAACGCTTTCTGGATGGCGACTGACCCCGCCATGTCAGATGGATCGGTGCTGACAAAGCGGCGTAGCGGCGTGTTCGAAGAATATGACCTGCTGCGCACCTATTATGTCGGCATAGGTGGAAATCGCAACACCACCACGCGCATGCGCCGCTATGTCGGCAAGGCCGGGGAGCGGCCCTTGCTACCGGAGCATGATCGGCCCGGTGAGGCAGACATGCTGGAGCCGAACCGCTGGTTCCGCTTACGGTTGATCGCAGACGGTCAGCGGATCGCGGTTGAACGGGACGGTGTCACCCTGTTCAGCATGATGGACGATACCCCCTATCGGCATGGCCATTTTGGTGTGCGCACCACGCAAAGCCATATTCAGCTGCGTAATTTCTCGATCAGCCGCCCCTGATGTGATGGCGGGTGAAATGGCACATTTTCACCTGCAATCATCCATATTCCGGGCCGGCCCCGCCAAGGAGGGGACATGAAGGAACATCTGACGGTCAAACGGCGCGACATGTTGCGTATGGGGCTGCTGGGTGGCGCGGCTGCGATGCTGCCGCCCGAGGCACTCGCAGCCACCCGAACGACGCGCGGCGTGCCGCAAACGCCGGTGCGCTGGATCGACAGCGAAGCGCCGGCGCTCAGCCTTGGCCAGACATTCGGCGTACCATGGCCGCGCGGTGCGATGCGGGCCAATGCGCCGCTCAGCCTGCGCGGACAGGATGGCGCATCGCTGACGTCGCAGCATTGGACGCTGGCGACCTGGCCCGATGGCTCGCTCAAATGGTCGGCCCACGCCTTGCCTGCGGGCGTAAAGCAGCCCGCCGGTCTGGAAGTCGTTCCCGGCAAGCCGCAGTCGCCTGCGACGCCCGTGCTGGTGCGTGAAACCGCTGACACGGTCGAGATCGTCAGTGGCGCGACCCGCTGGCGCATCCCTCGCTCCGGTCAGGCCGTCATAGCCGGCGCATGGTCGGGCGAACGGCAGGTAATGGGCCCGCTCTCCCTGATCGCAAGCGTCGACGATGCCCCGGAAGACGGCAAACGCACCCGCCTCACCGGTCGGATCGACAAGGTGACGATCGAGCAGAAGGGACCGGTTCGCGCTGTCGTGAAACTGGAAGGCGTGCATGAAGCGGCGGGACGGACCATGCTGCCCTTCACCCTGCGCCTCTATGCCTATTCCGGTGGCGATCATCTGCGCGTCGTGCACAGTGTCATCTTCGATGGCGATCCGGCGAAGGACTTCGTCAGCAGCATCGGCCTCGGCGCCGCCGTGCCCATGGCCGGCGCGCCGCATGACCGCCATGTCCGCCTCGCCACCGCAGAGGGCAGCCTTTTCTCCGAGGCTGTCCGCCCGCTGACCGGTCTGCGCCGCGATCCGGGTGCAGCGGCCCGCGCGGCGCAGATCGCCGGGAAGGCGGTCGCGCTGGACAGCATCGCGCCCGGTGTTCGTCCCTTGCTGGACCGCATTCCGACCTGGAGCGACTTCACGCTCAGCCAGTTGACCGCCGATGGTTTCGCCATCGCCAAGCGCACAGAACCGGGCCATGCATGGGTCGACTCCACCGCTGGCACTCGCGCACTGGGGCTGGGCTATGTCGGCTCGCCACAAGGCGGCGTGGCGATGGCGGCGCGCTATTTCTGGCAGCGGCATCCCGCCCAGATCGACATTCGCAGTACGGCCGGCGATGAAGCGGCGCTCAGCCTCTGGCTCTGGTCGCCTGACGCGAAGCCCATGGACATGCGCCCCTATCGCGGGGTGATGGGGATGGAAGGCTATGATGCCCAGAATGAAGGGCTGGCCATCACCTATGAGGATTATGAACCCGGCTGGGACAGCGCGACCGGCGTCGCGCGTACGAGCGAACTGACACTGTGGGCCTGCGCCGCCACGCCGGAGGCCGAGCGCCTGTCGGCCATGGTACAGGCCAATGCGGTGCCGCCGCAACTGATGGCGACGCCAGAACGCATCCATATGGCCGGCGTTTTCGGCCCCTGGGGTCTGCCCGATCGTTCGTCGCCCATGAAGGCGCGGATCGAGGACCAGATCAGCAACCTCGCCGCCTTCTACGAAAGCGAAGTGGATCGCCGCCGCTGGTATGGTTTCTGGAACCATGGCGATGTCATGCACACCTATGATTTCGACCGGCATCAGTGGCGCTATGACATTGGCGGCTATGCCTGGGACAATAGCGAATTATCGCCCGACCTGTGGCTATGGCTTAGCGTGTTGCGCACTGGCGATCCGAAACTGTTCCGCTTTGCCGAGGCGATGACGCGTCATACCGGTGAAGTCGACGTCTATCATATGGGGCGCTTCAAGGGGCTGGGTACCCGCCATGGCGTCCAGCACTGGAGCGACAGCAGCAAGCAGCCGCGCGTCAGTAACGCTATCTATCGTCGCATCTTCTACTATCTGACCGCAGACGAGCGGGTCGGCGACCTGATGCGCGACCTGCTCGATTCCGATCAGGCGCTCCGCCATGTCGAAATCGGCCGCAAAGTGCCGGGCGCAGAGCGCAACCCGCTGCCCGAAGGCGTGATCGACCTGAGCTTCGGCACGATGTGGTGCTCGGTCGCGTCGGCCTGGCTCACCGAATGGGAGCGGACCGGCGAGCGTAAATGGCGCGATCGGTTGATGGCCGGGATGGACAGTATCGGCCGTCTGAAGCGTGGCTGGCTGGCTGGCAGCGCGCCTTATGATCTGGCGACCGGACGTTTCATGGGCCCGGGAGACAAGATCAGCCTGTCGCACCTCAATGCCGTGTTCGGTGCGCTGGAAGTGAATGCGGAACTGCTCCAGTTGCTGGACGTGCCGCATTATCGCAAGGCCTGGCTGGATTATTGCCGCTGGTTCAACGCGCCCAAGGCGGAGTGGGAGGCGGAGTTCCGCGAGCCTTACAAGGGCCGCAACCTGAAGGAAGGCCATTCGCGCCTGACCGCCTATCTCGCGCGTGAAACGGGGGACGCCGCCATGGCGCGTCGCGCTTGGGACGAGTTCCTGTCCGGCGAGGCGGGGCAGGGCCTATCCAAGGGCGATCCCCGTGTCACCTTGACGGGCGCGAAGGTCATCGCGCCGACAGTCGAATGGCCGGATGTATCCACCAATGCGGCAGCCCAATGGGGGCTTGCCGCAATCGAGAATCTGGCGCTCATCCCCGATGCGCTGCCGACACAGGGTTGAAGAGAGGGTGATGATGAAAAGCAGTATTTCGGCTCTGGCTCTCGCGACGATGGCCTGGAGCGGCGCGGCGATAGCCAAGCCGGTGAAGCAATGGACCGACGCGCTGACCGGGCATGAGATCGTCCAGATCACCGACCAGCCGGGCGGCGCGGCCAGCCTCTATTTCCACCAGAACAGCTATACGCCGCAAGGCGACAAGATGGTCATATCTACACCCGACGGGATCAGCGTCGTGACGCTGGCGGACTGGAGCATCCGGCCGCTGGTCAAGGGCGCGGACCTGCAACTCCTCTTTACCGGGCGCAAGACCCGCAGCGTCTATTATGCCGGCGGCCGCAAGAATGACGGCGCGGGCGCGACCACCATCTTCGCCGCCGACATCGACAGCGGCAAGGTCCGCAAGATCGCGACCGTCGCCAAGGGATCGATCGGATCGATCAATGCCGATGAGACGCTGCTCCTCGGCCAATGGGCGGCGAGCGACAAGCCGCTGCAACCCGATGGCACGGCCAAGGGCAAGGCGCCGGAAATCAAGCAGCAGTTCGGTCAGGCCAATTATGCTGCCAACGGCCCGGACGGCAAACCGCTCAGCTTCGCCGAAGCAAAGGAAGTGCGCCTCAATGAGCGGCTCGAAGCGAAGATTCCGATGGAAATCTTCACCATCGATATCCGCACCGGCGCGCGCAAGGTAGTGGTCGCCTCCACCGACTGGCTCAACCATGTCCAGTTCTCGCCCACCGATCCCGGCCTCATCCTATATTGCCATGAAGGCCCGTGGCACAAAGTCGATCGCATCTGGACCATCCGCACCGACGGCAGCGGCAAGCAGCAGGTCCACAAGCGCACGATGAACATGGAAATCGCCGGGCATGAATTCTTCTCGCCCGATGGCAAGTGGATCTGGTACGATCTCCAGACGCCGCGTGGCGAGGTGTTCTGGCTGGCGGGTTATGAGATCGCGACCGGCAAGCGCCAATGGTATCATGTCGACCGCAACATGTGGTCCGTCCACTATAACCAGACGCCTGATATGCAGCGCTTTTCCGGCGATGGTGGCGACAGCGAAATGGTCGCCCATGCGCCCGATGGCAAATATCTCTACCTCTTCACGCCCAAAGCGATACCGGACGTAGCGGGCATCCATGCGGACAATGCCGCCGACCTGATCGCGCCCGGCACGTTGGAGACGGAAAAGATCGTCGACATGCGCCGCCACGACTATCGGCTTGAACCCAACACCACCTTCACGCCAGACGGAAAGTGGATGATCTTCCGGTCCAACATGGATGGCAGCAATCAGGTTTACGCCGTTCAGACCAACAAATGAAAAGGCGCGGGCCTCTTATGACCAAGCACGTCGACGATCCTAAAAAAGGCATCGAAGCCTGACAAATGGTGAAGGGGCGTCCGATCATGCCAGTCCCATCAGCGGTTCTGATTGAGGTGGCTAGTTGTTCAGTCCCGGCATCTGGTGGATCGGATTGAGGATGAATCGGTCTGGCTCTGAAGTCCATATCTTGGCGATATATTCGTAGGGAGTAAGGCCGCTGAGGGTCTTGAGCCTGCGGGCGAAATTGTAGGCAGCGATGAAGTCGGCAAGGTGTGTGCGTAGCTGCTCGTGGCTCTCGTAGTGGAAGCGTTTGACGGTTGCGTCCTTGATGGTGCGGTTCATCCGTTCGACCTGCCCATTGGTCCATGGGTGGTTCGGCTTGGTGAGGCGATGCTCGATATCGTTCGCCTCGCAGATCATGTCGAAACGCATCTGGCGTGAGAAGGCAGTGTTCCGATTGCGCGGCTGGTCGGCGAACTGGATGCCGTTCTCGGTCAGGATGGTGTGGATGCGATAGGGAACGGCCTTCAGCAGATATTCGAGAAACTCCCAAGCCGTTCGCCTGTCGGCCTTCTCGGCGAGTTGAGTGACCGCGAACTTGCTGGTACGGTCGATGCCAACGAACAGGTAGAGCTTGCCTTCGGCAGTTTGCACCTCGGCAATATCGATGTGGAAGAAGCCGATCGGATAGCGTTTGAAGCGTTGACGTTTGGGCTTGTCGCCCTCGATGTCGGGCAGGCGAGAGATGCCGTGTCGTTGCAGGCACCGATGCAGCGCTGAGCGGGTCAGATGCGGGATCGATGGCTGCAACGCATAGAGACAGTCGTCCAGCGGCAGCAGCGTGTGTCGCCGGAATGCGACAACCATCGCTTCCGCCATTTCACAATATGCAGCGATGTACAGGCGTCTACTGACCCTTGATTTTCCGTGCTTTTTGGGCAATCGTTCCTGCCATGTTCTCTATGGTCGTCTACTGGCGTCGCGTGGTGAGCAT
>NZ_JAVTIV010000038.1:0-24428 GCF_031843765.1 Sphingobium sp. WCS2017Hpa-17
GGAAGAAAGAACCGTCAGCGGACTGTGGGGCCTGATCGGCAAACTCGTCGATATCTTCCAGCCAATGGAATGTGCCAACTACTTCAGTTCGTGCGGGTATGATCTGGAATGATCGAAAAACGCTCTAGATTGTTGCTGTCCAACTCCCTGTCGCACTTACGCGCATTATGCCGTCTTCTCAGGCTGTTCGCCCTGAAAATGCAGCGAGGCCCGAATCGCCAGGATTCGGGCCTCGCCAATATATAAGGCTGTCGATCCGGTCTCTGCCGGACCGGAGATCAGGCCCGGCGCGTGCCGTTGAAGGCCGACGCGCCGAACGCGCCCAGCTGCATCGTGCCGACGATGGCGTCGCCGGTCACTTCGGCCTCGCACTCCAGCGTCATCGGCATCGGCATGGTCATTTCCATCTTCCAGGTCAGCTTGCCGCCATCGACCTTGCCGTCGACCACGTCCAGCGATCCCATCATCCCGGCAAAGGTACCGTTGAAACGGTCGCCGCTGCTGATGACGGTGAACACGCCCTTCTGGTCGCCCATCGGCGTCTTGGCCACGCAATCATAGGCGCCATCCACTGCTGCCATATCCTGTCTCCTTACGTTTACGTTGGCGTCAATCAGCCAATGTGCCCATTTCCACCGGCAGGCCCACCGCGTCAAGCTGCGGCTTCACCAGCTTGACGTCGCCTACCACGACCCAGATCAGCCGATCGGGGTTGATCGCCTCGCGCGCGGCCTTGTCCATGTCGGCGGCCGTCATCGCGCGATAGGTTTTGGGCAGCGTCTCATAATAATCGTCGGGCCGGCCGATCAGCGCATTGCGCATCATGGCACTCAGCAGGTCGGACGACGTCTCGAAACTGCCGGGCAATGACAGAATCTGGCCGTTGATCGTCTGGTTGCGCTCGGCTTCCGTCGTGCCCTTGGTAGTCAGATAGTCCTTGATATCCTGCCGCGCGGCGATGATCGACTCGCCGGTCTTGTCGGTCTGAACCGGGGCATAGACCAGCAGCGGGATCGTTTCCCTGACGCCGGGCAAAGCCGTGCCGGCGCCATAGGCCCATCCCTTCGTCTCACGCAGGTCCATGGTCAGGCGCGACGTCGTGCTGCCGCCCAGAACCTCATTGGCGGTGGACAGAGTCACCGGATTGTCGGTGCCCGCCTTGTTGGTCAGCAGACCGGCCAGGATCAGCGACTGCGGGCTTTGCGGCTTGTCGATCAGCACGATCTTGGCCGGGCGCATCATCCGGTCCATGCGGAACGTCTTGACGCCCTTCGCGACCTTGGGCGCCTTCCAGTCGCCGAACCGCTTTTCCAGCAGCGGCAGCAACTCGGCCAGCGTCGTATCACCCGCGACGAAGATGGTCGCATTGTCGGGCCGCAGCCATGCGTCATGGAAGGCCGTCAGGTCCGCCCGCGTCACCGCCTTGACGCCGCTTTCCGTGCCGGACCCGGTGAAGGGGATGCCATAGGGATGCGCCTGCCCATACAGCAGCGGCGGCAGCATGCGTTGTGCGATCGCCATCGGCTCGGTCTTCTCGGCCTTGATCCGGGTCAGCACCTGCCCGCGCAGCCGCTCCACCTCGGCCGGCGCAAAGGCGGGATTGCGGATCACATCGGCCAGCAGGCCCAGCGACGCGTCCAGATTGGGCTTCAGCGCAAACAGACCGACATTGGTCCGGTCCATGCTATTGCCCGCGCTGATCGACGCACCCAGCCGCTCCTGCTCCTCGGCAATCTGCACCGACGACCGGGTCGTCGTGCCTTCGTCCAACAGCGCGGTGGTCAGGCCCGCCGTGCCCAGCTTGGCCTTGTCGTCAGCGGCATTGCCCGCGTCAAAGGCGACCGACACCCGCACCGTCGGCACGGTGGAGCGATGCGCCAGCGCGACCTTGATGCCGTTTTTCAACGTCGCATGCTCGATATCGGGGAAGTCCAGATCCTTGACCGGCTCGATCGGTGGCTCGGCGATCTTGGTCGGGGCGGGCGGCGTCGCGGCTTTCGGTGCGGCGGCATCGGGATTGCGGAAGAAGGCCGGCTTGTGCCCGGCGCCCCCAGTCTTCGCATTCTCGGCCGTCGCATTGCCCGCCAGCGCATTATCGGCGGCGCTGCGTTCGCCCGGCGCCACGGTCAGACGCAGCACCGGCCGGCCCAGCCATTTGCGTGCCGCTGCGCTCACCGTCTCCGGCGTGGCCGACGCATAAACGGCCAGATCCTTCTTATATTTGGCCGGATCGTTGGAATAGACTGCCCCCTCGGCCAGCGTCACGGCCTTGCCGCTGAAGCCGCCGACCTTCTCCAGCCCCGAAATCGTGCCGGCCGCCTGCGTCGTCGCCGCGCGCATCACCTCGTCCGCGCTCGGCCCCTTGGCCAGATAATCGGCCAGCAGCGCGTCCAGCCGCTTGCCCACGGCCACCGGGTCCGCGCCCGGCTTCACGTCGACGGTGATCTCGGCGATGCTCAGCTTTTCGAATGGCTGGATGCTGGCCTTCACGCCCACGGCGACCTTCTCGTCACGCACCAGCACATTGTCGAGCCGGGAGGAACCCAGGCCACCGAACACGGTCATGGCGAGGTCCAGTTGTTGCAACTCGTCCGAATTGACCCCCGGCACGATCCAGTTGCGATAGAGGCGGGTCGCCGCGACATTGTCGTGCATGACCTTCTCGACATCCTTGTCGAGCGTCGGCACGGTCGCATCCACATCCTTGGGCGCGGGGCCGGCGGCGATATTGCCGAACCACTTCTCTACCTTGGCCTTGGCCGTCGCGACGTCGATGTCGCCCGCCAGCACCAGCACGGCATTGTTCGGCCCATAATGGGTCTTGAACCAGCTCTGGACGTCGGCCAGGCTTGCGGCGTTCAGGTCCGCCATCGACCCGATGGTGCTGTGGCGATAGGGATGCCCTTCTGGCAGCATCGCGTCCAGCTGCGCATATTCGACCAGACCATAGGGCTCATTCTCGCCCATGCGCTTTTCATTCTGCACCACGCCGCGCTGCGTATCCAGCTTGGTCTGGGTCACCGCGCCCAGCAGATGGCCCATGCGATCGGACTCAAGGAACAGCGCCCGGTCCAGCGCGCCGGTCGGCACCGTCTCGAAATAATTGGTCCGGTCGAACCAGGTCGTCCCGTTCCAGTCGGTCGCGCCGATATCCTCCAGCCGGCCGAAGAAGGGACCATCGGCATTTTCCGAGCCATAGAACATCAGATGCTCGAACAGATGGGCAAAGCCGGTCTTGCCCGCCGGCTCGAAGCGCGATCCGACATGGTACCAGATCGACACCGCCACCACCGGCGCCTTGCGGTCCGTATGCACGATGACGCGCAGCCCATTCTTCAGCGTGAATTCCTCATAGGGAATATCGACCTGCGACACGAGGCTGGCGACCGGCGCGGGCGCGGCGGCCGTTGCGGGCTTGGCGGCGTAAGCCACCGGAGCCAGAGCCGGAGAAAGCGCAAGGACCGACAGGCCCATCATCAGGGACAGGCGGCGCGACATCGGGGAAAGGGCCATGAGAACCTCATGAAAACGGGGAATTTGCGCGCACCGACAGGCTGCCGGTGCGATGGATGGCGCAGCATAGCGGGCCGTTTTAGCATCGCAACACGCTTATTGCTGGACAGGCGCAGGGGCCGGGGGCAAATCTTGCGCCATCCCGCAATCAGTGGACCCTATCCCCGATGAAAACCCCCATTTCTCTGGCAGCGATGACCGCGCTGCTCCTTCCCGCCACCCTGTCCGCGCAGTCGGCCGCCGACCCGGTCTTCACCGCCGCTGCGATGCGCGCCCATGTCGAATTTCTCGCCGACGACCTGCTCCAGGGTCGCGACACCGGCAGCGAAGGGCATGAAATCGCCGCCCGCTATGTCGCCAGCCAGTTTGACGGCCTCGGCCTCAAGCCCGCTGGAGACGCCAATGCAAATGGGGGAAGCTGGCTCCAGCGCATCACCTTCCAGAAGACCGAATTCGGCAAGACACCCGCCACGCTGACCGTCACCGGCCCCGCCGGCGCGAAGAGCTTCACCCATGCCGGTGACGTCATCGTCGGCATCAATGCCGATCAGCCGCATCTTGACGTCACGGCGCCGCTCGTATTCGTCGGCTTCGGCCTTGAAAATGCGCGGCTTGGCCTCAACGACTATGCCGGCCTCGACGTGAAGGGGAAGATCGTCGTCACCCTGCGCGGCTATCCCAAGGGGTTGCCGAGCGAAGAAGGGGCGCATCTGTCTGCGACCAAGGGCAAGATCGCCGAAGCCCATGGCGCCATCGGCATGATCGCGCTCAACACGCTCCAGTCGGCCAAGGCCCGGCCGTGGGCGCGCATGGTGCAGTTCGCCGACGAACCCGATTTCACCTGGGTGTCGCCCGAGGGCGTCCCCTTCAACGCCGCACCGGGCCTGCGCGCGTCCGCCATGCTGAACGACCCGGCGGCGCAGGCTGTGTTCGCCGGCGCGCCCACGACCATCGCCGCGATCCGCAAGACAGCCGACAAGGCAGGCGGCAAGCCCAAGGGCTTCGCGCTCAGGACCAGCGTGACGATCAAGGCCGATACGGTCAGCCAGCGCGTCACCAGCCCCAATGTCGTCGCTATCCTGCCCGGCAGCGATCCCAAGCTGAAGGACGAATATGTCGTCCTCTCCGCCCATCTCGACCATATCGGTATCAGCCCCGCAAAAGCGGGCGATGCGGCGGACAAGGACCGGATCAACAATGGCGCGCTGGACAATGGCGCCGGTATCGCGACCATGCTGGAGGTCGCCCGCGCCATGGCGCAATCGCCGGACAAGCCGCGCCGCTCGATCATCTTCCTCGCCTCCACGGCGGAGGAGAAGGGGCTGCTCGGCGCCGACTATTTCGCCCGCCACCCCAGCGTCCCGGTCAGGCAGATCGTCGGCAATGTCGATCTCGACATGCCTTTGCTCCTCTATCCCTTCACCGACGTCATCGCCTTCGGTGCCGATCATTCGACCCTCGGCCCGATCGTCGCGAAGGCCGTCGCGCCGATGGGCGTGAAACTCGCGCCCGATCCGATGCCGCAGGAGACGATCTTCGTGCGCTCCGACCATTATATGTTCGTGAAGCAGGGCGTGCCCGCCGTCTTCCTCGCCACCGGCTATGCCAATGGCGGCGAAAAGGCTTGGGGGGAGTTTCTGGGCGGTGCCTATCATCATCCCGGTGACGACATGACGCAGAAGATCGACTGGAATGCTGGCGCCCGCTTTGCCGAAGCCAATTATCGCATCACCCGCGCCATGGCCGATGGCGACGCGCCGCCGCGCTGGTTCGCGCAGGATTTCTTTGGCGACCTCTTCGCCCCGCAGGCGGAGAAGGCGACCCGATAAGGAAATTACCGACCGCCCCTTGTGTGGTTTTTGAGCAACACTACATCGCCAGCATCTAATGTGAGTGGATGCACATGAACCTCGAAAAATTCACCGATCGCGCCAAGGGCTTTCTCCAGTCGGCGCAAACCGTGGCGATCCGCATGAGCCATCAGCGGATCGGCCCGGAACATCTGCTGAAGGCCCTGCTGGAGGACCAGCAGGGCATGGCGTCCGGCCTCATCAAGGCGGCGGGCGGCTCGGCGGAAGTTGCGCTGCGCGACACCGACGCCGCGCTCGCCAAAGTGCCGTCCGTCTCCGGCAGCGGCGCCCAGCAGACCCCCGGCCTCGACAATGATGCCGTGCGGGTGCTCGACAGCGCGGAACAGGTCGCGACCAAGGCGGGCGACAGCTTCGTCACGGTCGAACGGCTGCTGCTCGCCCTGACGCTCGCCACCACCACGACGGCGGGCAAGGCGCTGGCCGCCGCCGGCGTGAAGCCCGAAGCGCTCAACGCCGCGATCAACGCCCTGCGCGGCGGCCGCACCGCCGACACGGCGGGCGCGGAGGATCGCTACGACGCGCTCAAGAAATTCGCCCGCGACCTCACCGAAGCGGCGCGCGCGGGCAAACTTGACCCGGTCATCGGCCGGGACGAGGAAATCCGCCGCACCATCCAGATTCTCGCCCGCCGGACCAAGAACAACCCGGTGCTGATCGGCGACCCCGGCGTGGGCAAGACCGCGATCGCCGAAGGCATGGCGCTGCGCATCGCCAATGGTGATGTGCCCGATACGCTCAAGGACCGCACGCTGATGGCGCTCGACATGGGCAGCCTGATCGCCGGCGCCAAATATCGCGGCGAATTTGAGGAGCGCCTGAAGGGCGTGCTGGACGAAGTGAAGGGCGCGGACGGTCAGGTCATCCTCTTCATCGATGAAATGCACACTCTGATCGGCGCGGGTAAAAGCGAAGGCGCGATGGACGCCGGCAATCTGTTGAAACCCGCCCTTGCGCGCGGTGAACTCCATTGCATCGGCGCGACCACGCTCGACGAATATCGCAAATATGTCGAAAAAGACCCCGCGCTCCAGCGCCGCTTCCAGCCCGTCTTCGTCGGCGAACCCACGGTCGAGGACACCATCTCCATCCTGCGCGGCCTGAAGGAGAAGTACGAACTCCATCACGGCGTGCGCATCACCGACGGCGCGCTGGTCAGCGCGGCGACGCTCAGCAACCGCTACATCACCGACCGTTTCCTGCCCGACAAGGCGATCGACCTGATGGACGAAGCCGCCAGCCGCCTGCGCATGGAGGTGGAGTCCAAGCCCGAAGAGATCGAGACTCTCGACCGCCGCATCATCCAGCTCAAGATCGAGCGGGAGGCGCTCAAGAAGGAAACGGACAAGGCGTCAGCCGACCGTCTCGACGCCTTGCAGGAAGACCTCGCCAATCTGGAGGAGCAATCCGCCGCGCTCACCACCCGCTGGCAGTCGGAAAAGGACAAGATTGCTGGCGAAGCCAAGGTCAAGGAACAGCTCGACGCCGCCCGGCTCGAACTGGAACAGGCGCAGCGCGCCGGCGACCTCGCGAAGATGAGCGAACTCTCCTACGGCACCATCCCCGCGCTCGAAAAGCGGCTCGCCGAAGCAGAAACAGCGTCGGAAGGCGCGATGCTGCGCGAAGAAGTGACGGCCGAAGACATCGCCTCCGTCGTCGCCCGCTGGACCGGCATCCCGGTCGAGCGGATGATGACGGGTGAGCGCGAAAAGCTGCTGGCGATGGAGGAAACGCTGGGCAAGCGCGTCATCGGGCAGGCGGATGCGGTCAAGGCCGTGTCGACTGCAGTGCGCCGCAGTCGCGCCGGTCTGCAAGACCCCAACCGTCCGCTCGGCAGCTTCCTGTTCCTCGGCCCCACGGGTGTCGGCAAGACCGAACTGACCAAGGCGCTGGCCGGCTTCCTGTTCGATGACGACAGCGCCATGGTGCGTATCGACATGAGCGAATTCATGGAGAAGCACAGCGTCGCCCGCCTGATCGGCGCGCCTCCGGGCTATGTCGGCTATGAGGAAGGCGGCGTCCTGACCGAAGCCGTCCGCCGCCGCCCCTATCAGGTCGTCCTGTTCGATGAGGTCGAAAAGGCGCATGGCGATGTCTTCAACATCCTGCTTCAGGTGCTGGATGATGGCCGCCTGACCGACGGGCAGGGGCGCACGGTTGACTTCACCAACACGATCATCGTGCTGACGTCGAATCTGGGCAGCCAGTATCTGACCGGTCTGGCCGATGACGAACCGGTGGAAAAGGTCGAGGATCAGGTGATGGACATCGTGCGGAGCCACTTCCGCCCCGAATTCCTGAACCGTCTGGACGAAGTGATCCTGTTCCACCGCCTCGGCGCCGCGCACATGGCCCCGATCGTCGATATTCAGGTCGCCCGCATTGGCAAGCTGCTCAAGGATCGCAAGATCGTTCTCGACCTCACCGAAGGCGCTCGCGCCTGGCTTGGCCGGGTCGGCTATGATCCAGTCTATGGCGCCCGCCCGCTGAAACGCGCGGTGCAACGCTACCTTCAAGACCCGCTCGCCGACCTGATCCTGCGCGGCGACGTGCCGGACGGATCGACGGTGAAGGTGGAGGATGGCGACGGCGCACTGGCGCTCAGCATCGCCTGACGCCGCACCCCTGCGGCAAGGGCCCGCCGCAACCCAAGCGACGGGCCTTATCTTCTGCCTCAGCCGTTCGGGTTCATGCCCGCCCGGCTACGGCTGATCAGGTCGTCGGCATCGCGATTCTGCTGTTCGCTGATCGCGCGCCATTCCGCATTGGTTTTGCAGATGCGTTCCTTGCGCGCCAGCGATCCGGTGACTACCAGCCGCTTGCAGCGCACTGCGTTGGGATCGTTGCGATCCAACGGGGGCTTGTCCTCTGCCAGCGCCGGCATGGCGATGACGAACAGGCTCGACGCGATGACTGCTTTCAAAACACGCACTTTATAATCTCCCAGGAACGCGACGGAGGCGAAGGCGCGGATCAGGCGTTGTCGCTCTCTGCCGTCGATCAGATGCCGGCTCAGACGGCCCTCGTCTTGCTGGCATCGGCCGTGGCATAGAATTGCTTTAATAATCGCTGCTCTTCAAGCGACAAATGCGGATTCCACACGTCGAAAATCAACACCACGCGCAGATGATCGCTCTCGTTCCAGGCCTCATGCTCTATCGTATCGTCAAAGGCGAACGCCTTGCCTTCTTCCCACGTCCGTGTTTCGCCACCGACGCGAAAGAAACAGCCCGGCGGCACGATCAAGGGCAGGTGGATGATCGCCCGGCTGTTGGTCACACCAGTATGCGCCGGAATCCGGCTCCTGGGCTTCAGCAAAGAGAAGAAGGCGGATGGCGCCCGGCCGGGAATATCGGCGCGGGGCAGTGCCTCCAGCGCCGCCACCGTTTGCGGGCAGGCGGCGCAGACCGCCTCGTTGCGCCCGCCATATTCCCACAGGAAGGACGCCCCCCAGTCGAGCGACCCGTCGAGCGCGGTCCATTTATTCTCCGGCGTGCCCGCATCCTGTTGCACATAGGGTCGGATATTGCCGCCATCCCGCTCGACCATCGCCAGAAATTCGGCACGGATCGCATCGGTCTGCGCCTCCAACTGCGCCATCCAGGGGAAATGCGTCCGGTCGAAAAACTCGTCCGCCGGCAGGAAGGGATAGTGCAGCCCCGAACAGTGATTCTGATAAATCTCGCGCCGGCCGAATTCGCGGTCCAGACAAGCCTGGAAGCGCCGCCGCGCCAGCGGATCGGCGGCGGCCAACTGGTCTGCGACGCCCGCCTCAACAAAGGCGGCGAAGCGCGCCTGATGATTGCCCACGAAGCGTCGAGCTTCTGCCAGCATGTCGGCCAGTGCCGGCGGCATGTCAGTCATGCCCATCGCCAGCGACAGCACCTTGGTCCAGCTATCGACCGCCGGTTGCGTCTCGCCCAGCCGCTGCTCCAGCTGGGCCATGCGGATCTGTGCCATCAGGTTGCGCTGGTCGATTGCAAGCGCCTGGTTCAGCGCGGCGCGTTCACCGTCCGCTGAATCCAGCCCGCGTTCTGCGGATGCCACATTCATCCATAGAGCGACTTCCTTGGGGTCGGCTTGCGCTGCGGCCTGAAAATGGTTGCGGGCGGCGGCAAAATCACGCCGATCCAGCGCGATCAGGCCTCGCAGGTTGAGCGCTTGCGGTTCCTGCGGCGCGCGCGCCAGCGCCTGCGTCAGCGCAGTCTCCGCATCAGTCAGGCGTCCCTGCCGGCGGGCTTCGATCGCCTGTTGTAACAACCGCCCAACCATTGCATCCATGTCCGTCCCCCACGTCCTTCCCCATGGCTAACAGATGTCAGCAAGGTGACAAATAGGGGAAATCTGCGCGCCTTGTGCCTGTGGAATGGCCGTGCGAAGACTGGACGCAATGAACAGCGCTCCTCTCCCAATCCATGACCTCATGGCTGACGCGCAATGGCTGGCGCACCGATATGACCCCGGCCATGACGCTTTTCAGTTCCACTATGTCGATCGGCCCCGTCACGGGGCCATCCCTTTCCTGACTGACGAATATCTGGGCGAAAAGCCGCCATTGGTACTGCGCCGGAGGGAAGTTGTGGCGGCCGCGCCACCGGCTGCTCCCCTGCATTTCCTGTTCCATTCGGCTTATTGCTGCTCGACCCTGCTGGCGGCAGCCTTCGACATTCCCGGTGTAGCGATGGGGCTGAAGGAACCGGTGCTGCTCAACGACCTGATCGGCTGGCGGCATCGCGGGGCCAAGGGGCCAGACGTGGCCAGGGTTCTGGATGAAAGCCTGCGTTTGCTGGCCCGGCCGTTCGCCTCCGGCGAGGCAGTCGTGGTGAAGCCTTCCAACGTCGTCAATCCGCTTATCCCGGCGATCATGGGTTTGCGGCCTCAGGCGCGTGCGCTGCTGCTCCATGCGCCGCTTGACGCCTATCTTGCCTCGATCGCGCGCAAGGGAATGCAGGGGCGCCTGTGGGTGCGCGACTTGTTCGGGAAACTGATTCGGGAAGGGATGCTGGCCCCGCTCGGCATCGCGCCCGATCAATATCTGGGGCTGACCGATATTCAGGTCGCGGCCGTCGGCTGGCTGGCGCAGCACCATCAATTTCACAGGCTGGCCGACACATTGGGCACGCGCATCGCGACATTGGACAGCGAGATATTGGTGGCCCGCCCGCAGGAGAGCCTGGCGGCGCTCGCCCGGCTTTTCGGCCTTGCACTGGACGATGTGGCCATCACCGCGATCGTGCACGGTCCCGTCTTTGCGCGCGACGCCAAAAATGGTGCCGATTTCGGCAAGGACCAGCGGGCACAGGCGGCGCAGCGCGGTCTGGCGCTGCATGGCGAGGAACTGGAAAAGGTCGCGCACTGGGCGCGGATCGTGGCGGGCAATGCCGGGATCGGGCTGGACCTGCCTCGCCCCTTGCTGGGCTGATTCCCCTCAACGTCGGTTCCTGGCCACGCCAATCCGAACGCCAAAAGAAAAGGGCCGGTGTTGCCACCGGCCCTTCCTTTTTCATGCCTGATCGCAAGGATCAGAAGCGGAACTTCGCGGACACCGCATAGCGACGGCCCAGCGCGTCGTAGGTCGACGGATAGACGTTGCCGCTGTTGTAGCTGGTCGAACCGATCGAGTTGCCAACGACCTTGGGCTGGTTGTCGAGCAGGTTCTGCACGGTCAGCGTGATCGTGACCGCGTCCGAAGCATGGAAGCGAGTGGTCAGGTCGAAATAATGCTCGGCCGGGATCTTGTTGAAGTCGACCTGCTTGCCGTTGAGTTCGCCGACGAATGCGTCGCCGTCCTCATACTTCACAGTGTCGATGTAGCGCCACAGGAGCGACAGATCGATCGAGTCAAACGACAGGGTATTACGCACCGACCACTGGAACTTCGGCTGGATCGATGCGCAGTTGACCGAATAGAGGCCCACGCAGTCGCGGTTTACCGAGGTCGGGGTCGCCTGGAACGTGGACGAATTGGTCCAGTTGCCGTTGGCGATCAGTGCCCACTTGGCGAAACCGATATCCTTCGCATAGTTGATCGACACGTCGATACCGTCGGTCTTCAGGCGACCCAGGTTCGACAGCGGCTGGTACAGACCAGGAGCATTAGCTGCGAGACCGTAGAGACCGCCGGTCGACGGATCGCGGCGGATAACCGTGCAAGCCGGGTCCGAAGCGCTGGCTGCGGTGATGTTACCGAAGCAGGCATTGATAACATCGTCCGGGGTCGGGTTGGTGATCGCACCCGTGATCTTGATGTTATAATAGTCGACCGTGATAGCCAGGCCGGGAACGACCGAAGGCTGAAGGACCACACCCAAGGTATAGCTGTTCGACTTTTCCGGACCCAAAGCGAGGTTGCCGCCCGTGGTGGTGTTCACCTGGCCGGCCGGATCGTTGATGATCGAGCCGAGCTGAGCCAGAGTCGCACCCTGTGCAAGGCAGATCGCAGCCAGATTGGCGTTCGACGACGGTGCCGAACCGGCGCAGGGGTCGGAAGCCAGGTTGGTCAGGACCGTGTTGAGCGGCGAGAAGAGTTCCGAGATGTTGGGCGCGCGCACGGCGTGCGCATAGTTACCACGGATCTTGATGCCGTCGGTCGGGGTCCAGCTACCACCGGCCTTCCAGGTGGTGGTGTTGTAACCGGTGCCGCCCTGAACGGTGTAGTCCGAATAGCGGATGCCGGCTTCCAGGGTCAGATCCTGGAAGAAGGGCTTGTCCTGCACCAGCGGCAGAACAAGTTCGCCATAGGCTTCATAGACGTCATAACCGCCCGAAACGTTCGGCGCCGCACCGCCGGCACCGCCCAGATCGCCCGACTGCGACAGCAGATCGGATTCCTGCGAAGCCTTGTACTTGCGATATTCGCCGCCGACGGCGAAGGCGATCGCGTCGCCGGCCCAGGGAGCCGAAACGCCGAAGTCGCCGCTGATGGTGCCGCGAACCTGCGCCAGCGAGGTCTTGGTGGTGACCTGGCTGTTGGCGTTCAGGAAGCCGTTCATCGCATCGGTGATCGAACCGTCAGGACCGAACAGGTTGAGCGGGACGCAGCCATTCGACGTATCGGTGCATTCGGTCGTGCTGGTCGCCAGCAAGGCCTGCTGCACGCGCGAGTTCAGCCAGTAGCCCTTCTGGGTCTGGATCTGTTCGCTCTGACCGTAGGAACCGAAGATGTCCCAGTCGATGCTGTCGGTGATGCCGCCACGCGCACCGATCTTGTAATCGAAGAAGGTGGTGGTGAATTCGGAGATGCGCGGCCCCAGTTCGGTCGCGCGACGGTTCACCGTCACGGCCGGGTTGCCGTTGAAGCCTTCGCCGTCAGAAATGACGCCGTCGCCGTTCATGTCGGCCGACACGAACTCGCTGGCCGACGCTGTACCGACGGTGCCGGTGCGGGCGTCGCATTCGGCCTGCGTGAAGCGCGGGCGGTAGCCTGCACGCGGATCGACGTCGAAGGCGCAGAAAGCGTTACGCTGGGCGTCCGAAAGGAACGGGTTGTCCAGACCGAACGTCACCGGAATGCCGAAGGCGCCCGACGGTGCGATGATGGTGCTGACGGTGTTCTTCGAGAACACGCCACGGCTGTAGACTTCCACCGCGTCGCTGACTTCATAACGGCCTGCGCCGTACATGTTGAAGCGCTCGAACGGCGTCTGGAAGATGTTGAAGGGGTTAAAGTTATAGGCGTCGAAAGCCGAGGTCGGCCGGAAAGCCGTACCGTCAGCCGTCAGCTGACGCGTGCCCTGAACCGCCGTACAGGCCGGCTGGCCGGTAGCACCGCAACCGGTGGTGATCGAATCCAGGCCGCCGACATTCACGCCGCCGAAGCGCGAGGGGGTCGAGGTGCCCGAACCACCGCCCAGGCCGCTGAAGGAGTCGATGGCGACGTTCGAGAAGCTGCGGCTGCCCTGATAGACCGGATCGGCCTGCTGATAGCCGACCGAGAAGACCACATTGCCGCGGCCATCATCGAAATTGGCACCCAGCGTCAGGTCGGCACGGAAATAATTGCCGTCGCCCTGTTCGGTCAGCTGGTTGGAGATATTGCCTTCCAGGCCCGAGAAGTCGGACTTCGTTACGAAGTTCACGACACCCGAGATGGCATCCGCACCATAGGTGGTCGAAGCGCCACCGGTCAGCACGTCGACGCGCTCGACCAAGGCCAGCGGGATGTTGTTAAGGTCGAACTGGCCAGCGAGGCCGGAAGGCGCCAGGCGGGTGCCGTCGATCATAACGACGTTACGGAACGAACCCAGGCCACGAAGGTCGACCAGCGACGCGCCGCCATTGCCGTTGTTCACTGCCGAACCGATGCTGGGAACGATACCCGGAATTTCACGCAGCAGATCTTCTGCGGTGTTGTTCTGCCGCAGTTCGATCTGGTCCGACGAGGTCGCGGTGACCGGGGTCGAACGCGCCAGGTTCGGATTCTTGATCAGCGAGCCCGTGACGATGATGGTATCACCGGCATCGGCTTCCGCCGTCTGCGGCGCGTCCTGCGCGAACGCAGCCGTCGCGATCAGCGACGCGCTCAGGATCGCCGGAGCGGCGCTGGCACGCAGAAGTGCCCTTTTCGAAAATGTTTTCACGGTCCAGTCCCTTGCTCTGGAGTTTGGCAGATGGTCTGCCAGTCAGTGCCCGTACGGAGGGATATGGTGCCCGACAGCGATCCCCCCATATGGATCGGCCGAAACTGCGCGGCGTTCAGGGCGCTGTAAAGCGGGGGAAAAGGCGAGCTGCCGCTTTTGAGTGCGGCTGTATCATAAATGCAACAAGCGCGGGTGTCCGCTATTTTACGGATGTATTGCAAGATAATTACATGAAGTTGCAACGCGCTGTAGCAATCATGCATCAGCGCGCGTGACGATAGATGGATTATGGCGCTAGACCGCGCGAGAAACCGTCAGAACCGTCATATTGACGTCCTATCCTGCGGGTGCATGGTAGTACGCATCACGGGTTGAAAAAGGGAAGAGCGGATATGAACGGCAAGCGTGGCTGGATTGTGACAATGTCCCTGTGTCTGATCGCCGGGGCGCCGATGGCGGCACCGGTGCAGGCCGCGCCGCAGCGCCAGCAACCCCGGCCGGAAATCTTCACCAACCTGCTCCAGTGCCGGTCCATTACGGACAATGCGCAGCGTCTGGCCTGTTTCGACCAGCAGGTGGGCGCCATCGACGCCGCCGCCCAGCGCGACGAGGTGGTGGTGCTCGACAAGAGCGAACTCAACAAGACGCGCAAGACGTTGTTCGGCTTTGCCTTCCCCAAATTGCCCTTCCTGGGCGGTGGCGACGACGAGGATGGCGGCAAGCCGCAGGAAGAAGGCGTCACCCATATCGACGCCGTGATCGCCTCGGTCCGCAGTCTAGGCTATGGTAAGTGGCAAATCGTGCTGGAGGACGGCGCCCAGTGGATGACGACCGAAGCCGTCACTGGCCGCGACCCCAAAGCGGGCCAGAAGATCGAACTGAAGCGCGCCGCCATGGGCAGCTTCATGGGCAAGGTGGAAGGTGGCCGCGCCGTCCGCATGAAGCGAGTAAGCTGAATCCGGAGCATGATGCAGTGAGATGGAACTGCATCATGCGCCAAGGATCTTTTGTTTTCCGCATCTTGCGAGCCGTCATCTGCTCCAGATGTCTTCGAAATGCTCTATAGCCCGTTCGGCATCGGCCCGGCGATCAGCAGCGGGTCGATCCGGGCGTCGTTCCACTTCATGCCCCAGTGGAGATGCGGCCCGGTCGCGCGGCCGGTGGCGCCGATCGCGCCGATTTTCTGACCTTGGGTCACATGGTCGCCCGGCTTCACGTCGATCCGCGACAGATGCAGAAAGGCGCTGTTGAGGCCATGGCCATGGTCGATCATCAGCAAATGCCCCTCCAGCGTGAAGGGCTTGTCCGCCGCCGCCAATATCACCACGCCGTCGGCGGGGGCCACCACCGGTACGCCCGTCGCACCCGCCACATCGACCCCGCCATGATAGGCGCCGGCCGTGCCCTGATAGACGCGCTGTGATCCGAACAGACCCGATATCCGCCCGATCCGGGGCCAGATGAAACGTTGCCGCCACCCTTGCGCATCGGTGACGACGTCCCGCGCGGCGGCAATCGCCTCCAGTTCGGGCTTGCGCAGCGCCAGAAAGGCTTCCGTGCTCTTGGTCGGTCGCATTGGCGCGTCGATCCGCTCGATCCGCCAGGCGCGCGGGGCGATGCTCAGGCTCCGCTCGACCGTCCGCGTATCGCGCAACCGAGCGACCAGCCGCGCGCTCGGCCCCGCATCCCGGTCGAAAGCGATCAGGAATCGGCCGTCGGCATCCACCGGCACCAATTGTTCGTCCAGCTTCAGCGCGACCGTACCGGCGGGCGCGACGCCGGTCATCATCCCGCCCTGCGTCGCCGTCCCCGTCAGTTGAAAGTCAGCGCGCGCCGCCACCGGCCGCGCGACGGGCTGCGCCATTGCCGCCCCGGTGCAGGCCAGCAGCAGCGCAATGCCGATCCGCCTCATCGCGGCCCGCGCGCCTTCAGCTCCGCCTGTACCGACGCGTCGGCGCTGGCATAGGGCTCCTGCCGGGCGATGCTCCAGTAACGCAGATCCTGCAAAGCGATCCGCTGCCCGGTGACGGCGCACAGGACATGGTCGCCCGCCTGCAATACGCGGAAGCTGTAGGGCATATAATGGAGCCGGGCGATCCGGTCGCGGTTGGACATCAACATGGGTCAGGCCTCTTTGCGCAGCATCAGGAAAACAGATCCTGCTGCTGCTTGTCGCCGACCTCGCGCGCCTTGCGAGCGGGCCGGGGTGGGGAGGATAGAACAGGCGCGGCCTTCGGCTCAAGCGCGGCATCGCCGATCGTCGCATCGACCGTGCCGTCCTTGAAATGCAGCATCACCGCGCCGGCCGCCTGTGCCGCCGCGACCGATTGCACCAGCCGGCCCTGCGCCATCACGCGGGCATAGCCCTTCTGCAACGGCCGGTCGGGATCGAGCGAAGCGAAATGGCGCGACACCCGGTCGAAGGCGACGGCCCGTTCCGACAAAGCGCGTTGCAGATAGTCCGGCCGCAACTGCAACCGGTCCAGCCGCTCGCCCGCGCGCACGACATATTGCAGCAACAAAGCCGGCCGCAGCGCCCCGCCCGCCTGCCCCAAATGCGCCCGCGCATCGGCCAGCCGGTGGCGAAGGCCACTCACCAGCCCGTCGGACAGTTGGTCCAGCCGTTGCCGCTGCGGTGCCAGCAAGGTATCCGGCGTCGGCATCAACCGCACCTGCATCTCCAGCCGTTCGCGCGCCTGACCCGCCCCGCGTCGCACCGCGCGCCCAGCCCGCAGGCCCATCTCGCTCAATCCCGCCAGCAATTCCGCCCGCACCGGCACCGCCATTTCCGCCGCAGCGGTCGGCGTCGGCGCCCGTCGGTCAGCGGCATAGTCGCACAGGGTCGTGTCCGTCTCATGCCCCACGGCGGAGATGATCGGGATGGTGCAATCGGCCACCGCCCGCACCACGATTTCCTCGTTAAAGCTCCACAGATCCTCGATCGACCCGCCGCCGCGCGCCACGATCACCAGATCCGGCCGGGGCACCGGCCCGCTGCCGTCCATCGCGCTAAAGCCACGCACGGCGCGCGCCACCTGCTCGGCCGCGCCCTGACCCTGCACCAGCACCGGCCAGACCAGCACATTGGTCGGACAGCGATCGGCCAGTCGATGCAATATGTCGCGGATCACCGCCCCGGTGGGCGACGTCACGACGCCGATCGTGCGCGGCAGGAAAGGCAGGGGCTTCTTGCGCTCCGCCGCGAACAGCCCTTCGCCCGCCAGCTTCGCCTTCAGCTTCTCCAACAACGCCATCAGCGCGCCTTCGCCGGCCAGCTCCATCTTCTCGATGACGATCTGATATTTGGACCGCCCCGGATAGGTGGTCAGCTTGCCGGTCGCGATCACTTCCACCCCGTCCTGCGGGCTGAAGGCCAGCCGCTGCGCGCCGCCCTTCCACATCACCCCGTCCAGCACGGCATTCTCGTCCTTCAGCGCCAGATAGAGGTGCCCCGACGCCGCCCGCTTGAACCCCGAAATCTCGCCGCGCAGCCGCACATGGCCGAACCGATCCTCGACCGTACGCTTCAACAGGCCCGACAATTCGCTCACCGACAGCGGCGGCGCGTTGTCCCCCGCGCGTTCCTCCGCTAACAGGCGGCCCGAACTGTCATAGGCATCAAATTCCGGGGACATGGGCGACATGAACATCCTTCTGCTTGGCGGCGGCGGCCGCGAACATGCGCTGGCGTGGAAGCTGGCGCAATCGCCCCGGCTCGATACGCTCTTCGCCGCGCCGGGCAATCCGGGCATAGCCGAGCATGCCACATTGGTCGACCTCGACGCGACGGATCATCGCACCGTGCTGGATTTCTGCATCCGCCATTCGATCGCGCTGGTCGTGATCGGGCCGGAAGCGCCGCTGGTCGATGGCCTGGCCGACAATCTGCGCACCATGGGCGTGCCGGTCTTCGGTCCAAACAAGAAAGCGGCGCAGCTTGAGGGGTCGAAGGGCTTCACCAAGGATCTGTGTCAGCGCGCGAACATCCCGACCGCTGCCTATATCCGGGTCACCAGCAAGGACGGTGCACTCGCTGCGCTCGACGATTTCGCGCTGCCGGTCGTCATCAAGGCGGACGGTCTGGCGGCAGGCAAGGGCGTCATCATCGCCGAAACCCGCGACGAAGCGGTCGAGGCGCTCGACACCATGTTCTCCGGCGCGTTCGGCGCGGCGGGCGAGGAAGTCGTCCTCGAAGAATTCATGACCGGCGAGGAAGCCAGCTTCTTCGCGCTGACGGACGGCAGCGCCATCCTGCCCTTCGGTTCGGCGCAGGATCACAAGCGCGTGGGCGATGGCGATACCGGCCCCAATACCGGCGGCATGGGCGCCTACAGCCCGGCCCGCGTCCTAACGCCCGAACTGGAGGCCCAGGTGATCGAAACGATCATCAAGCCCACCGTCGATACCATGGCGGCCGAAGGCATGCCCTATAGCGGCGTTCTTTATGCCGGGCTGATGCTGACAGATCAGGGACCAAAGCTGATCGAATATAATGCCCGGTTCGGCGATCCCGAATGCCAGGTGCTGATGACCCGCTTCGACGGCGATCTGGTCGACCTGCTGCTCGCCGTGGCGCAGGGCAAGCTGGCCGAACAGGGGCCGGTCCAGTTGGCTGATCGCACCGCGCTCACCATCGTCATGGCCGCGAACGGCTATCCGGGCACGCCCGAAAAGGGCGGCGCGATCGCCGGCATCGACGCGGCGGAAAAGGACGGTGCCAAGATCTTCCATGCCGGCACGGCGGACAAGGACGGCGTGCTGGTCGCCAATGGCGGGCGTGTGCTCAATGTCACCGCCACGGGCGATACGGTCGGCGCGGCGCAGGCCGCCGCCTATGCCGCGGTCGACGCGATCGACTTCCCGACCGGCTTCTGCCGCCGCGATATCGGCTGGCGCGAAGTCGCGCGCGAGGTGGGGCAGGGCTGAACCCTTGCAGCGCGCAGGAAAGCGGCCATAAATAGCGCATAGCATTTTGCAGGGGAGAGACGCGCGATGCAGGAATTCTTCATGGACTATGGACTGTGGCTGCTGGTCGGCTTGCTGGTCATCATAGCGCTCGTTTTCCTCCTGTCCGGCCGGCGCAAGGCGGAACAGCCGATTGAACCGGCAGTGTCCGCAGAAGCCGCGCCACCGCCTGCACCCGTACCCTTCGTCGATCCGATCATCGCCGCCCCGGTCGCTGCGGCATCCGTGGTTGCCGAACCGGTCGTGGTGGAACCGGTCGCGCCTGCGGAGCCGGTTGTCGAACCGGTCGTTGAAGCGCCAGAACCAGCCCCGGCCGCACCCGCACCGGCTCCGGTCGAACCGGCCCCCGCACCTGTCGCCGTTGTGCCGGCCGTTGCCGTCGTCGCGGACGGAGAAGATGACCTGCTGCGCCTCAAGGGCGTCGGTCCCAAGCTGAAGGCGCTGCTGATCGACCTCGGCATCACTCGCTATGCCCAGATCGCAGCCTGGAACGATGCGGACATCGCCACGATCGACGCGAAGCTCGGCAGTTTCAAGGGCCGTCCGGTCCGCGACCAGTGGGTCGATCAGGCAAAATATCTCGCCGCCGGCGACATCGCTGGCTTCGAAGCGAAATACGGCAAGGTTTAAGCCGGCTGGGGTGCCGGGTCGAGCGGCGGTTCCTCGTCACGTCGGCGGATCGGCGGTACGCTGCCGATCCAGCGTCGCAGCGGCGCATGCCCGGCCGACAGCCGGCCCAGCCCGAACAGGATCGGCACTGACAGCGCCAGCGTGACCGCCGCGCCCACCCCGCTCGCCATCACCAGCGCCATGACCAGCGGGTGCCACAGATAGAAGAACAGGCTGTCCCGCCCGATATGATTGACCGGGCCGAAGGACAGGCGCAGCCGCGCAAAGTGCGGCAGCAGCGCGATCAGGCTCAGACACATCAGCAGGCGTGCGGGTACGAAGGCAAGGATATGGGGATCATGTTCCAGTGCCGACCACCATCCCATGCCGAGCGCCGCCGTCAGCAGCGCAATGCCCAGATAGCGCGTCGGCAACCCCCGCTCGGCCATCAGCATGCCGAAGAAGAAATAGACCGGATAGCGCAGATAACGACTGTCCGGTGACAACAGGCTGGCCCCGATCGGGCCATGATGTGGGCCAAAGCCATACATGATCGCCAGGCTGAACGGCACGCCGATCGCCAGCAGCCAGATCGGCCGCAGCGGCACCGCGCGTGCGATCAGGATCAGGAAGAAGAGCACCGGAATATACCAGAGGTGAAAGGGCGGGCGCAGCAGCAGGTCGATCGGCGTGTGCCAGGATAGCGGCCATCCGCTGATCAGCAGATAGGCGACCATCGCCACCAGCCAGGGCAGCAACATCCGCTCGCCATAGCGGCCGAAGAAATGCTCGCCCGGTTCGCTGCGCAGCCGGCCGATATTGAGCAGATAGCCCGAAATGCCGATCATCAGCGGCATGCGGAATCCCGATCCGATCCATAGGGCCACATGCTGCGCATGGGCCAGCTCCATGGCATGGCCCACCATCACAAGCAGGATCAAGACCCCCTTCAGGAGGTCGATCGACGGATTCTTGCCCACTGATAAAACCCCCGGCCCCGCCGGTTTCTTGCACATTTCCCCTTTAGGAAGCTTTAAAAAATCTTGGTTAAGCGCTTAAAGCATTTTGAAGTCAGCTGGCACAGCTGACGGCTCGCAAAATGCGAGGAACAAAAGACTCTTAGAGCATGATCCGGTTCAATCTGATCGGATCATGCTCTAGTCTCCGGATTTGCGGATCTACATCAGCCGAGGAATTGCCGGATTGCGCCGTACAGATGCTTCGCCTTTGACCAAATTGCTCATGGCCCTGCTTGTTTTCGCCGTCATCATCGTGGGCTGGCGCCTCTATGGCCGCTATCGCGATTCCCATGCGGTGTTGCCGGCGGCGGGCGCGGCGAAGGGCGACTGCGCGCTCTGGTTCGTGGGCAGTTCGTCCATCCATCGCTGGACCAGCCTTCAGCAGGACATGGCGCCCTGGGCCACGGAAAATCGTGGCATCAACAGTGCGGTGCTGACCGACATCCTGCCGCGCTTCGCCAATATCAAGCCCAATGAAGGCCGCCCGCGCGCGCTTATCCTTTATGTCGGCGAAAATGACATCGCCAATGGCGTTCCGGTGCGCACGGTGATGCGCCAGCTTGCGCAACTGTTCGACCTGCGCGACCGCTTGCTGCCCGGCGTGCCGGTGCTGCTTCTGTCGGCCAAGCCCAGCCCCGGCCGCGCCGCCTTCCTCGGCGAACAAAGGTTGTTCAACGCGGCGGCCCAGCAGTTCCTGCCCCATATGCAGCGCGCTTATTATGGCGACATCACCACGCCGCTCTTCGCCGACGGCAAGCTGGGCGACAATTACCAGTCCGACGGCGTCCATATGAATGCACGCGGCTATGCGATCTGGGCGCAAGTGGTGCGCCAGCGCCTGCGCGACATATTGCCGCCGGACGTGACGCGCGCCTGCGCACCCTAACCGATTCGCGCCACCAGCGACCGGGGCACGCGCAGCAACGATCCGTGCCGTGCACCTGCCGGCATGGTGAGCCGGTCGCTGACATCTTCCCATTGAACCATGTCGTGTGTCATCGCCGCGCCCCAGCGGCCTTCCTTGTAGACGTCATAATAGCAGACCAGCGCGTCGCCGATCCGCGTCGCCATCGGCCCCTCCACCCAGGGGGGAGAAAAGGGCCGGGACAGCGGCCCGAATGGTCCGGTCGGGCTGTCCGCCTTTGCAACCTGCAAATATTTGCGCGGGGGTTCGACCGTCTCATCCTTGACGATCAGGTAGAGGCCGCCATCCGGCGCGCGCGTGAAACTGCCGTCGATCACGCTGAAACCGGGATCGTAAAGCGGTGCGGCGGCGGAGAAACTAGTGAAATCCGCCGTGCTGCAACGCCACAGCCGGTGATTATAGCCCGATTCCGACGCCCCCGCCGTCTCGGCGAAGCGGCCATCGACGGTGCTCGACCAGAAAATCTCATACCGGCCGGTGCGCGGATCATGGATCGCCTCGGGCGCCCAGCAATTGCGCGTGCCCGGCACATCGGCCATCACCGGGATCGCCTGCTGCGCCGACCAGTGGATCAGATCGCGGCTGGTTGCATGGCCGATCGTCACCCCTTCCCAGGCGGTGGTCCAGAGCAGATGATAGACCTGTCCATCGTAAAAGAGGAAGGGATCGCGCAGCAGCTTCTTCTCGCCCACCGCCGGCACCAGCAGGCTGCGCCCGGCCGCCAGCGTGCGGAAGCTGAAACCATCCTCGCTCACCGCCAGCTTCAACCCGTCCGCCTCACCCGCCTTGCCGGTGGTAAAATAGGCGAAGAGCAGCACATCGTCCTGCCGCGCAGGGCGCCCATGCGCGCAGGCGGCCAGCGTTAGCGCACCCAGCCCCAGAGTGAAATCCCGGCGCCTCATCGATAGGCCTTCGCCATCTCGCCATAAAGTTTCAGCAGGCCATTGGCGACATAATCGCCGCCCTTGCCCATCGGGCCGGTCGGCTCCGGCTTGGGCGCGACCTGCGCGCTCGCAAGGCCACCCGGTGCCTCGGCGCTGTTCAGCCCCTGCGAAATCAGGTCGGGCTTGGCGCCTTCGCCGGCATTATGGCCGTCCTGGTCGAAGATCGCCTCCTGATGCCGGGTCGGCTCCCAGATGAAGGCGCCCCAGCCATGCTTGTCCGGCAGGGCATGGACCAGATCGTTGATATAGCGCTTCCGGCTCGAATATTCGGCGACCAGCAACCCCTTGTCAGGATAGCGTTTGACGAACTCGCTAAAGCTGGTTTCCCAGTCGCCCTGCGCCCGCTGCTGGTAGCAGGAAAAGCCGATAACGTCGAAATCGACCTTGCGGGCGATCAGCGCATCGGTCCATTCGCGCACGATCGGCCAGTGGCGGCCCAGATGATTGTGCAACTGGATCTGCACATCCGGCTCCGCCCGACGCGCGCCAGCAATCCCCGCGCGCAACAACTGGGCAAAGCCATCGAATCCGCCGACCGCGCCGACCTTGGCATGATTGGCGTCGGTCACCGGATTGCCGGTCGATGTGGACAGCTTCACCCGGCCATGGGGCCATAGCATGCCAAATGTCGTCTCATTGCCGATCACCGCCATGTCGACCGGCGCGCCGCCCGCCCGCATCGCCACCAGCGTGTCGTGCGTATGCGCCTCGACTGCCTTGGCCAATTGCGGCAGGTCATAGCCGGCCCAGGCGGCGGGCACGCCCTGATGCTCCGGGTCCGCCCATGTGTCGCTATAATGGAAACTCAGCACCAGATAGAGGCCGGCTTCCCGGATGCGTTTGCCCAGCTTGATCGTCTGTTCCAGCCCTGCCCAGGCTTTCTCCGGTTCGCGCTTCGCATAGCCCTTGGCCGGATCGACGAAGATACGCAGCCGGATCGCATTGAATCCGGCATCGCGCAGCAGCAGGATCGGGTCTTTCTGCACGCCATCAACGAAATAGCGCGCGCCGGCCGCCTCGTCTTCGGGAATCCAACTGATATCCGCGCCGATCAGATAGGGGCCGGGCCGTGCGCCCTTACCCGTTCTGCCAAACGCCACCTGCGGCAGGGTCATTCCCAGCGCTGCCATGCCAGTGGCCGTCAACATGCTCCGCCGATCGGTCATGCCTCTCTCCCTGTTGTTATTTTGGCGGGTTCGGCCCCGCTACAGCCTCATCTTATCGCGCCAACCACCCGCCATCGACGGCGAGGACATGGCCGTGGATATAATCCGCCGCCCGCGACGCCAGGAACACGGCCGCGCCGCCGATGTCGCTCGCTTCGCCCCAGCGGCCGGCCGGGATGCGCTCCTGTATCTGCCGGTTGCGCGTCTCGTCCGCCTGCAAGGCAGCCGTATTGTTGGTCGCGATATAGCCCGGCGCGATGCCGTTGACGTTCACGCCCCTGGCCGCCCACTCATTGGCCAGCAGCTTGGTCAGCCCCGCCGCCCCGCTCTTCGACGCGGTATAGCTCGGCACCCGGATGCCGCCCTGAAACGACAGCAAGGACGCGATGTTGACGATCTTGCCTGAGCCTTGCGCGATCATGTGCCGACCCGCCGCCTGACACAGGAAGAACAGGACTTTGAGGTTGGTGTCGATCACCGCGTCCCAGTCCGCCTCGGTAAAGTCCACGCTGTCGGCGCGGCGGATGATCCCGGCATTGTTGATCAATATGTCGAGGCCACCGAGCTTATCGATCGTCTCGTCCACCACCCGCTGCACCGGCTCGATGCTGTTGAGGTCGGCCGATATGATCTCCGCCCGGCGGCCCAGCGCGCGGACCTGTTCCACCGTCTCTTCCGCCGGGGTACGGCCCACCGCCGCGATATCCGCGCCGGCCGCCGCCAGCGACAGCGCGATCGCCTGACCGATGCCGGTATTCGCCCCGGTGACGATGGCCACCTTGCCGGAAAGATCGAAGATTTGGGTCATTTGGGACTCCATATTCCCCTCCCGTTTGCGTC
>NZ_JAVTIV010000039.1:0-22743 GCF_031843765.1 Sphingobium sp. WCS2017Hpa-17
GACCGTCATCCGGGGGCTTCAGACATTTCGTCACCTCCATGCCTGCCCCGGTTGCTTCCGGCTGGAGCATCGCCGGGCGGGCCTTTCACCCGCTAGAAAGTGCCGCCTTTGCACGGCGCACACCCTTATTGGTCATTTAGAAGCCAATTTCGCATTCCCAGGTGCAGACCGGCAGCTTTTCCAATCTGGACGCCAAAGACTGTCCTCAAGGAGAACGTCCGGTTTGCCGAACCGAGGAGATAGCTGTCATTCACGCGGCGCCGGCTTCCGAACAACATCCGTCGCGATCAACGCCGCTCCTCGCGACAGCTACAGTCCAGACCAGCCGATCCGGCGCACCGGCTCCGTGAACATATAGCCCTCATTCCTGATGGTCCTGATGAAATGATGGTCCCCGGCCAGCCTGCGGCGCAAGCGACAGATTTGTGTATCGATCACGCGATCTGTAACGTCGCTTCCCATGTTAGTGACGATATCCAGAAGCTGATTGCGGCTAAGCACGCGACGCGGGCGCGCGACAAAAGCGCGCAGGAGGGAGAATTCTCCGGCCGACATCGTCACAATTTCGCTTCGGTCATTCATGACAAGATGCTGCCCTAGATCGATGGTCCATCCCGAAAAGGCATAGAGGTCATCACCAGGATTTTGAGCGGCACTTTCAGCGCGGCAACCGGTCGCTAGATTGATCGCCTGTTGCAGTTCATGCGCCTTCCAGTCGGGGCGAATGATCCTGCTACTGCCGCAGCAGATGGCTTCAAGCCTTTCGCAATCGCGCAAATCGGTCGCAAAAATAAGAAGGCACAATCCAGTCGACTGCGCTGTCGCGACTAACTGGGTGCAGGCATCGTCAGGCACAAACCCATTGAGCAGAACGAGGTCGAACGACTGGCTTTGTACGACATCACTCTCAAATGCGTGGTCGGTATGGGTGATTGTCCTAAATCCCCAACTTTCCAGGAGAGCTTCCAGCGCCCTGCTTCTGTTCGCATCCGATTCAACAATCAGCAAGAAAGGCATATGCCCGTGAAGTTTCTCAGCATGGGGAATGAAGTCGCCAGGCTCACGGTGCATCTGACCGAAGGCGGTAAGTTGCGCCCGACTTATCGTGGATGTGCGCCCGGGATAACGCGGGAAGCGATAAGGCCGATAATGCGTCAGGCTGGGCATAAATCCCCTCTCCTCCGATGCGTTGTGATCAAGAGCATCACGTTTTGGAACAGATTATTTCAATGGCCTGTCCGCCGCCACGCCCGCCCGATGTGCGATTTAGAGTAACGCGGACAACGTGGAGACATTGAGCCGCTCCATAAGGTGAGCGCGATGGGCTTCGACAGTCCGGGGGCTGATGCCAAGCGCGCGCGCGATGCTCTTATTCGTGCCGCCATCAACCAGACCCAGAAGCACTTCCCGTTCCCGACGTGGCAGCCGCGCCAGACGATCGGCCAGATCGCCGCGTTTATCCGATGGCGCATCGACCCGGCACGGCAACGCCTCACTGGCATGTCGAAGGGCCCGGTCCAGTTCATCCGCGCAGAGCGGCGTGATCAGAAAATCAACGGCGCCTCCACGCATCGCACCGATGACATGCTGCGTCGGGGTGGTCCCATCGCCGATGAATATGACCTGCAAATCAGCGGGCCGACCGTCCAATATCCTGGCAAAGGAGGTTTCCGGATTATCGTTACCTCGTAGGTCAACGATGAGGCAGCCCGGATTGAGCACTTCGGCGACCTGCATAAGCTCATGGGCAGTCGAAAAACGCTTGATCCTGTGGGCGCGCTTGCAAAGTTCGGCCTCCATGACCGGATCGGTCAGATCAGAGCGCTGCACCAGATAGAGCTGGATTTCCGGCGACACGTCCTCGACGATTCCACCGATCCAACTCTCTTCTCCTGGGCCGGGTGGGATAGCGAAGCAGGTTTCACGAACCTGGCAACGCACGATGCCGTCCCGGTCGATGATCCTGTATGATAGTCGCTGGACCTGACCGGCATGAGCCAGCGCGCGCATGTCCGAAACATGCGTTCTATCTTCGGGGTGAATGTGGCCATGCAAGTCGAGCCCAGGGACATCCACAAGATCGACGTCCCACAATATTTCCGCCGCTGGACTACGATATTTCAATGCGCCCGTATCAGGACACGCTATCCAGAGCGCGAGGCTGCTATGGTCGGCAAAGCGTCGGAAAGACGCATCCATGGATTGTGATGCACGTTGACTATGTACTGGCTCTTCAATCTCTTCGAGAACAACGATCACCCCGGAGATATCAGCCAGATCAGGATCTGCATAAGGCATAGCCCGCACCCTGACCCAAGACGCATCGACCTCGCCTTTTTGCAGGAGAAAATCGATAGCCGGCATGCCCTGTTCGCCGCCAAATGCACGCAGGGCGGGATGGTGCGGTTTTTCAAGGGGCGACCCATCAGGATAATAGCCCTCGCCGCACGTATCGAGCAGGCAATCAACCGAGTGGACAATGCCACCGGTGCTACGATTGAAGCGACCATTGGCATGCGACAACCTGCCGTCGCCTGCAAAAATAGCGACGCCGATCGGCATATTTTCGAGGATCGACGTCATCGCGTCCCCGTGCATACCCCTTGCATAATCATCCTCAGCCCGCATGCCCGCTCCTACGATCGTCATTCGCGAAACTCGGTCTGGGTTAGGGTCAGGACTCACTGATCAAAGCCAGAAGATGACGGTGGCAGCGAGGGCGATGGCGGAGAAGAAGGCGGTTGGGCACCTGTCGTAGCGTGTGGCGACCCGCCGCCAGTCTTTCAGGCGGCCGAACATGATCTCGATCCGGTTTCGGCGCTTGTAGCGGCGCTTGTCGTATTTGACGGCCTTGCTCCGGGATTTCCGGCCCGGGATGCAGGGGGTGATGCCCTTTTCCTGCAAGGCATCGCGGAACCAGTCGGCGTCGTAACCACGATCCGCCAGCAGCCATTGGGCTTTGGGAAGTTCGTCCAGCAAGGCCGCCGCGCCAATATAATCGCTGACCTGACCTGCGGTCATGAAGAAGCTGATCGGCCGACCATTTGTATCCGTCAGGGCATGAAGTTTGGTGTTCATGCCGCCTTTCGTGCGGCCAATCAGGCGGCCCGCATCCCCTTTTTTACCGCAAGGCTCGACGCCGTGCGGTGCGCCTTGAGATAGGTCGCGTCGATCATCACCGTCTTGCGCTCGGATGCCTGGGGCGCGGCCAGACCTTCCATTATCCTCAGGAACACGCCTTTATCACCCCACCGCTTCCAGCGGTTGTAAAGCGTCTTGTGCGGCCCATAGTCTTTCGGTGCATCGCGCCAGCGTAGCCCATTGCGGTTCACAAAGATGATCCCACTCAACACACGGCGATCGTCTACCCGGGGCTTGCCGTGGCTCTTCGGAAAATACCGCTCAAGCCGCGCCATCTGCTCGTCCGTCAGCCAATACAGGTCGCTCAAATTCAGTCTCCTCGCGGAGCCTGAATCACACAAACCCAATCATATCAATGGGTCCTGACCCTAGACAGGTTCCGTGACAGTTCGAAGTCGGTTCACATTCGGCGACCGCTATCGATCGACATCTTTCCCCGTCAGACCCGATGCCAGATAATGACAAGGCGCCACCTGCCAGGGGGTTGGCAGATGGCGCCTCACCGGGCGACCCGACGACTGGTGGCCTCACATAAGCGGGACCACTTTCGGCCGGTTTCAGAAGGTCATGCGAACACCCACCGCATAGGTGGCGGGCGCACCGACCATGCGCGATGCGCCATTCATTTCGGGATAATAAACTTCGTCAGTGATGTTGCGCCCCATGGCATAGACCGACCAGCCATGCGGCGATTCCAGTTCGATCCGAGCGTTGAGCAACGTGTAGGCGGGCGAGGTGTTACCGACGACCGCATTCAGGCGGTTTGATTCCTTGCCATGATGGAAGATGTTGGCCCGGCTCTTGAGCACCCAGCCATCGCCGAAGCTATAGCTGTGGACGAAGCCGACCCGGCCGGTCCATTTCGGTGCACCGGGCAGCGGATCGCCCACAGTCGCGGTCACGTCCGCAATGCGGTTGGAATTAAACTCGGTGATCTCCGAATAGAGATAGGTGCCGGACGCATCGAAATCGAGCTTGTGCCCGCCGCTGTTCAGCAGGTTGACGTCGAGAGCACCTTCGAATCCGCGGGTCTTGGCCTTGCCGACATTGGTGCGGCCATTGGTGTCGTTATCCAGCCGCGTCGTCGCCTGAAGATTGTCGAAGTCATTGGCGAAGGCATCGAGCGACAGGCGGATCGGCCCCTTATAATAACGCACGCCCGCTTCATAGGCCCAGACCGTCTCGGACTGAAACGGCTCTGTCTCCGCCAGCGTCATGATCGACGTGCCGTCAAAGCCACCCGACCGATAACCACGCGCGACCGAAGCGAAGACGTTCAGATCTTCTGTGATGAACCATTGTGCTGCCCCGCGACCGGACAGATTATCATCCTTGAACTGCTTGTCCCACTGGAAATTGGGCGTGGTCGCAAAGAAGGTACCATAGTTGGAAATGCCCCAGGGATCGTCATCGACATTGCGCCCCTGCGAAGCCACATCATCCTTGGTGTAGCGCAACCCCAGCGTCAGCTTGACCTTGGGCAGCAATTCATAATCCGCCTGACCGAACAGGGCGGCGCTGCGACGGCGCTGATTGTGGATATTATGATAGATGGTGCGCGCGGCCCAGCTGGTCCACTGGCTCTGATAGTCGATCTTGTCGCTCATGTAGAAGCCGCCGACGAGCCAGTTGAAACGCCCCTGCTGTTCGTTGCGCAGGCGCATTTCGAGCGACGCCTGGCTCAGATCCTCGTCGAACAGATATTCATATTGGGGATAGGGCGTGCCGTCGCCATTGCCACCGATATTGCGCTGGCTCGACTGCCAGCCGGCGACCATGTCGAAACGGGTGGTATCATTCAGCAGGTGCGAAAATTGCGCCGACGCGCCCTTGATGTCGATCCTCTGCTGAAAATAGGCGCGCGAATAGAAGCTGTAGGGATCGGCATCCTCGCCGGCATTGAGGACGCTGCTGTCCTCCGTCGCGCTTATGCGATCATATTGGCGGGCATCGCCCCGGTCGCGGCTGGAAAAGGCCTTCAGCGTCAGGCTGGTATCCGGCCCGAAATCGATGTCGACCGTACCGCGCGCTGCGAACATATCCTTGTCGCCAAAGCCTTTGCGCACGCCCGGATCGTTGATCGCAGGCACCTGCGTCTGCACAACGCCACCAACGCTCAACTGCGCGCCGGCCAGATCGCCCGCGCCCTTGCCGTTCATGAAGCCACCACCCTGATCGGTCATCACCGCCAGTCGCACGCGCATATTGTCGCTGACCGGGCCACCGATCGCGGCTTCGGCGCGCAGACTGTCATAGCTGCCATAACGCACATCGGCATAGCCCTCGAACGTGTCGCTGCCGCCGCGCGTGATCGCATTGACGACGCCGGCCGTGGTGTTGCGACCGTAGAGCGTACCCTGCGGCCCGCGCAGCACCTCGATCCGTTCCAGATCGAACAGAGGCATTCCCAGATACGCGTTGGAACTCTGATAGACGCCGTCGACATGCAGCGCGACCGACGGGCTACCATTGGGCTTGTAGTCGTCCGCGCCGCCGATGCCGCGAATGGTCAGCAGGCCATAGCTTTCGCCGCCGGTGCTATAGTTGATCGACAGGCCCGGCACTTCATCGACCAGACTGGAAAAATCGGTGATCTTGCGCTCGGCGGCTTCCTCACCCGAAACGACGGTGATCGCCTGCGGCACCTTCGACAGGTCCTCGGCCCGCTTCTGCGCGGTGACGATGATGTCACCCCCGCCCGAAACACCCGTGCCCGCTTCGGCAGCCGATAATTCGGTCGGCGCTCTGGCGACGGCAAGCGAGATCATCGTCGCGCCCTCATAGGAAATGGCCATGCCGCGCCCGGCGATCAGGCGACGCAGCGCGTCGGCGCGAGAAAAGTGCCCCTTGAGCGCGATCGAGCGGCGACCGGCAATGGCATCATAGGGGAAGACCATCTGCACGCCGGCCTGGCGACCGAACTCGTTCAGCGACGTCGCCATATTCTGCGCGGGAATGTTGAATGCGATAGCCTGATCGCTCGTGGCGCTGGCGGGTGCCGCGGCGAGGATCAGGGGTAGTGCGACCGTATGGAAACTCATCTTTGCCCTCCGATGGAAGCGTCTATCGGAGGATGGGATGGGTGGGCTGGGTGCGACCGCTATCGCACCCGCAAAAAAATTTAATCAGCTTGCTGTAAGGGTAATCGCGCCATTCGCGCTGCGCTGCGACCGGATACCGAAGGAGGCATGGAGCGCCGTCAGCAGGTCAGCCGGATCGGTCGTCGTAAAGCGCCCGCCCAGCCGGATACGCGATAATGACGGATCGGCGATGACGATCTTGCGATCGAGATAGCGGTTGAATTCTGCCACCACGAAATCGAGGCTCTCGCCCTCGAACACCAGTTGCCCATTGTTCCAGCTACGCGCCCGGTCGAGCGTCACCACATCCGCCGGACGGACGGCGACCGTCTTCCCGATCACCCGCGCCATAGCGCCGCTTTTCAACTGACCACCGCGCACGCTGTCAGCCAGGCCTTCGAGAACCAGCAAGTCGAGGGATTCAGACTGCTGTCGCGCATTGAAGCGGCCGGCGCCCAGCCTGAAGCGGGCGCCATCAGCCTCCATTTCCAGCGTCCCGCGCAGTGCGGTGGGCACAGCCAGACCGATCTCGCCCCGCTCCAGCCAGACCCGGCTGCCGTTTTCATCGGTCCGCCAACTGATCCGGCTATCAGTGTTGAGCACGATTCGGGTGCCGTCATCCAGCACCAGCGCACGCCGTTCGCCTACTGCCGTCTCCGCATGTTCGCGCGCGGTAGCCCGCACCGCCAGCAGCGCACCAGCGACCGATGCGCCACCGGCCAGAACGCCCGCGCGCAACATTCCCCGCCGGTTGATCGCGGGGGCAGGCGCCGGGTCGGCGGGACGGTCCTCGACCGCGCGTAATCGCTCCACCTGCTCGAAGGTATGCGCCACCTGCGCGAAGGCAACAGCATGCCGGGGATCAGCCGCACGCCATTGCTCGAAGGCCTGCGGCGTGACCGATCCTGCATCGAGCGCCGCCAGCCAGCCGGCGGCTTCTTCCATTATTTTCTCTGGTGTCGGTGGCGTTGCCATAAGCGCGAAAACGGGGCTCCTTCTTCCTGCGGCGGCGCTTCCTGCATTGCATGGGCAAGAATGGCCAGCCCTTTGGCAAGATGCTTCTCTACGGTAGAGACTGACAAGCCCATCCGCACCGCTATGTCACCCGGCAATAATCCTTCGATCCGCCGCATTTTTACCACCGCACGCGGCTGGGTCGGCAAAGTTTCCATCAGTGCGATCAGTCGCGCCAGTTCCAGATTGCCGGAAAGGACGGCAAACTGGTCCGGCGCGCTATCGGCAATCTCCATCGCTTCCATGTCCGCCAGATGCTCGAACCGGACGACGGTGGCGCGGCGATGGCGCTCATGCGCCAGATTGCGGATGATGGTCAGGACGAAACTGCGCGGATTGACGATCTCGCGATGATGCGATGCATTGATCGCGCGGGCATAGGCCTCCTGGACCAGATCCTCCGCCTCCCCCGTGGGAACGAGCCGCGCCGCCTGCCGCCGGAAAGCGATCCGGTGCGGCAATATCTCTTCAATGAACCAGCGGTCTACATCCCTCAACCAGGTCACGGCAGCGTCCCCCTTCGGCTGAGCGGGGCGGTTAGTCAGCGGACATGACAAAATCGGGACAGCCTGTCGCATTACTGTCAAACGCCGCCGATAGGGGCGCCTGATGCAAGCCTCTCCCTGGCATCGTCGCGCCGTGCTTGGCGCCATGGCCGCGCTTGGCGCCGCGCCGCTCAGGGGGCTTGCCATGCCCTTCATCGCACAGGCCGATCCTTTTGCGCTGGGCGTCGCCAGCGGCGATCCCACCCGCGACGGCTTCGTGCTATGGACGCGCCTTGTTGGCCCCGGCATCCGCTCCCTTCAGGCCGGAGCGATCCCGGTGCGTTACGAGATCGCCGAGGATGAAGGCTTTCGCGACATCGTCCGCAGCGGCGACATGGAAGCACATCCCGAGGCGGCGCACAGCATTCACCTCGAACTGACCGGACTGCGACCGGGGCGTTCCTATCATTATCGCTTCCATGCGCTGAGCGCGACCAGCCCGGTCGGCCGCACCGCCACCGTGCCGGACCGTGCCGACCGGCTGCGACTGGCGCTCACATCTTGCCAGCATTGGGAACTGGGCTGGTTCGGCGCCTATCGGGACATGCTGGCGGGCGACCCAGATCTGATCGTACAGGTCGGCGACTATATCTACGAAACATCCTATCCCGACCAGCCCAGGGTCCGCGATTTCGGCGCGCCCGAACCGCGCGATCTGGATGGGTATCGCGCCCGCCACGCCCTCTATCGCACCGACCCGGATTTGCAGGAAGCGCACCGGCGCGTGCCCTGGCTGGTGACATGGGACGATCATGAGGTGCTGAACGACTATGCCGCCCTCGCCAATCGCGAAGGGTTGCCGCCAGACATCTTCGCGGCCCGGCGGGCCGCCGCCTATCAGGCCTATTTCGAACATATGCCGATCCGCCCCAGCCTGTGGCGCTCCATGGCCAGCCCCCGGCTTTATCGCGGCGTCAACTGGGGCGAACTGGTGTCACTCTCGATGCTCGATACCCGACAGTTCCGATCCAGCCCGCCTTGTGCCGCACCGTCAGTGGCGCGCAATGTCCGACTCGACCATTGCGCCGAACGGTTGCGCCCCGATCGGACCATGCTGGGACAGGCCCAGGAGGCCTGGCTGGCACAGCGTCTGGCCACGGAACGGCGGCCCTGGACTGTGCTCGCGCAGGGCGTGTTCTTTGCCCCGCTGACACTGGATGGCACCGGCGACGCCGTCTATAGCGACCAGTGGGACGGCTACGCCGCTGCGCGATCGCGCCTGCTCGACCAACTGGCCCGGCCCCATGTCCGTAATCCGCTGATATTGAGCGGCGACGTCCACAGCTTCTGGCGGAACGACCTGTATCAGACCGATGGAAAGCCGCCGGTGGCAACCGAGATCGTCACTTCCGCCCTTGCCGCCCAATCACCACCGCCCGGCCGCTTCGGCGATGTCCGCGCCAATAATCCCCACATCCGCTTTCACGATCTGAACCATAGCGGCTATGTCCGCATCGAGATCGAACCAAAGCGGCTGCGCACGCAGTTTCGCGCGCTGGATCTGAAATCGGCACAGCCAATATCGAGAATCCTGCAAGAGTTTGAACAGGTCGCGGTGTAGGCGCTGCCGGCATCAACCGGCAGAGTATGGAAGTGGTGCACGGTTGTGCACCACGCCTGCGGGGCTGACGATCCAGCCCTACTTGGCGCGCTTTTATTCAAGAGACATCGGGCGTAAACAAGGACCAGAATGTCGGCGCGACTGGTCTTGTCGAACACCGCATAAAAACGCCCTCATTATCCGGTTCCCTCGGTAGAACGGACCTCTCTACCATCCCAGCGCGCCCGTCCGCCCTATTGCCTCGCGAACATATGGAGCGTCCCATGTCGCATGCACTTTCCTTGCGTACATGCCGTCGCCACTATGTACTATCGCAAGCGGAGACGCAGCGCACGGTCGCGATCTGTGGCCGACATCGATTTCGATACCGTGGATCAGACTTCGACGATCGAAACCTGGCTGGATCGCGCAGCAGGACAATTGGAAGCCATGAGCAATACCGCCTTTGCCTGACTCGATCCAGGAGCGATCGTGATCGCCGACACTTTGCCGTCCGCGGTCTTGCAGGCTTTGGCAGGCCGCCTGCATCGCCCCGACCGTGCATGAGCGTCGTCCCCCCGGAACGGATATCCAGCCTGCATGGCTCACCGATCACCTTTCGCGCAGCCTTGTTGCCAATCCCCGCGCTGTTCGCCGCCATGTGAAATGGCACTGTTGGCCAGCGGGAAATGTTGCGCTAGGCAAAGGCGATGAGCGGGGTTCCAGGCGATCCAAGCGATAGCGACAAGCCGATCATCGTCGTCGATGCGATGTGCGATCTTTTCACTGCTGCTGCGCCATGCTCAGTTGACGCCACGTCCCGGTGATCACCCATCCGAGCTAACCGTTCATTCTGTCCTTTCAGCCACTGGCTGCGTCGCCCGAACCGGTGGAGGAAGGGCTCAACGGCATTCAGCAGACCGAACAAAAGGCGCAGAACCCGCAGAGACAGGAACGCCCCGTCCCACCCGAGTTGCTCATTCCGCACCTCAACGCCCCCGTCATGCCTGTCCCGCTTCAGGTAGAGCAGATGGATGCCACCGAGCCCGTGCCGGAAACGACAACTCCCAAATCCATATCTGCGCCGCCGGCCCGTCAGGCACGCAACAAGCCGCAAGCGACATGGGAGGCGGAATTGCTTGCCCATCTCGAAGCATATCGCCGCTATCCGCTAACAGCCAGAAATCGCCACGAGTAAGGGATCGCCCATATTACCCTTCGCATGAGGAGGGCCGGCATACTGCTATCGAGCCGGATAGCGCGCTCATCGGGATCGGCGCTGCTGGATCAGGCCGCACTGGATACGCTCAAACGGACGCAACCTCTTCCGGCTATAGCGAATAGTCAGCCCCGCGCCTGCCGGCCGATTATTCGCTATGACAAACCGGCCGTTCAGAAGGCGTCGGCATCAAGCGCCATGATGGAGGCTTCTCCGGCAGCGATGGTGGCGGCCAGGCTCGTTGCCTGCGGGAGCATCCGCGCCACGAAAAACGCAGCGACCGCGCGCTTCGACTGGTGCAGCGGATCATCCTCCATTGATGCCGCTGCAGACATGCGCGCCCACATCCAGCCCATCGAAACCAGAGCGAACAGGCGCAGATAATCGACTGCCGCCGCGCCAGTCGCCTCCGTTCCCGCTCCGGCAAGCCGGGCCGTGACATCCCGCAGCAGCGCCAACGCCTCTGCCACCTTCCGCGCCACGGCACCGTCCCCGGCCACCGCAAGCTCCTCCGCGATCATGTCGAAAAAGCCCTCGACCACAGCGCCGCCGGCCATCGGCAGCTTGCGGCCTACAAGGTCCATGGCCTGTACGCCATTGGTACCCTCGTAAATCTGGGCGATGCGGGCGTCGCGGACATATTGTTCCATGCCCCATTCGCGGATGTAGCCATGGCCGCCAAACACCTGCTGCGCCTGCACGGCGCTTTCGAAACCGAAATCGGTGAAGGCAGCCTTCACCACCGGGGTCAGCAGCGCGACCAGCGCATCGGCCTTGGCTCGCTCGACCGGATCGGGGTGATGATGCGCCCGGTCGAGTTGCAGCGCGGTCCAGCCGCCCAAGGCTCGGCCTGCCTCCACAAAGGCGCGGATGTTGAGCAGCATGCGCCGCACATCGGCATGCTCTATGATCGCCACCGGACCACGCGTGCCATCGGCACTCCGCCCCTGCAATCGCTCCTTGGCATAGCTGGCGGCCTGGCCATAGGCCGCACCGGCAATCCCCAGGCCCTGAATGCCGACCATCAGCCGTTCCGCGTTCATCATCGTGAACATGGCGGCCAGGCCCTTATTTGGCTCGCCCACCAGCCAACCGATCGCACCATCATAATTCATGACACAGGTCGGCTGGGCATGGATGCCCATCTTCTTTTCCAGCGCCCCCACCGACATGGCATTGCGAAGAGTGAAGCCGCCATCGGCATCGGGAAGATATTTGGGCACCAGGAACAGGCTGATCCCTTTCACCCCCGCCGGCGCGTCGGGCAAGCGGGCCAGCACCAGATGGATGATATTGCCGCCGAAATCATGATCGCCCGATGAAATGAAGATCTTTTGCCCGGTAACGGCATGGCTTCCGTCATCCTGCGGCACCGCTCTGGTCTTGAGCAGGGCTAGGTCCGTACCGGCTCCGCTTTCCGTCAGGGCCATGGCGCCGGTCCATTCGCCACTGACCATCGGCGGCAAATAGGTTGCCTTGAGCGTGTCGTTGGCATGCGCCATGATCGCTTCGCATGCACCACGAGTCAGACCCGGGAACAGCCCAAAGGACAGGTTTGCGGCAGAGAGCATTTCGTCCAGCCACAATTGAAGAAGGAATGGCAGTCCTTGCCCGCCATATGCGGGATCAGCCGCCAGCGATGCCCAACCCGCCGCCGCAAAATCGCGCCAGGCATCAGCAAAGCCGGCTGGGGTCTGCACCGCGCCGCTGACAAGACGGCTGCCTTCCTCGTCACCATGCCGGTTGAGCGGGTGCAGCCGTTCCGCGCACATCTTCCCCGCTTCCTCCAGCACGGCCAGCGCAAGGTCGGCGTCTACATCCTTGCCCATCTCCGCCATCGCCTGCTCGAAGCAGAGCACCCGCGTCAGCAGGAAACGGTAATCGTCGATCGGCGGAACATAGCTGAACATTGGACTCTCCTGTCGATTTACCGTGATATACACCAAACAACTGTTACAATCAATCCGTCGCCGCGACAGCACATGCCGCCACACTTATTCGTGACGGAAAATGGCAACGATCTGCGTCGCGACCTGTTCAGGAGTCAACCGACCCTCCCGATACCAATCGGCTGCCGAATTAAGCTGCGATAGCAACAGGTTGCGGTAGATGGACCGGTCGATATGGGATGGCAAGCGCAGGTCAGCTACAAGGGATCGGAACAGCCCCTCGAAATGGTCGCGGCGTGCAATCAACTGCGTCCGGACAGCATCAGGCACTTCTCGGAAATCGTTCATCATCGGCATAGTCAGTGAATTCGGCGCCAACTGGATTTCCAGGAGGGCAGTGCAAGCCGCCGACAATCGCGCCCATGGATCGCCCTGTACCGCCGCCACGGTGCGAGCGATCTTCGCCTCCGCCGCGTCCAGTGCACCATTGTGTAACTCGACGAACAGCGCATCCTTGGACTTGATATGGTGATAGAGGGATCCGCCCAGCACCCCAGCCTGCTCACCAATGTCGCGCATGGACGTGCCACGATACCCCTTCCGCGCGAAGAGTTGGGCCGCAATTTCCAATATCTGGCGGCGGCGATGCGATCCCTCAGCAGTCCCGTCTTCGATCGTGCCCTGCTCTGGATAACGTTTCCTCATGACGGCGGGCTAGCACATTGCGAAATGGGCGCGAAGCCTTGGCATCCGATTTGGCCTCAGCGCAGTCGGTCTCCCAGGAAATCCACGAATACCCGAACCCGCGCGGGCGTACTGGCACCACCGACGAAGACCGCGTGGATCATCTCGACATCGCCGGGATTATAGGCTTCCAGGATCGGGACGAGACGCCCGGATGCCAGTTCTTCCGCGACGCTGAAACGACCGACACGGGCAATGCCGACCCCGTTTGCGGCTAGTTGGCCCAATGTCTCGCCATTATTGGCTTCAATATTGCCGTTCACCGACAAAGCGAAGTCGCCGCTTGGGCGGGCAAAGGGCCAGACCGGTTCAGCCCGGCGAAAATTGAAGTTGAGGCAGTTGTGCCGGTGCAAATCTTCCGGAACATCTGGCATGCCGTGGCGCGCGAGATAAGCCGGGGACGCCACAATGACACGGCGCGTTTCACCCAGCTTGCGCACAGTCAACATGCTGTCGGCCAGCGGACCGAAACGGATCGCCACATCTGCCTGCCCCGCCGCAATATCGACGAGCGTATCGGTCAAGGCGATGTCGGTCAGGATATGGGGATAGAGGCTGGCAAATTCGCCCAGAAGGGGCACGATACACAGTCGTCCATGGGACAAGGCCGCACTAACACGCAGGCGCCCGCGCGGTGCGCCCTGATCAGCGATAAACTGCTCCGCATCATCCAGATCGGCAAGGATGCGGCGTGCTGCCTGAAGATAGGCCTGTCCCTCCGCCGTCAGGGACAGCGACCGGGTCGATCGCAGCAGCAGGCGCACGCCAAGCCGTGCCTCGATCCGCTCCACCGCGCGGCTGACCGCCGAAGGGCTGAGGTCGAGCAGGCGCCCCGCAGCGGAGAAGCTGCCCTGGGAAACGACCGCAGCAAAAAGTTCAAGCGCTCGCGCGCGATCCGTATTGCCTATAATTTTTGCGCTCATCGCAAAGATCCTTCGCGTCCATGGCCAATAGTGCTGCGGCTCATTGCCCTCCATTTATGCGCCAATAGTGCGAGGGCAAGGTAGATGCGGGAATTTGCTCATCCTTGACACCCCTGCCAAGGAGATCAAGATGAAGACCAACCCCGGCCTGCTGGCTCTGTCAGTCGGCGCCTTCGGCATCGGTGTGACGGAATTTGCGCCCATGGGACTGCTACCCACAATCGCGGATGATCTGGGTATATCCATCCCCACCGCCGGCCTGCTCATCAGCGCCTATGCATTGGGGGTGATGATCGGCGCGCCGTTGATGACGTTGACCACTGGCCGGGTGCCACGGCGCGCGCTGCTGATCGGACTGGCCGGTATCTTCACCGTAGGCAATCTGCTCGCCGCCCTGTCCAGCGGTTATGGCCTGCTGCTGGCCGCACGCATTCTGACATCCTTCAACCATGGCGCCTTTTTCGGCGTCGGGTCGATCGTCGCGGCCAGCCTGGTACCGCCGGAACGTCGGGCAAGTGCCGTCGCCGCAATGTTCATGGGCCTGACCATCGCCAATGTCGTCGGCGTGCCACTGGCCACATGGGCCGGGGATCATCTGGGTTGGCGCGCCGCCTTCTGGGGCATTGCCGGACTGGGCGTTGCAACCATGGCCGCATTGAGACTGACCCTGCCGGTACTGCCCGCACCCGCCGGCGGCAACGTCATGGCCGAATTGCGCGTGCTGACCCGGCGGCAGGTGCTGGGCGCGTTGGCGCTGACCGTCGTGGGGTCGAGCGCGATGTTCACCGTCTTCACCTACATCGTGCCGATCCTGCGCGACGCAACACACGCATCGCTTGGCTTCGTGACGGCAATGCTGGTCATCTATGGCATCGGACTGACGGTCGGCAACTGGCTGGGCGGCAAGTTCGCCGATCATTCGGTAGACCGCACGCTGATTGTCACCCTGGCCTCGCTGAGCGTAATATTAGTCGCATTTGGCCTGCTGATGTCGCATGCTGCCGCCAGCGCCATATTGATATTCCTTTGGGGCGTGGCGAGCTTCGCGCTGGTCCCGCCATTGCAGGTCCGGGTGATGACCGCCGCGGCCGAAGCCCCCAACCTGGCTTCCGCGATGAATATCGGCGCGTTCAACTTGGGCAATGCCATAGGTGCCGCATTGGGCGGGGGTGTGATCGCCATGGATCTGGGCTATCCGGCGGTGGCAATGGCCGGCGCGGCCGCATCGGCGATCGGTCTGATCGCCCTGCTGGCCGTGGCACGACGCGCGACAACTGGCCTGGCGCCGGAGCCATGCTGATGCGCAACCTGTTTGCCAAATCGTAAAATCTTGGTCCTATCACCTCCAGCCACGACAATGCCGATGGCTGGAGGCCTTGTATCATCCCATATCCTTATCCTGTCCGGCATAGTGCAGCGGAGCGGGCGCAGCCGGTTTTTCGGCTACCTGCGCAGCCGATCACACGTGCTTATATCGGCCGACGGATAGCCTATAATAATCGCATGAACCCGCGCCTTGCAATTCGTGATCTGGCTTCTCTGCTCCCAGGACAGGAAGACTGTGCCGGGCGGATCGAGGCCTTTCCCACATGATCCGGCGCTGGTCTGGCTGGATAGCCTTGCTTGTGGCAATCGTTGCGCTGACCCTGTGGGTCACGGCCCGCCCGGTGAACGAGGCCCGGTCGCGGCCCACCCTGCCACGCAATGCCGATCCGGCAAGCCGAGGTGCCGCCGCTTTTCTGGGAGCTGGGTTTGGCGGCATTTCCGTCGAGGCAATGCAAAGCAATGCCGTCCCCTGGCGGCTTGTGGCCGCTGCCCTACTAATGGAAGAGCAGCGACGCGATCCAAAGGCGAAGTTGGATCAGGCAACGTTGCGCCGCATCCTCCAGCGCTTCGGCTTTCTCTATCCCGATCGCGTGGCTAATCTGCCGAAAGGCGTCATGTTGCATGCGAACGACATGCCGCTGGGCATGACATGGGGTGATATTGCGCCGATCGGCGGCAGCCATGTCCAAATCGCCAATCTGGGCTGCGCCGCCTGCCATGCCGGGGTCAGCTACGACGCCGATGGCCAGCCAGTGCCACGCATCGCGTTGCTGGGCATGCCGAACAGTTCGCTGGATCTGGAAGCCTATACCGATGCGGTCTACCAGGCGTTACGGCGCCACGCCGACTCCCCCGCCTTGCTGGAGGCGGTGAAGCATCTCTTCCCTGACATGGGCTGGCGAGAAGAAGCAAGCCTCCGCTGGATCATACTGCCACTGTCGCGTCACCGGCTCGCCACGCTTGTACCAATGGGCCGGGCGACGCCCTTTCACAATGGTGCGCCGGGCAGCACCAATGGGGTCGCCGCGCTGAAGCGGGCGCTGAGCGTGCCATTGGTCGGCGGTGGTGCGGGGGACACGGGGGTAGTATCCATTCCTGACCTTGGTCAGCGTTTCCGACGTACCAGCCTGCTGGTCGATGGCGCCTATCGCATTGCCGAAAGGCCTGACCGACCGACCCATGGAGAGGAACTGGATGCCCGCCATCTGAACGGGCTGGCGGCGATCACCAGCTTTTTCACCGTACCCAGCATGGGTGTGCACCCCGACGATGCACGCGCGGCTATCGACGACGCACGGGACATCTTCGCCTTCCTGAAAGACTATCAGGCCCAGCCCTTTCCGGGGCCGATCAATCGCACGGCAGCCCGACATGGCGCGACCATCTATGCCCAGCAATGCGCCGCTTGCCATGGCGATTATGGCTGGACCGGCGCGCAACCGGTTTTGCAGCGCTTTCCCAACTGGATCGGACAGGTCGGCACGGACAGGCTGCGCGCCGATGTCTTCGACGAACCACTGGCGAAGGCCATCGGCAAGACGCGCTATCGCGGACTGATCGCAGTCCAGCCCGGCCGGGGCTATGCCGCGCCGCCGCTGGCGGGCCTTTGGGCATCGGCGCCCTATCTGCACAACGGATCTGTTCCCACGCTTGCCGCCCTGTTGTCGCCGGCGGAGCGGCCGCGCCGCTTCATGGTCGGCGGTCATGCGCTCGATTGGGATCGGCTCGGGTTGCGGCTCACCCCGGACGGCCGCTATCCGGCGGGCTATGTCCCCTTCTCGCAGCCGCAATGGATCGACACAGACGAAACAGGGCGTGGTCGGAACGGCCATCTGCAAGGCACGACGCTGAGCGTTGCAGACAAGCGCGCGCTGATCGAGTTTCTGAAGCTGCTTTAGATAAGGACGTCCCCAATCGGTAGTCGCGCGCGGGGATAGGCTTTGCCTGAGCGGCGACCAGCGCGGAAGGCGCTGACCAGGCGGCGGCCGGCTGGCACCCCCTGTTCGGTCATCAAATCTGCCGCGACATTCCTGTCGTCGGCCAGCGCCGCCAGCACTGCTGCACCCATGCCGACCCCCTCGATGGCCAGCCACAGGCGATGAAAATGCCGGCCACTGTCGAACGGATCTTCCCCTGTCGGGCGATGGAAAAGTAATAGCCCTGCCGCGCCGGCGATCTTACTCCCCTCCGCCAGCAAGGGGGCAGCCAGGCCGAACCGATCGAGCAAGGCGAAAGCCGGCCCTAGTACAAAACCGGCGCCCAGCGCCTCCAGTGACGAGAGCGCCATAGCCTGCGCATTGAGGCCATCACGCGACCAGCGGGGATCGCGAGGCGACAGCCGCATCCAGTTGCGCAATTCGCGGCGAAAGGGCGCTTGTCGCATGAAGCCGTAGCTGGCCCGGTCAAAACAGCGCCCCAGCCGTCGCAACTCCGGCGAGTTCGTGATCACGGTGCAGTCCGTCGCAGTCAGCGCCTGCAATGCGCGCCGATCGGCTTCATCCGGGCTGGCAAAAGCGCCACGCCAGGAAGCACGACATGCAAGCAGTGGCGCCAGTGCATCGCTATCGGTCGTGGGCACTGGCGAAAAGCGCATCACGGGCCGCAAGCCATCGGGCAGCGGCGGCAAAGCCTCCCTCGTCTCTAACAGCGCGTAGCCCGATGCCAGCGCCGCTAGTCGCAGTCCCTCTGCCGCCGCTCCCAGGCTGATTGCGGCGTCATGTCCGGTCGCATCGCCGATCGCAAGCCGACGATTCATATCCTCCGCCAGCAGGATTGCTCCTGGTTCGACCCGCCAGCGCGCCGGCTGAACATTATGGACGCTGGGCGCCGTCTGCGCCTCCATCACCCAAGCGAGCAACCGATCTGGGGTCATGCCAACGCCTTGCGATAGAGGTGAAGCCGATGGAGCGGCCGGGCGCCCAGCTTTTCCATCTGTCGCAAGCTGGCAGCATTGTCATCAGCGATCCAGGTGATGCCAAGCTGGCGATAGCCCGCCTGGCGCAGCGCTGCTGTCGTTCGCGCCAGAATCGCGCCCATCAGGCCGCGCCCATGCCGGTCATGGACAACCGAGTAAAAAATAATGACCGCCCGACGACGACGCATCCGATAGCGGAGATAATGCCACGGAGTGAGCAGCCTGATACGCGATCGGGTAGCGCGCAGGAAACCATTCAGATCCGGGATACATATCAGCGTACCGACCGGCCTTCCCTCCTCCAGCAGGACGGTAGACAGGCGTGGATCAAGGATCGCCATCATCTCGCCCGCCTGAAACTGAAACTCCTCGGCGGTGAGCGGCACAAACATGGGATTGCGAGCGAAGCCGTCATTCAGCACCAGCCGGGCCTCCTCCATCCGTTGAGGGAAATCGTGGCGCGCAATCGGCGCGAAGCTGAAGGCAGGATCATCCAATATCGCCCGGTCGGGCAGATGGGCGGTGCCCACGTCCAGTTCGAACGTCGTCATCGGAAAAATGGGAACGAAGCCATGGGCTTCCAGCAGGCGGGGAATATGGGGTGGATTGACGACCATGTCGGTGAAGCCGGCTTGTCCGAAGCCATCCGTCATCACGCCGCATTGCTGCATCGCCGTCAGGTTGAAATTGCCGACCAGTTCGGTCTGGCCGTGCGCTCGTGCGAAACGCTCTGCCGCATCCAGCAGCAGCCTCGCCACTTCAGGATCGTCGACGCAATCGAAAAAGCCGAACTGTGCCCGCCGCGTCCCGTGCTCGCGATTGGACTGACCATGGACATGCGCGATAATGCGTCCCACCGGGCGGCTATCACAATGCACCGTCCAGAAAGCGAAGGCATTGCCCGCCGTCCATAGCGGATTGCGCGCCGCATCCAGCATGCGTTCGATATCGCTCCGCAGCGGGGAAACATAGGCACCGCTGGCCCCATAGGCGTGGAAAGGTGCCTCGAAAAAGGCGCGGCGGTCGCCTTCACGCAGGTCCAGCGTCATGGCAATCTCTCCAGCAAGCGCACGACGATGGCCAGTTCGTCATCAATCCGCGTTCCGGACAGGTCACCGGCGGCAACCGCGAGAAAGCGGGGCGGGTCAATCGATAGTCGCAATATGTGGCTGGCAGCGTAGCGGTCGAGCAGATCACGCCCGGCTTCGGCCTCGAGCAGGTCGTCGGGCAGGGCGGCGGCACTCAACATCGGATGGCTGGCGAGATGGCGCAGCGTCTCACCGGGCATATCGTCCAGTTGTGACGCTTCGACCAGATAGCCTGACGATAGCAGGGGATGGACGGACAATATGTCGCGCCGCTGCGCATCCGGTGACAGACGGGAGAGCGCACGAACAAGGCCGCTATCCTTCAGCCCCGTAAACCGTTCGATCAGCAGGGCGAGCGCGACCATCGCCCCAACGCAGGCAGCGGCGGGTAACGCGACGGCCAGCCCCGGCATGACCAGCAGCGTGAAGCCAGCCCCCGCCAGCATCAGAAGCAAATCTACCAACAGCCAGATCGGTCGGCCATGTCCCGTGGTCAGCCTGGACGTCGCCAGCACCAGGATAAGCGCGGCAAAGACGCCACCCCGCACCGACAGAGCAGGAAAGAATAGCTGGAAATCACTGAGTATCAGGGGAATTGCCAGCAACAGTGCGAGGGCGAACAGGTCCGCGGCCTGCGTTTCCATCGGGGTAACATCGCGCCGGTTGCGCAGGAGGAGAACGAGGACACACAGGATCATCATGGCCTGGAACATCGCCAGCGCCGCCACTGCCTGGTCAGTCCAGATCAGGCCCAGCGTCAATGGAAGAAGGGTCAGGAGCAGCGATCCGCCCAGGGCAGCGAGTTTCACGATCCGGGGTGCATGGCGGCGAACCAGTTCCTCCGCCAGTCGCAATGTTGCGAAGGGCAGCCAGACCGCTGTCATCATCATTGCCGCCGTCACTGGCCATGCAGGCCAGAGCGGCTGGACCAGACGCAGGAAAAGCAGCGCCGCCACCAACGAATAGAGCAGGAGCAGCCGCCTGGCCACGGTGGCGCGCCGAGCCGCACCGGCTATGCCGCGCCGTGCGACAAGCGTTGCGACAAGCGCCAACCCGGTCAGGCCTGTCGCGGCGATCACCCCATCAGCTTTCGCATAAAGCGGCGTACCAGTTGGCCTTTGGCCCAGGCCAGCGGCGGCGCGAGCGGCCTTTCGACCCGCATAGCATGGGGATTGAAGAAATAGCCGCGACAGTCGGTGCCACCACCGCGCCCGAGCAGGACACGGGTCGCTTCCTCTGCCATCATTGTGCCTGCCATAGTGACCATGGTCGAAAAGGAGAATCGCGACCTTTTGCCAGCGGCAACATCCGCCGCCACATTCAGGTCGACATATTTGTGCGACGAACTGTGGGTCAGCACATAGGCTATTTCATGCATCAGGCATTCGGTTGCCATGTCACGGCTGATGGCCGTCCAGGCGATGCTACAGGTCGGATAGCCCAGTCGCTCCTCCAGCCGGGGATCGTGTGGCCGTACCACCGTGACCGAAGGCAATGGCGAGGCATAGGCGTCGATCAGGGTGCAGCCATGTTCGCGCGCTTTGCGGTAATAATGAGCACCGGCAGCCGCATCGTCCGTCCCATTGATCGCCACGTCAACGGACGGCAGGATTCGATCCAGTGCATCGATCCATTCCGCGCCCAGCACCTCTATCTGCGCCTGCGGATTGATTTGGAGCGCCAGATCCCGGGCGGCCTCAACCTTGAGCCGGCCGATGCTTTCAGCAGTACAGAAAAGCTGGCGATTGAGGTTGGACGTTTCGAATATGTCGATGTCGGCGATGATGAAATGACCGACTCCTGCGCGCAGTAGCGCCATGAAGGCCGCGCCACCCATGCCGCCGACGCCGGGGATGAAGACTCGTGCGTCGCGCAGGCGTGCCTGTTCGATCTCGGTGACGAAGCCACGGTTGCGTGTCGTCATTTCGGTATAGCTGAAGGTCATCGTGCAGGCCTTAGTCGCTGGAACGCTCTGCTGGGATCAAGCCACTGGAGCATAGGCACGACCAGCGCACCGGTGGCAATCACCAGGGCCTGAACCATGAGTTGCGGCAGGGCTCCACGCGGCACGGAGCGGGCCAGAAAGCGATGGCCGGCTCCTAGGTCGATCACGCCAATCTGTAGCACATCATCGCCCCGGTCATAGTCGAGTTCGCGTCGGCAGAAGTCGTTATAGGCCTGGTCGCGATGGGCGGCTGCTCTGTCGAACCCTTTCTTCAAATTGTCCGACCCGCCGGTATAGGCATCCATGATGACCTGGCGGTCGAGGTCGAAGTCCGCTTCTGGGCCGACCCCGAAAGCGGCGCGATGGTGGCGCATTATTTGGTGGGCAAGATGGCGATGGGCAAAGCTCTGCCGCGTACTGGCCTGTGCCGGAAAGACATTACCGAAGGTTTCGGCTACCATGCCGACCACGGCAGGCACCTGCGTGACGCTGCTGATCCAGAGCGGGCGCATGCGCCGGCGCAGGAACAAGGCAAAACAGGTCAGGCCATAGAGTATCCATGACAGCCCGGCGCTGCGCTCGCTCGGATCGACCATGACCAACCCCAGATGCAGCACATCTTCATGTCGGCCGGCCCGATTAACCGACAGTAGAGGCATGGCGTTGAACGCGATCGGTACATCATCGCTTCGCCGCCGGATGAGGGTTATGACACTGCGCGACCAGGCACTGGTGCTGTCGTCAAACAGGCCATAATCGAGATCGCGGCCCGACAGGCAGGCATGCACCACTGTCCGGCAATCATGGACAAGTGCGGCCAATTGCTCGGCGGGCATCCAGGCACCCGGTCGTTCGTAAATATGCACATGATGGCTTCGTCCGGCATTAAAGCCGAGCGCCATATGTCGATCCTTCATCGCTCGCAGCAGAACAAACATGATCGTCGCCCCCAGGCGCTCATGTAGCGCAGGCTGGCCCCCATTGCCACGAGATCATCCGTTGCTGATGTCCCGTTTCGTTCTTGAGTAGTTATCAGACGCTTGGGTGTGCTGGGATGATGTGGTCTGCCGAACAGCGTCGCATGGATCGTTGCGGCATTTGGTTTTAGCGGAGATAGATGGGCATGGATGGGGCTGGCTTGTGGCCGGATGCCTGGCGATTTGCGATTTCGGAGCATTCAGGCTCTTCATATCGCATGATGTTGGCAGGGTTTCACGGCGGATCGTCTGGTTCAGACGGTATTGCCCGGAAGGCGCGACCGGAGGTCGCTGGGTTGTGGATGGGTTTTAGATCGATATATGCGCGAGCTGCAATGCCTGGCGACGCCCTACTCTTCCAGTGCTTGAGCAATAGTACCATCGGCGCAGACTGGTTT
>NZ_JAVTIV010000040.1:0-15444 GCF_031843765.1 Sphingobium sp. WCS2017Hpa-17
CGGTCGGGCTACGCCCTCCCTACGCCGCGCGCAGCGCAAGGAAGCGCGTTACATCATCCATGCGCAATCCTGACAGGGGGTCCCTTTTGCGCGCCGATAAGGGGTCCCGTTTGCACGCCGATTGACATATTTGACCCTCCCCTCCAGCATCTGGAGGACATCGTGCGTAACGCGCAGCTTTTTCGCGATCGCTGGCAATTCTGGCCTATGACAGGGTGGCTCGATGCCTTTGCGAAAATGGGCCTCATCGCCATGACGGACAATCGCATCATCGTGCGCCGGGCAGCTAATGCCGCTGAACTTTCAGGCGCTCGGCGGTCATCGGCATTCTAGGCGTCGAAGGCGGCGGCTTGCCCCGCCGCCACGCATTCAACGTTCCATCGAATGCTTGATGTCGCGAATTTCGTCATGGCCCGCCTTGACCGACGTGTAGGCTGAAGCGACGAGCGTCTGCACAGCGGACGAAAGCTCCCGATCTTCGAGCGCATCTTCATATTTGGCCTTGATATGATCTTCGCCGGCCTCGACTTCATTGATGATCGCCTTGTCATCATGGCCGGTAACGACGGATTTGAGGTTGAGGAAAACGCGATGCGCGCCTGCCAGGATCGTGCCGTCATCCTCGGGTTCACCACCCAGAGAGGAGACGTGCTGCTGGAGCTGCAAAACCAGCTGGCGGCGTTCGCCGGCAAGGCCGTTGAAAAGCGTCACGAAGCCAGTATTTTCGGTATTTTTTGCAGCTTCCGTATAGCCCTCGACGCTATCGAGCGTGGTAGCGATCAGGTTGTTGAGCGTTGAAATGTCATGGCTGAGTTCGGTCATGGGACATCCTCACTATGGACCCGCCGCCAGACGCGGCTGTCTCGGGATCTGAACGACCAATGCTCGGGAAAGACCCTTTCAAGAACCGGAAATTAACTTGCGTCAGTGCGATAGTTGGCCGGCACGAAGGCCCCATGAGCTGCGTTGTCCAAAGATACGAGATGCACTTTACCGATACACGATAGGCAAATTGCTGAGGGGTGACCATGAAACAAAATTATGCGCATGGCCGGCGGGATGGTCTGCGGCTGGCGCTATCGATCCTGGCGGCCGAAGAAGCGAAATGGGCAACATTGCTGGGAGAAAGCCGATCGTGGCGAACCAATGCCACGCGTGAGGTGCGGTACAAGACGTTGAAAGTCGCGCAACAGCGTCTGCGCACGGCGCTAAACCGCCTCACGCCTAAATCCGATCACGCCATCGATCCCGAGGTCGCCTCGGCCCTCGAAGAAATCGGGCTATAATTCTGTCATGACCCACAGCGACATGCCGGCTCGATCAGACGATGCGCGTACCGCTGCCTTGAAACTGCTCGACCGCCGTTCGGACCAGGCGACAATCTGTCCAAGCGAAGTGGCAAGAGCAATCGCCAGCAAAGCCGGCGCCGACCCGACGGGACAGGCCTGGTGTGCGATAATGCCGGTCGTTCACGCCGCGATCGATCAGATGGTGGACGATGGGCTGATCGAACTGAGTTGGAAGGGAAAAAACATGCCATCACGCAGCGGCCCCTACCGGATCGGTCGAGCGCACCGCGAGGACTGAACTGACTTCACCGCATAAGACCGGCGGCGCGCAGAGCATCGTGGATGATTTTTTCGACGCCAGCCTTCCCGGATAATATCGGGCGCGCAGGTTCGGACGGCAACGGTTCCAAACGGCCTATCCTTGGTGTCGGCACATGGGATGCGGCGTCTGGATTTTTTCGTACCGATTGCGCAGAAGTGCGCGCCTTCTTGGCCTCCAGCAAACCCCATGACGCTGCGATCCGGCGTGTCGACGAGATACCAGCCTCCAGCATATGCGGCATCACCGCCCCGCAGGCTTCCGGGCCGGTCGTGGCCAGTGGCGTGCCGTGGCCCATATTGGAAATGCGGTAATCCTCGATTAGCACCCGTCCGGTTCCATCGCGCCATAGCTGATGACGGTGGCCTGCTATCTGTTCCGAAGCGTTTGGTGTCGGCTCGAGATCGTGGACCGACAGCCATTGGGCAAGAATAGCGCCCGCATTGGTGCTGCTGACCGTCGCGTCGGCGCTGCCATGCCATATCGAAATGCTGGGCCACGGACCTTCATGGTCCGACGCGCGACGGACGCGATCGCCCAGTTCCCTGGAGTTATATGCTCCCGCGCCTCGCATGGCTTCGAGTGCCTGCGGAATGTTGGATGCTGACCCGTGCGGCAGACCCGCGATGATCGCACCGCCGGCGAACAATTCCGGATAGGTGGCCAGCATGACGGAGGTCATCGCGCCACCTGCGGAAAGGCCAGTCACGAATATGCGTGACGGATCGACATCATATACGTCCACCATCGTCATGATCATTTGGCGGATGGACAGCGCTTCGCCACGACCGCGGGCATTGTCGATCGAAGAGAACCAATTGAAACAAAGATTGGGATTATTCGCGCGCTGCTGCTCCGGGAAAAGAAGCAGAAAACCATGCTCGTCGGCCAACTGGGACCAGCCCGAGCCCCGGTCATAGCCTCCGGCGCTTTGTGTGCAGCCATGCAATACGACAACAAGCGCCGGATTCTCGGCCAGGCGCTCAGGCACATAGCTTTTAGCGTTTAATTCGCCGGGATTGGCACCAACTACATGAAAGTCTGCCAAGCGGCTTGGTCCGACAGTATCGGCTTGGGTTAGATGGGTCGCTCGCATTGCCGCCAGTCGGGCAATTGTGGCGGATAATCTCGTCATGCGAAAATCTCCTCTACGAGCCAGGCCATCGGATGCTCATTTCGATTTTTATGCTGCACTGCACAATATGGAATTGTCGGCAAAGGTTGCAAGGCGCCGATGGAAATTGGCATGTGCCTGGCTGGTGATGATCCTAGTGGCCGGGCATGCGGACTGATACAGCCGCGAGGCGTACAGCGCTCAGGGACGCCAAGAGCGCCAGCATCCGCGCTCCAAAGGACAAGGCCTATGTCGATATTCAATGATTTCCTCAGAAATCGCCGTCGGGACCAACTATCCGCAGAAGACCTGGAGGCGTTGGAGGCTAGCGTCCATGCCGTGCAGGATGTGCCGGCGCGCCATAGTCTGGCGGTCTCCAAAAAGCCGATCGGCTTAAGCACCTACCTGATTGAAGGTTTCATATGCCGGTACATGGATGACCAGGAGGGTGGGCGTCAGTTGGTTGCGGTGCATGTGGCAGGCGATTTTGTCGACTTGCACGGCTATCCCTTGAAGCGCCTGGATCATGATGTCGCGACCCTTGGCCCTTGCAGGGTCGCCTATGTGAGGCATGAAGCCATTGACCAGTTGGTCAGGAACCGACCCAACCTGACCAAGCTTCTTTGGTTCAGCACACTCCTGGATGCAGCCATGCATCGTGAGTGGATCTTCCGACTGGGCCGGCTTGATGCTGTTGCTCGTGTCGGTCACTTTTTTTGCGAGATCGAAGCGAAATTGCGGGCGGTCGGCTTGAGTGACGGCGAGGGTTTTTTCTGCCCGCTGACCCAAGCCGATATAGGGGAGGCCTGTGGCATGACCTCAGTCCATATCAACCGGATGCTCAAGGAACTGCGAGAGCGCGGATTGATGCAGATGCAGCGCGGCCACGTAACGATAAGCGATCTGGCAGGGCTTCGGCTGCTCAGTGAGTTTGACCCTTCCTATCTGTTTGTAAATGAATAAAGGAACCGCCGGGCCTGGAAAGCGTCCATTGCCGATAAAGCGATGGAGACGATATGCGGCAGCCAGGCGTGTATGAGGAAGGCGGAAAGGCGTTCGCAGAAGAGGGCCAGGTCATGCTGGATGGACCTGATGGGGTTGCAGTCAGCATGACGCCACAAGCTGCCGAGGATACCGCCAGAGAACTTCTCCGGGCAGCAGTCGAGGCCAAGAGCCAGATTTCATTACGAGATAGGAATGATTGATCGGAGACAATTTCCGTCCCGCAGAAGATATCGCAAGCGCGCAAGATCGACCCTTGTGAGAGATTCAGAGCCGAATTTTCGGCGCCCAGGTCCGGACTGTCAGCTATTCTCTAAGGGCAATCAATTTGCCCTCCCTGAGCACCTGCCACCTATACCAAATAATGAGAAACCTCATATCCCCAGCGGGTATCGACCTTGGCCGGCACCCACATCATCTTCCATTGCGGCCTTAGCGAACCGGACTACCACTGCACCAATTTCTCTATCGGTGATTGTCGATCCGGCCTTCTCCGCCGATACCCACGTACGTTCACGAAAATGGCCCTCCGGCCAGTAAGCAAGCTCGGTGGTAACCATAAGCGGGAAGATCAGCAGTCTGAATGACGTAGACAGTCCCGACCCGTTCCGCTTGCGCACGATCATATCGGCTATTGCGTCCCGGTGGACTTCCCCGATGACGCCACCTTCCTGCATTGCCTCGCGGGCTGCAGCATTTTGGGGCAACATCCCACGAGGGATGCCCCCCTTGGGCAGTATCCAATGTTTCTTTTTGCGTGAAGTTATAAGCAGGATTTCGATCCTGCCGCTCCGCTTACGATATCGGTGTTTGATATAGATCTATATGAATCCGCCCTGCGATTCCGGCGAAAATCTTGACGAAACCGTCTCCCTTGCTCCAGATGTGAAGCAGTTCGTTCAGGGACGAGTGCGATGCATTCCTTCAACGCCAAAGAGGAAAAAGCTGGGATTTCCGCGGATGCCGTCCAACTCTACACGGATAGCGACCCGCTCAAAGCCATCTATGAAGCCGCTCCTGTCGGCCTTGCCATGCTTGATCGGGATCTCCGCTTTGTAAGCATCAACGACCGGCTCGCCCAATGGAATGGTGTGGCGGCGGCCGAGCACATCGGCAAATCGGTCACTGATATATTGCCCGATCTGCCCGAAGACACACTGGCAGGACTCCGCAAGGTGTTGTCTGGGGAGGCGATATGTGGACATGAAGTCATCACCTCCACTTTGGGAAAGCCTGGAGAGCCCAGCTGCTGGCGAGAAAATTGGGTGCCCGTACGAGCCGCTACAGGTGATGTTATTGGCATCGCGATCTCGTGCGAAGATATAACGGAAGAACGCAACGCTCGGCGGGCACTCGAACTGATGAATCGGGTCGGTGCGGCTCTGGCGGCCGAGCATGACCTCGAGCGGCTTGTGCAACTTGTCACCGATGCAGGCCTCGAACTTTCACGCGCAGCTTTCGGCGCCTTTTTCTACAATGTCGTCAACACGGCGGGTGAAAGCTATATGCTTTACTCGCTCTCTGGGATCGAACGCGAAGCCTTTGCCGATTTTCCGATGCCTCGAAACACACAGGTGTTTGCGCCGACCTTCCAAGGTGATGGGATCGTTCGATCTGATGACATCACGCTGGACCCCCGATACGGGCATAATAAACCAGGGTCTGGCATGCCTGCCGGGCACCTTCCGGTCCGGAGCTATCTGGCCGTCCCAGTTATGTCCCGCGAGGGCGAGGTCTTGGGCGGACTGTTTTTCGGGCATCCTGAACCCGGCAGGTTCCAAGAGGCTGATGAAGGGCTCGTCGCCGGGCTGGCAGGCCAAGCGGCGGTTGCGATAGAAAATGCCCGCCTTATCCAGCGGGTCCGTGAAGCAAATGACTTGCTGGAAAGGCGGGTGTTCGAGCGAACGGCCGAACTGACCCAGGCGCATGAAGCCTTGCGGCACGCCCAAAAGTTGGAAGCGATCGGTCAGCTGACCGGGGGGGTCGCGCATGATTTCAATAACCTGCTGACAGTGATTGCAGGTGCTGCGGAGATGCTGGCAAGACCCGATCTCCCGGAACAGAAGCGAGCCAGATATATTGAAAGCATAGCAGCGACCGCAAAGCGCGCGTCGACCCTTACCAGTCACCTTCTGGCCTTCAGCAGGAGGCGTGTCATTCGGCCGGAGGTCGTCGATCTCAACATCCAGATCGACGCACTGGAAGAGGTCCTGGCTCGCTCTCTCGGTGGCCATATTCAAATTGAGGTCAGGCCCTCCGGGCGGGAAGCGCGGGTAGAAGTCGATCCCACCGAATTTGAAACTGCCATCCTGAATGCAGCGGTCAACGCGCGGGATGCGATGCCCGATGGGGGCACATTGTCGATTGCAATCCGAGATCATCCTCTGGCTAACGAACCTGGGGTCGCAATCGATATCACCGATACGGGGATGGGCATGTCGCCCGACACGGTAAAGCGGGTATTCGAACCTTTCTTCACCACCAAGCCGGTTGGCGAGGGGACAGGATTGGGGCTTTCCCAGATTCATGGGTTTGCGGCTCAGGCCGGAGGCTCGGTAGAGATTTTTTCCCGCGAAGGCGTCGGGACGACGATCCGCATCATTCTCCCTCGCGTTGACAAGGCGCTACGAACCATCGAGGAAAAGGGAACGTTGGAACCCATCCCACAGGGGCTTAAGGTTCTGCTTGTGGAGGATAACGACCAGGTGCGCCACTTTGCGGAGCATTTGTTGCACGACCTTGGGGCTAAGGTGACCGCCGTTGCAAATGGCGCCGAAGCTCTCGGAGCACTGCAGGAAGATCCGTTCGACCTCATATTTACCGACGTGGTCATGCCAGGCATGAGCGGTATCGATCTGGCACGGCAATTGCGCGTTCGAGCCCCGGGGCTGCCAGTGCTGCTGGCCACAGGGTATAGCGAGCAGATGATCGGGGAAGGTATCGATGAATTCGACGTCCTTGCCAAACCCTATGGCGCAGAGGCGCTCAGCTTGGCCCTCAGGAAGATATTATCTATCGCGTGAGGGTGCAAAGGCACAGTGGTGGAAAAACGGAAGGTTCGGCCCATACCGCTTGCTGACCGATGTTATGCAGCAGTGTACGCCATATCTTCACTGCCGCCGGTAACCTTCCTCAGGGTGTCTCGGAGGCGGGAAGGCGAACATGGCTTGCCGCAGACAACTGCCTCAGGGAATCGCTCAACGAGCAACGACGGGTCCGCATGTCCAGAATGGAAAATGACAGGGACGCCCGCTGCGACTAGCGCCTCTGCCACCGGATAGACCTCGCCATCGGCGAGCTGAACATCCAAAATGGCGCAATCCGGCAAAGCGCTACCGACTGCGGTCAATGCGGACGAAACGGAGATGTAAGGTCCATCGACGGAGAAACCTGCCCCCTCGATGGTATCCTGAAGGTCGAGCGCAACGAACAGTTCGTCTTCAACCAGCAATACCGTTCCGGCCATTCACATCATCCATCCGTAAGCGCTTGCGCAGGCAAACAGAGCTCGATCGCAAAAGTTCCGTCTTTCATCTTTCGTGTAACCTCGGCGCCAAGTTGCTTCGCAGAAGTCTTCACCAGCACTGTCCCGAAACCGGTCCCCTCTGAAAGAACGGTCGCATGAGCGCATTCCTCAACCCACCGCAGTCGCAAGATGTCGTTCTCACGCGCCCAACCGATTCGCAGAACGCCGCCATCCGGCCCCAAAGCTCCATATTTCGCTGCATTCGTAGCCCATTCGTGCAGTATGAGTGCAAGAGGCGAAAGTGAGGAGCGAGCGATCCGAACATTTGGTCCATCAATAGCTATATCAGCTTGATCGCGGTAGGGCGCCAGGGTCGCATTCAAAAGATCCGCCAGATCGATAGCCTGCACCTCACCTGTTGGCGAGGCGAGAGAATGAGCGTTGCCCAAGGCCGCTATCCGTTCTCGCATATCCCCTGCGAACGCGCGAACGTCCTGATGGGTGCGCGAACCTGCCGAGACCATGCCAGCGACGATGGCGAACAAATTCTTCACTCGGTGGTTCATTTCGCGCAGCATCAGCTCGCGCGTTTCGGCAAGCGCATATTCCGGCGTCACGTCGATGGATACCCCGACGAGCCGCGGCGATCCCTCGCTGGTAACCAGCCGGCCGAAGCTTTTTATCCGTCGCATCTGGTCGCCATCGACAACCCGGTAGCTCGCTTCAAAATCGCCGCCATCCGCTACAACCTTCGCGAGCGCGGCGTCGAATTCGGGTCGATCATCGGGATGCAGGCGGCTGAGCCGCGCTTCAGCATCATTGGACGCCGTATCGGCCGAAATACCAAGGATTTCTCGACCATACGCGTCCACGACCGCTTCGCGGGTGTCGACGTTATATTCCCATACGGCGATGCCGCCTGCCCGGATCGCCATATCCAGCCGCTCCCGCTGTGCAGCCAAATCCCGTTCCATCGTAAGGGCATCCGTGATGTCCGTCAGCACCAGGGTTGCGCCGTCCGTGCTGCCATTCTGCATGCGATAGGGGAGTGTCCTCAATGACAGAGCGCGCTCTCCATCCCGTGTCGTCACTCGGCGCTGGATAGCGGCATGTCCTGCCGCGACGGCGCGGGCATCATCCATGTAGTCCGCCTCCACAAGGCGCGTCGATACGTCCTCCAGCGGCCGCCCCCGGTCGCCGGGTTGCAAGGGAAAGAGAGAAGTCGCGGCTTCCGTGAAGCTGCGGATGCGCAAGTCCGAATCCAACACGATCACCGCCAATTCGGTGGACTCGAAGAAATTGCGCAGGTCGGAATTGGCGACAGTAAGCTGATCAACCTTGGACTTGAGCTCGTCGTTGACGGTGGACAATTCCTCGTTCGTAGACTGGAGCTCCTCGTTCATCGACATCATTTCTTCGTTGGAGCTTTTCAGCTCCTCGTTTGCCGTCTCTAGTTCCTCCACGGTGGAGCGCAGCCGGTGCCGTGTGACGCGCAGCTCGTCCTCCAGCGCGTCGAGATGGTCGTCGCCTGCATCCATCTCCGCCAGATCATCTTCCAGCACAGGCCGGAAGGGAGCAGTATCGCGAAAGACGAAGAGCAGCATACCGTCGGGCAACGGATCGCACACGACGTCGATCTGCTGGTTGCCATATTCCGTCTCGACCTGGACGTCGCGCACGACGACGCGTTTTCGGGTGTCGCGTCCCTCTCGCAGCAGCGGGCCGAGCACGGTACGCAGACCCGCCCGGGCTAGGCTGATCGCGCTCGATCCGCCGGTGCGGGTGACTGGGAAGTCGAAATATCGTCCCAATCGACCATAGGCGGCGATGATACCACCATCCTGGTCCAGGACCAAACTGGCGGGTGCATAGCGGTCAACGATCCGGCGTACCGCTGAGCCCTCGTCCGATAAGGTACGCCCGCTACCCCTCTCCGTTCGGCCGTCCGCGCGGGTGCCGCGCGGATAGGCGCTGCCGGGCAGGTCTATGGGATAACTGGGCGGACCGGGCGCGCGCTTGAATAGACGCCCCTGCTGATCGAGTGTCGGGAAAAGATGCTCGAAACGACCGACGCTCTCCGACGGACCGAGGAAAAGATAGCCACCCGGCCGGATCGCATAATGCAGGAGGGGCATGACCGACTGCTGCAAGCGATCGTCGAAATAGATCAAGAGGTTACGGCAAGACACCAGGTCGATGCGCGAAAAGGGCGGATCCTTGACGATGCTGTGGCTGGAAAAGCGGATCATGTCCCGGATCTGCGACGCGATGGTGAAGCGCTCCGCATGCGGGATTGCATAGCGTTCTCGCAGCGCGATCGGCATGTCGGCGAGAGCCGAGGCAGGATAAACGCCCTCCCGCGCGATCTGTAGCATGCTCTCATCGATATCCGTCGCGAAGATCTGTACCGTGGCCGGGGTCACGCCCAGCTTGCGCGCCGCCTCGGCAAACAGGATGGCGATGCTGTATGCTTCTTCGCCGGACGAGCAACCGGGCACCCAGATGCGTATCTCCTCGCCATCGTTCTCCTGCATCAGCGGCTCCACGACCTGCGTGCGCAGCCGCTCGAACAACTCGGCATCGCGGAAGAACCGGGTGACATTGATGAGGAGATCACGGAACAGCGCCTCGCACTCCTCCGCGTCGGACTTGATGCGTGCGAGATAGGTGCTGCCCGACCCAATGCCCAGCACATGCATGCGCCGTTCGACCCTGCGGATCAGGGTCGTGCGCTTGTAACCGGAGAAGTCGTGCCCAACGGCGGCGCGCAAGGTCTTGCAAATTTCATCGACATGGTCGGCAACCAGCGCTGTCTCCCGTTCCGTCGCATCGACGGCGCGGTGGTTGAAGAAGGCGATCAGGCAGTCGAGCATCTCGCCCGGCGGTTTCACATAGTCAACGAGCCCGGTGCCGACGGCCGACAGCGGCATGCCGTCGTAGCGCGCGCTTTCGGGCTGCTGGACCAGGCAGACGCCGCCATTCTCCTTGATTGCGCGTAGTCCCGTGGTCCCATCCGCGCCGGTCCCTGATAGGATGACGCACGCCGCATCCCCCTGTTGGTCGGTGGCCAGCGAGATAAAGAAATCGTCGATGGGACGGCGCAGGCCCCGTGGCTGTGCGAACTCGGTCAGCTCCAGCACACCGTCGCGGATCGCGAGGCCGTGTCCCGGCGGGATGATGTAAACCTTATCCGCCGCGATCCGCTCGCCTCCTTCGGACTGCAGCACTTCCAGGGTCGTGTGGCGATCGAGCAGCTGCGCCATCATGCTCTCATGAGTGGGGTCGAGATGCTGCACTATAACGAAGGCCATGCCAGTCGGGCCTTGCGCTGAAGATAGCATCTCGCGCAGCGCCTCCAGCCCACCGGCCGAGGCGCCGATGCCGACGACTGGCAGGCGTGGTGACGGAACGTCCCCGCCGCTCAAAGGAAGGAACCTCGGTCTAGCTCGGTCAGGGTCAGCTTGGCCTGGGCGATGGTGGCGGCTGAGTTCGCGATGGTCATCAGCGATCCCTCCACCACAATGCCGCTTTCCGCCAGCACCGGGCTTATCCGGTCCAGCGTCTGACCAAGGTCGGCGTCGTAGTTCTGCAAGAGGTCCGCCTGCGTACGGCTGACGTCGAACTGCGATGCGAAGATGTAGCGCACGTCGCCGGATTGAGCCCGCAGTTTCGACATGTAGAGGAGGTTGACGAACGGACGGCCATCCTTGCGGAAGTTGACGATGGGCGTGCGGACGTTGGCAATGCGATCCTCCGCTAGAAACGCATGGATCTTCTCGCGCGCCTCGTCATTGCGGCTCTCGCCCTGGAGGAAGCGGCAGTTGCGGCCGACGATCTCGCTCGTTGTGTAACCGGTCAGGTCGCGAAAACGCCTGTTGGTCAGCAGCAGAGCATGATCGCTCGATGCCTCTCCAAGGGACAGGGCGACCGGCGAGCTGTCGAAATAGTCCCGCAGCTCTACGGGAAGGTCGTCACGGCACATGGACTCTCCGATTGCGTCAGATTGCCGGGAACGTTCCAGCATGCTCTAGGCTCGGTTACCCGCCCTACCGGCTGAGCCTTGCCGGGACAAGACGCAGTGGCCTGATCCAGATTGTTCGATGAAATACGACTTTCGGGCGGTGGGTGGTACCGACTAATTTGTCCATTACGCAGCGCTACGTGGCAAAGCCGACCCTTATGAGACGCTGAGGCGCCAATTTCGCGTCCCCAACTGCGGTCTGTCCGCTAACCCGCAGGTCGCGACCAACCCAAGTCACTCCCCGCTGGCGTGCGAACAGCAGTTTCTGTCAAAAAGCTGCCGGTCGCGGAGCGTGAAGCAGACCATCGGCAAGGCGGCGGAAGATGAAACGAAGCAGCTTCCCGCCGCCTCTGCACCGAAAGCCCTAAGCGCTCCCCGCGAATCTCCGACGCCACAGCCGCCCTTTGACGATGACCTTGATGACGACGTGCCATTCTAAGAGACTGGGCGATCACCGAGACCTCATACGATTAGCTCGTCAGAGCGCGCGCACCGTGGCAAATGTCGCGGCTCTGGTCGACGAGTTCCACCTAAAGCGGTGGACGCGAAGCGGTGACCGGTTGCCGCGCTATGCGGGGCTTGACCTTTAGGGATAATGGAAAGCGCTTGATGACGGATATAGGCATGTTCAACGATGATCCGCACATCGCCCGGATTGCCGATGCACTCTGGTCGCGCGAGCCCGCCGGCACGGCGGCTCTCCTCGTCGGGGCCGGGTTCAGCCGCAATGCCGACCCGAAGGGGCCGTGTGCGGGGGAGATGCCGGGATGGAACGATATATACAAGACGATGGTCGAGCAGCTCTATCCGGTGGCCCCAATAGCGGGTGCCGGGAAAAATAGGTCTGTAGGACAGCGGGAGTGGATGCTCAGGCAGACCGGGGCCACCAGCGCCTATCTTCGCGTTGCCGAGGAATATGAGGCACAGTTCGGGCGCGACGCGCTCGACAAGCTCATCCTTCGCAATGTCCCCGACAACCAGTTCGCGCCCGGCAAGCTCCACCGGATGCTCGTCGAACTGCCTTGGGCGGATATATTGACGACAAATTGGGACACGCTGCTCGAGCGCGCCGCTGAAAAGGCCGAGGAGCGCGTCTATGACGTGCTTCGTACGGTCGAGGAAATTCCCGAGGCGCGTGCGCCGCGCATCGTCAAGCTTCACGGCAGCTTTCCAGCGCACCGCCCGTTCGTCTTCACCGAGGAGGATTTCCGCACCTATCCGGCCCGGGCCAGTGCCTTCGTCAATCTCGCGCAGCAGCTCGCGATGGAGAATACGCTCGTCCTGCTGGGCTTCTCGGGTGACGATCCCAATTTTCTCTTCTGGTCCGGCTGGGTGCGCGATCGGCTGGGTCCGAAGGCGCCGCTGATCTACCTCGTCGGCGTTCTCGATTTGACGCCTGCGAAGCGCAAGATGCTCGAAGGGCGCAAGATCCAGCCTATCGACCTCGCCGCGCTTCCGATGCTGGAGGACTGGCCCCAATCGCAGCGGATTGCGCGGGCGAACCAGTGGTTTCTCGAACGCCTGCGCGCGGCCGAGCCCTATTCGGCGCGCCGCTGGCCTCAGGTCGCTACGGGGTTCGTGCCGCCGCTTGAACTCGTGACACCCCAAGCCGACCCTCGTGCGCCCGAGCCCGATCCGGTTTTCGGGAATGACAGCGGCTCGCTGATCACGCTGCGCAAGCTTGTTCCGCACTGGGCGCAGCATCGCTCAGTGTACCCGGGCTGGCTCATCCCCCCTTTAAGAACGTCGGAAGCCATCTGGAGCGGGATCGAACGCCATCTTCGCGAAATCATTCTCGGCCTTCGCGAAATGGAGGAGGAGGAGCGCCTGAACGCGCTCTTCGAGTTGAACTGGCAACAGGAGCGGGCGCTGATCCCGCTCGACCTCACGGTGGACGATATTGCCAGCGAGCTTCTCGAGGCGTTGGCCGACCGCTACGCGGACCTTTCCACCGACCTCGCTTTCCGCTTCCGCGCCATTGCGCTGGCGCTGGTGCGTCACGCGCGTGAAATGCAGGATGACGCACTCTTTGCGCGCTGGGCGAATTGGCTCGATGCGCGGATCGCCGACGACCCCGAAGCGTGCGATCGGCTGATCTACGAACGTTGCCTCAAGCTTCGTTCCGAGTCCGACATCGACCAGCTCGATGCGCTGGTTCGCTCGTGGACCGTCGCGAGCGACAGTTTCTGGAATGTCCGAAAGGCAGGGCTCTTGGCGGACCTCGGCCTCGACGGCGAGGCGTCCGCACTCTCCGCCCGTGCGCTGAACCTCATCCGCGAACAGACGTCGCGGGGCACGAAGGATATCGCATCCTGGTCGCGCGAAAGCTTCGCGCTCCTGCTTCGCGGGTCCGACCTAGTCGGGAACTATCGGACATGGACCGAAACCCAGCCCGTTCGCGAGCGCTTCGACTTGCGGCAGGAGCAGCTTCATGCATGGGGATGCCCGGGCAAGGACGACTTTTTCGAGCTCATGGGGCGGCTTGTGCAAGATCCGCCGCCGTTCAAGAGTCCTCTCGAAATCAGCGCCCGGTTCGACATGGGATCGATTTACAAGACGCACCACCTGAGCGGGATCGATCCGCGCTACCGGCGACTGCTCGCCCTGCAGGCGCTTCGCTTTGTCGAAGAAGCGGGCCTCCCGGTGCGGATTGCCTCGAGCGGGCTTGCTGCTCAGATCTTCATCGAGGCCGCGAAATGGCTCATCGATGTTATGCCGGGCCGCGCTCTCGATGCGTTTATCATTGCGGCGCCGTCCACGTCGAACAAGGAGTTCGACGCCTTCCTCACCCGCAATGCGGTATCGCGGATCGACGCAGCCGAGGCCGACCGGCAGATCGGGAGAGCGATTGGCTTGATCGCGGCGGCGAGGAGCCGGATCGAGCAGGGCGCGGACGAGGCGCAACATTGGGGCGACCGCCTGAGATCGGTGACCGAGGTCGCTTCGCGTCTCGTCCTGCGCGCGCCGGCGCGCGCGCCCGAACTCGTGCGGATTGCGCTGGACCTCAACCTCTCCCAACTCCCGACCGGAAAGGTCGGGATCGGAAAAGAGCTGAGCCGGCTCGTCCGGCGTTCGATCGAGGCCGCCTCACCCGGCGATCAGGGTGCGATCATCCTGTCGCTGTTCGAGAGTGATATTCCACAGCACGATCCAAAGCTTATTAATCAGCTGCCAGATTTTGCGAGTGATCTGCCGCTTGATCTGCGCGCCGACCTTCCAGCGGGGGCGTGGGATGGGGCCATATCCTTGCTCGCCGAGCGGCTCGTCGATCCGGTCCGCCGGGAAATCGCGACCCATCGTCTGCATTGGCTTCACAATGCCGACCTACTGTCGCCCGAGCAGGAGGAGAAATGCGCGGAGGCACTCTGGGCCCCGAAGTTCCTCATCAATGACTTGCCTGGGCAAACCATATTTTACCCGCAGGCCTTTCTGGACCTCCCGAAGCCCAAGGGCGTCGATGTGGCAGGCCTCGTATCGAAAAATATCTTCACGAACGAGCCGATCACCGACGATATCATGGCGAACGGGTCGCTTGCCTTCGCGCTCGACCGGAGAACCGTTGCGCTGACCGCCGACCAGGTCGGCGAGCAGATCGAAAAACTTCGCGCCTTTCTCGCCGATCATGCCCCAGCTCCCAAGCATCCCGAATTTTTCCGTGACCAGCGGTCCGACCTCGTTGGCGGTACGTCGCGAGCGGCCGCGGCGCTCGCACGACGGAGCATCGGAAATAACGCGCTGAAGCCTGCGGTTGCCGCCCTTGCTGCGCTCGATCGCTATCCGCTTCGCAAGGAACCGATGATCCCCGCGCTGGTAGCGTTGGGCCTGATGAGCGTCGAGGCAGCGGTAGCCGAGATCAGGTGGCTTCTGGCGGAGACCGGCAGCGACGATAGTGCGGTCGTCGGGGTTCTCGCCGATCAGATCGCGCAGGGGGCCGTTTGCAAGGAACTCGAGGCTCCGCTCTGGGCCGAGCTCGTTCAGGCGGTGGCGGTGCGCAGGCGCGGACCGCTCGCGCGGATACTGCGTCTCCTGACGCATGTTCTGCGGGTCGCGCCAGATCGGGTGCCGGCAAACCTCGATGGCATGCTGAGCATGGGGCTCATGCTGATTCGTAAGCGCCGACGGAAGGTGGCGTTGACGCGGCCTGTCAGGCTTTCCGGCGTGTCCGCGGCGCCCATTTTTTCGCGAGCGCTTCCAGCCTTGCCTCGATCAAGGGGATATCGGGCTGGGCGTTGG
>NZ_JAVTIV010000041.1:0-14540 GCF_031843765.1 Sphingobium sp. WCS2017Hpa-17
AAGAAAGAACCGTCAGCGGACTGTGGGGCCTGATCGGCAAACTCGTCGATATCTTCCAGCCAATGGAATGTGCCAACTACTTCAGTTCGTGCGGGTATGATCTGGAATGATCGAAAAACGCTCTAAGTTAAACAGGCTGTTAATCTTTTTTTCTATGTTCTTTCATAGATTTGTCTCCATTACGCGGAGATCGAAATGAAACGCTTGCTCTATATCAGCACAGCTCGGTCCATTCTGGACGCATCGGAACTTGAAGAGCTGCTCTCCAAGTCGCGTGCGGCAAACGCCAAGGCAGACCTTACGGGGTTGCTTGTCGTGGGCGGGCGACGCTTCTTGCAAGTGCTTGAAGGCCCCGACCAAGCAGTGATCCAGACATATGAACGGATCAAGCATGATCCTCGTCATTTTGCTCTGGTGAAACTTCACGACAAGGCGGTCGAAGAAAGGGCATTTGGTTCATGGTCAATGGGATATGAACAAGGCGGCGAAGCCGCAGCTTCAGCTTCGCTCGCAGATCAAGTGAACGCTATAGTTGCGTCAATCGCCGACCCCACGCTGCGCGCCTACTTTACCGGCTTTGCCGAAACCCACGCCGGAACATAGCTGAAGTCTGGCGTTGGTCGACTAGAATGATTTCTGGAGAAAAATCGGGGCTTTCGCGAAGCGCTAAATGAAAGGTCGCCAGGTGCCGATCAGGATACGGCAGCATCGGCGCTTGACCCTGGGATGATAGATGCGATCAGTAGAGCGCCAATAGACTGCTTGGCGGGCGACTTGGTGCGACGGCATCGGGTCGCCCTTATCGATAAAAAGACCCCGCCTCGGGGTCACAAGGCGGGGCAATATGCGGGGACTATATGCGTTGGGAACGCAGCCCTAAAACGATATTTTTTGGGTGATGGTTCCGACCGTGTACGGTTTAGGATGTCCACTCCGCCTCCGCATCATCTAATGCTTCAAAACTATCGCCTTCTGCGCCCGCTTGCTGGAGTTTCTTCCGAAGATCATCGGGAGTCATTGCGGCGCGAAAACGGGGGTCCGCCTTGGCCTGCTTGGCGAGTGTGCCGATCCAGTCATCGCGGCCTATTTGCTTCAGCAACCATGCGCCAAAGGTTTCGCCCTGTTCGTTCGGTTCCACTAAAATCTCCTATGGTTGCGCTGTAGTAGCCCGCATCGTCACTTCGGCAAACTGACGCATGATCCACTGCCAATGTGGCGAGCTGCTCTCATAACCGCCACGCATCATCTCAGGTCGATGACCGCAATGGCAGCGCGCAGAACGGACGCCTCGCTTTATCAGGCAAAGCATCAGGATCGCGATCGCGTCGCTGCATAGACGCAGATCCCATGCGGACGGAACATGCTCTCCCCTCACCGGTTGGCTCAGTTCATAGCTGATAGGAGAGAGCCATGTTCCCCGAACAAATTCCAGGCGAGAATGATCAGACCTACATGCAGGGCACATCGATGGAAGATCTGCCCGGCACCGATGATGGCACGGACGAGGACGTTGATGTCGACGTCGATGCCGAGGAGGAAGACCAGGACGCCGATGCGCTGGAAGATGCGCAAAAGGATGCCGCAGAGCAGCGCGAAAAGGAAGGCGGCTATCAATAGTCATAATGAACCCCGTCAGCGATGGGCGCTGACGGGGTTGATTTTGGTCAGATCACATTTTTAGAAGTGGAAGATGACGCCAGCCATGGGACGGAAGCTGTCCCAGTCATAGGTGTCGACCTGCACGCGCAGGCGCACGCCGCTGTTACCAGTGATGCCGCCAAGACCAATTTCCTTAGGCCCGACTTCAACGCCGGCGCCGTACATCCAGTCCTTGCGATCAGGCCAGCCGCCCTTGCCGTTCACCCACTGATAGCCAGCCGACGCATAGATCAGGCCGCTTTCACCAGCACGCGCACCGAAGCGGCCCTTGACGCCATATTCCCAGTCAATGTCGCTAAAGCCCTTCGTGGCGTTGCCTTCCACACCGACGAAGACCGGACCGAGCGGAACGTTGACACCGGCGATGCCGCTGATCAGAGCACCATTCATGATGGTTTCGCCAGGGATGGCGCCGAATTCGGAGCCACGGTCAAAGGTGTGATAGCCGCCAAGCACGCCGACATAGGGCTCGACGCCGAAAGCGTCGGTGCCGTCAGGCGCGGTTTCCTGCGCAGAAGCGATAGCAGGCAAAGCAGCCAGGATGGCTGCGGCGGCGAGAAACTTTTTCATACAAACCCCTATTAGTGTCGATTAGGTCGACGGCAGAACATGTCGCATCGCAACAAGTTTCGGAGAAATGCCAACAATCTTAAAGTGTTGCATTTACGCAACGGCACTCCGGGGCGGGTACTGGGGGCTTAGACCTTTGTATTGTGGCAGCAAGCGGCTTCCCCTCCCTTGCAGTCTTCATCTCTTCCCGCCTCCGGCCTGCTGGGGCGGGCTTTTTTATAAGCCTCAGCGGTCTGCAAGGATTTCACCTTGTCGCGGCAGGCAGGGTGCGGACGAAGCATCGTTGCGAGAGGCTCGCACCCCGATGCGCTTCGCCCAACCGGCAAGTCGATTGCCAGCATTATCTTTTCAGATAGGAACGGTGAAAAGGCTCGCCCGGCCCTTCAGCAAACGCCACGCGGTAGAAGCTGCGTGATCGTGCCGGTGGGTGGCAGGTCATGCCCCAAAGGCCGGATGGAATGCTCACGGATAAAGGCGGCAGGATCGACATCATGTTCCAGCAGCACGCCGCACTTCTCGCCGTCGGCCCAGATTATCGACGCGCAGAGTTCGACCTGATTGACGACGATCGTGACGGGCGTTCCAGCTGGCGGAAACACGAAACCTTCCAGCTGTGCGCCGTAGATCGACATGTTCTTGATCGTGGCAAATTCATAGAGGCCAGACCAATTGACCGTGCAAGGCACGTTGGCGGACTCGCGTGGCTGGTGGCGGCGCTCTGGGGTGCGGGCAAGTGCGTTCAGCATCATTGTCATCCTGTTGTCCCCATATTTAGACCAACCTGCGCGTGGATTGTTCCCGACTCGCTGCGATCAGACTGATCGGCATCGGGTGATCGAAGCTGTGAACCGATCCAGTCGGGCAGGATCAAGATCGTGAATATCGACTGAGCTACCCTCATCCCGGTCGAAAGCCTGCGGGAGTAGTCCTGTCGCAGCCGGCGTTGATTGCGCAGTCCGGCACCGCACTATCTTGGCAGACGGTGCCGCAGCTGTGCTTTATTGCGGTCTGAATCGGCTCCGGCCCGGTCGCTGGAAGTCGATCACAATTGATACAAAAGCGTCAGTTCGCTGCACAGAAAGCAATTGGCTAAAACGCGGCATGCAAGGGTCGGCCGCGCGGAAATGGCGATCATCGCCATGCCGACGTCGCCGCCTTCTGAATTTGCTCGGCCCAATGGGCCTGCCCGCTATGATCGCTGACGAGATCCTGTCGGATCTCGATTTCTGCATAGCGCAGATCGCGCGGAAAGGCGTGGAGAGGTATCGTATAGTCGGTGGCGTCCATGCGATAGGGCGCGTTGTCTCCGACATATATGGCTTGGTCGCCCTGTAATTGCGCAAGCATGGCCGTGGCGAAGTCCGTGCGTCCAAGCCAATGAAGGACGCCTATTTGCCAAGGCCGGACAATTCCGTTCAGCTTTGGGGTGAAGCTGTGCAGCGAAAGCAGGATAGTCTCAGTCCCCGCCGTCTGTCTGGCGTCGAGCATGGCCGATATGGCCGCATGATAGGGCGTGTGGATCGCCGCTATCCTGGCTTGCCTGGCTGCGTCATCCAATGCGCTATTGCCTGTGATGTATGTGCCGTCGGATTGGATGGCTATGGCGTTTTCATGCCCGGGGTCGCGATTGCAGTCGATCACGAGGCGCGAATAGGTCTGATGGATGAAAGGCGCGTCAAGCAGGTGCGCCAATGCCCTGCCAACCCCCCGCGTGCCGATATCGATAGCGATATGTCGCGCCCGGTCTGCGGCAGTCAGGCCCAGATCGCCCAGCGACGCGGGAATGGCGGCTCCGGCATGATCCCCGACCAACAGGAACGGCGAGCGGCCTTCCGCGTTATCGATGGCGAACGGCGCCGGATTGTCCGGACCCAATAGTATCGCCGCTTCTCCGGCCATCGGGATATTCCTTTAATGCCGTTGCCGACGATCGCCACCCATTTCACCGGGTGGAGACAGGCGCGAGATAGAGCCTGCCAAGCGTAACATCAAATGACCCAGCTAATTTGATGATCCCGTCTCGCTCAGCTGATTGAGGGAACTGGCGATTTTCTTCCACATCGTGACGCCATCGGCGTCGCCGATGGCGGTCAGCGCAGAAATTCGTTTCTCGGCATAGGCGTTGGCGTGGTCGCCATGGGTGCGGATGAACATGGATGCCGCGCCCCACGGCACCTGTTCATCGGTCAGCGTCATTTGGCTATGATCCTGTCAGCCGCGACAATGTCATGGCTCTCACGCGCACCTTCGACGCGTACATGACGGCCGAGAAGATGGTCCTGCCTGCCGAGCGCCAGTAGACGCCATTGTCCGCCATCGGCCATGCGCAGGACAAGTTGGCGTCTGTCCTGCATCAGCAGTCCCTCCAATGTGATTGGGCGGTAGCGGGCCATCAGCTTTCTTCACCTCGAATGTGGATTGAGTGGGGTCGCATTGTCTTGGATAGGCGAGGGCTTGGCATTGGACAATGCCGGCTTGCATGGTAGCGATCACCCATGGCGGGGATGGACAGCAGAGGATCGGACTGGACGGATCGGGAAATTGATCTGATCGTCGCGGATTATTTCGCGATGCTCCAGATGGAACTGGCGGGGCAGCCCTGTGTGAAGTCTCACCGCAATATCGCGCTTCAGCAGTTGATCCATCGCTCCCATGCCTCGATCGAGTTCAAACATGGCAATATCAGCGCGGTGCTGGAGCGGCTGGGGTTGCCCATCATAAAAGGTTATAAGCCGCGCGAGAATTTTCAGGGTGCGCTGATCGACGGGGTCGGGCGCTACCTTGGCTCCCCGAATCGGCCAGCCTCTCTTGTGACGTTCGATGAAGTGGTCGTCGACGACATTGCGGCTCTGCCTATTGTTGATCCGCCGAATCTTGTCGTCGGCGAGAAGACCAGCACGCAGCCTCTTGAGTGGCTGGTGCGCAAATTCGATCCGGCCGCGCGCGATGCCCGCAATCGGTCCTTGGGGCTGCGGGGCGAGGAGCGGGCCTTTCATGCGGAGCGGCATCGGCTTTCCAACGCGGGGCGAGACGATCTGGCGCGCAAGGTGCGCTGGGTGGCGCAGGAGGATGGTGATGGGGCGGGTTATGATATCCGCTCCTATGGCCTGGATGGCGGCGAGCGGCTGCTGGAGGTCAAGACCACGCTCGGACATGCGCGGACGCCTTTCTACCTTTCGAGCAATGAGCTGGCCTTCTCGCAGGAGCGGCCGGATGCCTTCCGGCTTCTGCGCGTCTATGATTTTGCGGGGTCGGCCAAGGCGTTCGAGTTGGAGCCGCCGTTGGCGGATCATGTCGGCCTATTGCCTACGGCGTATCGGGCGAGTTTCTAAAGAGAGGCGTCCCCTTCGGGCTGCGCTCTATTCCGCTGCGCTTCACCGAGCCTGCGCTTTGCTTGTCTCGGCCCTGCCGGGCGACGATCGCTGACGCGCGATCCAGGAGGATCGCCAATGGACATCGCTGGGCGCGATGGCGTCGGCCGGTCCCGGCCAAGCGGTGTGGGCGTCGCTTCCCTCTAGGCCCGTCGCGGCTGGCGGCAAGCCGGCCGGTGGCGCGGCTCCTTCACTGGCGTTCCGGTCCTTTGGATGCAGCCCGTCGCTTTGCCGGGCCTGCCGGTGCGCTCTTGCCGCCCACTCCGCTTTCCGGGGCCGGTGCGCGCAAGAGGAGTAAGGAAGATGGAACTCAAGCATATCGACATTGCCTGCCTCTCGATCTCGCCTGCGAACATGCGGGGCGTGAAGAAAGCGCCGGACCTGACCAATATCCTGCCATCCGTTCGGGCGCGAGGCGTGCTGGTGCCGCTGATCGTGCGGCAGAACGGTAGCCCCACTACCTATGAGGTTGTCGCGGGCAAGCGGCGCTATCATGCCGCGATGATCGTGGCGCAGGAGGAGGGAAGCGTTGAGCCGCTGCCCTGTGCGATCATGGAGGCGGGCGACGATGCGGCGGCGCTGGAAGCCTCGCTGATCGAGAATATCGCGCGGCTCGATCCTGACGAGGTGACGCGGTGGGAGACGTTCACCCGGCTGGTGAAGGAAGGCCGGTCGCCCGAGGATATTTCGCTAACGTTCGGCCTCACAGCCTTGCAGGTCAAACGGACGCTGGCTTTGGGCAATCTGTTGCCCCGCATCCGCAATCTCTATCGCAGCGACAGCATCGATGCCGTGACTGTGCGGCACCTTACCTTGGCGTCGAAGGCGCGACAGCGCGAATGGCTGGCGCTGCTTGACGATGAGGATGCCCGGCCACCGATGGGGCATCATGTCAAATCTTGGCTGCTGGGTGGCAGCGCCATCGCGACCGACAAGGCTCTGTTCGATCCGGCCGACTATAAGGGCGGCATCGTGGCCGATCTGTTCGGCGAACATAGCTATTTCGCCGATGCCGACCTCTTCTGGCAGATGCAGGAGGCGGCGATTGCTGAACGGGTGGAAGCTTTGCGCGATGCTGGATGGCAGGACATTGCCGTCATGGCGCGGGGCGAGGCGTTTTATTCATGGGAGCATGAGCGGTGCGCCAAGGGCAAAGGCGGGCGCGTCTATGTGACCATGGGCCATGGCGGCGACGTCAGTTTCCATGAGGGCTATGTGACCCTCAAAGAAGCGCGCAGGCTGGAGCAGGGCGGCAGCGTGGCGAAGGTTGTTCGGCCTGAACTGTCGGCACCGCTGGCCAGCTATATCGACCTGCATCGTCATGCCGCAGTTCGCGCCAAAGTAGCGGTTGCGCCCGCCATCGCCCTGCGGCTGATGGTCGCCCATGCAATTGCCGGGTCGTCGCTCTGGCGGGTGGATGTTGCCTCGCAGCGTGGCGCGACGGATGCGATCAGCGAGAGTGTCGAGAATAGCGCATCGGAAGCCGGTTTCGACAAGGAGCGGCGGATTGCGCTCGACCTGCTTGGCCTTGATCCCGATATGCCGACCGTCACGGGCCATGGCTATGATCGAGAGCTGATCTCGCTTTATCTGCGGCTGCTCGATCTCGATGACGCCATGGTGCTGGGCGTTCTCGCCATCGTCATGGGTGAGACGCTGGAAGCCGGGTCGGCGCTCATCGAACTTCTGGGCGTTCAGCTTGGTGTCGACATGGCGTCATGCTGGCAGGCGGACGATGCGCTGCTCGACCTTGTCCGCGACCGGGAGGTGATGGGGCATGTCCTCAGCGATGTGGCGGGGGAGGAACCCGCGTCGGGTAATGCCGGGGCGACTGCGAAGGTGCAGCGGCAGATCGTGCGGGATTGTCTGGCCGGGACCAATGGTCGGGAGAAGCGCGATGGCTGGGTGCCGCGCTGGATGGCCTTTCCGCCCTCCACCTACACCGAACGGGGCGGCGTTGGCAGCGTCGAGCGGTGGGGGACGGTGGCTCCACTTCTGGAGGCGCAGGATGAGGGCGAGCCGGAACAGGTTGAACCGGAAGTCGCAGAGATCGGCGAAGACCGTGAAGGCCCGGTCGAGGACGAACCCGTTCAACGGGCAGCATGATTGAGTCGATGGCGGGCGGCGGAGAACCGTCGCCTGCCATTTTGCGGAACGTGCTGGTCAATACCCCTTTCGGGGGTGGTTTTTGACATCTGGCATCATCGTTGGGTGCGAGGTTGGCTGGGCAGGCGGCAGCGCCTGATGGCTGACGTCCCCCATGATCCCGATGTCTGGCTGAGTGGATGCGGAGCGCTGCGGTAGGCAGCGCGAAGTTTCTGGCTGCGGTCATCGCGCGGGGCGCGATGGCGTCTTTTTCATGTCTTATCGGCCGACGGCGCGGCGGGGGTGGGCGTCGCTGACCTCTAGTCCCACCGCGGCGAGCCGCAAGTCGGGGCTTCGCCCCAACTCCTACACTGCGTTGCGGCCCTTCGGGTGCAGCCCGCCTTGATCGGTGGGACTGCCGGTCCGCTCCTGCCGCCCACCCCCGCCCCTCCGGCGGCCGGTGCGATGCGGGAAGGGGAAAGGAAATGGGGTATCAGGATAAGGGACGGACCGGCGCTACCCTCTACAGTGAGGTGACGGATCGGATCATCGCCCAGATCGAGGAAGGCACCTTGCCATGGGTGCGACCATGGGATGATGGCAGGGCGGCATTAGGGCTTCCCCGCAACGCAGGGACCGGCAGGCGTTATTCGGGGATCAATGTGCTGATCCTGTGGAGCCGTCTGTTCGAGGAGGGTTACGGGTCGCAGCGCTGGCTGACCTACGCTCAGGCGCAGGCGTTGGGCGGCAATGTCCGCAAGGGGGAGCGAGGCACGACCGTCTGCTATGCGGATCGGTTCACGCCCAAGGAAGGCGACAATGTCCCGACCGGACCGGATGGCGAACCGCGACAGATTGCTTTCTTGAAGCGCTTCACCGTCTTCAACACCGACCAGTGCGATGGATTGGGCGACCGGGCCATGGCCGCCATCACGACGTGGGGCGAGGCGCTGACCCTTCCCGCTGCGCAGACGCTGATCGAAGCAACCGGCGCGGACATCCGCGTTGGTGGAGGGCAAGCCTTTTATGCCCCGCAGGACGACTATATCTGTGTGCCCCGGCCCGAACATTTCCATGAGCCGATCAACTGGTATCGCACCGCCCTCCATGAGCTGGGGCACTGGACCGGCCATCGCTCGCGGCTGGATCGTCTACCCGATACCGGCTTTGGCAGTCCCGCCTATGCGCGGGAAGAACTGGTTGCCGAAATGGCCAGCGCCTTCCTGTGTGCGGAATTGGGGATCGTGCCGACCGTCCGCCATGCCGATTATCTGGGCGCATGGCTTTCCGTCCTGCGCGAGGACAGCAAGGCGATCTTTCGCGCCGCCAGTCAGGCAAGCAAGGCCGCCGACTATCTACTCGCCTTCCTACCCCCGTCCGGTTCCGATGACGAGCCGCACGACGCCGATCCTGTTGGCGAGGGGGAATGATTATGAACGGGATCGAGATACACGCCCGGATCGCATGGCTTGATGGCAGGGCGCTACGGCTGGAGCGCTTTTGCCACACCCGCGAAAACCATCTGGCGACCATCGACTGGTCCGCCATGACCGTCGATCAGGTGCAGCACAAGAACACGGCGGACGAGGAAATGGGCTTCATGCTGGCCGACATCTATTTGGAGCTGGTCCATCTTTACGACCTCCTGTCTATCAACTGGCATTGGGAGATCGAGGCATGACCCATGATCCCCATGCCGCCGAGCGCCAGCGCTACCGCGCGGCTCTGGAAGGGCTTCCCGCCATCCCCCGCATCGTCTTCCTTCTGCATAGCCTCGATTGCCTGACCTATGAGCAGATCGCCCTTCGCATCGGGGAGGATGCGGGCGCGGTGGAGCGGCATTTCGCTACCGCGCTCAAGCATCTGGTGCGGGAGATAAATGGGCCTCTGCAATGAATCACCATTTTGGCGATAATCTCCGGGCCGCGTCCGTTCATCTTCATTTGGTGGACGGGCGCTGTTTGGCTAGGAGAGGTGCGATGCGCACCGACCTCGACCATCTGCCGCCCGCCAAGCAGCGCGAACTGGAGCGCGTGGTGCAGATTATCTTCGAGGAATTCGGTGACGCCAACAATCTCGCCACCGGCAAGCGCAAGGCGGGCCGCATCCACAAGATCATCCTCTATGGCAGCTATGCGCGGGGCGGATGGGTGGACGAGCCGCATACCGCCAAGGGCTACAAGTCCGATTATGACCTGCTCATCATCGTCAACCAGAAGGAACTCACCGACCGGGTCCAATATTGGGAGAAGACCGACGAGCGGCTGATGCGCGAACTGGCCATCACCCAGACGCTCAAGACCCCGGTAAACTTCATCGTTCACACCTTGCAAGAGGTGAACGATGGGCTCGCCCATGGGCGCTATTTCTTCATGGACGTCGCCGGTGAGGGAATCGCGCTTTATCAGGCCGACGCCAGCGAACTGCACAAACCGAAGCCGAAAACGCCGGCGCAAGCGCTGGCTATGGCGAAGGAATATTTTGAAGAATGGATGCCCAGCGCGATGGGTCGTCACAAGCTCGCGAAATATGCGCTGGCCGAGAGGCTCCTAAAGGATGCCGCATTCGATCTGCATCAGACCACAGAGCGGCTCTATCATTGCGTGCTCTTGGTATCGACCTTCTACACCCCGCATGTCCACAATCTGAACTTTCTGCGCACCCAAGCCGAGCGTCTCGATTTCCGTCTGTTCAACGTCTGGCCGCGCGACACGCGGGCCGAGCGGGCGATGTTCGAGAAGCTGAAGGACGCCTATGTGAAGGCGCGCTATTCCAAACATTACACCATCAGCGAGGAAGAGCTGGCCTGGCTTGGCACCCAGGTCGAGGAGCTGGGCCGCGTCGTCCATATCGTCTGTAGCGAAAAGATCGCCGCCCTTGAGGCCGCCCTTTAGCCGGTAGCGAAAGTCTTGAGCGCCCGCAGATCGCGGGTAATCCACTTGGCATCCCGCGCGAACATCTCATCATCCATGCCGGGCTGACGGAACAGCGTCAGCATCACCTCCGCCCCGTTGCCATTCTGGATGACGCGGAGGGGGACATGGATTTCCTTGCCGTCCCCCGTATCGACGAAATGATCCATCACCCCATAATCGTTATGGGGCGTGAACCGGATCGTGATCGGCCCCTCCGGACCATCGGCGAGCCATTTGTCTCCCTCCTGCCGCAGGTCGAATTCGGCGAGGCCCGATGCCCATTTGGGGAAGACCTCCGGCCACCAGATCGCTTCATAGAGCGCCTGCCAGTCGCGGTTGATGGAAATGCTGTAGGTGCGCGCGGGCAGCATGGCGCCGGTCCTTTCTGATTCGAATATCGTTGGCGGGTAGCGCCGTTGGGCGGCGCTGTCACCGATTGGCTGGCAGGTTCGCCCATCGGGGATTCAATGCGGACGCAGCGGCGCGGCGCTGCAAAGTATCGGACGCACGGCCAAGGCCGAGTGTAATGCACCTTACGCACGGGTGCTGCGCCGGAATATTGTGCAATATCAGCTATATATCGCTGTGATACATGTATGGCGCGAACAGGATATCTGTGGTCCATGTACCACCGGCCATTCTCCGAGCGCGCTAGTCCATTGAGAACGCTAAATTTTGTGCCGTGGTCCATGGACCACAAGCATCTTGTTGAATTGATGAGGGAAACTGATATTATTGGACGGCTTCACGACCTCCGCAGGGCTCTCAACAAGGAGCTTTGCATATGCCTGCCATCATCAAGGAGCATCGGGGTCGCGCCTGTCGGCTGATCGACCTCAATGGCCCGGATGCAGCCGGGACCGATCGGAACCAGATGCCTTTCGAGCCTCTGTCCGTCCGCATATCCATGGCGGTCAGGATGACCGGAATAGGGCGATCCAAGCTCTATGAGCTGATCCAGTCCGGGGACATCGAGGTGGTGAAGATCGGCGCTTCCACCCTCATTCCGGTCGAGAGCTTGCGCCAGCTGATCGCCCGCAACAGGCGGCCATGATGTGCCCTTGCAGGCCAAATCGGGGAAAGGTTTGCTTCTGAAAATCGCCCCGCTGGAGCATGCTCACAGCGGGGCCAAGGTTCAGGGAGTGTCGTTCCAAAAGGGGGAAGAAACGACACTCCCGATGTAGCTATCGCTCCCCCTGTTTCAATAGAAGGCCGGTCCGATCAGGAGGGAATATCCGCGTCAGCAGGCGCCTGGATCTGGCAGTCACGCCAGTTCGGGTCTCCGGCAGGCACGAAGGCTGCGAAGGAGCCATCTATCAGCAGGGCCCCTTCCTCGCTCTTGTAATAGGCGCCCAGGTCAAGCGGTCGGCGCGGGAGAATGAGTTGGTGGCCTTCGAAGGAGGCGATGGCACCCCGCTCCTCGATCTCCAGAACGAAACTGCGACCCTCGGCGCATTGCACTTCGACCCTGTCGCGGCTGTAGGCGAGCGTCGGCGTCATGACAAAAAGCAGGATGAAAACCGCTCGCCTTAAGTATGCCGGCAATGTGGAAACGCGCATCGCCCTGATCTTTCAAAAGCCCTCTGGTCTCAACCTTCGGCGGCACCGGCCGTTCCGTGTGGCAGGGTATCGACGATCATGGCTGCAAGGGTTTCCTCCGCCCGGCTTCGTGTGCCGGCATCCTTGGAGAGGAGATCGTGTCGTAGCCATTGTGGGGCGCGCTCGATCGTTTTGAGGATCAGCGCAGAGATATCTTCTATCATGAGGGCGGCTATGTGGCGCGGCGGGCCGATTGGCAAATTCCTTATCATCGCGCATCGGACTTGAGCGCCTCTGGCGCGGCGGCAGGAGGACTGCTTTCCGGCTCAAGGTGGGACATTGTGCTCAGTCCGCTTCGAAGCATCTGCCGTTAGAAAGCTGCCATTCAAAATGCTTGCGGCTGTGCGCTTCTATCGAGGCGAAGCGCGAGACATGCTTGCGGCGCAATGGGTGTTCGAAGACGACTATAGAACGTGCACGGGGGCCTTGAGATGACGCGCTGGCTATAATGCTATTTGAGGGTGTAATGCTGCGGTTCGCAAGTCGGACGACGAGACAATGGAGCGAGTGCCCAGGATGATTCAAAGACCATCAACCGAGGCTAAGGTGCGCTGAAACGTGGGAGCGATGCTGATCTTCGACAAGTCGTTCCTTCAGAGTCTGTCGGTGGACGAATCCGTGATCTTGGACCAGATGTTCAGCTGCGTGATCACGCCGCTGTTCTTTGTTGAGACGATGGCGGACCTCACGAAGGAGACGGCTCGGGGACGGACGGCGGAGCAGGTCGTTGGCGGTCTCGCCGAGAGGACCCCGGTCGCCCATAGTTACGTAAACACTTACCACCAGCAGGTGATATTGGATGACTTGCTCGGACAGCGCGCCGAGGAGTTTGACCATCGACCCGCGGTTGCCGGAGGCATTCCCGTTCGGGTCGAAGGGAAAGCAGGCGTCGTCTACCGCAAGTCGCCCGAGCGCGAGGCGTTCGACCGGTGGCAGGCTGGACGGTTCCTCGATGTCGAGCGGGCGTTCGCGCAACAGTGGCGCGCACACCTTGATGAGATCGACCTGCCTGCGATAGCCAAGGCATACCAATCCATGATGCGGAAGGAGGATCGGCCGAAATCCCACCACGCCGCTCGGGACCTCGCCCGAAGGATGGTCGATGCCGAAGGTCAGAACTACCGGTCGCTCCTGATGGCGCACGGCCTGCTTGGCATGCCAAAGCGAGCACTTCCGTTGATGGTGCGGAACTGGAAGGCGTCCGGCTCGCCGCCGCTGAGGCAATATGCGCCATTCGCCGCGCATTGCCTGGAAGTGGACCTCTTCTTCGAGCTTTGCCTCTCAAACGGCCTGATCTCAGATCAGAGACCGAGCAACCGAGTCGACATCAGCTACCTCTACTATCTGCCATTCGCGGACATATTCGTTTCGGGCGACAAGCTGCACCGGGCATCTGCGCCGCTATTCATGGACGACCGCCAGCGCTTCGTCTGGGGACCTGATCTCAAGGCCGACCTCTCGGTGTTGAATGCTCACTTCGCCGCCTTGCCAGAAGAGGAGAAGGCGAAGGGCCTCTTCACGCTGGCGAGCAGTCCGCCGGTTGATCACCAAGGTGCGGTCGCAAACCTCTGGGACATGAGGATGCCGGCGTGGCGTGACCCGAAACCGCCAACACCGAAGATGACTGCCGAGCAGGAGGCAAAAATCATCGAAAGGTCCAGGCGCCTTACCGACGCGGCTGAGCGCGGCGGGCATCAGCCTCTCGATAACCATGTGGACGTCGAGCACATGATCATCCAGCGTTTCATCTCGAAGCAGCGGGGCAGCTGGCGGATGTTCTCGGCGGAAACGGAGGCGAACAGCGACGCGGAGTGGGCCCGTGAACGGGTTCATTCGCGACAGTCCGCCGCTGATGGCGGCGATGTGAAGGTTTAGCGGCCCGGCGGCCCGCTCTAGGCCACGGCCGGTGAGCATGAGGAATCGCAATCGTCAAGGGCAGCCGCGATGCCGTCGCCTGCGACAACGCCGCTCTAGAAATCTTCATTCGACTCGAGAGGCATTGCCAGCAGCCTCATCGCGATCGCCTCGGCGCTGCGGCTGTTGGGGAGGGGGTCGTCCGCGATCGCCTCCTGCCATGCCGCGATCATCGAGGATTCGCCGCGGCTGCGGCCCGCCATCATCGTCACGAGCAGTGCGCCATAAAAGCGCACTAGGAACGGATCATATTCGGGATGGGTGACCGGCCCTGCAGTATCGGTCTCCGACAGAATCAGCGTAAGCGCCGACGGAAGGCGGCCTTGTTGCCGGCACCGGAATAGGAAAGCTCGCGGCCTTTGAGGAGGCGTGAGCATGGACATCGAGCAGTCAAACGAGCCTCGTATGAGCGGTCGCGGTGATGGCG
>NZ_JAVTIV010000042.1:0-12953 GCF_031843765.1 Sphingobium sp. WCS2017Hpa-17
TCGTGGCGCCCGAAGTCTATGTCGCGGTCGGCATTTCCGGGGCGATCCAGCATCTGGCGGGCATGAAGGACAGCAAGACCATCATCGCCATCAACAAGGATGAGGATGCGCCGATCTTCCAGGTCGCCGACATCGGCCTGGTCGGCGATCTGTTCAAGATCGTGCCGGAGCTTACTGAAAAGCTGTAAAGCAACGTTACGATGTAGGAAAGGGCGCGGGGAGGTGATCCCCGCGCCCTTTTTCTATGTCATTCGCAGTTGATGTCGTTCTTGTCGATGGCCCGACCGGCCAAGGCGCCGCCAGCACCGCCGAGGATGGTGCCGAGCGTCTTGGAACCGCCGGGAGCGATGATGTTGCCGAGCACGCCGCCGGCGATGGCGCCGACGATGGTGCCGGTGGTGCCGTCATCCCGCTTGCAATAATAGCGGCCGTCGCGGTCGCGGTAGATCTGGTCATTGTCGCGGATCGGGCGACGATGGCCACGGGGTGGGCCGCGACGGTCGCTCGGGCGGTCATAGCCGTAGCCGCCGCGTCCGCCATTATCCGACATACAAGCGCTGAGTGGCAACATCGCCAGGATGGCCGCGGCCAGGATCGGTTTGCGCATGGGGTTCTCCTCTTGTCTCCCTGTCGGCGGTTCAACCCTTTGGCAGGCCGATGTTTCCCAAAAAGAAGCCGCCCGTCGCTGCCATGAGAGGGGGGTGTGGCAGCGAGCGGGCGGCGACCGGCGGCGAGCGGGGGACTAGAACCGCCGGATGGGAATGTGATTAGTTGGGCAGCGGGCGGCTGCTGGTGACGGACGGCGTGACCAGTGGGGTGTTGGATGCAGTCGCCGTGCCGGTGTCTGCACGCTGTTCCTCCAGCTTGGCCTTCGCTTCGCCATAGCGGGCGACGATGTCGTCCTTGAATTCAGTCAGCTTGCCTTCGTCATAGAGCTTCTTGCCGACATAGCCGGCGATGGCGCCGAAGATCAGGGTGCGGATCATGATTGTCTCCGTTGATGATGGGTTCGGGGAGATAACCGGCCAGTGCGGATGGGGTTCCGACGACGATTGCCTGTACGGCGCTTTCCGTTAGTCTTGCGGCGGGCTGTGGGGGAATTGCGGCATGTCGGCTTTCGATCTGGTGTTCGCGGTGTTCGGACTGTTGCTGGGGCTGGCCGTGGCCGAAGTGCTGGGCGGCTTTGCCAGAGTGCTGAAGATGAAGCGCGCCGCCAAGCCGGTGCGGGTCGGCTGGCTGACGCCGCTGCTGGGCCTGTTCGTTCTGCTGGATCTCACCAGTTTCTGGGGCACGGCGTTCAGCATGCGGGACCAGATGGATGCGAGTTACCTGACGCTGGTGGTCGTGCTGGTCATCGTTGGCGCCTATCATCTGATTGCGTCGGTGATCTTTCCCGACGAGCCGGAGCAATGGCCCGATTTCGACGAGTGGTACGACAAGCAGAACCGGCTGGTGATCGGCGGGCTGCTGGCGCTCAATATCATCGTGACGATCGCCCATGCGATATTGGACGGGGTGCGCCCGGTGCCCGATGCGCCGGACGGACCGGCGGGCGCGGTGGGCCTGGCCTTTTATCTCGGCGGGGCGGTGTCGGTGTTCGCGCTGCTGATCGCGCTGCTGTTCGTCCATAATCGTCGCTGGAACGTGGCGATGCTGGCGGCGCTGAGCCTGATCCTGCTGAGCACCAGCATATTGGAGGATTATATCTGAACGGTCAGGCCGGATTGCCGCCGCGTTCGCGCAGGGCGCGGCTGACTTCGATCTGGTCCTGACGGCGGGCCATGGCGAGGAAGGCGGCTTCGGAGCGGAGGCAGCGGTTGCGGACATTGTCCAGCGTGGCGGCCGCCGCTTCGTCATGCGCCTTGGCGGCGAGGACGCGATAGTCGGGATTGGCCATGGCATGCGCTCCTTGCGTGGAAGGGGTAGGCCGGGCACCATGGGAGCGGCGCCCGACCGGCCCGCACCGCCGCGCCCGCAATGTGCGGACGGGGCGGGGGCCAGCGGCGGGGTGTGGCAAAGCCGAAGGCCCGCCACCCCGCACGCCGCTTATTCGGCGTGGGCGATGTTCACGGCCGCCATCTTGCCACGACGGTCCTGCTCCAGATCATAGGAGACACGGTCCTTTTCGCGCAGCGTGGCGAGGCCGGCGCGCTCCACGGCGCTGATGTGGACGAACGCGTCCGGGCTGCCATCATCGGGAGCGATGAAGCCGAAGCCCTTGTCGGCGTTGAAGAATTTGACGGTACCTACGATGCTCATGAAGATTTCCTTCTTTCAATGCGATGCGTCCCGTGTGGACGCACCGGGTCGCTAGAGGGGCAGGGAAAGAAGGAGAGAAGGAGCAGCAAAGCGCCGAATGACCGTCGATTTGCGACTATAGCCAGACCCATATAGGGGACGGAAGGCGAAATAGCAAATGACGGGCCGATGCGGGGCATGCGGGGCCATCCCGATCAGGCAGGCGCGGGCATGGCGGCCGCCCCGGCAGTCTGCGTCGCCGCTGCCATGGTTGCGGGGTCCAGCGCCACCATCGTGAAGCCGAAATAGTCGTCGCGGGCCTGCGCCGCGGCGATTTCATAGGGGCGACGCCAGACTTCATGCTGGGCATTCATTTCCTCTTCCTCGTCCGGCGTCAGGTCGCGCTCATAATCGTCGATTTCGTAGATTTCGGCGCTTGCATCGCCCTTGAAACCGAGCGGCGGGGGAAAATCCGTGCGCCAGCGGCCCAGCCGGTCGTTCCACCAGAGGCCGCGCAGCCGTTTTGCCGCTTCTTCCGGCGGAAAATCGGAGCGGTCGGGCTTGGGTTCGGGGCGAAGTTCACACCGTTCATTGGTGACGGAAAATAGCGGTTTTTGACCGGCCTGAAGCGGCAGGCGCGCGGCGATGAAAAGTGCGGCGGAGGCGCCGGGGGAGATGGCGGCGGCGGCGGCTTCCTCGACCGGATCGGGCGTGTCGGGGCGCGATCCGTCGAGCAGTTGCGCATCGGCCATGGTCCGGGCGCCGGGTTCGGCGCCGGTGCGGGGGAGGGCGAGGCCGTCCAGTTCCGCCTGTGTGACGTCTTCTGGGCAGAGCATGTCGAGATAGGCGGCGAAATCCTGCGCCACGACGCGGGCGAGCGCGGCGTCGGAGCCTTCGAGCGGGCTGTCGGCCATGCGATCCAGCCGGGAGAGCATCGACATGGCGAGGCGATTGTCGTGGCGGTGGCGGGTGATTTCGTGATTGTCGGGGTCTTTGCGGATGGTTTCTTCATTGCCGGTGATGGCGCGGGCGAGGAGGTCCGTGGCGAGACGCGCGCGGGCGATCAGGATCGCCGCGTCCCAGCCCAGGCGAAAGGCCGCGCCGTCATGGCGGGTGCGCAAAGCATAGGCCGAGCGGGCGGTGATGCGCACGGCTTCGCAGGCGAGCATGATGACGCCGGACGAGGCGAGGACTTCGAGAAAGCGGCGCTGGCGGGCCGGGGACCAGCCATCGGCGCGAGATTGTGGGGTGGCGGTGGGGAGGATGGGGTCGTGGATGGACATGGCTTGGCTCCCGGTTGGAGAAGGTCTTGCCGGGAGGGTATGTGGGTGAGTGGTGTGTAGGACAGAGGAATAGGATTTGTAGGGGTTTTACCAGTTGCCGCCAATATCCTTGATCGCCTGAAGCAGGGCTTTCTTGCTCTCCGTGCGCCGCGTGCCGCTGTTGCGGGGAATGTCCGCATCGGTGATGCCGAGTTCGGCGCGACGGCGTGCGATCTGACGGCCGAGTTCTTCGAGCGTGATCGGTTCAGAGGATGACGTCTTCGATTCCATAGTCGCCGGCCGTTTCATAGCGGATACGGCTTTCCATATAGTCCAAATCAAGCTGTTCCGAAAGCCGGGCGAGGGTGCGCGCCTGCTGCAACATATCGCGGGCCGTGCCCGACGCATATTGACCCATGCGATCGGCGATCATGTCTTCAACCGCGATGACATGAATGACGCCTTTGTCGCCGACCCGGATCGGGCGCACTCGGCTCCGGTCGGCCTGACCGTCCAGCAGTGTGGACGAGACGATTTCAAAACCCAGCTGGAGAATAGGATGAATCCAGCCGCGTGTCGCCTTGCCCGATCCGACCGGACGGATGAAGCCATGATCCTGCAACACAGTTTCGAATGCGGATTGCGCGCCGGTCACGATATCGAAGTCGCCGGTGTTGATGGCGCCCAGCGTATAGATTTCCACCGCCGCGCCGCCGACGAGGACAGGGCTTTCCCTTCTTGCTGCGGCCATGGCTTCACTGACTTGCGCGAAGGCGGCGAGTGCGGCTTCAAATTCAGGACGATAGGCGGTCATGCCGATCGGGTCGGGTTTTTGCGTCTGTCTATGATGGCCTGCATCCGGGCCATCGCTTCGTCATGGGGGATATCGGTTTCGTCCGACGCCATGGCGGCTTCGACCTCCGCGCGGAACCATGCGTCATAGGCTTCTTCGGTCGTCGCGAACTCGGACTCGATGGGGGTAAACTTAGTCATGGGGGAGTGTAGCAGATGGGTGTGCTGGAGCCAATTCAGGCGCGGTACGGTTTCTCCGATATGGATCAGTTTTGGTGAGGCTCAAATTTTTCAACGGAAACTAACCGGGATTGTGATTTTCGATGGTCGATCATGGCAACGTTTCAATGGCTCCCAAAGAAAATTGGGATGGAACAAATGGAGAATTGAAAATGCCACTTGGTGCTTGGCTTGGATTACCAAGTTTGATATTGGGTGGATCAAGGAGCAGAAGCCATGGCGTCGTTCATTCTCGAAAAGACCCGCATGTTGCGCGACGAGGCATGGCAAGCTGTCATGGAATCTGAAGCGTTTCTCGCATTTAAAGCGCTAGACGATGCCTACGTCCGAATGGGTGGATCGTCTCGCGTTGCGGATGATCCCGGCGCTTTTATGGAGTTTGCTAAGCAGGTCGTCAGAGTAGCCAGTCGCCGGATGGCGGAAAATCGAAAGCTTTCGCACGCAGAGGCAGCGGAAATAGCTCTTCATAATGCAGGGCAGCCGCTCACTACACCCAATTTGCTCGAAGCTGCCAAAGAGGCAGGTGCTGAAATCGGTGGTAACGACCCGCTCAACAATTTTCGGTCTACAATATCTAAAGATCCACGCTTCAAAAGCGTGAAAAAAGATGGAACTTCTTTCTGGTGGATCGAGGGTGAGCCTTTGCCGCCGGAATGGAATGAAGCGACGAGTCCGAGTTTGCTGGACGAACCCGCCGCTTCATCATCGGCAAGCTAGGAAGGGGGTGATGGGCATGGCCCGGCAACAACCTAACTAGCAAATAGGCATCCGGGGGAAACAGGGATATCAGCCCTGCCAACCTCGCAGCCCCGTAGGGGGAAAGCGACCGGAGAACCGGCTTTGCAACTAAAACCCCTAAGGCGACTACCTCCTGGTAGTCGCCTTTTTTTATGGTATCATTAGCTTAAAGAAATGCAAATATCTTACTCTGTCGCTGGATAACGACTACTCCGCCGCCAAAGCCTCCAGCCCCAACAGCGGCGCCAGATACCGCCCGGTAAAGCTGCGCTTCTCCTTCACGACCTTCTCCGGCGTACCTTCCGCGACCACTTCGCCGCCTTTGACGCCGCCTTCCGGTCCCATGTCGATGATCCAGTCGGCCGTCTTGATGACGTCGAGATTATGTTCGATCACGACCACGCTATTGCCCTGGTCGACCAGCGCGTGGAGGACTTCGAGGAGTTTTCGGACGTCCTCGAAATGCAGGCCCGTCGTGGGTTCGTCCAATATATAGAGCGTGTTGCCGGTGGCGCGGCGCGAGAGTTCCTTGGCGAGTTTGACGCGCTGGGCTTCGCCGCCGGACAGGGTCGTGGCCTGCTGGCCGACCTTGATATAGCCAAGGCCGACTTCGGCGAGCATCGCCATCTTGTCGCGGATCGGTGGCACGGCCTTGAAGAATTCGACCGCATCCTCGACCGTCATGTCGAGGACATCGGCGATGCTCATCCCCTTGAACTTCACCTCCAGCGTCTCGCGATTATAGCGGGCGCCGTGGCAGACGTCGCAGGTGACATAGACGTCGGGGAGGAAGTGCATCTCGATCTTGAGGACGCCGTCGCCCTGACAGGCTTCGCAGCGGCCACCCTTGACGTTGAAGCTGAAGCGGCCGGGCTTGTAGCCGCGCGCCTGCGCTTCGGGGAGGCCGGCGAACCAGTCGCGGATATTGGTGAAGGCGCCGGTATAGGTGGCCGGGTTGGAGCGCGGGGTGCGGCCGATGGGCGACTGGTCGATGTCGATCACCTTGTCGCAGTTTTCGAGGCCCGTCACCTTGTCATGCGCGCCGGCGACGATACGGGCGCCGTTGAGGGCGCGGGCGGACGCCGCGTAGAGCGTGTCGATGGTGAAGCTGGACTTGCCCGATCCCGACACGCCGGTGATGCAGGTGAAGGTGCCGAGCGGGATGCTGGCGGTGACGCCGGTGAGGTTGTTGGCGCGGGCATTGTGGACGGTGAGTTTCTTGCCACTGCCCTTGCGGCGCTTGGCCGGGACTTCGATGCGGCGGGTGCCGTTGAGGTAATCGGCGGTGAGGCTGTCCTTGTTCTTGAGCAGTTGCTTGAGCGTGCCCTGCGCGACGATGGTGCCGCCATGGACGCCGGCGCCCGGCCCCATGTCGACGATATAGTCGGCGTGGCGGATCGCATCCTCGTCATGCTCCACGACGATGACGCTGTTGCCGAGATCGCGCAGGCGTTTCAGAGTGACGAGCAGCCGGTCATTGTCGCGCTGGTGCAGGCCGATCGAGGGTTCGTCGAGGACGTAGAGGACGCCTGACAGGCCGCTGCCGATCTGGCTGGCGAGGCGGATGCGCTGGCTTTCGCCGCCCGACAGCGTGCCGCTGGTGCGGTCGAGGTTGAGATAGTCGAGGCCGACATTGTTGAGGAAGCCGAGGCGTTCCACGATTTCCTTGAGGATGGCCTTGGCGATCTGCTGCTGCTGGTCGTTCAGATGATCGGGGAGGGTGGTGAAGAAGGCGAGCGCGTCCACCACCGAGCGGCGGGTGGAGACGCTGATATCCTCACCCGCGATCTTGACCGCGAGCGCTTCGGGTTTCAGGCGGGCGCCGTTGCAGGTTTCACACGGCATGGCGGTCTGATATTTGGCCAGTTCCTCGCGCATCCAGGCGCTGTCGGTCTGGAGCAGGCGGCGGTTGAGGTTGCCGATGACGCCCTCGAACGCTTTCTTGACCTCGTAGCTTTTCTTGCCGTCCTGAAAACGCAGGGTGACGGGCTTGCCGCCGGTGCCGTGCAGGATGATGAGCTTCACTTCGCCCGGCAGATCGGTCCACGGGGTTTCGAGGCTGAAGCCGAACTCTTTCGCGAGGGAGCCGAGCACCTGCATATAATAGGGGCTGGGCGGGTTGGACTTGGCCCAGGGGACGACGGCGCCCTTCTTGATCGAGAGCGCTTCGTTGGGGACGACGAGATCGGGGTCGAATTCCTGCCGTTCGCCAAGGCCGTCGCAGGCGGGGCAGGCGCCGAGCGGGGCGTTGAAGGAGAAGAGGCGCGGTTCGATGTCCGGGATGGTGAAGCCGCTGACGGGGCAGGCGAATTTCTCCGAGAAGACGATGCGGTTCAGGGGGATGCCCGCGCCCTTCATCTTCTTGTCGGTGGATTGCACTTCGTCTTCGCGGCCGGGGACGACGCCGTCGGCGAGGTCGACATAGGCGAGGCCGTCGGCGAGTTTGAGGGCCTGCTCGAAACTGTCGGCGAGGCGGGTGGCCATGTCGGCGTCGACGGCGAGGCGGTCGACCACGACTTCGATGTCATGCTTATATTTCTTGTCGAGGGCGGGCGCGTCCTCGATCAGCATCATCTCGCCGTCGATGCGGACGCGGGTGTAGCCCGCCTTCTGCCACTCGGCCAGTTCCTTGCGATATTCGCCCTTCCGCCCGCGCACCACGGGGGCGAGCAGGTAGAAGCGGGTGCCTTCGGGCAGGAGGGCGACGCGGTCGACCATCTGGCTGACGGTCTGCGCGCTGATGGGGAGGCCGGTCGCGGGGCTGTAGGGGATGCCGACGCGCGCCCACAGGAGGCGCATATAGTCGTAGATTTCCGTGACCGTGGCGACGGTGGAGCGCGGGTTGCGGCTGGTGGTCTTCTGCTCGATGGAGATGGCGGGGCTGAGGCCCTCGATATGCTCGACATCGGGCTTCTGCATCATCTCCAGAAACTGGCGCGCATAGGCGGAGAGCGATTCCACATAGCGGCGCTGGCCCTCCGCATAGATGGTGTCGAAGGCGAGCGAGCTTTTGCCGGAACCGGACAGGCCGGTGATGACGACAAGGCTGTCGCGGGGCAGATCGACGTCGACGCCCTTGAGGTTGTGCTCGCGGGCGCCGCGGACGGAGATGTGGGTGAGACTCATGGGGGCGGTGTGTTCCATATTTGTTCGCGCTCATCAAGCGGCGCGTGCCATCCGGAACAAGATGTGAGGTCTGCCGCCTGGGCGCAAGGGCGGCGTCGGCACGAAAGCGGGTCTTTCGTGCCGACGCGAGGATCAGTCCTTCTTGCCGACGGCGATCCCGGCGAAGGTCGACATATTCCCGATCTGGCCATTGAGGGGACGGATATTCATCGAGAAGCTGGCCGCAAATTCCTCTGCGTTTAAGCCGTTGAACTGGCCGCCGGCATTGCCGCTGAAGCCCAAAGCGTTCGGGACATGGCGCATGTTGAAGAAGCTGCGGTCACAGCCATCGCAGGGGGGAACAGCGGTCAGATCATTCTTGTAATTGAAGCTGCCCAGCGCATAGGCCGCGCCGCTGACCCGGTCCGTCGCGGTCAGGCTGAGGGCAAGCGCCATGTCGCCGGTGCCGAAATCGGCAGTGAGGCGGCTGGTGCCCGACAGGGTAGCATCGCTGTTCTGCGGGCCATAATGGCCGCTGCCATAAACGATACCGGAATAGGACGCTGTGCCGGTCGTGGGCATCTGGTAGCTGGGCGTACGCGCGCCGAAGGCAATGTAGCGCTGCACCGAAGAGGGAGCACCCAGTGGTGATTCCTGGGTGCTGATTTCCGCGAAGCTGGTGTAGGTCAGGGCGATGTCGGGGTTGCCGGAACCGGTGCGGAAGACCCGCGCTTCATAATCCCCCCCATGATAGACGTCGAAACGGGCGTTGCTGTCGGCCTGGCTGAAATCCTTTGCGGCGATGCGCGCATATTCGAATTCGGCGGCCGTACTGCTGGTCAAATCCGTCTCATAGAAGATGTAGCTTTTGGCAGCGGGGTCGTAAAGGACGGTCATTCCGGGGTTCGCGGCTGCCCCGGATTCATAGCTGCCGAAATCCGGCGTGTAGCTGAAATAGCCGCCGACCGTGTCAAGCCGGGTCGGCTGGGTCAGGGCTGCAAGCCCCTGTCGCAAGGCGGTCAGATCGTCGCCACGTCCACCGCGCAGGATTGCGGTCAGCCGGCTGCCGTCGCTGGCGCCCGCCGCGACGACCCCGGCCACCTCTTCCGCGCCCGGACCAAAGAAGCTGCCATTGAGCGTGCCGGTATAGCCCAGCGTACCCGTCATCGCGAAACTGCCGCCAAAGGCGCTGCCACCCGACGCGATGGTGGCGTCGCTGCTCCATTGGCCCTGACCCGTCCCGCCGGCACCCGCATAGTCCAGCCTGGTCGGAGAGAATCCGTGCGTTCGGTAGGCGCCAAGTCCGGTCACGCGGCCGCTCGCGAAATCCGCTTCCAGCGATCCGGTGCCGGAAACCGCGGACGTGCGCGCGGCATTGGGCATGGCGATGCCGGAGAGGCTGACGCTGAAGAAGGCCTTTCCGCTGCGTGGCATGGCAGCGGTCGGTGTGGTGTTGCCGTAAATGAAACTGTCGGCTTTGACGGCCGTGTCGCTGCCGGTCCATGACAGGCCGGATACGAAATATTGGGCGCCCTGCGACAGATCGCCATAATTGGCTTCGCCATAGGTGGGGGTGAATTGATCGATGCTGCCATCGTCGCGGAAGGCGAGGCGCAGCGTGCCGTCGACATAAAGAGCCTTGACCGCTGCATTGGTGGCGACACCGGACAAGATCTCCTCACCATCGCGCCGGCCCGATATGCCGGTCGACAGGGGACGGAAGAAGGTCGCATTTTCGGGGTTGGTCAGGCTGGTGCCCTGATTGAGCGGATAAGAATTGCGGCCGCCCCAGATCGCGCCCGCCATGGCCGAAAATGCGTTCGAAGATGAAAATGTCGCACCGACCTCTGCCGCGTCGGGGCCGTAAAAGCCGCCATGAAATTCGCCGCTTGCCGAAGGATCGTTGATGCTGGGATTGAGGATGCCCGCGAAACGGCTGGTGCCGGCGGTGATCGTGGCATTGCCGTGCAGTCGGCCGTTATAGCCGGGCACTCCGTTCGTCAGCGCTGAAGCCGTGTAGCTGACATCGGCATGGATTCCGCCGCTTACGAAGTCGGCATCGAGCCGGCCGGTTCCAGCCAACCCATATATATCGGTAAAGAGGGTCGAAGCGCCGACCATCTGGACGTTATAGCTGGCGCTGCCGGTGCGGGGCATGGTCGATGCGGTGGTTTCAATCCCATAGGTGAAGGCGTTGAAAGAGCCATCGACGCTTCCTGTCTGGTTTACCTGGCGCTGCCAGAAGCCGGCGCCGACATAGCGCGTACGGCCCGCTTCAGTGCCGGCCTTGCTGAGGGTGAGGAAGTCAGTCGTGGCGCCCGACACCTTTTTATATGTGGTGAAGGCGTCGTTCGTCTGTGACGGATCGATATCGGTATTGCGGAAGCTTTGCGACCGGCCGCCTTCGGTAACAGTATAGGTTCCGTTGGTGGCATTATAGGCGAAGGTGAGGGTTGTCGCCTTGCTGCTTGGCGTGACCGCGCCGCTGGTGGTGGAAACCGTGATGGCGCCGAGCGAAGCGTTGGTGGCGAAACTTTCCGACACCAGCGGCGCCAGCAGATCGTCGTTAGTGGGGGTAGGCGTAGGCGTGGGCGTCGGAGTGGGCGTCGGCTGTGCGGGGGTGCTGTTCACCCCGCCACCGCCACCACAGGCGGACAAGGCCAGCGCCAAGGTCATCACGCCGGCGCCCTTCAACCAATATTGCATCATAAAACCCCCGTCAGAAAGCCGAACTCACCCCGAATTCGGCGGAAATGCGTTTGTAGTCGTAGATTTCGATCGAGGAGCGGTTGCGCTCCCACTTGACCCGGACCAGCGGCGAGAAGGTGCCGACATGGATGGCGCGCAGCGTCGCGGCGAGGCTGGCGTTGAAGCGATCTTCGATACGACGGCGCGGATAGAGGAAGAGGCGCGCGTCGGCCTCCAGATGGCTGTAGCCGACCGTGCCGATCAGCGTGGTGCGGCCGACTTCGCGATAGGCATAGGCGCTGGTGCCGCCGCTGGTCAGCGAATAGCCGGGGTCGCGCGCGGTTTCGCGAAAGCCATAGCTTTGCACGCCGATGCCGAAACGGGCGCTGATCGCGCGGTCGAGACTGGCGCTGAGCGTGAAGTCGTCCGCTATCTGAAGCCGGTTCAGCTGATTGTCGACATGGACGATGCCGCCTTCGACCCGCAGCTGGCTGCGCTTGCCGGTGGGATGCTGCCAGCTGGCATTGCCGCCATAATTGACCGAGAAGAGCCGGCGTCCATACCAGCGCCAGGTCGGCCCGACGGACAGCGAGATGAGATCCCGGCCGGAACGATATTGCGGCCCGACCTGAAGGCCGGTCGAGATATCGTTAAAATCGGCGTCGCGATACAGGGTGCCACCGGCCGAGAGGCGGACGAGCAGATCGGTCCCCGGTTCCAGCCCTTCGCGCCAATAGGCCTGACCGCGCAGGTCGAGGCCGATGCCCGATTTCGCCTGCGCATCGCGCCCCAGGGTGAAATCGCCGATGACGGTGCCCAGCGTGTCGGAGCGGGTGGCGCGGTTGATATTGCTGTCCGGCGCGATCGACACTTCCAGCGAGCCGCCAAACGGCTTTCGCGCGGTGAGCGCGTTGGTGTAGAAACGCACCATGCGCTGCACATCGGGCGGCAGGCCGGCGGCTTCGGCCGCGCGCAGGGCGCGTTCGGCACCGCGCATATCGCCCATCAGCGCCAGGATACGGGCGAGTTCGAGGCGCACGCGGGCCGTGCCGGGCTTTTCATCGAGAATGCGGCGCAGTTCGATCGCCGCGTCGGTATAGCGGTGCAGATCGTCCGCCAGCATCATGGCGAGCCGAAAGCGGGCCTCATTGCGCAATTCGCCATCGGGGTCGGACCGCAGCGCGCCATAAGCAGCCTGCGCCGTCGCGAAATCACCGCGTGCGCGGGCATCGTCCGCGAGGGCGAAAAGCTGCGCAGCATTCAACTGCGCCTGCACCTGCCCGGATGCCTGCCCTCCATCCTGCGCATGCGCGACCGCAGGCGCGGACACCATCAGTGTCGCGAAAAAAAATCCTGTACATACAAGTGATTCGTATCGTCCCCCCAAGTCGCCCATAAGAAGCGCCGGCGATCTTGTCCATCTGTTCAACAGGATGTTGCGACGAGAGGCGGGGGCGTTGCCGGCAATGATTGATCCCGGTGCGCGAAGAGGCGGTCGAGCGCAAGATGTCGAGGCGGCTGCAACCCGGAGTAGGGTGGCCTGCTGTAGAATAGGGCTGTTGCCCGTTTGCCCTGCATGGGGCAGATCGACGTCCATGTCCTTGAGATGATGTTCACGCGCGTCGCGCGCGGAGATGTGGGCGAGACCCATGGTGCGTTCTTTATTTGTTCGGAAGGGCGGGCAAGGAGTGCAGGTGGTGAGCCTGTGCCTGCAAGGACTTGTGCTATTTGACAGGCGATCCTATCACCTCATGATCCCTAGCCTAGAGCGTTTTTCGATCATTCCAGATCATACCCGCACGAACTGAAGTAGTTGGCACATTCCATTGGCTGGAAGATATCGACGAGTTTGCCGATCAGGCCCCACAGTCCGCTGACGGTTCTTTCTTC
>NZ_JAVTIV010000043.1:0-10636 GCF_031843765.1 Sphingobium sp. WCS2017Hpa-17
GACCGTCATCCGGGGGCTTCAGACATTTCGTCACCTCCATGCCTGCCCCGGTTGCTTCCGGCTGGAGCATCGCCGGGCGGGCCTTTCACCCGCTAGAAAGTGCCGCCTTTGCACGGCGCACACCCTTTTCGGTCTTTCCTGAGCCAAGCTCTGTCGCCTAATTGCGGACATTGCCTAAGGATGCCTTCTCGTCGGAATATGTATAGCGGACGCACACGGCTTAGCTACATTCTCGCACATGAAGAAGATTCAGTCGGCAGCCATTCCTTTTCGCCTAGATGAGGCCAATAGGTTTTCCCTGTTGCTCATCACCTCTCGAAGGAAGGGACGCTGGGTTCTGCCAAAGGGAACGGTCAGCGGAATGTTACCTCACGCTTCGGCAGCGCGGGAGGCGTTTGAAGAGGCCGGCGTAATAGGCTCGGTTGCGGAAACACCGTTCGAGACATATTATCTGCGAAAGAAAGTCGGATATGGGACCGCGATCGAGATTCCGGTTCATACGTTCCCGATGCGCGTGACGGTAGAGCTGCAAACCTGGCCGGAAATGGATTTTCGGCAAAGGCGTTGGATTCTAGCGGGACAGATTACCGAGATGGTCGAAAGCGAAGAGCTACGCTCCCTTCTCAAGCGTTTTGCTCAATCGGATCGAGCGCGCCTTAAAGTCTGAATGGATTGACCACGTCCGATCCACTGCCTTGCAATTTCGACCCTTTGTTGCCACTCAGCCAGGGCTTTTGGTCTTCAGTTAGGGACGGTCAACTTTCGCGGAGCACTTCCTCAAAGCAGCTGACATGACGATCATGCCATATTATCGGCCTGCCGGTCCGCGATCTCGGCAGCTGAAATCAGACTATCTCCGGTTTTCCGCGCCGCGTCTGCCGTCATCGTAATAGCAACGCCATTTGGGCCGTCCAGAATGACCAGACCATCTTCTGCGCTCGCATTTCCCGGCTCACTCAAGGGCTGTGGCGTATTTGAAAATTCTATCATGTAATTGGCCTTGGGCATGAGGACGGAGCTTCGGCGGATTGTAGATCGATATAAAGATAAGCCGGATTGAACTGACCCACGGCAGCCAATTTTTCAGGGTTCAAAATTTCCACGAGGGACGAACGAAAAACACATAGCCGCTCCTCGCGTAGCTGGCGCAAAACGCGGTTGATATGCACGTTCGTCAGTCCACAGATTTCAGCCAGATCGGACTGAATAAGACCAAGCGCGAAGCGCCGGCCGTCGCTCAGGCCCGCCGACATAAGGCGGACGTTCGTCTCGCTAATGAAATGCGCGACCCGACCTACCGCATCAAGCCGCCCGAGGCGAAATAGCCACGCACGATGGATTGCGGCATCGATCAGTGTGGAAAACCATAATTTGCGTGACAATGCGGGCAGGTCATGCGTGATCGCTTCCAACTCGGAATGCGGCACTATCGCGACTGTAGCAGCCGTCATCGTAGCCACATCATGGTCGAGAATTTTCAGCGGGAACGCATGGAGATCGACAAAATCGCCCGGCACATGCACCGCAACGAGCTGCCGCAAGCCGTTGCGATCGTCGATATAGCGGGACATAAAGCCTTCGAGCAGCAATATGCTTTGGCTCAACTCCTCACCTGCCACCACGACATTGGTCCGCGGCGGCAACGTCTTGATCTCACCGATGGCCGTTTCAAGCCGCGCCCGCTCCTCAATTTCAAGGTGCACGCCGCGCCTGTGTCTGAGAAACCGCTCGGTGAACATGAAGGCCTGATCCTGTCAAAATGTAGAAACTGCTCCAGCGGACGCCAGTGCGTAGCTATAACGGGCCGCGCGCCTAGCCGTTGCTTCGCTGATCCTCACAATCGTGATGACACAGGTTAATTTACGCCCCGACCTGGCAACTTCGCGCAGAGCTGCCTGTTCCTGACTGCATCTCTACCGCCGTCAGGGCTGCCATCGTCCGATCCGATCGGCTCCAGCCCTCATTGCGATAATCGCCAATTAGATGAGGATGATCATGGCCAAAACTCCACCGCCGTCGAAATCCAGCAAAGCCAAGGCAGGCGTCAAATCGAAAGTCACAGCTGCCGACTTGTCTTCTTCAGGCATCGGTGGAGAAAGTCCTGAGAAAGCCCCTGCACTGCCCGCCGATGCGGCGATAATGCCGACCTATACCGAGGCTCAGGGCAGCGGTGGGGAAACCCATCAGGTCGCGGGCGGCGACATCGCAACCCTCACGACCCAACATGGCATCCCGGTGGCCGATGATCAGAACAGCCTCAAGCAGGGCGCGCGCGGACCTGCCCTGCTTGAGGACGCGCATTTTCGCGAAAAGATGTTCCATTTCGATCATGAACGCATTCCCGAGCGCGTCGTCCACGCGCGCGGATATGGCGCGCACGGTTATTTCGAACTGACCGAGAGCCTGGCTGACGTCACGCGCGCCGATGTGTTTCAACGGGTCGGAGAGCGTACCCCCGCGTTCGTCCGCTTCTCAACGGTTGCAGGTTCAAAGGGATCGCCCGACCTTGCCCGCGATGTTCGCGGCTTTGCAGTGAAGCTCTACACGCAGGAGGGCAATTGGGATCTGGTCGGCAATAATATTCCTGTCTTCTTCATCCAAGACGCCATTAAATTCCCTGACCTCATCCATGCCGCCAAGCCCGAACCGGACCGGGATTTCCCCCAAGCGCAGACCGCCCATGACAATTTCTGGGATTTCATCAGCCTGACGCCCGAGAGCATGCACATGATCATGTGGATCATGTCCGATCGGACCATTCCGCGCTCGCTTCGGACGATCGAAGGCTTTGGCGTCCATACCTTCCGGTTCGTGGACAGTGAAGGCAAGTCCACCTTCGTCAAGTTCCATTGGAAGCCCAAACAGGGGCTGCAATCTGTAGTCTGGAACGAGGCGGTGAAGATCAACGGCGCCGACCCCGATTTCCATCGTCGCGACCTTTGGGATGCGATCAATGCTGGCGATTTTCCTGAATGGGAATTGGGTGTCCAGCTTTTCGATGACGCTTTTGCGGATAGTTTCGACTTCGACATTCTCGATGCGACCAAGCTCATTCCGGAGGAACTGGTGCCGGTTCGTATCGTCGGACGGCTGGTGCTCGATCGTGTCGTCGACAATTTCTTCGCCGAGACAGAGCAGGTTGCATTCATGACGCAGAATGTTCCGCCGGGCATCGATTTCTCGAACGATCCGCTCCTGCAGGGACGCAACTTCTCCTATCTCGATACGCAGATCAAACGCCTGGGCAGCACCAACTTCACCCACCTGCCCATCAATGCCCCCAAATGTCCGATGGCCCATTTCCAGCAGGACGGTCATATGGCCATGCGCAACCCCAAGGGCCGCGTGAACTATGAGCCCAATAGCTGGGGGCCTACCCAAGGTGGCCCCCGTGAAGACCCGGTGCGCGGCTTCACCAGCTTTGCAGAAACGGCCGATGGGCCGAAACAGCGTGTGCGGTCGGAGAGTTTCGCCGATCATTATAGCCAGGCTCGGCAATTCTTCATCAGCCAGGCTCCGAGCGAACAAAAGCATATCGGCGACGCCCTGGTGTTCGAACTGTCGAAGGTCGAGCGGCCCGATATACGCTCGCGCACCGTATCTCATCTCATCCATGTCGATGCGGCGCTGGCTGAGACGGTCGCGGATGGACTTGGTATCGATCTGCCTGAGGCGGCGGTCGCCGCGCGCGACCCTGTTAATGATCTTCCACCCTCCAACGCGCTGAGCATCGTCAAGAATGGACCCGACAGCTTCAAGGGTCGCAAACTTGGCATATTGCTGAGCGATGGCACTGATGCAGCCATCTTCAAAGCGCTGCTCAAGGCTATCGATGATGAAGGCGCGGTATATGAAGTGATTGCGCCAAAGATCGCGGGCGTGACCTTGTCCGACGGCACTACAGTAGCGGCCAAACATAAGATCGATGGCGGACCTTCCGTCCTGTTCGACGCGGTCGCTATTCTGGTGTCTGCGAAAGGCGCTGCTGCTCTGGCTCTTGATGCAGCCGCCAGGGATTTTGTGACCGATGCCTTTGCTCATTGCAAATATATCGGCATCGGCAAGGACGCTGAGGCCATTTTCGTCAAGGCGGGTATAGCGGAAGATCTGGACGAGGCCTGCCTTCCGATCGCGAAACCGTCCGACGCCCAGGCGTTCATCCAGGCGTGCAGGGCCCTGCGTCACTGGGCCCGCGAGGCTGCCGTCGATTTGGATGCTCAGCCCGAAAGCTGAGCTTTTCATCCATTTCTATCGAGGGCCGACCACATGCCGGCCCTCCTTGCCAACCTGTAAGGACGACGCCATATGCGGATCGGCATTATCGCCCACCTTAAATATCCGATTGCCGAGCCATTTGCGGGTGGATTGGAAATGCACACGCATCTCCTCGCCCGGTCGCTGCGGGATCGGGGACATGCCGTAACCATATTCGCCTCTTCGCGATCGGAGCCTGGTCTGGGCCTGGAAGCGATTTGTTCGGAGACGGCGATCAGTACGGTGGGCACGGCAGAGGCGCCGGATGTGGCGTTCTTCAAGGAGCATCATGCCTATCTCAGCCTGATGAGCGAGCTTCGCCATCGGCGTTTCGACGTCATCCACAATAATAGCCTGCATTATATCCCGGTAACGATGGCCGACAGTCTGCCGATGCCGATGGTGACCACGCTGCACACACCGCCTTTTTGCTGGCTTGAGAGCGGCATTCGCCTCTGCCGGGCGCGCAACAACGCGTTCGTCGCTGTTTCCCATGCCGTTGGCAAATTATGGAACCATGTTCTGCCGGTTGACTCGGTTATCATGAACGGCATCGACCTGGATCGGTTCTCTTTTCACCCTGCGCCCGACACGGAGGCCTATTTGGTCTGGTATGGACGGATCGTTCCGGAAAAGGGGCTGCACCTCGCGATCGTGGCCGCAAAACAAGTTGGAATGCCACTCAAGATCGCAGGACCGATCCTCGACGAAGTCTATTTTCGAGAACAGATTGCCCCGCATCTGGGTGCCGACGCCATCCATGTCGGCCATCTCGCGCATGGGGCGCTTGCAAAGTTGGTAGCCGGCGCACGCGCTTTCATGTGTACGCCTCTCTGGGAGGAGCCTTACGGATTGGTCGTGGCCGAAGCGCTTGCCTGCGGCGTGCCGGTAGCCGCTTTTGCACGAGGTGCGATACCCGACATTCTGGATGATTCGTGCGGTGTGTTGGCTTCTCCAGATGACGTCGAATCGCTGGCGCGGTCGACCTTTGCGGCCCTGTCTCTTGATCGCCGCGCATGCCGCCGTCGCGCCGAGCAAGTCTGCGACGCTGGTCGTATGATCGATGCCTATGAAGCTCTCTATCGCAGACTTGTCGTGGGCGGTGACGCTCGGTTGCGACTGGTGGGTAAGGCGCGCGAAGATTTGATGCCGTCTGCGCTCACTCAACAATCCAAGACTGTGATGGAAGCCCCGTTACATGGCTGAACCGGCACCCCGCCTTGCCTCACTGGAGTGCGGCACTTCGCCGGTTTCTCTGTGCGTGTGTGTCCCGGCGCGCAATGAAGGTGAGCGGATTGCTACATTGTTGGACGCCATCGCCGCGCAGTCGTGGCCCGGAATCATCTGCGTCTCGATCGCCGTAAACAATACGACGGACGAAAGCCTGGAGAGGATTGGCGAAGCACGGACGCGTCATGCCGGGCGACTGGATATCCGGGTCGTGGTGGCCGAATTCCCGGCGGCTTTGGCGCATGCAGGATCTGCGCGGCGATTAGCCATGACAGAAGGGCTTGGGTCCCTTTCCAGCCTTGAGGCAGGAATTCTTGTCAGCACGGATGCGGATGTACGCCCACCTGTCGATTGGCTGAGCAACATTGCGGCGGCTTTCGGGCGAGGCGCTGATCTGGTCGGTGGAAAGATCGTCGTCGACGAGGAAAATGAGCCTTTACCGCCATCCGTGACGCAGTTGCAGCGGGCATGGGATAATTATTGGTCGAAGGTGCGCGAGATCGAGGATCGCATCGATCCTGTTATATGGGATCCGGCGCCGCGGCACGGCGATCATACAGGCGCATCCGTCGCCATTCGAGCAGCCTTATATCTCGCTTGTGGCGGCGTTCCGCTCCTTCCGACTGGGGAAGATCGCGCGCTGGTCCAGGCGGCCGTCGCCATGGGGGGCAGGCTGGCGCATCCTGCCGATGTCTATGTCCGTGTCTCACCCAGAACCGATGGGCGAGCCGAAGGTGGCATGGCAGCGGGAATGCGTGCCCTGTTCAAGGCAGCAGAGTCGAAGAACCCACCCATGGCGCCAGCCTTCGACCATTGGATCGAGCGTGCGACATGGCGCAAATCCATGCGCCAGCGTACCGATGGCGGTGCGAATATCGCGCACCATGAGGCGTGCCTTCCGCCCATGCCACACGATATGCAACTGGAGGCAGGACGATGAGCCTCCGGCCGATCGGCTATTATGTCCATCATCATGGTGCCGGGCATTTGGCCCGCGCGCGTGCCATCGCCAATGCATCAATGGGCCGTATCGTCCTTCTTGGGACAGGGATTGGTTCACTGGGTATAGACCTTGCCGATGATCGCCTCGACACCCGTGCGTTCGATGGCGCAGATGGATCTTATTGCCGGCCCGACAGCCTGCACTATGCTCCGCTGGATCATGAAGGCATCCGTTTGCGGATCGCGACGATCGCACAGTGGATCGACATTCATAGGCCCGCCCTCATGGTTGTCGATGTGTCTGTTGAAATCGCCATGATGGCGCGTCTGGCGTCTGTCCCGATTGTCTATGTCCGGTTGAACGGCGATCGGACCGACCGGCCCCATCTGGACGCATTCCAGGGTGCTACGGCGTTGATGGCACCCTTTCATCAGGATCTGGACGCGGCCTCCACCCCGACATGGGTGCGAAAAAAGACGCGCTATCTTCCCGGCATCACAACAGGCCGCCCAACCCCTACGAGAAATGCCGATCCCACGATCCTGATCGTTGTAGGTCGCGGAGGTCAGTCAGGCGATGGCGAAGCCTTCGCACAGGCCGCCCGATGCTGTCCGCAATGGCATTGGCGGGTGATCGGACCATGCTCGATGCCGCATGATCCTCCCTCGAACCTTGCCATCCTTGGCTGGGTGCAGGATTCCGATCGTGAGATTGCCCGCGCGACCCTGGTGGTTGGGGCAGCCGGCGATGGATTGGTAGGCAGCGTGCTTGCCGCCGATCGCCCTTTCGTCTGCATAGCCCAGGACCGGCCTTATGATGAGCAACGCACGACGGCGCAACGGCTGGGGGAAGTCGGCGCAGCCTTGGTTGTTGATAGTTGGCCCCAGCCTGAGCGGTGGCAACAGCTGATACGCGATACGCTGGCATTGTCGCCAGAGGCCCGGCAAAAGCTGCACGATCCCAATGGCGCGCGCAGGGCTGCCGAATGGCTCGACATGGTAGCGGGCGCCACCTGCCCTGGACAGGAGGAGGCCGCATGAGCATCGCTGATGTAAAGCCGATAGAAAGCAACACGCCGGCGCAGCGGGCGCAAGCTATCGCAGAGCCTCTTGGTAACCTCGGTACACGCTATGATACTGCTCCGGTATTTCCAATTGAGAGCGTGAAGCTACTGCGGGGAGCCGGATTGCTGCACCCCTTCGCGCCGATCAGTGCCGGCGGCGACATCTTTCCTGACCGTCAGTCTCAATATATGTCCATGATGTCTGTCCTGCGCATCATTGGACGTGCTGACCTTAGCGTCGGGCGGCTGTATGAAGGGCATGTCAACGCGTTGCTGCTGTTCGACTGGTTTGGCACGGCTGTCCAATGCGCGGCCCTGCACAAGCAATTGCACGATGGTGCGCTGTTCGGCGTCTGGGCGACCGAACCACGGCCCGGAGTCCGCCTCAGCGGCGCAAATAGCAACTGGACCCTGGAAGGCGCCAAATCCTTTGCGACCGGGGCGGGCGGGCTGACCCATGCGATCATCACGGCGAAGCCATCGGGTGGTCCAAGGCAGCTTGTCATCGTTCCGGCGGATGAAGCGTCGCGAACGGACCTTTCGCAGTGGCGTATGCGCGGCATGCGCGCGACAGGAAGCGGGATTTACGACTTAAGTGGTGTGTCCGTTGGACCCGACGCTCTTCTGGGAAATGGCGGCGACTATGACCTGGAGCCAGACTTCACGACTGGTGCGTGGCGCTTTACCGCTGTCCAGCTCGGCGGTGTCGAGGCACTGTTAACCGAAACCCGCGCCGCCATGACGACAGCAGCCCGCGAAGATCCGTTGCAGCGCGCCAAATTCGCCGATGCGGTTGTTGCGGCACGATCTGCTTATCTGTGGGTTCGCGAATGCGCCACCCGCGCAGCGGCGGGTGACGAAGATGGTCCGGCGTTCGCCCGCATGACCCGTGGCGTCGTCGAACGGGCAGCGCTCGACGTTATGGAATTGGCAAGCCGGATCATCGGCACGCGCAGCGCCGTCGATGGGCACCGTATCGACAAGATCATCCGGGATCTGAGCGTCTATTTGAGACAGGCCGGACCCGATTATGCAAAGGATCAGGCAGCGATCGCATGGCTCGATCATGATGCCTGGGGCAGCGGAGATATCCTATGGTGATGGGGCGCATCGGCGCACATCCCCTGACCGCAAGGCCATGGCGTGCCCTTCGCTGGCTCGTCATTGCCCCGCACCCTGACGATGAAACGCTGGGTACGGGCGCACTCATCGCCCATATGGCCAAAGCAGGAAAATTCGCTGGTCTTGTCTATCTGACCGATGGGTCGGGGTCGCATCCGCTTAAAAATGGGAAAGCAGGCTCGATCGTCGCTGCCCGTCAGCGCGAGGGGCGGCAGGCGTTGCGGCGACTTTCAGGCTTACAAGTCAAAGCGCCCTTATGCCTTGGATGGAAGGACGCAACGCCTGAAGTGCCAGGTTCGGTGCTTTTCGGCAGAAGTTACCGCAAACTTGCTGCGTTGTGCAGACGACTACGAGTAGATGTCCTGGCGACGACTGCCCCTCACGAGCCGCATTGCGACCATGCTGCGGCAGCTGGCTTGGCTCATGCTGTCAGGATCAGATCGCGAGGCCGGATCACCGTCGCTGAATATTGCGTTTGGGGTGAAGCACCTAGTAGCCGAACGCACAAGACGCTTATCACGCCGTCCATGTCGCCGGGCGTCAGGCGCAACGCCCTTGCAGCCCATCGCAGCCAGCTTACCGCCTCGCACGGCCTTGGCTTTCGTCTGCCAAGAGACAAGCGATCGATGGCGCCGCACGACCTTCTTTACGTCAGGAAGCGCCCATGAACCGACATCGAACGACCCTGGAACCGGATTATTTCGAGCGCATGTTTAGCGGGACGAGCGATCCGTGGGATCTGGAAACCAGCTCTTATGAGCAAGCGAAGTTCGAGGACAGCATAGCGGCACTTGGCAGCCGGAACTATGCCAGCGGTTTTGAAGTGGGTTGCGCCAAAGGAATGCTGACCTTGAAACTCAGCGCCTTATGCAAATCCCTGCTGTCCATCGACGTGAGCGAAACCGCGCTGGCAGCCGCTAAACAGCGTACGGCCCATCTCGATCACGTCACATTCGAACAAATGGCTTTTCCTCGAACGGCACCCTCCGGGCAGTTCGAATTGATAGTCCTGTCCGAGGTCGCATATTATTGGGACGATATTGACATTGGTCGTGCGGCCGATTGGCTGGAAGCGCATCTGCTTGTAGGCGGTGACCTTCTGCTCGTGCATTTTACCGGAGACACCGACTATCCACAAAGCGGTGACGACGCGGTCGCCAAGCTGTCCGGATTACTGACCAACGCGATGACGGTGGTCACCGCCTGCCGACGGCCACGCTATCGTCTCGATCTGTGGCGGCGTGCCCTGTGAGCATCAGCGTTCTGACCATCGTCAAGAACCGGGAGGACCATCTTGCCGAACTGGTGGAAGGGTTGAGGCGCAGCGTCGTTTTTCCTGATGAACTTGTCATTGTCGATATGGGCAGCACGCCTGCCCTGATCGCACCTAAAGCCCCATTCCCGATTCGCCTTGTTACGCTGGAGCGGACCGGTTTGCCGCTCGCCGCCGCTCGCAACGCTGCGGCGCACGCAGCAATGGGTGAGCATCTTCTCTTCCTGGATGTGGACTGCATACCCATGCGCCATCTTTTAGGGGAAATGAACTATCAGCTCGAACGCGCCGACGCGCTGATCTGCGCGGAAGCCTTATATCTGGGGCCAACAGACGCTCGTGATGGGTGGGAAGAAGATCGTCTCAAGCTATCAGCCAAATCCCATCCCATCCGCGCATTCCCGGCGAAAGGCATTCGAGAGGAGGCCAATGCCGGGCTCTTCTGGTCATTGGTTTTCGGCATCCGTCGGCATCGGTTCAATGATCTAAGGGGTTTTGATGAAGCCTTTGATGGCTATGGCGCGGAGGATACGGACTTTGGCTTCCGGGCGCGGGATGCAGGCATTCCGCTCCTGTTCAAAGGCGGCGCTGGCGCCTTTCATCAGCATCATGACGTATTTGACCTGTGGATCGGCGTGCAAAAAGGACCCCGTTAGCGGGGTGATCGGCGTCCAAAAGGGCCCCCTCATTTCGATGGTTTAAACAGCTGCCTGGATTTTCAGGCGGCGAGATCGGGATGTTGGTTTTGGAG
>NZ_JAVTIV010000044.1:0-9335 GCF_031843765.1 Sphingobium sp. WCS2017Hpa-17
GCTTTGATGTCGGCGTGGAATTGCTCCAGCGTGATTTGACGCGGACCTTCCATCACCCCACACTCCCCGCCCGCTCAGCCATGACCGCAGCCTTCTTCTTCGGGCCGCCGGGGATGAGGTTGCCGTTGGAGCGGGCGCGCTTGGCTTTGAGGTCGGCGAGTTCATCCAATAGTTTCGAGTTCTCACGCTGGAGGCGGTGGATGTCCTTGTACTGCTCGGTGACAAGGCCCATCCAATACTGGACGCCATCATTCAGGGCGTCCTCCATGGGAGTCGAACTGCGAATAAGCGTGGCTTCCGGCACCTCCCCGCTTTCAACGGGATGATTGCGAGCGTATTCGTCACCAGTATCGGGGTTGAAGTAGACGTAGCCACTCCCGCCCAACTCGACCATCTTCTTGCGTTTCCAGAACATTTCTCGTCTCCCTGGGTTAAGCCGCGCGGGCCGGGTGGATTTCATCGGACAGCGGGACACCATGCCGCGCCGCGTATTCGTGGATGATCTCGATCAAGTCGCTGAACTGCGCCTTCGTCAGTTTGGAAGAGCGGAAGCCGACCGGGACCATCCCCTTGCCGTCCAGTGCTTGCTCAAACCGCTGGGTATGATCGAGCGCGTGCATGAAGAGGGCTTTCCAGACATCAGGTGTGCATTCCCGACCTTCGGGGCGCGCGCGGCTGATCTGGGACAGGAGCGCCCACATAAGCGCATTCTGGTCGTTGGTGCGGCGCGCAGGGCGGATATTCAGCACAGCACCCGCTGGCACTTTCTCGATCAGCCGATGCGCCTCCATGCGGCGGTAATCGCTGGTCAGGATGATCGTCTGTCCCTGAGTTTCAGCCATTGCGCTTTGCCTCCATGATCTCGACCCGGCGCGGGGACTTGTCGGCAAACTCTTCCGCCAGCGCCTTCATGTTGATGTTGTGCATCCGCTCGAATGTGGTTTCGCCGATGCGGTGCTGCGTCGCGTGGCAATCGCGACACAGCGATATCGTCCAGTAATCGTGCGGCTTCTGGCCCATGCCTGCGCCGGTTCCGGTGCGCACATGGGCGACCTCAATCGCTGCCGTGGAGGCGCAGGCGCTGCAAGCGTGCGAGCGCACGAAGTTGCAATGCGCTTGCGACCGCCAGCGGGTTGAGCGCTTGGGCGCCTTGGGAATCCGGCGCGGCAGCATCAGTCGAAGCCCGGCACGAAGTCGTCATCAAGGTCGTTGTAGTTGCCAAACCCGCCACGACTGCCGCCGCCGAAACCGTTCTGGTTCTGATGCGTCAGGTCACGTTGGCCACCCTGCCCGCCATTGGGGCTGTCCAGCATGGTCAGGACCGCGCTGGGACCAGACAGGGTGACTTCGGTGGAGTAGCGGTGGTTGCCCGACTGGTCCTGCCACTTGCGGGTGCGCAACTGGCCCTCGACATAGACCTTGCTGCCCTTGCGCAAGAAACGTTCAGCAACCCCGACCAGTCCGTCACCCATGATGGTGACGCTGTGCCATTCAACACGCTCCTTGCGTTCGCCCGACTGCCGATCCTTCCAGCTTTCGGAGGTGGCAATGCGAAGGTTCGCGATCTTGCCGCCGTTCTGGAAGGATTTGATTTCCGGGTCCGCACCGAGGTTGCCCACGATGATGACCTTGTTCACAGAGCCAGCCATTATGCTGCCACCTTTTCTTCGCGGAAGTTGAAGCCGGGGACGCCAGCGAAGCGGTGGGCCTCGATCTTGGCGTCACGATCAGCCCAGCGCTTTATCAGCGCATGAAATTCGGCCATGAACTCCGGGTTGTGCTTGTAGTGGCCGTAAGCCAGTGCCCAGCTATTCGGTCCGTCGATCAGGTCGGCATGCCAGATAGAGCGCAGGCCGACTGCGCGAACGCCCTGTCCGGCATCGACCCGCACCTTTTCCTTGGCCACGCCATCGGCCTGCCGCAGGAGCGCTTTTGCGTCGGCCAGCGCATCCTCGGCGCGATCCATCACCGCAATGTCGGTGGTTTCCTTCGCCTCTTCGCGCAGCGCCACAGCTTCCTTCGCGGCGGTCCGTGCGGTGTCGGCGGCGACCTTCTCGCGCGCCTTGCGATCTTCTTCCCGCTTTATCAGCCACGCGGTCGAAAGGCGGCCAGTTGCGGCGATTGCCTTAGTCAGGGTGCCGTCAGGGGTTCCCTTGAGGCCCTTGGCGACATACCCGTTATTCCATGCTTGGATTTCCGTCACCGCGTCATTGTGCGGCTTCTTCTCGGTGGCGGCATTGTCCTTCACCAGATCAGCCGCCTGTTGAAGCGACCGGTGCAGCTTGCCGACTTCCGCCGCCTGCCCCTCGTTCTCGATCGCAACGCCATCGGCCCAATTGACGGCCTCGGTCAGAAGGTCGGAGACATGCGCATCGATCGCTGCCCGTCCAGATATCTTGTCCGCAGGTGCGACTTCTTCGGGCGGCTGATTATCGCCTACGACGGCGCGCGAGTTGTCGGAGCCTTCCGCTTCCAGCTTGGCGATATGCTCAGTGAGGGCCTTAATTTCCTCGATCCGCTCCGGGCTTTCCCGGTTCAGCTTCTTGAGCGCGTTGGTGGCGTACGGGAACGGCATGGTGGCGATAGGGACCGCCCCTTTGCTCGAAAGATACATCGTCATGGTCGGTCCTTTCAGTAAGGGATTTCGTCATCCAGATCGGCGCTAGCCGACTGGCTTTGCTGCCGCTGCTGATGCTTGGTCGCCTTAGATATCCGGTCGTTCAGCGACTTCATGGCGGCGGCGAAATGCCCGGCGGGCAGATCGCGAGCGCAGGATACGTCGGAAGGCGCGAGGAACTTTGCCGGATCAACCCCGGCTTCCCGCATCTTGTCCTCAAGCATTATTTCCTGCGCTGGCGTGATGCGCTCCACCTTCTGGCGATCGGACTGGCCGCTATCCTGCTTTTCGTCAGCAGCCTCATCGCCGTGGAGATCGCCCTTGTGCCAGAGGTCGAGCGCCGCACCGAAGCGCATCGCGGCATTGCGCAGCGCATCGCCGATGACCTCCTTTTCCCGCGCACCGGGATCGACGCCCTGCTTGGACGCGGCGTGGCCATATCCAAGGCGCGTGACGCCGCAGACGGTCAGCTTGATCCAGAGGCCGCCAGTCTGGTCGAAGGCGGGAAGGCCATCACGAAAGGCGACAGGTTCCCACGACCATAGGGGATCGGTGTCCAGCAGCCGATCGGTCAGAGCGGCATGGCCGACATAGTCGAGGTGGACCACGTCGGGATGATGCCAGCTACCGCAATCCTTGCAGCGGACGCCCTTCTTGAAGTCGGCGCGCACCGCTTCGGTTTGCGCTTTGGTCGGCTTCGGCAACTTGCTGATGTGGTTGGCAGCAAAAGGCTCGCGCAGCTTGGCGAGCGCCGACACGGCGTCAGTCATGGTTCTGGCCTTTCGAGAAAAACGGATCAGGATCGGCCCGGCCAGCCTCGGCAGCGCTGATGATCCATGCGGCATTGGCATCGCACTCAGCCATGGCGGCGAGACGATGATGCAGAATGGCGTCCTGTTCAGCCCATTCGCGGCGCTGGGCAGGCAGAGGATTGAGGCGCTGAACTGCGCGCTCGAAATATGCGAACCTGTCCATGCTGAAGCTCTCCTTCACCGGACACCTCGGATGCGCGCACGGACCCGTTACGATGTCCTCGCAGTAGCCGCATTTGGTGCGGTGGTTGTCGTTGGTGGGGTGGGTCATTGACCACCTGCCCTAGCGCGCTCGGCCAGCATGGCGTCGGCAAGAGCGTGAGCGTCAGGCCACAGGGAGCCATTTACGATCGCAGCTACCGTCGATTGGTGGATGGAGAACTTCTCGGCCAGTTCGCGTGTCGAGTAAGCCCCGCCACGGTTCAGAAGAGTGAGCGCGGCCGCCTCAGCGAAGTTTAGCTTTGCCTTGTGATGCCGATCCTCGCGCGCCGCCCTCTTGCGCTCAGCCATCTGCCGCATGTTTTCGCCATGACCGCCCTCGGAAAGGTGCTTCGGATTGACGCAAGACGGATTGTCGCAATCATGCAGCACCATTTCCATAGGCGGGCGGCCTGTATAGGCCATTAGGGCGAAGCGATGCGCGCGATACTGAGTCTTCTTGCTGGGAGCAAAGACACCGTAGCCTTTAGGGGTTTTTCCTCCGGTCCAGTTCCAGCAACGGCCAAAAGACCAATCGCCGGCATCAATGCGCGATACGAACTTTCCAAGCAAATTTCGGTCAAATCCAGGCACAGCGGGGAACGCGCTGGGGTTATCCATGAACCACCTCCAGCCCCGCCCAGCGAGCAGCTTCATGACACCGGGCGACGTACCCATGCTCAAGGTCTTCGATCAGCGCATGGTCCGCCGACCCGTCCTTGAGCGCGCCGACGATGCGGTCAGCCATTTTGAGTTCGCGCATCGCCTGCTTTTCATCGAAACGCGGGTCGATCCCCGCCGCCGCTTCCGCCGCCAGACGGGCGTTCAGCGGGTTCAGATGCGGATAAGCGCGCGGGTCGTAGGGGTGATATTGCTTCTCCCCTGCCCGCTGCTGGACCTGCATCCGGTGGTAGGCCTGCGCGAAGGTTATGCCGAGCCGGTCAGCCAGTTCTTGGCATTTCGTGGCGTTGATCGGGGAGCTCATGTCAGGCTCCCGCTTTGGCGATGGCGGCGGCACCGGCTGCGAGGGCGCGGGAAACGCTGTCGTTCGGGCTGCCCGTCTGGCCGTGAGCTGCCAGCTGGCGCTGGCAGTAATCCAGTTCCAAGCGGCAGGCCTTCAGAGCGGTCAGCAATTCCGGCGCGGCCAGAAACAATGCCCGATCCGCCACCATCTGCTTATTGTTGCCGCTGGTGACGACCATCTGCGCCACCGTCACCGCACCGCGCATGATCTGGCCGCGCTCGCCAATCGTAAGTTGCTTCAAATCGGTGGTCATAAAAAACCTCCATGTGAACAAATCTCAGCCTCGCCGCGCACCGGGGGATGGCGCGCGGTCTGGGGAGATCAGGCGTTCTGCGGACTGGACGGTGGTCGGATGATCGAGCTGTCTTGGCGCTTAAGATCGCGATCGCCTTGGCTCTGAACGTGGAAGACTTCCGACAGCATCGTAGCGACATGGCCGTTCAGAACCGTGCGGAAGTGGTCCTTCAACTGCGCGGTGACGTTCACGATGTGCTGCTTGATTTCCTTGGAGAAATCGTCAGCGCAAATCTGCGCCATCATCCATTCGGCGCGAGATACGGAATTGTAGGCGCCGTTCTCGACCTTCTTGCCGCTGCGATCGACGCGATCCGTCCAGTAGTTGGATACCAGCGTTTCAAGCTCTTTGCTGATCGACGTTGGCTGACCGACCGGGCGGCCGAAGCCATCGGTCTTGTGGTAGCTGCGCTCGAAACCTTCGCCGACGATGCGCTCAACACTTTCCGTGACGACCAGCGAAACCTTCTCGGCAAACACCTTGTCGATGCGCTTGTTAATGCCGTCGCGGATGCTGGTGTAGAGATCGTCGTCGGTCGTGAACTTGTGGACAGCCTCGTCCACAATGGCCTTCTCGATCTTGGCTTGGTCTATCTGCACCGTCTTCCTCCATCCAAGCAGCCCTGCTGCTGTGCGCCGGGTGTGGCCGGCTGGTGAGGATGGATATACCGTTATGGTATTCCGCCTGTCAATACCGTTTTGGTATTTTTCTTCACGGCGAAGTTTTCCACAGATTTCTTGGTTCTGCAGGATTGATCTATGTTCCCGTATTGTTCCATCTTCGGATCAGCGATTCGGGAGTGAGGTGCATGAGTTTTTGGTATCGCGCGGTGTGCTTTGACCGTCCGCTTGGGCCTTGGAGGCGCGCGCGGAAGGAGGCCCAGGAAGACCTCCTTGACCACGGCTTGGGCGAGCGAACTGAATGGGGATCGTTCTATATCACCGTGCCGGGCGATATTCAGACGCGCCACTTCATCGACGCGCAGCGAGCGGCTTAGTGGCGGCGGATGCTGGTGACGACGCGGCCGATCACTTTGAAGCCGCCCTGCCCCAGCGGGATTTCCTGATGCTCTGGATTGCTTGAGCAAGGAACGAGGCGCGCGGGGTTGTCCAGATATTGCTTGAAGGTCGTTTCGCCTTCCTCGTTCAGGACGACATACAGCTTTTCTGGAAAGAGCGCGGTATCGTTGGGGTTCACGATCACGGTCGTGCCGGGCATGACATGCAGATCCATTGAATCGCCAACAACCCGCAGACCAAAGCTATCCTTCGGCGCGTCCGACTTCGACACATCAACAAAACCGGTCGCCCGCTGAATTGCCTCTCTCCAATTGCCCGCCTGCACAGCACCTATGACAGGCACCTTCACGACCGTCTCAGCATCGTCAGGAACCTCATAGGCCACATCACCGCCGAATAATTGGGCGACCGTGACGCCGAGGGCAATAGCTAGTTTTTCGAGGTCCGCGTGCTTTGGTTCACGGTTGCCGCTTTCCCAGCGCTGGATGGTGGCTTGCTGGACGCCAACGCGCTCTCCGAGCTGGGCCTGTCCCAGTCCGAGACGTTCACGGTAGCGCTTCAGATTCGCGGTAAATTCCATTCGGGCGTTTTCGCGCCCCGTCACGCTGCATGGAATATCCATATCGGTATAATGCGCATTGACTGGAAATACCGTTTCGGTATATCCATCAATCATGAGCTACAGAGACGCACTGGCCGCCTTCCTCTCGAAGGAAGAAAACACCGAAAGCGCGCTCGCCGCCAAGGTCGGACGCACCCAAGCGGCTATCAACCGATACAGGCGCGGCGTGCGCTTCCCGGATGCTGACACCGCCCGCTCTATTGAAGAGCAGACCGGTGGCGCCGTGCCGTTCGCGGTCTGGCAGACGGAGTTTCTTGCGCGCTCGGGGATCGCGGCATGAGTGGCCTGCCCTACGCCGACATGGCGGCCATGCGCATGTGGGCCAGCCTGATCATGGCGCGGGAGCCGGATTTCATCATCGGCCCCGACTATATCCGCCGCTGGTGGGTGATCCCGCGCAACAAGTCCTGCAACGTCTATCTGCACGAAATCCTGCACTCGGACGATGACCGGGCAATGCACGATCATCCGTGGGCGAACACAAGCCTCCTGCTCGATGGAAGCTATATCGAGCATACCCCAGAAGGCGCCTTCACGCGGGTGGCTGGTGATGTGATCGAGCGGCCCGCTCAGGCCTTGCATCGGCTGGAGGTCATCCCCGGTCAACGCGCAATCTCGCTCTTCATGACCGGGCCGACCGTTCGCGAATGGGGTTTCGCCTGCCCGAAAGGTTGGGTCCACTGGACTGACTTCGTGGACGCGCGTGATGCTGGCCAGATTGGCCGTGGATGCGGAGAGTACGCATGACCCTCCCCGACCTCCAGCGCCTCGGTCAGGAGTTTGACGCTGACCCGGTCGCCACCTTCATCCGCAAGGTCGCACAGGCCGCCCAAGCGATCGGCTTTCAGGCTGGTGTCGGCGGCATGGAAACTGCTGGCGGGATCATCAGCTATCTTGCTGCGCACCCGGAGCATATCGCCGCGTTCGACAAGAACGGCAGCGTGTTCGATCTGCCTAATGACTGGCTGACCGATGGATGCCTGACGTGGATGGCTGCTGACGGCAAGGTTTGGCACCCTGACGAGGCCCGCGCCGCCCGCGAGGCGAAGAAGCGGTGCAAAGGCTGCGCGGCGCCCCTGCACGAATGCACCTGCCCCAATCTCGTCGCCGCTGGGCTGGCTCCGGTGGGGGGCGAGTAGATGGCGGACGATTGGCAGATAGGCGATCTGGCGCTGTGCGTGGCTGATAGGTTGCCAGCACCAAGGGACAAGCCGACCAAATTGCTGAAAGTAGGGCGGGTTTACACCGTGACTTCGGTGCGCTGGTCTTTCGGCGAGCAATGTGTGGCTATAGGGTTGGCAGAAGTCCAGTCGCGCGGGCCGCTCAGGGATTGGCACGCCTGCATCTTCCGCAAAATCCGCCCACTGAGCGACATAGAGCGCGCCAGCTTCATGACTGACCTTCGCCTCCCGCAGACCGTGGAGGCCTAACCCATGTCGAACGCGCTCAACAACGCGGGTGGCTGCGGTGGCGCCTACTACAACGAAATCGACCCGTTCGCCGCCGCGTGGCTGCGCGAACTGATCGCCCGCGGCGTCATCGCGCCGGGCGTCGTGGATGAGAGGTCCATCGAAGATGTATGCCCAGATGAGCTTGCTGGATTTACTCAGTGCCACTTCTTCGCCGGCATCGGCGTCCACAGTTACGCCCTGCGCCGCGGCGGTTGGGCCGATGATCGTGCGATCTGGACGGGATCGTGCCCGTGCCAGCCTTTCAGCGCGGCAGGCCAAGGAAAAGGGTTTGCTGACGAGCGGCACCTTTGGCCCGCCTTCTACCACCTCATCGAGCAGTGCGAACCTGCAATCGTCGCTGGAGAGCAGGTTGCGAGCGGCGGTACTGGCGTATGGTTCGATCTTGTACAAGCTGACCTGGAAGCCATGGGTTACGCCTTCGGGCTTGTCCCGCTTCCGGCTGCGGGCTTCGGCGGCGCGCACATCAGGGACCGGGCTTTCTGGGTGGCCCACGATATCGGCGCGGGACTGGAAGGATTCACCGGGCATGGCCACGGAAAGGCCGGATGGGCGATCGAGGCTGGACCAGTTGCCGCGTGTGGCGACTTTGACGGGATGGCCGACGCCCTGCGTCATGGAGCCGGACACGACGCCGGAGCAGGTCTGGGCACGCAAGCAGCGGCTTACGGCTTCGACGGGCGTGTATCGGGGGAACGACTGCGGGCTGGGATCGAAGGTCCATCTTTCGGGCTGGCCATCGGGCACAGCGGCGGACAGTCGACGGGTTCCGTCGCACGACTTCACGACGCCGAACATCACGCTCAACCACGCGGCGGTTCTTTCGGGCTGGGGCACAACAGCCGGCCCCATGCGCCTATGCTCGGACGGGACGCTGCTGACTGGCTCTTCTGCCGGGATGGAAAGTGGCGGCCGGTTGGACCCGGCACATTCCCGTTGGCTCATGAGGCTCCCGCCCGTGTGGGACGACTGCGCGGTTACGGCAATGCAATCGATGCCGAAACGCTCACGCAGTTCTACGCGGCGGTCATAGGCCACCTCGACGGTCATCCGATTGCGGAGGCGGCATAGGACATGGCGCACCGCATCACCCAGCCATTGGCCTTCCACGCCCTGGTCGAGGCCCCCGATGGCCGCCTCTACATCAACCCTATCCCCATAGCCGCCGCCCCTAGCGCCGGTGAAGGCGGGCGTCCTGCCATGGTCGCTGGTGGTTCGCTCGCCAATGTTTCCGATCATGTTCATGAAAGGGCTTCTGCATGACCCGCAACCCGCAAAT
>NZ_JAVTIV010000045.1:0-9258 GCF_031843765.1 Sphingobium sp. WCS2017Hpa-17
GCTTTGATGTCGGCGTGGAATTGCTCCAGCGTGATTTGACGCGGACCTTCCATCACCCCACACTCCCCGCCCGCTCAGCCATGACCGCAGCCTTCTTCTTCGGGCCGCCGGGGATGAGGTTGCCGTTCGAGCGGGCGCGCTTGGCTTTGAGGTCGGCCAGTTCGGTTTCGAGGGCTTCGATCTTCCGCGCCGACTTGAACGCCGAATCCCGCCAGCTATTCCCGCGAATTTGCAAGGCGTTCAGGCTGGATTGCAGATCCTTCCGCGCCTCTCCGACCTTCTCGGCAACAATGCGCACATGCTCGGCCATCGTAATCGTTGGCTCTGCCGGTTTCTTGTTCCAGAACATTTCTCGTCTCCCTGGGTTAAGCCGCGCGGGCTGGGTGAATTTCATCGGACAGCGGGACACCGTGCCGCGCCGCATATTCGTGGATGATTTCGATCAAGTCGCTGAACTGCGCCTTCGTCAGCTTGGAGGACCGGAAGCCGACCGGGACCATCCCCTTCCCGTCCAGCGCTTGCTCAAAGCGCTGGGTATGATCGAGCGCGTGCATGAAGAGGGCTTTCCAGACATCAGGGGTGCACTCCCGACCTTCGGGCCGTGCCCGGCTGATCTGCGACAGGAGCGCCCACATAAGGGCGTTCTGGTCGTTGGTGCGGCGCGCAGGGCGGATATTCAGCACCGCGCCCGCAGGCACCTTCTCGATCAAGCGATGCGCCTCCATGCGGCGATAATCACTGGTCAGGATGATTGTCTGTCCCTGAGTTTCAGCCATTGCGCTTTACCTCCATGATCTCGACCCGGCGCGGGGACTTGGCGGCAAACTCTTCCGCCAGCGCCTTCATGTTGATGTTGTGCATCCGCTCGAATGTGGTTTCGCCGATGCGGTGCTGCGTTGCGTGGCAATCGCGGCACAGCGATATCGTCCAGTAATCGTGCGGTTTCTGGCCCATGCCTGCGCCGGTTCCGGTGCGCACATGCGCGACCTCGATCGCCGCCGTGGAGGCGCAGGCGCTGCAAGCGTGCGCGCGAACGAAGGAGCAATGCGCCTGCGACCTCCAGCGGGTGGAGCGCTTAGGCGATTTCGGAATCCGGCGCGGCAGCATCAGTCGAACCCCGGCACGAAGTCGTCATCAAGATCGTCGTAGCCGCCAAAGCCGCCACGACTGCCACCGCCGAAACCGTTCTGGTTCTGATGCGTCAGATCACGCTGGCCGCCCTGCCCGGCATTCGGGCTATCCAGCATGGTCAGGACCGCGCCGGGACCGGACAAGACAACCTCGGTGCTGTAGCGATCGGCTCCCGACTGGTCCTGCCACTTGCGCGTGCGCAGCTGGCCTTCGACATAGACCTTGCTGCCCTTGCGCAGGAAACGTTCAGCAACCCCGACCAGTCCGTCACCCATGATGGTGACGCTGTGCCACTCTGTTTTGGTTTTACGTTCGCCGGACTGCTTATCCTTCCAGCTCTCGGTGGTCGCGATCCTAAGATTTGCGATTTTGCCGCCGCTGGCGAAGGATTTAACTTCTGGATCAGAACCAAGATTTCCGACCAAAATGACCTTATTCACTGAGCCCGCCATGCGAGTTCCTTTCGAGAAAGTGGCCCCGCGCCGTGGAAGCCGCGCTTGCCGGGGCGAAGATTAAGGATGGATGACGGGCTCATTCGGCCCTTTCGGGCCATGTCCTGAGCGTTGTCAGCTTGGGTTCCGGCGAACAGATGCTTCGGATTTACGCAGCTGGGGTTGTCGCAGCGATGACAGACAACCTGATCATCATCGAGTTCACCGTAAGCCAGCACGTAAGCCAGACGATGCGCCATCCACCGCTTGCCATCATGCTGGACGACGCCATAGCCGTGACCATTGAAGGTTCCGCCCCAGACTATGCACCGATCGCCTGCCAAGTTGCGGAGAAGCGCAGCCGAAATCGGTTTCGCCTTTTTGACTTTATTGGCGCAGGCGCACGAACAGAACTGCCGAGCCTCCCACTGTGACTGGCTGTCCCGCGCGCGGCGGGCGTATGAGGCTCCGCACACCTCGCAGGACTTGGACTGGTCCATTATGCTGCCACCTTTTCTTCACGGAAGTTGAAGCCGGGAACGCCAGCGCCACGGTGGGCCTCGATTTTGGCGTCCCGGTCAGCCCAGCGCTTTATCAGCGCGTGAAATTCGGCCATGAACTCCGGGTTGTGCTTGTAGTGGCCGTAAGCGAGTGCCCAGCTATTCGGCCCGTCGATCAGGTCGGCATGCCAGATAGAGCGAAGGCCAACTGCGCGAACGCCCTGCCCAGCATCAACCCTCACCTTTTCCTTGGCCACTCCATCGGCCTGCCGCAGGAGCGCTTTTGCGTCGGCCAGGGCATCCTCGGCGCGATCCATCACCGCAATATCGGTGGTTTCCTTAGCCTCTTCTCGCAGCGCCATGGCCTCCTTGGCAGCGGCCAACGCGGCGTCGGCGGCAATTTTCTCGCGCGCCTTCCGCTCATCCTCCTGCTTTGTCATCCAAGCAGTCGACAGCCTGCCGGTGGCGGCGATAGCCTTCGTCAAGGTGCCGTCTGGCGTACCCTTGAGGCCCTTGGCGACATAGCCATTGTTCCATGCCTGAATTTCGGTAACCGCGTCGTTATGCGGCTTCTTCTCGGTCGCGGCATTGTCCTTAACCAGATCGGCGGCCTGTTGGAGCGAGCGATACAGCTTGCCAACTTCGGCCGCCTGCCCCTCGTTCTCGATCGCAACGCCATCGGCCCAATTGACGGCCTCGGTCAGAAGGTCGGAAACATGCGCATCGATCGCCGCCCGTCCAGATATCTTGTCCGTAGGTGCGACTTCTTCGGGCGGCTGATTATCGCCTACGACGGCGCGCGAGTTGTCGGGGCCTTCCGCTTCCAGCTTGGCGATATGCTCAGTGAGGGCCTTGATTTCTTCGATACGCTCCGGGCTTTCCCGGTTCAGCTTCTTGAGCGCGTTGGTGGCGTAAGGGAACGGCATGGTGGCGATAGGGACCGCCCCTTTGCTCGAAAGATACATCGTCATGGTCGGTCCTTTCAGTAAGGGATTTCGTCATCCAGATCGGCGCTGGGCGAATGGCTTTGCTGGCGCTGCTGCTTGCTCGCCTTGGTGATCCGGTCGTTCAGCGACTTCATGGCGGCAGCGAAATGCCCGGCGGGCAGATCGCGAGCGCAGGATACGTCGGAAGGCGCGAGGAACTTTGCCGGATCAACCCCGGCTTCCCGCATCTTGTCCTCAAGCATGATTTCCTGCGCTGGCGTGATGCGCTCCACCTTCTGGCGATCGGACTGGCCGCTATCCTGCTTTTCGTCAGCAGCCTCATCGCCGTGGAGATCGCCCTTGTGCCAGAGATCGAGCGCCGCACCGAAGCGCATCGCGGCATTGCGCAGCGCATCGCCAATGACCTCCTTTTCCCGCGCGCCGGGATCGACGCCCTGCTTGGACGCCGCGTGGCCATATCCAAGCCGGGTGACGCCGCAGACGGTCAACTTGATCCAGAGGCCGCCAGTCTGGTCGAAGGCGGGAAGGCCATCGCGAAATGCGACAGGCTCCCACGACCATAGGGGATCGGTGTCCAGCAGCCGGTCGGTCAGGGCGGCGTGGCCGACATAGTCGAGGTGAACAACGTCGGGATGATGCCAGCTACCGCAATCCTTGCAGCGGACGCCCTTCTTGAAGTCGGCGCGCACGGCTTCGGTTTGCGCCTTGGTCGGCTTCGGCAATTTGCTGATGTGGTTGGCGGCAAAAGGCTCGCGCAACTTGGCGAGCGCCGACACGGCGTCAGTCATGGTTCTGGCCTTTCGAGAAAAACGGATCAGGATCGGCCCGGCCAGCCTCGGCAGCGCTGATGATCCATGCAGCGTTGGCATCGCACTCAGCCATGGCAGCGAGGCGCTGATGCAGAATGGCGTCCTGCTCAGCCCATTCGCGGCGCTGGGCAGGCAAGGGATTGAGGCGGCGAACCGCGCGCTCGAAATATGCGAACCTGTCCATGTTGAAGCTCTCCTTCACCGGACACCTCGGATGCGCGCACGGACCCGTTACGATGTCCTCGCAGTAGCCGCATTTGGTGCGGTGGTTGTCGTTGGTGGGGGTCATTTCGCCCTCCGATCGCGCTCAGTCAGGCAGTAGAATTCCGCGAATTCTTCCCACGTGTGCTTGCCGTCACGGACGTCGCCCAGATGCTCGGCGAGCTGTTGCAGCGAATAGTCGTAAGCGAACTTTCGACCCTCTTTGCTGATAGCCTTCGCGGCTTGGTTCAGCATGTTGATGGCGTTGATCCTCATGCTGCGCCGCCTTTCGAGCGCTGGGCCAGCATGGCGTCTGCAATGGCAAAGGCCTTCTGCGCGAAAAGCTGCTCCATGCTTTCGACACCCTCCGGGTATCCGAAAGCCGCGTCACCAGCGCACTGGCGAACGACCGACCCGATAGCCTGCCCAGCGAACCAGTCGCGCAGGGTCATGCCGGGCGAACCCTCACGGATTCCAGATCCATCAGGCATACGCTCATCAGGCAGCGGGAACGCGCTGGGGTTATCCACGGCGCTCACCGCACCAACTCCAGCCCACGGTCAGCCCGCATAGCCTTCACCGCCATCGCGGGCGGCACATAGGGCACGTATACCCCTGCCCGCGAAATGCGGTCCACCTGCTCGACCAGCGTGTCCACCTGCGACAGGCGACCGTTCTTGCCCCACTGGCCGCAGATGTCCGCGCCATCGGCGTCAACGCGATCGGTCAGCGCGAGATAAGCACGGCGCCCGCGCACCAGCTCGTCACGAACCGCATTGAACGTCATCGGCCCGCAGCGGTGGCGATTGGCCTCCAGCATGGAGATTGCCGCGTCGATGCGGGCGACCGTCGTCTTGATGAGCGCTGCTGCACGGTTGGCCGCGTCGGCGTGGTATTCTGCGCTTGTTGCGAAGTCGGAGCGGGGCATGTCAGGCTCCCGCTTTGGCGATGGCGGCGCGGGCCTTGAGCATCGCATCGGACTGGCAGCGTGCACCATGGCCGGTCTGCGGCCGGCACATGGCGAGCGCTTCCATTGCGTCCGTGAGCGCTTCCAGCAATTCCGGCGCGGCGACGATCAGGCGCTCGTCCGCCTCGTTCGGGATCGCAAGGTGGCAGCCCGAACCGCCATCCCATGCGGCGTAGGCGATCACAGAACCCGAAGGCCCTACGAGGGCACTTTCACGAGTTGAGGTGCGGCCCATGCGCCAGTCGCCCGGCGTATGCTTCAAATCGGCGCTCATAAGAACCTCCAAGAAACTCATCTCAGCCTCGCCGCGCACCGGGGGATGGCGCGCGGTCTGGGGAGATCAGGCTGCGCGTTCTATTTGCTGTTGGATTCGGCGCTCATCGCGGGCCGGCTCGATCATGGCGGCGAAAATGCGCTGCTCGATCTCACGCTTACTTGCATGGACAACATCGCCAACGACACGCAGGCCGAGCGCCCGGCAGTCGGCGACAAACTTGTGACAAGCCTTCTCGCTGCCCGTGAAAACTACGTTCCAGCTCTTATCGAGGATCGTCAGTTCATCTGCGCCAGTCATCACTTCCTCCATCAGAAGCCGGGAGCGGTTGGGCTGGCCGGCTGATGGAGGTCAAATAACGCTATCTTTTGTAGCGTGTCAACATGTTTTGTAGCGTAGCGCTATGATTTATTCGTCGGGATAAATCTCATCCGGCCACCAGCCGGCGTCCTCGCTCCCCGGAGGCGGCCAATCAGCGGCACGCGAGTCGGCAATCGGCGGCAAGACTGGCTCGCTGCCGTCGAGGTGGGCGCGGATGGTTGCGCCCCATCGCTCTTTCTGTTGGAAGATGGCTGAAGCCCCTGCCCGGCCCATGGCAAGCAAGACCAACGGCGCGCGTTCGGCGCGGACATAGCCGATCTGGATGCCGCGCGCGGAATAGACCGCGATCGCGTTACTGTCGGCAGGGTTCTTGGGTTCGTGGCGAAGCTCTACCGGCTCGCCGGGACTGCACATCGCTATCTCGAACCGCCGCGTCGGGCCTGACTTGTTGTGATGGTCAGCGCCGACGACAGCGAGGGAGAGGTGGCGCACAATTAGCGGCCTTTGCGCTCCAGGAGTTGGTCGATTTTACCCTCGATGCGATCAAGTCGACGGTTTGTCTCAGCCTGAGACGCGGACTGCTCCCCATTCTCTCTGTTCATGGTTGAAACAGAATCAGCAACTTTGTCGATGCGCCCATTCGTATTGTTCGACATGGTGACAGACACGCCCAAAATGGCGAGCAAGCCCGTTATGATAATGCCAGCCAGCCAAAGAAAAGCTGTGTGAAGGAAGTCCACCCGAGGCTTTATTGCATCATCACTCATACCAGACGATGTGCCCCCTCCTCCGCCAGATTTCAAGCTCGCTGGCACTTTGGCTGCGCCATCAGTGGTGAGCTTGACGCCCTGCGCAGTTCTGAATGGCACAATAGTTGACAGTGAAGGTTCGCTCATCATGCACCTGAATCAAGAACGCCCAATATAAGGGCGTTATGGAATCTCATGTGCCCACAATCCCCGCAAATCAACAATACGCTTGGATAATTCGCGCCACCCAAAAAAACGCCTTGGTTAGGATTTAGCACAGTCGGTGTTACGTAATGATTCCCAAGAGTAAATGAACCAGTTGGACATACCGGACACTTCCCACCTCCTGGTATTTTCTCGTTTAGGAGCGCAACTACCTTTTCTCGTTCTTCGACACTCATTAATGTCGGATCGTTCACATTGGGCGTAGGTGGTGCATTATTTTCTTCAGACATATCGCCCCTCACATCTTACGCACGATAGCCACGACGCGACCGACGACATGCAGTTCACCGTCATATGCGGTTTCTGGCGGTACGCTTTGGTTATCGGACATGATTTTCACGCTGCCGTTCGGCATCGGGCGCAGGCGCTTGATAATGCCCGCCTGCCCATAAGCCGCCGCCCAGATGCGATCGGCCATGCGGACCTCATGCTCTGAGGTGTCGATCAGAACGATATCGCTGTCCAAGATCGTCGGGGACATGGAATCGCCCGTCCCGGTCGCGAAGAACAGCTTGCTTGCAGGCGCGCGCGTGAACTGCCTGATCCAGCTTTCGGAAAAGCGGTAGGTTTCGCCGGTGACGGGAATGTCCAGATAGCCCCCGGCGCCCATGCCGTATGCGATATCCCATTGCTGGATTTCTACGTCGTCTGTCTCTTCGAACTTAGGGTAGCGATCCTCGATCTCGGCCTTCGCATGGCTCTTAATTGCCTCCGAGATTGCGGGCGTTGAGCCACCCTCCAGCAGCCATTCCGCCGTCACGCCCAAACGCCTTGCGAAGAGCGCTGCATATTTGGCAAACCCATTTTGCCCGTTTTCATAGGCTCGATAGGTGGTTGGATTCACGCCAACCGCACGCGCGAAATCGGCCTTATCGCCGAACCCGGCTTGCTCGCGCGCCCAGACCAAGCGCTCATGTGGAGAATCAATAGGCGGTTTACTCATCACCGCCATGTTGCACGCCACGACGCTACAAATCATGTTGCAATGAAGCGCTACGTTTGATAGCGCTATGCGACATGGAACATAGCGATACCATCAAGGCCCTTGGCGGCGCGAAAGCAGTCGGGGACGCGCTGCGTTCTCGCGGTGTGGTCGTGGCAGATGTGACCGTCCGGTCATGGACGCTCGCTGGCCGGTCCATCCCGTCAAAATACTGGTCGCACATCGCGGCGGTAGCTGGCGAGCAGGGAAAGGCTGTCTCGTTCGAGACGCTGGCCAAGGCGGTGGCAGCATGAGCGCGATCGTCCTCGGCTTCGCCCTGAGTGGCTGGGCATTGGCCATGCATCTGTGGATGACGCGCCCAAACGTCGCGAAAATACGCCGCATAGCCCGCGAAGAAGCCGTGAATTTCACCGTGGTATCGTCGGCCCACCCCACCGAAAAATTCCGCGAAATCATGCACAGCCAGTGGGCGGGTTGGATCAACGATGTCCGCTGACCTGACCGTCCCTCGCAACAGCCGCAGCCAACTCGCGCAGGTGGTATTCCGCGCCGGGTCCGTGAGAAGCCTTCGCCTTGTCGGCTGCATCGCCAAGCGCGTCCACAATCGCCGTGACATGTCTCTGGTCGATAGTGCCCGCATAGTGAAGCCCGGAAACAATGGCTCGCAGGGCAAGGCTAGTAGCTGGGTCCATCGCGAATCTCCCTTCCGCGCGACTGTAGCACGGAGGGCTGGCCAATGACCCTCCTCGACCTCCAGCGCCTCGGTCAGGAGTTTGACGGCGAGAGCGTAAATCCATTCTATGCGGCGTTTCTGCGGTCGGTCGGCTTGCCTGAGACGATCCATGCGGCCCGCGCCTATTGCCGCGCCAAGTCCAATGCGGACTTCATGGCGTTCATTGGCCGGGCCGCTAAATCTGCGCCACCCGAAGCGCATGACGGTCAGCGCGTCATCGATAAAGCTGCTTGGGCCGCGCACGTCGATGCGCATGGCTGGGCTGAGTTTCACGACCGGTTCAAGTCCTGCGATGCCTGCGAAAAGCTGCTCTGCTCCTGCTCCGATGCTGAATGGAACGGTAGCATATTCTCGCATGTCGATATCGCCGCCGGCTTCTCTCCTGTGGCGGAGGGCGAGTAAGCCATGAACGCGCTCAACAACGCGGGTGGCTGCGGTGGCGAGGGGAAGGCCGCGCCCGTGCCGAACGAACATGGCGTCTATGCCAAGGAGGACGGCGAAGTCATCCGCTGGCCGGGCAGCAAAAACTACCTGCTGTATGTCGAAATATCGGTTCTGAGCGTCGATGGCGTCTGGCTGTCGGCTGCTGACTACACTGTCGGGAATGGCGGTGGCGGCGAACCACTGATGAAGCGCCACCGTGAGCCGGACTTTACGAGCCGCGCCGCTGCGATCGCACATGCCGCCGGTGGATTGATCCGGCGCTTGGAGCGCAACGACGATCGCCATGCCGCTGCGGTTCGCGAATGGCTCGAAAGCCTGACGGTCGCCCCCGCTCAACTCGATATGTTCAGCGAGGCGGCATAGCGCATGCCCGACAGCCTCGCCCACCGTCTGCGCACCACGCCGTACCTGATCGCAGAATGCGAAGGCTGCACCGTGGTTGAACCGCTCCAATTCATCCCCATAGCCGCCGCCCCTAGCGCCGGTGAAGGCGGGCGTCCTGCCATGGTCGCTGGTGGTTCGCTCGCCAATGTTTCCGATCATGTTCATGAAAGGGCTTCTGCATGACCCGCAACCCGCAAAT
>NZ_JAVTIV010000046.1:0-7341 GCF_031843765.1 Sphingobium sp. WCS2017Hpa-17
TCCCAACGCCCAGCCCGATATCCCCTTGATCGAGGCAAGGCTGGAAGCGCTCGCGAAAAAATGGGCGCCGCGGACACGCCGGAAAGCCTGACAGGCCGCGTCAACGCCACCTTCCGTCGGCGCTTACCGACTTTCCGACGCTACGTGTGTCGAATGATCCCAGCGATGCCCCAATGACGACCCTTAGCTTATTGGCACAGCAGGACTTCCTCGAGAGGGAGGCCAGCGGCCACGATCGCAAGATGGAGCGGCTGTGAAGAGAAGCAAGCTGGTGCTCAATATCGCAACTTTCACAGCGCGTCAGGATCGATCGCCTCACTGTCGAAGGTTTCATATGGCATCAGCGGTCGACCGAGCACGGTCAGGCCACCGCTAGCGTCCGGCCAATGCACGGGAAACGGATGCACGTTCATATGTTCGTAGATCTTCACGACCTGTGGCGCGCCGCCGATCTCAGTATAATCTTGCGAACGCAGGAGATCGCGAAGAACCTCCAGCGGTTCCATGTCCAAGCCACCGTCGGTGAGCTTGCCCTTGGCTCGTAGCCGGTCGACGAGCACACTTTTCGCAGCTTTTACGACCCGTTCATCCCCTACGAACGCAATCTCTTTGGTGTGACCGGACTGGCCACGCCATGGCTGCGTGGGCCTGAACGTGAATTCTTCGGCACCCTTGTGATAGTGCAACGTCCAGACCCGAAACCGCTTCTGACGCCATGAATAGCCTGACAGCATGAAAGTAGCGTCAGCAATCACCGGTCCCCGCTCGCCGCGAGGCAAATTGGTAACAGAGGATCGCGCCTTGTTGATGACCCTGACCAGATGCCCTTTCAGATGGGCAAGATCCATCGATCGATCTAATGCCGGACCATGCATCAGGATCGCATTGTAAACCTGGAGCATGAGTGGATAGGCGTCGTGTGTGTCCCCTGCGAACGACAGCACAGCGTCAGATCTAGGCAAAAGCATTATTTTGGGATTTGAGTCCCAGAATTTACCACCGGAAAGCCGGCTATCTGACGCGACGACAAGTTCGCGAATGCTCCCCAAGTTCCGAACCCAGGCCATACCAAGGGTCATTCTGGCCGCCACTGCATTCGTTCAAAATTGGATCCGTTGCGTATCACTGCTGCCTCCCCATCAATTCGAGGCTATAAAGCTTGGTTTGCGCAACAGCTAGACCCCGCACCCAGTAGACAACATCAGATTGAGGTATGTCAGCCACCAGCAGCATATTGCCTAAACGAACGGCATATTTACCTATCCGTCATTTTCGCAACAAATGCACGACCGGCTTGCGCTCTACTTTTGATGGCATTCTACACGACTCACCACTATATCGCGTTTCTTCGATCCCTCGCAGATAAGCGCGGCCATCGCCAGTTCGGCGTTTGGCCGCGTGATGATCGCAAGGATCGGGCCTTCTTTACGAGAATGCGCGATGCCTGTGTGAAGGCTCGCTATCGCAAGCATTACGTCACATCGCGCCAGACGATTTTGAATGGCTAGCTGCGCGCGTGGGGGAGTTAGGTACTTTGGTACATGACTTCTGCTCCCAACGGGTCGCGGAATTGAAGAGGGCGGCCGGCGTCCTGTAGCTGGGCATGACACAGGTCGAATTTCTGCTTATGCAGCCTTTCTTTCAATATAAATGGGATACCCAATGGCCGAAAATGATCAGAACAGCGAACTGTTGGTAACCCTGACGGCGGACATCGTTGCCGCGCATGTGAGCCACAACAGTGTCGCGGTGGCGGATATCGCCGGGCTAATCGCAAACGTTCATCAGGCGTTGGGTCAGACGCTTGCACCGATTGTCGAGCCTGAGGCAAAACCAGAGCCCGCTGTTTCAGTCCGGGCCTCGATCAAGCCCGATTTCATTGTCTGCCTTGAGGACGGCAAGAAACTCAAGATGCTCAAGCGCCATCTCATGACGCGCTATGGCATGACGCCTGACGACTATTGGACGAAGTGGGGCCTGCCGTCCGATTACCCCATGGTCGCGCCCAGCTATGCCGCCCAACGCCAGGAACTGGCCAAGAAGATCGGATTGGGACGCAAGCCTGGCCAAACCACCAAGTCAGCCACATCTAAGCCCGCCTCGAAGAAGCTGACAATCGCATCGAAGAAGTGAGAGACGCCATCGTTCGACGCGTTATTCGTCGTCCTCCAAATCGCTGCCAGGCTCGCCTTTCAGGCCCTGCCAGGTCATGGGTGTCTCGAGATAGGCTTCCAACTCGCGCCAATGGCGGTCCCATCCGGGACCACGTTGGCTGGGAGGGACCTGCAGTTCGACAAGCTTTCGGGCGCGGCTTACCGGGTTGCCTGAGATGGACCGCAGTCGCTCCAAGATTGCGCGCAATGGGCCATCGCTCGGTGTAGCCGGCGGATCGTCAGGCGGATCGCACTTTGCGCTCATTTCTTCAGGCGATGGCTTTGGGCGTTACCCATTTTTCGACGGGCGCGACAAATTTGCTCGGAGCCGATTTTCCGACAGTGACCTGGTCCACGGTGACGCGTTCGACGTTTCGAGGTCGACAGTCGCCCGGGACTTCGGCGTCTGTCCAAAGGTCATCCTCTCGATGGGCTGGCCGATAGCCGCATTCATGACGGTCGCAATGGGGCTCATCGACGCCCGATAGCGACCGACTTCGGGAGATGTCGAGTCAGGATGCCGGGTCCAGTATATTTTATAGCCTTGCCCCTGAAGCACCGACATACTTGATTGGCACTGACCAGAAAAGGTCCGAAAATCGGACCAAATCTTCCTTGCGCGCAAATGGTTGGAGGAAAGGGGGATGGCACGGTAGGCTTTGACGGAAGGTCGCGGAGGCCTGTTGGCCGGTAGTGCAGGAGGCAGAGATGGCTGAACCAGTCGATGATCAAGCTGAATCGCCCGTCCCTGCTGACGTGTTGCGGATCAGCTTTCGCAAATGGGCGTGGACTCCGTTCTACGCGAAAATCTGGTGGGGGCTGTCCGTGATATTCTGGCTCTCTCTTATTCTCTCGCATCGCATGGAAGCTTTGAGTTGGATGCGTGAGAGCGTATTGCCTGGGTTTCTGGCCGTTCTATTTCATCCGTTCATCATGCTTATGATACTCGGCTTTGGGACCGTCGAACGATGGTGGCATAGTCAGGCTCGCGGCGAATGGCAGCCAGTTGATACGAATGACTTCTTCGATCGATCAAGTTTGGGGCCCTCCGGGCTTCCATATTATGTCGATCCTCTGGATCCAAGATCTGGCTCCATGTGGATCGGAAGCCCAATGAACACTCATAATAGGAGGAACTTCAATCAGGAGCCTTAGACGCTCCATCGCCGTCGAAATAGCTCGAACCGACATCGAATTTGGACCGACCAGTAGAGAGGATGGACGACTGTTCCATAGACGTTATCGGTGAAGTGAGGTCGAAGGTGCCACGTCCGGCATCAGCCTCTTGCAGATAGCGATTTCTAAGTCCTTCTTTTCCAAGAACCTGTTCCGAAAGCTCCACGGAGAAGGCACGATGAGGCGCGCTGGAATTTGCCGCTGAGCGCTCTGCTCGCGAGATCGCCTGACGGACGTCGAAATTGACGATGTCGAGATGGGAATTGGCAGATTCTGTCAGCTGTCCGACTTCTGAACTGGAAACCGAGAGAGAGCCCCCAACTTGTCCTGAGCTCTGACTCTGTTGACCTTTTCCGCGACCAATGGACTTGCCAGTCGCCCCAGAAATTCGGCCCTCGCCGCCGAAAGTGAAGCTATTTTGATCCAAAGCACTACGATCGATCGCGCGCTGCCAACCGGTCTGCGTCATCACCGCTTGGACATCGCGTTGCAGGGTGTCTGCCACCTGTGGCTTGAGGCGCCATTGGCCCTTGCGGTCCATCTCGAACCCGCCGCGCAGCCAGTTGGCCATGGCGGCCTTGCCTTCCGCGCCGCCGCCCATGAAATGCTCGATCGTGTCGAGGCGGCTTCCGTACATAGTACGCGCTTCGTGAGGCTGACAGGCGCTGCACCGGCCAGAGGATGGGCGCCGATGCCTGCCGGCATGACCATGGCCGATTATGCCCATCGTGGCGCCTATCCGCTGATCGCGACGGCGTTGCTGGCGGCGCTGTTCGTGCTGGTGACGCTGCGTCCCGGATCGGACACGGCGCGCATGCCGACGATCCGCAAGCTGGTGCTTCTCTGGATCGGGCAGAATATCATCCTCGTCGCCTCCTCCATGTTGCGCACGGTCGATTATATCGAGGCCTATTCGCTCACATGGCTGCGTATCGCGGCGCTGATCTGGATGGCGTTGGTCGGCTTCGGCCTCGCCACCATCTGCTGGCGGCTGTTGCGCAATCGCAGCGCGGCGTGGCTCATCAATATGAATATGGCTGCGGCGGGGCTGCTGCTGGCGGTAGTCAGTTTCGTCGACCTGAGCGAGATCGCAGCCCAATGGAATGTCCGTCACGCCCGCGAGGTTGGCGGCCGGGGCGTCGCGCTTGATCTCTGCTATCTGGATGGCCTTGGCGATTCGGCGCTCTTGCCGTTGCTGGAACTGGAGCAGCAGCCAAACCTCACCCCGGTCTTTCGGGAACGGATACAGGCTGTGCGAGCGCGTCGTCTGTATGAACTGGCGGTCGGCCAGCGGCGCGGTTGGACTCTGCTCGGACAAAAGCGGTTGGAAGAAGCACAACGGATCATGGTGCACCTGGCACCGGCGCGGCTGGCGTCGGGCGCGCGCGGTTGTAGCGGCGCGTTAATCCCGCCGACTTGGCCCCCTCAAACAGGCGGTGAGGATATCGGAGCGCTTCCCGCGTTGACAGGAGAGATAGGGAAATGATCATGTATCCCATGCCCAGTACGATCCTTATCGTCGATGACGATCCCCATATCCGTCAGTTGCTTGTCTTCGCCTTCGGCAAGGCAGGGTTAGACACGGTCGAGGCCGTCGATGGGGAAGACGCGCTGACGCAGGTCGAGCGGCAAAGGCCCGATCTTGTCATCCTAGACATCAACATGCCGCGCATGGACGGTCTGGAGGTTTGCCGCCGCTTGCGGGCGCAGGACGATGTGCCGATCTTCTTTCTCTCGTCACGCGACGATGAGATCGACCGGGTGCTCGGCATAGAATTGGGTGGCGACGATTATGTCGTGAAGCCCTTCTCTCCGCGCGAAGTGGTGGCACGATCGATGGCGATCCTGCGCCGTACCGCTGCCAAGCCACCGGCAATCGAAAATGTCGGTATCATGCGCCACGGCCTGCTCAGCCTCGACACGGAAAGCTGGTCGGCGCATTGGCAGCAGACGGACGTCAGCCTGACGGTAACGGAGTTCACCATATTGCGGACCCTGCTGGCGATGCCCGCGCGCATTTTCTCTCGTGACCAGATCATCGACCGTTTCCGGGGGCCGGGATTCGCACTGACCGACCGTACCGTCGACAGCCATGTCCGAAACCTGCGCCGCAAATTTGCCGAAGTGGGCGGCGTCGACTTGATCGAGACACGGGCCGGGATCGGTTATCGTCTGGGCGCATGCAACGGGATGGCGCCGCCTCCATGATCGCCACGGCAAAGGCATGGATCGCCCGCTACTGGCCTGTACTGCGATTGCGCACGATCCTGCTGGGGACATTGCTTTTCGTGGCGGCGCTACCGGGCCTAGGGGCGATTTTCCTGCGGGTTTATGAAAATGCGCTGGTCCGCAGAACCGAAGCGGAACTGGTGGCGCAGGGTGCGGCCCTGGCCGCAAGCGCAGCCGTGGTAGCGAGCGATACCGTTGCGCCGGATGCCGGGCCGCCGGCCGCCGTGCGATATCATGATCGGATGACGGAGGTGGATCTGCGTGCGTCGCCAATCCTGCCACCGCGTCCGCCAGCATCGCCGACGAGCGAACGACCGGACGGTTTGGCGGTCGGGATTGCGCGTCGGATGATGCCGGCCTTTCAGGAAACCAAGCTCACTACCCTTTCCTCCATCCTGATATTGGATCGGCAGGGTCTGGTGCTGAACGGGGGGGAAGGCGGCAGAAGCCTCGCTGCCCTGCCGGAGATCAAGGCGGCGCTGGCTGGCAAGGCGGTGACGGTGCTGCGGCGGAATGAAGGCTATATTGCGCCGTATCCGCTGACATGGCTGAGCCGGGCCGGTTACATAAGGCTTCATCACGCGCGGCCGATCCGCGTCGATGGGCGGGTCATTGCGGTACTGCTGCTGTCCCGCTCGCCCCGCGCACTGTTCCTTGGTCTCTATGAAGACAGGGGCAAGATCATGCTTGGGGTGGTAGCGATCTTCCTGCTGCTGCTGTTCCTTTCCGCCATATTGTCCCGTGCGATCGTGCGGCCGATAGAAGGCCTGAGCCGGGCGACCCGCAGCCTTGCCTCGGGGCGCCGTGTTGTACCCCGGCATCCTTCGTTGCAGGTAGTGGAAATCCGGACCCTGTTCGAGAATTTCGAGCAGATGGCCGACAGCATCGAGAAGCGCTCGCGCTATCTTCGCGACTTTGCCTCCTCGGTCAGTCATGAATTCAAGACGCCGCTTGCCGCCATTTCCGGTGCGATCGAACTGCTACAGGATCATGGCGCGGACATGGCTTCTTCCGACCGGGCGCGATTCCTCGGCAACATGGCGGCCGATGCGGAACGATTGTCGCGGCTGGTCCGACGCCTGATGGAACTCGCACGGGCCGATGTGCTGGTGGGGGAGCAGGATGCCCGCACGGAAACGGGTCCGCTTCTGGCTGCCATGGCCGATGCGCTTGGCGGGCGGGAGTTCACCGTCATGATAGTCATGCCGGATCAGGCGCCGATGGTGGCCATTGATCCGGGCGCGTTGGAAGCGGTGCTGACGACCCTTGCCGATAACGCACGGCAGGCAGGTGCCACGCAAATGACGATCGCCCTGACGGTACAGGATGACCTCGCCTGCTTCGATCTGGTCGATGACGGCCCGGGCATAGCGGAGGGGGATCGGGAAAAAATCTTCGATCCTTTCTTCACCAGCAAGCGGGAGCAGGGAGGGACAGGTCTCGGCCTGGCGATCGCACGCTCCTTGCTGGAAGCCTATCGTGGCGAGCTCTTCCTACTGGCCTCGATCCAAGGGGCGCATTTCCGTCTTCTATGCCCGATGGCGATGCCTGGTTTGAGTTAGTGACATTTTTTTGAAAAGAGTGTTGACCGAATCAAGTGCCCCGCCTAGAGGGCTTTTCACCGGACGGGACGGTGCCACTGCGGCGCTGGATTGGACGGTCGCCAACATGATCGGGACGCACTCCCCTGGAAAGGTTTTCAGGGAAGGATGGCTGTCCCGCTAAGGTTGTCGGTTCTTTGACATTGTCGGTTAGATGAAGGGACATGTGGGCGGCGGCTCGG
>NZ_JAVTIV010000047.1:0-7256 GCF_031843765.1 Sphingobium sp. WCS2017Hpa-17
CGAGCGCAAATCCATAGACAAAGGCTGACCCATCCATGCTGGCCTCCTCCACCAACAGGGATTCTGAATCATAAAATCACGCTCTTGGAAACCCTTGCCGATTCATAACGGTCGAAATCCGCTCTAGGTTGAATATCACGCAAGTTATCGGCTGGCAGCGTCCGAAACCTAACTGCAGCGAGCTGGCAACCCAGTGACAGCGCGCGGGCTGGATTGGTCGGTCTTGCAAGGCGCCATCAAAAAACTGCTGATCTGCTTCCGGGGTAGTCAGGCTGCAAAAAATCGCGGGACAACGCCAAGGTCCATGATGGGTTCGACGGGCAATATACGGTGTTATGTCTCGGGTTAACCATTTGGTCACTGGCAGGGTTCAAGCTGTAACGCGTTCGGGCTCATGCACGCATATCCATCGTCTCAATTCTTGACCCAGGAATTGCTCCTACTCAGGTGATGGCGTCGGGACGCCCCTCCGTTCGAGAGTGCAGACCATGCTACCATCGCTATATGAACGAATGCGCAAAGCGGACCGACGTCGCGATGCGCGGTTCGCCACGTCCTTCAGTGCCACGCTCACTTTGGACACCGGGAGCAGGGTGGTTGTTGTTGGAGATATCTCGGCGGGCGGAGCGATGCTTGAGGCTCAAAATGATCTTTGGCCAGGCTGCAAGCTTTCGCTCAAGGCGAAAAATCTGGACGTGAACGGCGAAATCCGATGGAGAAATGATCGACTCTGTGGCGTCGCCTTTTCCATGCCAGTCGATCCCTTCGCTGTAATCGCCGCCAATGTTGGGGATGTGACGGACACTATGGTCGAGGAGCCGCCGCTTTCATCTCGCCAGTCCGATAGGTCGTGAATGGCTGGCTGGATTGCAAATCCTTCAATAGGTGCCTTCATGCCGTCGATCTGTATCTGCACTTTTCCTTGTTTGGGTCAGACCTGAACATCTGAAGGGGCATAAAATAGGATGCTGGCGATGTACTGATCGACGCGTATCAGGACTTTCACCCCATATATTCTGCTACTTACGCAAGAATGGCGCGAAGAAATTCAGGGTGCCGATCGGCACCCGTCCATATTCTTGATTGAGATTAGGACGATTTCTTTGGAGCGAACGCCTGCACAAAGCATTCCGACATGGCGTTCCCCTCGTTGCCAGTCAGTGGACTGGCGCCCGGAGTTTATCCATGTTGATTCGTGCCGGCTACGACCTAACACTGCGGGCCTTCGCCCCCACACCCATGATCGCGATGCTTAACATCCGGCCCGAACGCCTCAGCGATCTAAGGACCGGTCAGGCCATCTCTACGGATCGTGGCGTCTCCATGGATCATTATCACGACACATTCGGCAATTTCTGCTCGCGCATGATCATGCCGCCTGGTGTCACAACGCTTTCCTGCGATTTCGTAATAGAGGATGAGGGCGTCACCGACCGTCAGTCGCCTCTGGCTATCCAGCACGAGGTAACGGAACTCCCTACCGATGTGCTGATGTATCTATTCAGCAGTCGATACTGCGATACCGAGCATCTTTCGAACATCGCGTGGGGGCTATTCGGGCATTTCCCCGCCGGCTGGCAAAGAGTGCAGGCGATCGTGGATTTCGTCCACCAGCATCTTACCTACGGTTATCAATATGCCCGACCCACGCGTACCGCCTATGAAGCCTATCAGGAGCGTGTCGGCGTATGCCGGGATTTCGCGCATCTGGCTGTCGCATTGTGCAGGTGTATGAATATTCCGGCACGTTATTGTAGCGGCTATCTCGGCGACATCGGCATAGAGCCGGTGCCCATTCCCATGGATTTTCACGCCTGGTTCGAGGTGTATCTGAGTGGTGAATGGCACAGTTTCGACGCGCGACATAGAGTGCCCCGGATCGGTCGCATTCTCATGGCATGTGGCCGCGACGCGGCAGACACCGCTTTGACTACAGCCTTTGGATCAGTGCAGCTGATCGGCTTCAACGTCCATACAGACGAGGTCAGCGGAGAGCTTATCGATCAGTTGCATAGGATGGCCGCCTGAGGGCTTCGGTGGAGCGATATGAGTCTATCTCGACCTGACCCTATGAATTCAGGACGCCGGTAAGGCTTTCCTGAGCAAAAGCTGCTTTCGCGACATATGCGCGACGAACCAATGTTTCGTAGGCGGCAAATTGCTCCCAATTCGACGCATATGCGTTGGTCCTATATGCAGGATACGATCGCAAGCCTTATCCAGCGAATGGAAGCCGCCGCTGCTGCCCTGGACTTTGAAGAAGCCCGGCGCTGTCGGGATATGATAAGCCTCATACGCGGCGGCGCGACTGTCGAAGACGCCTTGAAGGCAGATGTCTCGGGCTTGGAACGTCCCAAACCGGGAGCCATGGGCTTGGGCACCAGCCAACAGAGGATGGTGCCATTGCCCGACTGGCAGCCACCAGCAAAACCGGATCCCATGACGACAGGCCGAAGCGCACGCGGTAGCAAACGCAATGAGTGCAACAGATGCCCGTGAGGCACTCAATACCCTTATGGTTGCACGAAAACCGGGAGCGACAATTTGTCCGAGTGAAGTCGCTCGCGCGATTGCAAGTAAGCACAACTGGCGAGAGGCCATGCCCCTTGTTCATGCCATGGTCGATACCTTGCTGACCGAAGGACTAATTCACCTGAGTTGGAAAGGTACCAGCATGTCTGCACGATCTGGACCCTATCGCATTGCACCTGCTGAATCGGAAAGGGACGGGCACAATTGAATGAGCCGCGTCTTGGCCGAATTAGACAAAGCGTCAGCGCTTGTACGGTACCTCGTGACGATCAGGGTCCATGATCGATGACCTATCCATGCGCGGAAGAACGACGATTCTCAACCTGCCCGGCGATGCGCTCGATTTCTCAAATCAGCCATATGGCGCGCAACGGTGTTCAGCAGCCGTGAGATTAGACGGAACCATCAAGCCGGAGGCTATTCGAGCAATCATGGCAGCACCAACGATCATCGACATTCCCCACAATCTTGGCCGTGACGAAGCAAGGCGCCGCATGGCAGCAGGCATAGGCAAACTGGCTTCCCATATTCCGGGGGGCGCTGCCACCGTCACCCACAGCTGGCCTAGCCAAGATCAATTGTCTCTGACCGTCGCGACCATGGGCGTCGAAGTCCCCTGCACGGTCGATGCGGAAGACGCCCGCCTGCGTGTCACCCTTCAACTGCCCGCGATGCTCAGCCTCATGTCAGGACCGATCAAAGCTATCGTTCAACAACAGGGCGAACGACTGCTGCTCGATAATAAATCTGATCAAATGGCCTGACCAGCGCGGCGGCGCCAGCCAACCCGACATCCGCTGCCCTCAGGTCCGCCGCTGCCGTGCGTAGAGAAGCGCTGCGACGATAGCGGCCGACCCGATCCCGACAGCAGCGCCCAGGATTTTTGAAGAACCCGATAGCTTGGTGTCCTGTTCTCCTTCGCCCGAATCGGTCGCAGGTTCATCTGCCTGGATGCTCTCGGCATGCGGCGCTGGATGGGCGGGATAGGGCGCGGTACTGCCCGGAGGGACTGAAGGCCGATGCGTCATATATGTTCTCCTTTGATCCGTCGAACGCGTCGATGACGAAGCGGTTGCCCTGACCCCAGCATCGTTCGGCAACAGGCGCGCCAAATGAGACTACCCGCACCAGGGACGGCCCGATTGCCTCGCTGAAAAGCGCGACCGGACCGCTCCCCAAACCTCATCTCCGATCTTTCACGCTACGCCACAAGGTCGCGATGCTGGTCAGCACTGCGGCTATCCCAAGAAGAAATGATCCGTCGATTATCACCATTGCCGACTCCTTTCCTGCTCGATATGTTCACTATATGTTCTTGTGTAGGAAAGAGGGATTTTGCGATGTGCGTTTCGATCACCCCAATTCCAGATAGTGTCCGCCTGCAGGTTACCGGCGATGTCGAGACCGTGCTGGCTGTGCCCTATGACGACGACGAGCGGTTTCTGGTGGGTTTGAGCGATGGCACGTTGCTCATGGGCTGTTATGATGAAGCCATGCGGTGCCGTTGGGAGGTGGCGCGCGACGGCGCTGGCATCGTCCGGTTCGACGGCAATGCCGTTCGGGTCGAGTGGCGCGTCGAATGGCTGACTATCGGTACGTTCGACGCAAATGTTGTTGAGCCCGGCCTGCCGCCCGCGGTCCCTCTGTTTCCCGAACTGGATCGCTGGGCGGCATGATAGCAGGCGGACTCAGGGTCTAGCTGGCCTGATCCGGATGCTGGGGTTTCGAACGGGAGTTGCCGTTGCTACTGACGATCGGCAGCTTCAGCGATGCCGTTCACAAGCGGTGATGGGCAGGAAGGCGGGTTCCCCATACCCGCCATAGACGTCGCTCTGCAGCCAAGCGCGTTCAGCGTCGCGGTCCTGTTCACTGATGCTTCTCCACCAGAAGCGCATGGTGGCGTCCCAACGATATCCGCGCGATTTCAGCCGGTCCTTGGCATCGAAAGGCGCCTCGATGGCATTTACCCGATAGGTCTGCTGTTCCGAGCAGGCGATCATCTTTGCCAGGATCGTCTCTCCGTCCGGCAGGCCATGGGAAAGGAGATACAAAAGAGCCAGGATGTCGTTTTCGGCTCTGTGCCCTTCGTAGAACCAGCCGCATTGCGAAACGAGATGAGCGAGCGCCCGCCCCTCAAACCCAAGTTCAAACCAATCCAGCTCTGCCATCGAGCAGGCCCATGGCTTGCCTGCGATGGCAGGCAGCCGACGATCCACGAACGGTCTGTCGAAAGCCGCGTTGTGCGCCACGATGATGTCGGCGGAGGAGAGAATATCCACAGCCACTGATTCGTCGATCTGCTGCTCGGCAACGTCCGCATCGGTGAGACCGGTCAGGCTGGTGATTTTAGGATCGATCGGCATGCCAGGATCCTCGCGCCAGACTCGCGGCATTCCGACCTGTATGATGCGCCCTCGCTCATCGAATCGGAACCGCTGGATCGCCAACTCGATGATGCGATCGGTTTCGCGATCAAGGCCGGTCGTCTCCACATCGATCGCAACGCCGATGCGCGTTGAGCCCTCTGGACTGGCTGCATGAAAGTGCGTCACGGGGGTCAGCCGCCGCTGCACCCGATAATCCGGATGTGTGCCAAGCAGTCGGGCAGCCTGCGCGTGGCGATCGTCTGGAGCTCCGTTCATCTGTCGGCGGCTCTCGTCATGATGTCTCTATCACCCTGAACACAGCGCCGCTGCCCGCATCCCGAACGAGATCGATCCGTTCGCCGTCCCAGTGATAGTCGAGATGCCGACCCTGAACGGGGCTGGACGCACAGTCCGGATAGAAAAGCGCGACGCACTCGCCACCGGGCTGCCGGACGCTTGGATAGGCAACGCCGTCCGAGCCTGAACTGCGCAGCGTCGCGGCGAGCAGTTGCGCCGCCTCATAGCGATCGGGATCGAGGCAGGGACCAAATCCGGCCGCATCCGCTGTGAGGTCATGCAAATTGGCATCTACCCTCAGGGTGATCTCCCGAAACTGCGACGTCCATCCGGCAGGCTCGGCCGTTCGGGCCATGAAGCGCGCATGATGATGTATGGTCTCGAACAGTGCGGTCTCATAGCTGCGCGCGACGTAGAGCACGCCATAATGGCCGGCAGAGAATCGGCTCGGTCGATCAGGACTGACATGGGTGAACGACGCCATGAGATAGGAGGCCCCAGGACCACCGACTCGGCGCGCGGGTGGGATGAGGTCGATATTGCCGACCGACGTCATGATGCGCGGGTTCGTCTTCTGCTCGGCGGAAATGAGGAGAGGCCAGTCGGCAGGGTCCGCAATGTCCTCGAACAGATCGATGGGAGGATAGACACTGCGGATGATCCTGACCGCGCCCTCCCATTCGACCCTGCTGACCGGTGGCGCCGCTATTCCCGTCACCAGCCGCCACGCTCCGCGTCCAGATAGCGCCGCACCCGCATGATGTCGGTCAATTCGCCGCCTAGCATGACTGCCAGAGCACTCGTCCCCTCGAAGGCAGTATTGGGCGCCTTGATCCAGTCATAGCCGCGCTGCGGCTCCTGAAAGATGATGCGCAACGCCTTATGGATACCCATAAGGTTGGAGAGCCGGGCGAGCCCATCGCGCGAGATGCGGCCCGCCCCTTCGGCTTTCCAGCGACGGAAGCTGCGCAACGGCATGTCGGTCAGCATGGCAGCCTGCTCGTCCGTGACACCCCACTTGGAGAACAGGTTGAGGGCCGCACGAAACATCGCGCGGCCTTCATCTTGCGTGACAGGCTCAGGGCGGAATGGAGCTGGGACCGTTTCAATAGGTTGCAACATGTTCATTTAGCGCCTCCATTTGGCACTATATATGAAAAGAGTGCCAGATGGCAACATCGACGTTTAGCGAGCCATTTCGCGACAGTGCCGATTATAGGCTGAATCGCATATGCGATTCAGCACTGGCTCTCACGCCTGTCTCGATAATGCCGTCCGAACCTCGCCTCACTTACACTTCCAGCCGCCCGGAACAGGCAGAACAGTCGCTCCGATATCGCATCATCTTTTCCCGCTCATTCCATGCTTCCGGGCAAATATTCAGGCTTCCTCGGCACTCAACCATAGCGGTGATACTTCCCTAACTTCTGGCAGCGCCATCCAGATAGTCCGACCAAGCCTGCATCATCGCTACTCGCTCATCCCAATATTCTCCGCGCGCATAAGCGCGCCTAACCGCATCCGCCTCAGCGTGCGCCAACTGACGTTCGATTGCATCGGGATGCCACTTGCCCATCTCATTGAGCAATGTGCTCGCCATGGCTCGAAAGCCGTGACTCGTCATTTCATCGCCTGAATAGCCCAATCGTCGAAGAGCGCCGTTCAGCGCATTTTCGGACATGGGCCGCTTTATGGACTGGAAGCCGGGAAACACATACTTACCCGTCCCGGTAACCTCCCTGATGGAAGACAGGATGGCAAGAGATTGCCGCGATAGGGGGACGCGATGTGGGCGCCGCATCTTCATTTTTTCCGCCGGGATCGACCATAACGCCTTGTCGAAATCGATCTCCAACCATTCTGCATGGCGCAATTCGCCAGGACGGACAAAAACATGCGGAGCTAGCCGCAAGGCGGCTCTCGTCACCGCATGACTGTGGATCGGCGTGCAAAAAGGACCCCGTTAGCGGGGTGATCGGCGTCCAAAAGGGCCCCCTCATTTCGATGGTTTAAACAGCTGCCTGGATTTTCAGGCGGCGAGATCGGGATGTTGGTTTTGGA
>NZ_JAVTIV010000048.1:0-6580 GCF_031843765.1 Sphingobium sp. WCS2017Hpa-17
GCACAGACTGCCGGGCGCATTGCCGCCGTCCAGATGATCGCGCATCCATGCGTTGGCCGCGTCGGCATCGGATTGCGTCACGCTCCCGCCCGCCTGCGCGGCATCATCCGTTCGCGCTGGGGTGGCGGTCCCGGCTTCCTTGCGGTAATTCGCAATCGCGCCAAGAACGTCGTCAATCTCGCGTTCGATCCAGTGCCAGTTCGGTTCCTGCGCGGCCGGGGGCAATTCAGGGTTGAAGCTATCTCGCCCCCAACGCATCGTCTTGCCGAGAGCAGCCAGCAATTCACCTAGTTCCTCGACCAGCTTTCCGGTCGCGAAATCCAAGCCGGGGCGCATGTATTTCTGGTCTGTCATCACGCTTCCTTCTCTTGGAGTTTTGCAACGATAACGTCGGCATAGTGTTGGAGGCGCGCGTCATGATCTGTCGTGCCCGCCCTATCGTTCCAGTATGGATCGTCCGTCATCGCAGCTATGACCGCCTCCCGCAGCCCAACCGGCTCAGCGGCGGGAGGGTGGGCGTAGAGAGGTGGAGAGGCGGCCAGAACGTCCTTTATGCTGTTGCGCGCCCATTGAATTTCTCGCTCGCTCGGAGGCTCACAACGAGGTGTTGAACTTTGCCCCTGCCGCATATTGGCGAGGTTCTCCGCCCATTCACGGGTCGCTTTGGCAGCCTCCCCGCCCCCGTTGCCGATGGTGTCGGAGGCGAGGGCGCGGCGGGCGGTTCTGGCCTCTTTGCAAACGGCGCACGGACAGCGATCTGCGGCTAGCGGGCTAGCTAATGACCCCTTTCCCATCGGCTTCCAAGCGGCGATAGCTTCCGCTTCCGTCGAGAACGAGCGAAACATATCTGTGGGAACGGCGTACATCACGCAGGCCGGATCGTGTTCGAACGTGACATACCAAGGATAACCGGGGTCATCGTCCTTGCGCATTACCGGCTCTCCACCGCAAAACGGGCAAGGCTCCAGCGCGCTACGCAGGTCATGCGAGGGGGTGTCAGTGGTCATGTCTCTGTTACTCCTTCTCTCGCTCGCCGAGCGCCTGGATATGCTCCCGCCGCTTGAGGGCGATCCGCCGCCCCTTCTCAGCCGTCGCCTTGTTGTATGTCCGCGTCTGCGCGAGCGTCTTATGGCCGGAGATCGGCCGGACGTCCGCCTCACCGCTGTCGCCGATCTCGGTGATTCCGCCGTGCCGAAAGCCCGTGAACGTCATCGCCTTCGGCAGCCCCGCCTTCGTGCAGATCCGGCGATGCACCGTCGACATCCAGCGCTGCTCGAACGGCTGGCCGTTGCGCTCATCCACTATGATCGGCCCGACCGGCTGGCCGAACTCATCCCGCACCGCGCGCTCGCGCAGGTCCAGCAGCTCGCGCTCCAGATCGGGGTATAGCTGCACCGCCTCCCCCTCGACCTCGATCGACAGATCCAGCCAGACCGGATTGCCCGTCTTGCGCTGTATCAGCGCCATGGCCACGCCCGGCTTGTAGACGGACCATTGCAGTCCGGCCGGCGGCTCGCGCCCGTCCTTCACCGCCTCATCATCCGCCCAAAGCCCGAAGACTTGACTGACGCGCTGGCACGCCTCGAAACAGAGCGCGGCGGCGGCGGCCATGTTCTGGTAGCCCATGGCCCGCGCCGTCTCCCGGTAGAGGTCATATTCCGCGCGCGTCGTCGGCCGATTCTCACCGGCTGGCGTGCTCTTGATCCCCATCCCGGCGAACGGGTTATCCTTCACGCCCGTCGTCCGCTTGTGCCGCGCCGCCCATTTCCAGACGAGGCGGCAGACCTGCATGGCATAGGCCGCCTCCCGCTCACCCTTGTCTCGCAGCTTGCGATAGAGCGTGTCGGCCGTTTCCCCGTCCATGTCGCCCGCCATGCGGTTGCCGAGCGTCCCACCGGCGCGAGTAGGAAAGGCGGCGACGATCTCCATGAGGCGGCGGTAGTCGCGCTGCGTCTTGGGCTTCAGATCGGTGTAGCGATCCTGCTCGCGATACCATTTGAACAGCCAGGAGATCGAGCCGGGCTTGAGCGTCTTGCGCTCCGCGCCCAGGCGCCACTCCTTCAACGTTTCATTGAGGCCGTCGGCCTTGGCCACCGCCGCGTCGTAGCTGGTGCCGAGCGCGCACGATTCGACCGGGCAGGGAAAGCCGTGGCGAACGGCCGGGCTGCGCTCGCCCGTCTTCGGATCTTTCACCGTCGCCCAATGCGGCAGCTTCCAATAATAGGCACGCTCGCCCGACGCCAGCTTATGGGGCGTCACATAGGCGGGCAGCTTCATGATCATCTTGCCCATTACAGTTCGATTCCGCCCTTGCCTTCGGAGCCAAACAGGTCGGCCAGCGCCGCGTCGAGATCGCTGCGCAGGGCCAGCATCGCGCCGCGGGGGCCGCGCGGGCGGAAGCGCACCTTGGCGGCCCGCTCCCACTCGCGCATCTGGTCGGTGCTGACGCCGGTATAGGCCATGGCATAGTCGCGGTTCATCGCGGCTGGCCAGTCGGGCAGCTTTTCAAGTGCTAGGCCCATCGGGCGTATCCTTCTTGAAGGGGAATATGATGTCAGCTGCAAACAGGGGCGTCTCTTTCGCGGGCTGTGGCTTACCGTACATCGCCAGATAGACCTTGCAGTGCTTGGCCCAAACGCGCTTGCCCCATGACGTGCCACCGTGGAACCCGGCCGCATTGTCGCGCAGGATCTGCCGTCGGGCCTTCCAATCGGCTCCGGTCGGCACGTCGGCCATAAGGTGTGCAATCCGCGCCTTGGCGGCGGCCTGCCAGTCGCTATACATCCGAGATACCTTCCGTGATGGTCCGAAATTCCTCTTCCGCTGCCTCGACCTCGCTCCATTCATCGCAATCGCCGTCGCAGATCGGCTGGCCGCAGTTGAAGCATTGTTCGCTATGGCAATCCGGTTCCTCGCAATGGTCGCAGCCACAGCCGCTGAACTCATCCGATCCGCAGCAGAGGAAGCCGCAGGCGTTACACATGGGCGGCCTCCATCCTGATTCGTTTCTGGATCAGCGCGCCCAGCGCCGTCAGGCGGACATGGCCCTGCCCCCGGTTCTCAAACGGATGCTCTCCGCCCGATACGGACACGACCATCTGCCGGCGCGCGAGGGCAGCGCAGGTTTGCAGCCCGTTGCCTGGCGCTTGCACCGCATAGGTGAAGCGAAGATCCTCGGCAGGATAGCCACGCGCCGGCTGGAGACGGGCGAGCAGCTTGCGCTGGGCGGCGGACAGGGAGCTGATGAGAACGTCGATGGCGACGCGACCTTCCTCCAATCCGTCGCTCTCAACGGCGTCCGCAGGCTTTAACGGGTCGGGGCCGCCACGGATGTGGTCGCGGATCATCTCGTCCAGCGCATTGGCGTCGGGTAGTGGCGTCCAGAACAGGCGCGCCTCCGTCTCTTCGTCGGCGTCGCGCCACGGCCAGCCGCCGACTTCCATGCGCATCTTGCCGCGCTCCCTGTGGCCATCGGACGCGGCGGCGGTGATTTCCATCTCGACCGTATGGCCGCAATTGAGGGGTGAGCCGACATAGGGCGCCTGCTCTATGGGCCAGAGCCACCAGATGACTTCGCCATAGGCTTCATTCCATTCATCGAAGGGGTGCGGCTGGTTCATGCTGCCTGCCTTTCAACTCGCTGGAGGTAGTGGCGGATCACATTGACCGGCATTGAGTTGCCCAGCGTCTTGTAGCGCGGGCCATCCGCCATGCAGTCGGTGATCAGATCGCCATCCGCGTCCTTCGCTGCTCTGCCCTCGATCGTTGCATGCGCAGCCTCGTCGGCTGGCACCTTGCGCCAGCGATAAGGGATAGCGGTGAAGTGATCCGGGAAACCCTGGAGCCGTTCGCACTCGACCGGTAGGAGCCGCCGCACGTTCGATCCATACTGCACGGAAGAGTGCCCGCCCCCGTTCGTATGACTATCCTTATGGCCCACGCCGAATCCGGCCTGACCGCTCGCTTTGCAGTCGAAGGCAATGGCAATGGCCGGCGGATGGGCCTTAGCGCTCAGCGTGTGACAAGGATCTCCTGGCTTGGGGCTGGATCCGTTCGCAGGGCTGGTGATCTGTGAGGTGTCAAATGGGACCGGAACAATCGGCGTCCCTCGACCTGTACCATCCTCGGATGCATCGAAGCCTTCACCGCGCAGTGCGTGCGTAACCAGCATAGTGTCGGCGGTATCCGCCGACATGCCCGGATAGCGATTGCCGCCGGTCATGTTCCCGCCGGCCGCAAGCGTTCCGGCGACGTGCGCGACGAAGGTTTCCACCTCAAAGTCCACCCGCTGACCCTTCGCGGTCAGGCATGCCGCCCGGTCGATGGGTCCGCTCGTGTTGCCCCCCCCGAAGGCGAGGACGCGTCCGTCAATTCCGTCCTTGTGGCTGACGCCTCCAGAGCTTGCCGTAACGGTGCTGGCAGCACCTTGCCCCTGTTCGCGGCGCGGCGGATTATTCCCGTGCAGGCCAGCGCGCTCAAAAAGTACCGCAGCGGGATCAATCCCGTCCACAAAACTTGCGACAAGGATGACACGCGCGCGTCGCTGGGCCAGGCCGAAATATTGAGCGTCCGAAACGCGCCACGCGGCTTTTCCGAAGGGTCCATCAACCATGCCCGCACTCGGCCACCGTCCGCGTTTGAGTGGAGAAATGATGGGGGTATCGCTTCCGACAATTCCTGCCAGGAAACATCCGAAGGGGTTGTCGGCATGGGAGAGGATGCCGGGGACGTTTTCCCAAAGGAATCCCCGGAGACTTCCAGCGCGTCGAAGAGCGTGAACAAGGCGGAGAAACTCCATAGTGAGGTTGCCACGGGCGTCGGCCATGCCACCGCGCAGGCCCGCGACTGAAAAGGACTGACATGGCGTGCCGGCGACGAGCCATTGCGGCAGGGTGACGCGCAGCCTGCGGAGAAACCGCACGCGGATTGTAGTGAAGTCGCCCCAAAGAGCGGGGCCGGTGCCAGAGCGCGTGCGGCTGGCATCCTCTGCGCCATGGCGGTAAGCCATGATTGCGCGCGGTGCTGGCTCGATCTCGGAGGCGAGCGACCATTGCCAGTGCGGCATGGCGACTTCCGGCGCTCCGATCCCGGAGCAGACGGTGGCAGCGATCATCAGTCCGGCTTCCCAATCATCTTGTTGTGGACGTCCACATGTCGAACGGGTCCGGCGGGTAGATCGGCACGCCCTGCTCGGCGCAGACCAGGCAGAGCGCAGCCTGACGCCGACACAGGAAGTAGCTGCCGCCATATTGCTTGATGGCGTGCGCCGGGCCGTACTTGCCCATGCGGATGGGCACGTCTTCCGTGGTTTCGAGGTCGGCGCCGAACTTGCTCATTCCGCTGGCACCTCACCATCGTCTAGCGGTGCGGCCGGCACGCGGATCTTGCGCTTGGCGTCGCCCCAATAGGTGATCGTGGTCTGCGCGTCATTGAACACCTTCACGGCGGCGGCAAATTCGGCCGTGCCATTCAAGTCGTCCATGCTGGCGTCTTCGAACATATCTCCCGTGAGATTTTCGAAGATGTCGTCAGCATCGATGCGGGGATAGGCTTCGGTAGCCGGCATGACCCAATCGTGGCCGTCGTCCCGCGCCTCATCCAGCTCATGATACATTGGGCCATCACCATCGAAACCGAAGTACGGCCCGCCGTCGTCTGGGATTTCGGCGGCACTTTCGATCTGATGAGAGATCGAGCATGCGCGGCAAGCCAGAGAGCCTTTGTGACACTGCTCCCCGCAGTGTTTGCAGATGTTATGCGTCTTGCAGGTGTAGCAGTCCGCCGCCGCCTCTTTGGCCGCTTCGTGCTGGCGCTCTTTCGTCGCCAGGTAAATGGACGGCGAGTGGACGGCGCCGCAGGTGGCGCAGGCGTACATCAAGGGCTTCTGATCGGGATCGCCCAGCGCGACGAGGATGAGGGGTTCGGCCATCACGCCGCCACCTTGGCGAACAGCGCCTTGAACCGATCGCCATAGCTGCCATGGACAGCAGCCAGAACGGCGTCGAGCGGCAGCTCATTGGCATCGCGATCCAGCCCAGCCTGAGCCATCCCTTCCCGCGTTCCAGATTCGCAGGCGCCGGTGATCAGGCGGAAGTCGTTGATATGGACGGTGCCGCGCGCCTTGATCTCCGCGACCAGTTCGCCCTCATCGAAATCATGCTCCATCTGCTTGAAGCGCAGATCGCGCAGCGCCTGCTCGATCGTTTCGCCGTGCGCGCTATATTCGCCGCTGGCGGCGACATAGGAGCGCTTCAGCTTGTCGATATCGCCGCCCCGGAAATAGGCGGCGTGCGAAATGGTGATGCCGTTCTGGCTGCGCTCACTGAGAATGAGCATGGTATAGCCATCGACCTGGCGCAGACGGATTTGCTTGCCCTGATAGGTCTGCAATTCCGAGGTCAGCCCGCGCAGATAGACGCCGCCGCCGTTGCTGAACGTCACGCCCTCGGGCAGCGAGGTCAGCCCGCGCAGATAGACGCCGCCGCCGTTGCTGAACGTCACGCCCTCGGGCAGCGAGGTCAGCCCGCGCAGATAGACGTCGCCGCCGTTGCTGAACGTCACGCCCTCGGGCAGCGAGGTC
>NZ_JAVTIV010000049.1:0-6082 GCF_031843765.1 Sphingobium sp. WCS2017Hpa-17
GCCATCACCGCGACCGCTCATACGAGGCTCGTTTGACTGCTCGATGTCCATGCTCACGCCTCCTCAAAGGCCGCGAGCTTTCCTATTCCGGTGCCGGCAACAAGGCCGCCTTCCGTCGGCGCTTACGAAGAAACCGCCCTCGCCCTAGTGGTCATAGTGCGACCGGACGTGGGACATTTTGCTCAGTCCGGTATTGAGTGGACCCAGGCCTAAAGCGGTCGCTCCCAGGCCGGGCCCATGGCGGCTCTGAAGCAGCGACTGATGCTCAGCGAGCAGTTCGATTCGATGTCATTGGCACGCGAATGGCGCACTCCACCTCACGTCGGCCTATTTCTTAGCGCTGGAGGAGTGGCGCGCGTTTGCCGCCACAATGCTATTCTAGGTCGAAGCGGAAACCGAAAAGCCCTCCGGCTTCATCGTCGGTCAGCTTGACCGAATTGACGTAAGGCTGGAACCGCACGTCGCTTGCCAGATCGGCCTTGTCGAACTCGTCGCTGTTAAGCGCCACGATATACTGGCCACCTACTTCTTCGGCGATTGCCATCCCAAAGACAAGTGCCTGTGCGACCTGCCTGGAATCCACGCCATCGAACAGATGGCTGTCGTGCACAAGTATCCCGGGCCCGGGCTTGAAGCGGTCGTAGGCGATGCGCAGCAGCGCCGCATCGAAGCAGAAGAGCTTCATCATGTCGATCCCGCCCTTGTTACCGCCTCCCTGGATTTCGATGCGGAACTTCGGGCCGGTTCGTGACGCCTCAATGATCAGGTTTCCGGTCCGATCATCGTAGAGCTTTCGGATAGCGTGATCGACCAGAACGGTTGCCCGCTTGATGCAGTCTTCGGCCTGCTCATGGCTGTGTTGAAGCGCGAGTTCTAAATCTGCAGCCTCGGCCTTGAGTTGCACCTTGTTATTTTCGAGCGTCGCCGCGTGCTGGAGCTTGCTGCGTAAAGTCTCTGCACGACTGACCATCTCTCCGAACTGCTCACGCAGCCGAATGAGATCCTCGAACGCGCCTTTGCCGTCGAGCGACTGAAGGATGCGGGTCCGTTTATCGGAGGCATCCTGCAGTTTAACGGTGAGATCGTCGCGCTGAGCGACGATCTCATCAATCTGCTGTCGGAGGTACAAGCGTCGATTGGTCGCGACTGAAGCTTGGAACGCCTTCACCTCGTCGAAGCGACGGAGCGCAACGTCGGGTAGCTCGACTCCAGCGGCGGCATAGAGTCGTTCGACATCGGCATACCCTGGCGGAATCTCCTGCTCTAGCGCCTTGGTGATATAGTCGACCGCCGATTCCGCTTCAGCGAGGGCGAAGGTGATCTCATTGGCGCGATCCTTCAGCGCAGAGGCCTGCGCAGCAAGTTCGCGGTAGCTTTCATGGACCTGAAAGCTGCCGACCTGCGCCCGCAGCCTCTCGATCTGCTCCTCCACCCGCGCCAGTTCAGGCCTGATTTCTGCGGTCGTACCGAATATCTGCCCGAGTTCTCCGTCCTTGATCGCCTTGCCAAGCGCGCTGATAACCTTCTTGCGATCCCGCATGTCCTGAAACCTGCGGGCCACGCGCCAGTCGAGGCCTAGCAGATAGGAGAGGGACACCTGCCAACTGCTCGGCTGCTGGTCGCTGCTGTTCTTTTCGATGCTGTTAAGCCCACCGGATTTTCGTCGGCGTGCGAAATATCCGGCAAGCTGCCGAAAAGTGGGGGCTCCCTTGGTGTCAGCAGTTGAGTCCGACTGGTGAGCCGGCAGACCGAACCAGAGCGAACCCAAGATCGCCTTCCAGCTGTCGACAGAGATCGTGGTTGGCGTATCGTCGCTATCGAACAGATCTCGTGCTGGTGCAAAGCCCAGCGCCTCGGCATCCGCCGAGGACAAGATGATCCTGTCGTCGCTGGTACCGGAGCGGGAGGCCCGCACCCATCGGTCCGCGAGAAAGAACTCGACGGTGAAGATGTGATTGATCAGCGCTTCGTGCTTGAAAAGCGATCCCTTTCCAGCCTCGCTGCCGAGCAGAAAATGAAGGATTTCCACCAGGCTGGTCTTGCCAGCCGAATTTCGGGTGTGTCGATCGGTGGACTGCTCGGCGACATCCGCTAGAAGGATGTTGAGGCCCGGTTCGAACGTGAGAGCCTTGAAAGACGGCAGCGTACTGCTTATCGAGCGGATCATGCCGCAGACCTTTTACTCAGCAAATCCCCGTCGAGATCGATAGCCTGGATGGCGTAGAGCAATGAGAGAGCCAGAACGAACCAATCGAATGGCAATGGTGAAGCGTTCTCCCGTGTCGCCCTACGGGATCGCACGGATTCCCAGACAGAGGTCACGGTGCTCTGATGATCGAGGACCGCGAGAATCTCGCCGCCGATCGTGAGAAGCGCTCTGTCGGGCTGAAGGTTCTTGGTTGGAAGGATCATGCTGCGATCGTCGTTACTGGCTTATCCTCGAAAATCATGCATTTTTCGAACAGATAGGCCAGAAGGCTCCATACTGCGACATCCAATGCGGCGGAGGACCGCGCTCCTGCGGCCGAGAAGTCATACAGAGCGAAGAGAATATCGTCAGGCTCGAGGCCTTGGGCCTTCAGATCCAGGTACTTTGTCTTGAAGGCTCCAGCAAGGTCACTCTCGAGCATGGGGTCCTGATGGTCCTGAATCAGCTTTGCCACCCGAGCAGCGTTTTGCATGCCCTTCACGATCCGGTCCTGTGAATGCGCGCAGAGGCCATTGAAGTGTAGCTTCTGTTGGGGAACCTCCATGGCGGCATCGTCCGGGGCCTGGCGATGGTCCACCACCTGCATGATGCCGTTAACGACGGCGAGTACGATCGATGGCTGCAGCGCACGAAAATCCTCGTCGCTGGCGGCTTCTCCGACAAGCTCGACGATCATATCGGGTTCAAGGGAGAGTATCGCGCCCTCGAACTGCTCCTTCCCGAACAGGTCGATATTGATCGTATTGTTTTGCTGGCGCAGCTCCAGAATTTTCTGAACGATCTGGGCAGGCGGCTGCTCGACGTAGTTGTGGACGAACTTCCATGCTTTGAGCGTAGGCCAGTTCGCCAGGGCGCCTGCGAAGTCGGTGCCCACCTTGGCTATAGCCGTCTTCATGGCTGCCTCGGTGGCATTGGCACCGGCGTTGACCGGGCCATAGCATGCGAAGATCGTCAAGGGATCCTTCAAAAGCCCATCGCATTGAAGATCGCCGCGTGAATAGTCCGTGCTGATGGGTTGAAAATTTCCCCCGTGAACTGCCGTCATTAGCTCGCCGAGAAACTCCTGAAGACGCGTGCCCTTCGCTCGTCGTAGTTTCAGTTCCAGCGCGGAGCGGATGGCCCTCTTGCGCGATATCGAGTGCGTCACAGTCAAACCCCATCCTGATCTTGGCGCGTTAAATCCGTTAGAAACCATGAACGGCAAACCTGACGCAATCAAGCCGTAGGCCTTAAAATTCCTCATCAAATGCCCAAGAGTGATACATGGCAGAGTAACTCAACAATGATGTGGACCCATTGCCTTGCTTCCGTTAAGGCACGATAACTATCAGAGTTCAGGAATCCATGAAGAAGATCGATACCGACGCACTCCTTAAACCGATGAGTTACATTGGCGGTGCGGTTTCCGAGTGGCGGTTACTCCAACAGCTTGAAGGTCACATTGCCCCGCCCACGATCTCGTTTGAAGTTCGCCTTGGGTTCATGAAGAGCGTTGAGTTACTGAAAGGCACTGCATCGGCGCTTTCGATGTATACGTCACTGCGTATCATCGAAGACAGCTGGGATGACGTCTTCGAGAGGATTGCTCCCAACCGTCCCCTGTCACGGCATGAACTGCAATATCTGATCTCATTTGGTGAGCGGGTGATGACTGTCTTCTCGACAGAGGCTGGTTCGCTATCCTTGATGACTTTAGCGCCAGGCCATTCCTATTACGCGGATCCAGAATCTCCGCTTTTCGGCGAAAAAGTGGAGGCCTCTTTCCCGACAGCAGCGCCCGAGATTTCCGATGCCGGACGATGTCGTGCCGCTGGGCTATGGACAGCATGCGCCATGCACTTGATGCGTGCGCTTGAACCCGCTCTCCAAGCATTAGCTTGTTTGGTTGACGTCACGCCCGATCAGAACTGGAACAGCGCCCTCAATCAAATTGAAGCAAAGCTTCGTGAAATTCGAAAGAGCCGTGATGGGGCAGAAATGGAACAATGGGCATCGGAGGCAGTCCTTCAACTTCGTGCTGTTAAGAACGCATGGCGTAATCACGCCATGCATGGCCGTCTGCGCTACGGCGAAGGTGAAACGGTGAAAATCTGTAAGCGGGGCCTGGAGACCGCAGATCAGGCGGCTGCGGCGATCGGTTGCTGATTGGTCCGCCAGTTCCACGGCATGAGTTCATCCCAGCGGGTAGCAGGCCAGTTGCCAGCGATCCTGGCGATGACGTCGGCGATATAGGCCTGTGGTTCGAGGCCATTGAGTTTGGCGCTCTCGATGACGGAATAGATGGCAGCGGCGCGATCGCCGCCTGCTTTTGAACCTGCGAACAACCAGTTTTTGCGACCCAGGGCCACGCAGCGCATGGCGCGCTCAGCTATGTTGTTATCGATTTCCAGACGTCCATCATCGAGAAAGCGCGTCAGAGCGACCCAGCGCTTGCGACCATAGGCAATGGCCTTGGCCATCTCGGATTTGGGCGAAAGGCGGCGCAGGGCATCGTCGAGCGCCTGGCGCAGTTCGTCGATCAGCGGCTTGGTGCGGTCCTGTCGGCTTCGTCGTCGGATATCGGGCTGGTGGCCGCGAACCTCCGCCTCGATCTCATAGAGCTGACCGATGCGTTCAAGCAGATCAGTGGTGAGCGGTGTCAGCTTGGTCGCATGAATGTCGAATATCTTGCGCCGGAAATGCGCCCAGCAGGCGACCTCGGTGACGCGGTTGGTGTCGTAGAGCTTGTCGTATCCGGCATAGCCGTCCGCCTGAAGATAGCCGGTGAAACTGGCCAGCTGCCGTTGGGGATGTGCGCCTGTCCGGTCGGTGGTGAACTCATACCAGACCAGCGGCGGGGTCATGGCACCGCAGCCCCGATCGTCGACGGCATAGGCCCAGAGCCTGCCGGTTGCCGTCTTGCCGCGTCCCGGATCGAGCATGGGGACCGGTGTATCGTCGGTGTGGATCTTTGAAGCGGTCAGTCCGACCTCGCGGATGCGGTTGATGATCGGATCGAGCAGGACAGATGCCTGGCCGACCCAGCCTGCCAGCGTCGAGCGGTCGATCTCGATGCCCTGCGCGGCCATGATCTCGGCCTGGCGGTATAACGGAAGGTGATGGTCGAACTTGGAGACGACGACGTGGGCCAGGGTGCCGAAGGTCGCCTTGCCCCGCGCTATCGCCTTCACCGGCGCGGGCGCCTGCACGATCTTCTCGCAGGCCCGGCAGCTATATTTGGGGCGGATGGTCCGAACGACGCGCCACTGCACCGGCACGGCATCGAGCATCTCGTCGCTATCCTGCCCCAGCGGCCGCAGCGCGCCGCCGCAGTCGGGACAGGTGCAGTCACCCTGCTCGGGCTCGATCCGCTGCTCCTCGCGCGGCAGATGAGCTGGCAGCGTCCGAACCGGTGATGGCCGATCGACGGCTACTGGATCGCCTCGACGCGCGGCGGCGACGATGGCCTCGCCTTCGAGTTCTTCGAGCGCCAGCTCAAGCTGAGCGATCTGGGTATTGAGCTTCTCGGACGACTTGCCGAACTGCATCCGCTTGAGGCGCGCAATCTGCACGCGCAGCGTATCGATCAGGATGTCGCGGGCGGAAATATCGGCGTGGGCAGCTGCCAATGCAGCTTCAAGCTCGGCGATCCGAGCGTCTTTATCAGGGGTGGAAAGGCCTGCGTCCGACACCACGATCATATAGCAGATCGATGGTCGAAACGCTAATAAAAGCACCAGAAAATGGGCGTTTTACCCCGCCAATGAGTAAGCGCCGACGGAAGGTGGCGTTGACGCGGCCTGTCAGGCTTTCCGGCGTGTCCGCGGCGCCCATTTTTTCGCGAGCGCTTCCAGCCTTGCCTCGATCAAGGGGATATCGGGCTGGGCGTTGGGA
>NZ_JAVTIV010000050.1:0-5920 GCF_031843765.1 Sphingobium sp. WCS2017Hpa-17
CGGCCAGCGAACAGCCCGTCTCGCGCCAGTCGGGCAGCAATTCGTCGAGCGCCCTGGGATCGATCACCGCGCCAGAGAGAATATGGGCGCCGATTTCCGACCCCTTCTCCAGCACGCACACCGACACTTCGCTCCCCGCAGCCTCCGCCAGCTGCTTGCACCGGATCGCCGCTGACAGACCCGCCGGCCCGCCGCCCACGATCACGATGTCATAGGGCATCGATTCCCGTTCGACAGTATCCCCCACCACATTCTCCTTCCGGGATAGATCGCTCAAGCGCAACCGCCACGATCGCCCGATCGCAGCTCCTTACTGGAAGACCCATTTCCCATCTTGTGGCACAAGACAAATGTAAATTTGTAAAATTGCAAATGAATTTTGCAAAGTTCTTAACCCTAGGCTGCGTTGACAAAGTGGATTCCCCATTGGCCTGATTTCTGATTCAGAGCTTCTCTTTGCGAGGAGCAATGATGGGCCGGGGCGATCTAACGGACGAGGAATGGGATGTGATTGCGGGGCTTCTGCCGTCGGAGCGCGGTCGCAAGTCCCGTCCTGCCCATGACAACCGGCGTTTCCTCAACGGAATGCTGCATGTGTTGCGTGTCGGCTGTCCGTGGCGGGATATGCACGAACGCTATGGTCTGTGGAATTCGGTTTATGTGCGGTTCCGGCGCTGGGCCGAACAAGGCGTGTGGGATGCGACCCTGGCGACATTGGTGGAATTGGGACTGACCGACGACTGGCAGCACATGATCGACAGCACCATAGTTCGCGGCCATGTTTCGGCAGTGGGCGGAAAAGGGGGGCTTGTGCGCAGGCTCTTGATCGATCACGCGGCGGCTTTACGTGCAAGGTCCACGCCTGCTGTGACAATCAGGGACGCCCTATCGGCTTCATCCTGACCGGCGGTGAAGCATCCGATTATGGTGCTGTCGATGCCCTCATGGCGATCCCCGTTACCACGCCCAAGGCGCTGCGGGCCGACAAGGGCTATGACGGCGATGCTGTCCGCGAAAATCTGCTGATGCACGGCATCCTGCCGATCATCCCGTCCAAGGCCAATCGCCGTGAACCCATTCCCTGCGACTTTCGCCGCTATCGTGACCGAAACCGCATCGAGCGCATGTTCGGGCAACTCAAGCAGTTCCGCCGTGTCGCCACGCGATACGACAAAACTGCTCTATCCTTCGCAAGCTTCCTAAACCTCGCCGCCATTCGCAAATGGCTGTCACACTTTGTCAACGCGGCCTAGCGATAATGTTTGAAACTGGCCTGATCGGCGCTGAAGTTCATGTCCCCAGCGCCACGCAAGATCGGCGGCTCATTGTCGCGCCCTGATCGCCACTGGTGCTATATGGGGATTGGAACGGCGCCCCATTGCGCAGACCCAATGCGCCTTTCAATATCCCGTCGGCCTACTCGGCAGTCCAACCCCCATCGACGATCAGGCTGGTGCCTGTCATCAGGGCCGAGGCATCCGACGCCAGAAACACGACCGCCCCCATCAAATCCTCCACTCTTCCCAAACGCCCAAGCTTGATCTTCTCAAGCACGGTCGCAAGGAACGCCTTGTCCTCCAAGAATGGCTTGGTCATCGGTGTCTCGATGAAGGTCGGTGCGATGGTGTTGGACCGAATGCCATGCGGGGCAAGATCCAGCGCAATCGACTTGTTCAGCCCTTCCAGACCCCATTTGGACGCACAGTATAGTGACCGCCTTGGTCCACCAACATGTCCCATCTGCGATCCAATATGGATAATAGAGCCTTTTCGCCCGGTCGCAATCATGCGGCGAGCCACATTCTGCGCAACGAAAAAGGCTGCACGCAGATTCAATCCAAGTACAGCGTCATAATCCTCCTCCGAAACCTCCGTAAAGGCCTTCGGACGGTTGGTTCCTGCGTTGTTGAGCAAGATATCGAACGGGTCGACCCCGTCCAAAGCGCAGGCGGTCCCGACGACATCATTGACATCCAAGCGGAGTGCTTCAGCATTCCCTCCGGTAGCGCAAATAGCATGTGCACCGTTGGCGATCTCGTCCAGGCTGCGCGCGGCGAGTGTTACATGCGCCCCGGCCTGCGCCAATGCCGCGGCGCAGGCCAGGCCGATACCTCGTCCCGCCCCTGTGACCAGCGCTCGTTTGCCATCGAGCCGGAAACTCGGTGTTTGCGGTAACGGTTGCATCAGGCAGCCGTCGCTGGACTGGGGTCCGCAGTGCCCGCATAAGCTATGTTTCTCCCACCGTAGCGGCGCACCCTGACATTGGCTTGCTCGCCATGACCGGCAAAGCCTTCCATGCCACATAGCCTGCTGCAATATTCTCCGACCAGCGCCGAAGCTTCGTCCGTCAGGACTTTCTGGTACGTGCAGGTCTTGATGAACTTTCCTACCCAAAGTCCACCAGTGTAACGAGCGGACTTCTTCGTCGGTAGCGTATGATTGGTGCCGATAACCTTGTCACCATAGCTGACATTGGTACGAGCACCGAGGAACAGGGCGCCATAATTTTTCATGTTTTTGAGGAAATAATCCGGGTCCGCGGTCATCACTTGGACATGTTCGGACGCGATATCGTCTGCAATACGCACCATTTCCACCTCATCGTCGGCGACGATTACTTCACCGTAGGTTTCCCATGCCTTACGGGCATAGTCAGCCGTCGGTAGAATATTGAGCAGCCGGTCCACTTCCTTCATGGTTTCACGCGCCAGCTTTTCCGAAATAGTCAGCAGCACCGCAGGACTGTCAGGACCATGTTCCGCCTGACCGAGCAGGTCGGTGGCCGCCAGCTCGGCATCGCAACCAATCTCATCACAAATGATGAGCGTTTCGGTCGGCCCCGCGAACAGATCTATGCCGACGCGGCCGAACAGTTGACGCTTGGCTTCTGCCACGAAAGCGTTACCCGGACCGACCAGGATATCGACCGGGTCTATGCTCTGCGTCCCCAAGGCCATAGCGCCGACCGCCTGGATGCCGCCCAGCGCATATATGGCATCTGCTCCTGCGAGCGCCTGGGCGGCCACGATTGCGCGTGCGGGTGTACCCTGGAAAGGTGGCGCGCATGTGATGACCCGAGGAACGCCTGCAACCTTGGCGGTGATGACGGACATGTGCGCGGAGGCGAGAAGTGGATATTTGCCGCCGGGAACATAACAACCTGCGGCGTTTACGGGTAAATTCTTATGCCCGAGAATGACACCCGGCAGCGTCTCGACCTCGACGTCCTTCATCGATTCGCGTTGAATTTGCGCAAAGTTGCGGACTTGGGCCTGCGCAAACTCGATATCTTTGCGCTCTTGTGCGGTCAGGCTGTCAACGCACGCATCTATCTCCGCCTGGCTGAGACGATAATCATTACGGTCCCAGCCATCGAACTTGATCGACATTTCACGCACGGCTGCATCGCCGCGCTTTTCGATATCGGCCAGAGCTGCCTCGACAATGTCACGAACCTGGCGATCGGCCACCGCCTTCGCCTCAGCCGTCGCACCGCGCTTAAGATATCGAGCCATATGGAATCCTTCTAATTTGACGAGATCACAGCCGGGTGAATCAAAAGCCGTCAATCGCCTGTTCGACATGATCGACCTGCGGTGCCGCGGTGAAGAACACACCGACAAGTTCACGCCATGCAGCAAATGCAGGCGAGCCGCGGAAATCGATCATGTGCGCATCGACGCTGTCCCATCGCACCACCAACATATAGGCGCCTGGCACATCAACTGATCGCTCAAGGCTAAGGCCGTGGCAGCCTTTTGCATCGCGAAAATGGGGGATGGCTTCGACAACTGCTGCTTCGAACTGGATTGCCTGATCGGGCTCGATCTGGAGCTGCGCAATTTCCTTGATCATGACAAATCCCTCTCAACTGCTACGCCGGAGTAGCGATTTGTGCATAGTCATGCATATTGATTGAATTGATGCTTTGTATTGATAGTGCGGGGGTGAACAAAATTAAATTAATATTATTGTTTTAATTTTATTCTAGCTCCGCGACCCATAGGCTTGGTAATGCAGAATTATCTCGGGTGGATACAATGCAAGATCAGCCATTTGTAAATGCGCACGGCGTGGCGCATGAAGCGAAAGTCTCTCAATCGGCCGTGTGCCCAGCATTTACCCCTGGAGCCAGCATTTCCAGCACGACAAAGGAAAGGATCTTGGAGGTGGCCGCGCCTTGGCTACCGCCCCAACATCCTCGCCAGATTGCCGATCAATATTCGCTTTAGCATCGTGGGGATTGGGATCGGGAATCTTGCCAATCCATCCTTCGTTGAAACGCCCGACGCTTTATCCTCCGGCCCGCGGGCGGCTAGCAGCTAAAATGCGCCTTCTCCTCTTTCCTGCGCAGTTCGTGGTAATGAGCCTTCGATTAGCGAGATCCGCCATTATCGTCTGAATGCACTCATTCTGCTTTCAGTCACTGTTGTTGCCCCCTAAAGGTCTGACAGGCCCTCATGGGTTGAGCGGCTGATAAACTCGCGCGGCGATCTGTAGCCGAGCGCCCGGTGCGGATGCACGCGATTATAATGGTCGAGCCATCCTGGCAGTTGTTCGATGACAGCGCGGGCGTCGGGGCGTGGGCTGACGCGGGCGTAATCGTGTTTGAGCGTGCGAACGAACGCCTCTGCCATTCCGTTGCTTTGCGGGCTTTCCACCGGCGTGGTCTTCGGGATCAGGCCGATGTCGCGGGCGAAGCGCCGGGTGTCATGCGCGGTGTAGCAACTGCCGTTATCGGTCAGCCATTCGATGGCGTGCGGCAACGCATTCACTTGGCCGAAGCGATGTTCGACCGTAGCCACCATCAGATCGCGCACATCCTCGGCGGTTATTCCTCCGGTCGTGGCGACATAGCTCATCGCCTCCCGATCGCAGCAGTCGAGCGCGAAGGCGATGCGGACCTTTTCGCCATTGTCGCAGCCGATCTCAAGGCCGTCGGAGCACCAGCGTGTATTGCGGGTGGTGACAGCAATACGGCCGTCATGCCGCCGTTCCGCACTGCGACCAGAGTGACGTTGGAGTAGCAGGCCATGCAGCTTCATGATGCGGTAGATACGTTTTGGATTGGGCGCTGCGCGCCCGTTTTCTTCCGCTTCGCGGCGCAGCAGCGCATGGACGCGTCGATAGCCATAGGTTGGCAGGCCGGCGATCAGCCTTCGTATGTCGGCGAGAATTTCTGCGTCAGGCAATGGCGGGCGTCCACGACGGCGCGGCTCTCCCGGCCGTTGCATCGCTGACAAATGCGGACGTGATACGCCGACGGCATCGGCGACCGAGCTCACTGTCCACCCTCCGGCCACGAGGTCGAACGCAAAAGCCGTTTTTTGGGCCTGCTGCCCGGGAGACAGCCTCTCGCAGCAGTTCGTTTTCCATTGTCTTCTTGCCAAGCAGGCGCTGAAGCTCGCGCACCTGGGCTTCCAGGGCGCGGTAATCTGACGCTGGCACGACCTCCTCACCCACCGCGCCCTGGGCCATCAGCCGACGCCAGGTGAACAACTGGTTGCCGGCAATGCCATGCCGACGGGCTACCAGCGACACCGAGTTGCCCGGCAGATACGTCTCTTCGACGATCTGGATCTTCTCCTCGGGCGTCCAGCGCCGTCGGCGCTGCACCGAGGTGATCACCTCCACGCGATCATAGGTTCCAGTCATACGATCAGGCATATGCATCACACTTCCATAAGTGTGAGGGCCGGTCAGCCGATTTAGGGGGCTACTTCACGTTGCGGCATTTGGTTTTAGCGGAGATAGATGGGCAGGGATGGTGCTGGCTTGTGGCCGGATGCCTGGCGATTGTCGATTTCGGAGCGTTCAGGCTCTTCATGTCGCATGATGTTGGCAGGGTTTCACGGCGGATCGTCTGGTTCAGACGGTATTGCCCGGAAGGCGCGACCGGAGGTCGCTTGGTTGTGGATGG
>NZ_JAVTIV010000051.1:0-4271 GCF_031843765.1 Sphingobium sp. WCS2017Hpa-17
CGGTCGGGCTACGCCCTCCCTACGCCGCGCGCAGCGCAAGGAAGCGCGTTACATCATCCATGCGCAATCCTGACAGGGGGTCCCTTTTGCGCGCCGATAAGGGGTCCCGTTTGCACGCCGATTGACAGCCCTGCGCGATGACGCGCTGCTGGAGCGCTATGATCTGCGCCATGAAGAAGTTGCCGAATCACTGTTCAGCTATCTCGAACGACGCCTTCCGACCGCAAATGTGCTCTCGCTCAGGACGCAGCGGCGCATGGTGCAACCGATCAACGACCTTATCTCCGGTTGTTTCTATCCTGGGCAAGGACTGGAATGCGCCAGAAGCGGTCCCGACCATAAATTTGGTCCAGCCCTCAAATCGGCAGTTACCTGGTTGGACACCTCGGAGCGTTCAGGCCGTCAGCAGACGCCCGCCAAGGTTGGAAGCGGCTGTTTTAACCGACTGGAATGCGAACTCATTAGCGCACGTCTCAACGCCCTGAACAAACAGTTCGCCCGGCGCGACAAGGACCGGGTAAGACCACGCGTCACTGTAGCGGTCATTACTGGCTATGCCGATCAACGGGCGAAATTGGAACAAACCTTGAACCCACGCTCTCCGCGTTGGAGCCACATCGAAATCCTCCTCAACACGGTCGATGCGTTTCAGGGCCGCCAAGCTGATATGGTCATCTACTCGGTCACCCGATCCAATCCCTTTGCCAAGCTTGGCTTCTTGAAGGAGGCTCCCCGCCTCAATGTAGCCCTGTCTCGTGGACGGGATGCATTGCTGATCGTTGGCGACAAGGAATTCTGCCGAGGCATTCATGGCGACAATCCATTCCGGGACGTCATCCGATGGATCGAGAAAGCTGATGGCTGCGAGACGGAGACCGCGTGATGACACCAGAGGAAACCGCGCGCTTCCATGCTGATCGGCCTGGCTATGAGCTCATCGACTATGCGGAAGTATGCTTGCCGATCTTCAAGATCTACATGGTGGCTTCGCTGTTGCAGCATACCCCTTTGCCGCCAATATACGAGTTCGTTCTTCGAACGATCCGGCTCGGCATTGATGACGCCGATGGCATAGCCGCTTGCCTTGGTATTCCGGGACGCATGGTGCAGGATACCCTGCGATCGCTCCATGATACCGAAGAAGTGGCCTTCAAAACTGGTGATAGCAACGAGATCGATCGTTTCGTGCTCACACGTAAGGGCGAGAAGACGACCGCATCTCTTGAGCGCATCCGCCCGGAACAACAGACTGTCCCAATCTATTTTGACGGCCTCACCCGGAAACCTATTGAGCCGCCCGCACAGACTCTTCTTTCCGGAAAACAACCAGAGGAACTCGGCCTTAAGGAAATCCCCTCGCTTCCAGCCACTCGGATAGAGGTTCCAGACATCGACATTACCGAAGCTGCTCGCATTTTTGGGAGGGAGCGGAGTGAAGGACGCCGCGATCTGCTTGCCATCAAGACGATCGAACGCCGCATGCGTCTGCATCTTCCCGTCACTGCGCTGGTGTTCAGACCGATCGAAGGTGGTGAGGTCGAACTGCTGTTCGCGAGCGACAACCAATTGCTCGACGAGCATAATAGGGCTTTTGCCCTCGCAGAAGGCCCTCGAAAAACGAGACTTCTGGCTGAATTCGCCAAGGCGGATCAGGTCGGCTCAGATTCTTTCGCCCGGCGCGTTTCCCAACTCGCCAAGAGTGTCGACGCGCCCAAACCCAAATCGTCAACGGCTAAGCGCACGACACTTCGGGCTCGCTCGGCCGTTCCGGACGGCGCCCTTCAACGGCTTACGGTTCTCGATCATCCGCCACTTCTCAGGGATGCCATTGAAACGGCCGAGCAGCGTGTCATGATCTTTTCTCCCTGGATTACGCCGCTTGTGGTCGATCGGCCGACGATTCTTGCATTCCGCAAATTGCTGGATCGCCAGGTAACCTTGCACGTCGGTTACGGGCTCGACGATGATCGCAAGGCCACCAAGCCCATCCCCGAAGAATTTCAGAAACTGGCGGACGAATTTCCTAACTTTCAGCTGCGCCGTTTCGGCGATACGCATGAGAAAGTTCTCATCAAGGATGATGAATATGTTGTCCTGACCAGCTTTAATTGGCTGTCTTTTCGTGGAGATGCCGAACGGAAGCTGCGCCGCGAACTTGGTATCAAGGTCAGCGATCAGGCTTATGTCGAAAAGGAGTACGCACTTCTGGAAGCACGGTTTCGAGCACGGTCCCGGAAAAAGGCTTCGGAAGAAGGGTGACCCCGTCGGCGTCTGCATCTGTGCAGCACAGCCCCAGATGCGGGACTTCGCCGACGAGGTGTATAGAGCATGGGGTAAATGGCCCCAAAAGTCAATGTGTGGGAGTTTGAGACAGTTATGAATCCCTCGGATCTCGCCGAGATTTTTCGCACCAGACTGGGAGCGACCCAGCCCAAATTGCAGATCGAACTGTTTGATGCGGATTTGATGCGGTCCAATCTGGACCTCATGGATGCGTCGCTCAAGGAGGCGCGCGCTATTGCCGTGCGCGCCGGTGCGCCGCAGAACGCACGCGACGCTGTCATGGCGCTTTACAATGTGAAGCTTGCCGAGCTGTCTCAGCTTTTTCCGATTTTCTTCCTCTTCGAAAGCGCTTTCCGCACTTTCACGGCCGCCCGGCTGAAAGCCATCTATGGCGACGATCAATGGTGGAGGCCGATCCGCGATGCGCTGACAATGAACAGGGATTTGCGAAGGCTGCATCGCCTGGGCAATCTGCCCGCCCGTCGCGATGTCGTGGATACCGTTGCCCATCTGCTCAATGGAATGGGCCGCGGCGCTGCTCGCGTAACAACCTCATATGACCTCCTTGAAGGTGGCACGCTCGCCCATGTCGAGCGATTGATCGCCTCGCACTGGTCAGCGGTAGACCAAGCTTTGCGGCACAACCCGACGCAGGCGAAGCTGACCGGCACAACGTTCAACAACCTGTTCAAGCTAGTGCGCAATGCCCGTAACGATGCTTATCATCATCGATCTGTTCAGCATCGTGCGCGTGTCGTGGTTATCGTGGAACAACTCCTCGACCTGCTCGACATGAGTTTAACCCTACATGTCACGGCTGTCGAAAAAGCGCCGATTGCTAAATTGAACTTTTCAATTGCAGTGGAGCCCCGGCACGGCTGAATACCATGCCTTTTATCCAAAAAAATACGGTCGCTGTGGGGCAATTAATCCACGTCGCAAAGCCTATTCGGCAAGCTTTTCGGCGAGTGTCTGCATAAGATATTTGACGGAATCGAAGATTTTCGTAAGCGGGGCCTGAGGGCCGCCTTGCGCGGTGCCCATTCGCCGGGATGATTGCCGCTCTTTTAGCGAGGTGGCGGGTGTCGGACGAGATCGAGGATTCAGCAAGCGAACGGGCGAGTAGTCATATGAGTAATCGTATGAGTAGTCGGATCGAGGTCGTTAGCCGGGTGTCGGGTCGGCGGCGGTGGACGGTAGAGCAGAAGCTATCCGTGCTGCGGGATGCATTCGGCCCGGAGGGCTGCGTGCGTACGGCCTGTGAACGCCATGATGTCGGCAGCGGCTCGATCTACACTTGGCGGCGCCAGGCGATGTCCGGTGAGCTTGCCGGGGTTCGCAAGTTGGCCGAGCCGGCATTTGCGGAGGTGCAGATCAGCGAGCAGCCAGCCTTGCCTGCCCCGACAGTTGCAGCGAGCAGCGGCGGCGTGATTGGCATCGAACTGCCGTCTGGTATCAGGGTGAGCGTGGATGCCACGGTCGATGCCGATGCCCTGTCACGGGTGATCGGTATCCTGACGCGATGATCCCGCTGCCGCCATCGACGCGGATCTTCCTGGCCTGCGGTGCGACCGACATGCGTAAGGGTTTCGACGGCCTGGCGGTGATGACGCAGCAGGTTCTGGAGCAGAGCCCCCATTCCGGTGCGCTGTTCGCTTTCCGGGGCAAGCGCGGCGATCTGGTGAAGCTGCTTTGGTACGACGGCCAGGGCATGTGTCTGTTTTCCAAGCGGATGGACCGGGGGCGCTTCGTGTGGCCGTCGACCAAGACGGGGTCAGTGGTGATGACGGCGGCGCAGCTTTCGATGCTCTTGGAAGGCATCGACTGGCGGCGACCTGAACGCACTTTCACTCCTTCATTGGCGTAAGCGCCGACGGAAGGCGGCCTTGTTGCCGGCACCGGAATAGGAAAGCTCGCGGCCTTTGAGGAGGCGTGAGCATGGACATCGAGCAGTCAAACGAGCCTCGTATGAGCGGTCGCGGTGATGG
>NZ_JAVTIV010000052.1:0-3110 GCF_031843765.1 Sphingobium sp. WCS2017Hpa-17
GTAAGCGCCGACGGAAGGTGGCGTTGACGCGGCCTGTCAGGCTTTCCGGCGTGTCCGCGGCGCCCATTTTTTCGCGAGCGCTTCCAGCCTTGCCTCGATCAAGGGGATATCGGGCTGGGCGTTGGGATCATAGTCGTCGCCGAGGGTATCGAGCGCTTCTTCATGATATTCATGCTGGGGGTCGCCGAGCGCTTCGAGCTTTTCGGCATAGCCCCATGGCCCGCCACTGTCCTCCGGCGGGCGCATGCCTACTGCATCGAGGATGAGCGGATATGTCAGGTGCGGGCTGGCCGCGCTGACGCGCTCGATCTTGACGCTATGCTCCCAGGCGTCGCCAAAGTCGTAGAGATATTGGAAGGTCTTGCGCCTCGTATCCGCCAGGACCTGGGCGAGAGTGGCCTTACGGGCGTCGAGCGGCCCGTCGAAGCCATATTCAGGATCAGGGATGCCGAAGCCGGTCTGCCCGAAGCTCATTTCCCACAGATGAGAGTCCGTCCATGAGAAGGCGGTCTGGATGACGGTGTGCAGACGGTCGAGGCGGATATTGAGCGGCACCTCCAGCGTTCGGCTCACGGCCGGTGTCACATCGTCCAGCGTAATCTTCATCCGCACGATAGTGCTGTTGCTCACGCAGCCTTCTCCAGATCGTTGGTCAGCTTTGATGCCTGCCATTTCCACGGCAGGAAGTCATCGATCTGATTGATCGGGTGGTTGCCGATGCGCTCAATGACGTCTGTGAACCACGCCTCGGGCTCGACGCCGTTGAGCCGGCATGTGCCGGCCAGGGAGTAGAAGAGCGCCGCCGCTTCTCCCCCTTTCATGGAGCCGACGAACATCCAGTTCCGGCGCCCGAGCGCGACCCCGCGCAGGGCGTTCTCCACCAGATTGTTGCTGATCTCGAGCCGACCGTCATCGCAGTAGCGGATCATGGCCTGCCAGCGGTTGAGCGGATAGCGACACGCACGCGCCAGATTGCTGTCGGAAGACAGGCCACGGTTCTGTGTTTCGAGCCAGACGCGCAAAGCCTCCAGCTTCGACACCGCCTTGATCTGGCGGATGCGTTTCCGCTCATCGGGTGGCGCACCCTTGATATCGCGCTCGATGGCGAAGAGTTCGGCGATCCGCACGACCGCCTCTGCCGCGATCGGTGACGGGCTCTTTTCCAGTATGTCGGTAAATTTCCTGCGCGCGTGGCTCCAGCATCCTACTTCGACGATGTCTCTGGGAGCCTTGGTTTTGGGGTCGCGGTAAAGCGCGTTATAGCCCGCAAAACCGTCCGCCTGGAGATACCCCTGATAGCCGGCGAGATGTTCTGCCGGATGCGCTCCGCCACGATCTGCGCTGAAGCGGAAGGCTACGGCGGGCGGACTCATGTCGCCGCTGGAGCGATCATCGCGCAGATACACCCAGAAGTGCCCGGTCCGGCTGCCGTCACCATTGCCCAAAAACGTGACCGGCGTGTCGTCCCCATGGATTTTGGCGGCTTCCCGGATATAGGCGAACAACCGCTCGCCCAGCGGCGCCAGCAGCCATGCCAGTTTTCGCGCCCAGCGGCTCATCACATCCCGATCAATGTGAAGCCCAACGCGGCGGAAGATTACCGACTGCCGGTGCCAGGGCTGGTGATCGACAAAGCGATTGACGACGAGGTGGGCCAGCAGGGCGCTGCTCGCCATCACCTTGGGCAGCGGCAGATCGACAGCGGGCGCTTGTCGGATCTGTTCGCAGGATCGGCACGCCAGCCTGGGCCGGACATGGCGGATGACGCGGAAGCGTGCAGGGACATAGTCGAGGACCTCAGTGACGGCCTCGTCGATCTGCACTGACGGTCCATTACAACCGGCACTGCACGGGCCGGGCTGATGATCGACGGTCTGACGCGGGAAGTGCGCGGGAAGCGGAACGCGGCTGCCGGGTCTGCGAGCCGATTTCATCACGGGCGGCGCCGACACCTCATCGTTTGCCGGTTCCGGGGCTTCGACCTCCTCGAACATCAGCCGCAGCTGGACGATATCCATTTTCTCGGAGCTGCGGCCGAACTGGACGCGCAGCAGCCGCGCGACACGATGCTCGAGCTTTTCGATCCGCAAGGTCTGGGCTTTGACGGTGGCTTGCGCCGCCGTCAGTTCGGCCCGTTCCTGCTCCATGACATCGGCCATCTCCAGCAGCATTTTCTGCAGGAGAACCGGGTCTGTGGGAAGGCGATCAAGGGCGAACCGCATGCCGCCGACAATAGCCAAAGCCCACGGAAAATCCTACATAAAATGGCGGTTTTCCTGATCTTTTTGGCTATGCGAGCCTCGGCGTGATCACCTCGTCGTGGACGATCGCCTGCTTCCAGTTCAGCCCTTCAATCAGCATCGCCATCTGGGCTGCCGACAGGCGGAGCGCGCCCTCATGAGCACGAGGCCACACGAACTTTCCGCGCTCGAGACGCTTCGCATACACGCATAGCCCGGACCCGTCCCAGACCAAGGCCTTCAACCTGTCGCCCCTTTTCCCGCGGAACAGGAAAACCGCCCCCGAAAAGGGATCAAGCTGAAGAATATTGCGCACCTGCGCCGACAGCCCATCAAACCCCTTGCGCATGTCGCACGGCGCCAGCGACAGATAGATTTTCGTCGAAGGCGGGAACGCCAGGCTCAATGATCCAGCTCCCGCAGGACATCGAGCACCTGTTTCAGGGCGGCCCGATCGACCTCGCCATCAACCAACACCGTCAGGCCGCACCGCCCTCGAACCTCAATCCGCCCTGGCTCCCGAGCTTTGGCCGACGGCGAAGACGATGCCAATTCGACAGGCACGAAGCCCGCCATCGCTCCGCGAAGCAGCTGCTTGCGCCAGGTATAAAGCTGGCCTGTTCCAACGCTGTGCCGCCGAGCCACGGCCGATACGATCGCCCCCGGCGCCGTCGTCTCCTTCAGGATCGCCAGCTTCTCCTCGTCGCTCCAGTTCCGACGCCGCTCCACCCGTACAAGCGCTCCGCCATCACCGCGACCGCTCATACGAGGCTCGTTTGACTGCTCGATGTCCATGCTCACGCCTCCTCAAAGGCCGCGAGCTTTCCTATTCCGGTGCCGGCAACAAGGCCGCCTTCCGTCGGCGCTTAC
>NZ_JAVTIV010000053.1:0-2898 GCF_031843765.1 Sphingobium sp. WCS2017Hpa-17
AACCATCCGTTCAACAGAAGCACTGATTTTCCAGTGCTGTTGTTGATGGTGGGACTCTCAGGCGCGATCAGAGCAATTAGGACTGGTTAGCTCCATGCGTTACCGCACTTCCACATCCAGCCTATCAACGTCGTGGTCTACGACGGCTCGAAGAAATCTTATCTTGAGGGAGGCTTCCCGCTTAGATGCTTTCAGCGGTTATCCCGTCCATACATAGCTACCCTGCTGCGCCACTGGCGTGACGACAGGTACACCAGAGGTATGTTCAACCCGGTCCTCTCGTACTAGGGTCAACTCCTCTCAAATTTCGACGCCCACGGCAGATAGGGACCAAACTGTCTCGCGACGTTCTGAACCCAGCTCACGTACCACTTTAATTGGCGAACAGCCAAACCCTTGGGACCTGCTCCAGCCCCAGGATGTGATGAGCCGACATCGAGGTGCCAAACGATTCCGTCGATATGAGCTCTTGGGAATCATCAGCCTGTTATCCCCGGCGTACCTTTTATCCGTTGAGCGATGGCCCTTCCACGAGGGACCACCGGATCACTATGACCGACTTTCGTCTCTGCTCGACTTGTCAGTCTCGCAGTCAGGCGGGCTTATGCCATTGCACTCTAACAGACGGTTTCCAACCGTCCTGAGCCCACCATCGCGCGCCTCCGTTACTCTTTAGGAGGCGACCGCCCCAGTCAAACTACCCGCCACAGAGGGTCCCTGCACCGGATAACGGTGCGAGGTTAGACATCAGAAAACAACAGGGTGGTATTTCACCTATGGCTCCACATCAACTGGCGTCGATGCTTCAAAGCCTCCCACCTATGCTACACAGTTCTTTCCTAATGCCACTCTGAAGCTGCAGTAAAGGTGCACGGGGTCTTTCCGTCTAACCGCGGGTACTCCGCATCTTCACGGAGAATTCAATTTCGCTGAGCATATCCTGGAGACAGTGGGGAAGTCGTTACGCCATTCGTGCAGGTCGGAACTTACCCGACAAGGAATTTCGCTACCTTAGGACCGTTATAGTTACGGCCGCCGTTTACCTGGGCTTCAATTCAGAGCTTGCACTCCTCCTCTTAACCTTCAGGCACCGGGCAGGCGTCAGGCCCTATACGTCGTCTTGAAGCCGACTTAGCAGAGCCCTGTGTTTTTGCTAAACAGTCGCTACCCCCTGGCCTGTGCCCCCTGCTAGAAGTTGCCTTTAAGCAGGGCCTCCTTCTTCCGAAGGTACGGAGGCAATTTGCCGAGTTCCTTCAGGATACTTCTCTCAAACGCCTTGGTATACTCTACCATTCCACCTGTGTCGGTTTAGGGTACGGTCTATACGGTGGGGCTATTTCCTGGGACAACTTCACTGCCCGGACCAATCCAATAAGGCCGAACAATTTACGCCATCCGTCACACACCACCAGGCCCACGAATATTAACGTGGTTCCCATCGACTACCCCCTTCGGGCTCGTCTTAGGGGCCGGCTTACCCTGCTCAGATTAGCTTTAAGCAGGAACCCTTGGAATTTCGGCGACAGTGCATCTCACACTGTTAATCGCTACTCATGTCTGCATTCGCACTTCCGATACCTCCACGGTCGGTTACCCTCCCGCTTCAACGGCCTACGGAACGCTCCGCTACCGCTCAGTCAAAGACTGAACCCTAAGCTTCGGTGCACGTCTTGAGCCCCGTTACATCTTCGCCGCAGGATCTCTTATTTAGACCAGTGAGCTGTTACGCTTTCTTTAAAGGATGGCTGCTTCTAAGCCAACCTCCTGGTTGTTTTGGAAATCCCACATGCTTTCCCACTTAGACGTGACTTGGGGACCTTAGCTGTAGGTTAGGGCTGTTTCCCTTTTGACGACGGACCTTAGCACCCGCCGTCTGTCTGCCGAACTAGACTCGTTGGTATTCGGAGTTTGGTTAGTATTGGTAGATCTCGCGACCCCCGCAACCATCCAGTGCTCTACCCCCAACGGCAAATATTCGACGCTCTACCTCAATAGATTTCGCGGAGAACCAGCTATTTCCCGGCTTGATTGGCCTTTCACCCCTAAGCACAACTCATCCGACAATTTTTCAACATTGAACGGTTCGGTCCTCCAGTGCGTGTTACCGCACCTTCAACCTGGTCATGCATAGATCGCCGGGTTTCGGGTCTAATGCATCAAACTATGGTCGCCCTATTCAGACTCGCTTTCGCTGCGCCTACACCTAACGGCTTAAGCTTGCTTGATACACTAAGTCACAGACCCATTATGCAAGAGGTACGCGGTCAGGTCTCAAGGACCCTCCCACTGCTTGTAGGCATCCGGTTTCAGGTACTGTTTCACTCCCCTCATCGGGGTGCTTTTCACCTTTCCCTCACGGTACTGGTTCACTATCGGTCATGTACGAGTATTTAGGCTTGGAGGGTGGTCCCCCCATGTTCAGACAGAGTTTCACGTGCTCCGCCCTACTCAAGTCCTGAGATATCATTTTCGCATACGGGGCTGTCACCCGCTATGGCCAGACTTTCCAGACTGTTCTGCTAACTATATCCCAGGCACTGGCCTGGTCCGCGTTCGCTCGCCACTACTAACGGAATCTCGGTTGATGTCTTTTCCTCCGGGTACTGAGATGTTTCAGTTCTCCGGGTTCGCTTCACCAAAGCCTATTTTATTCAGCTTAGTGATACCTCTACCATTTAACCACCAATCTGATCGCTCAGACCGAAGATTAAATGGTGAAGGTGGGTTGTCCCATTCGGAAATCGCGGGATCAAAGCCTGCTCACGGCTCCCCCACGCTTATCGCAGCGTGCCACGTCCTTCATCGCCTGTACATGCCAAGGCATTCACCAGATGCCCTTACCTCACGCTTGAGAGTCCACACCACCAACAACAGCACTGGAGAAGCACTGATGCAGTT
>NZ_JAVTIV010000054.1:0-2847 GCF_031843765.1 Sphingobium sp. WCS2017Hpa-17
AACCCCATCCGTTCGCCCTGAGCCTGTCGAAGGGCGTTGCGCGCGCCCTTCGACAGGCTCAGGGCGAACGGAACCGGGGCGGCTTCGCCATGCACGGCTTCCCATAACGCCCTAAATCATGCGCGCAAGCCTTGCGAGCGGTCGCGCCATGCCCACATTGCAGTCGATCCGCCGATGCGATAGCCACGGACGGACCAACCAAAAGGAAGCAGCAACTTGGCATTTGTGAAGGGCGCCTGGCGCATATTGGTCGCGATCAAGGACGGCCTCGTCCTCCTCTTCCTGCTGCTTTTCTTCGGCGCGCTCTATGCCGCCCTCTCCTTCTCGCCCAAGCCGGCGAAGAGCGTGTCGTCGGGCGCGCTGCTGCTCGACCTCGACGGCAGCATCGTCGAACAGCCCGCCGAAACCAGCGCCATGGCCCTGCTCAGCGGTTCCGGGCCGGAGGCGAAGGAATATCGCCTGTCCGACATCGTCGCCGCACTCGACGCGGCAAAGAGCGACAGCAAGGTCAAGGCCGTGGTCCTCAACCTCGACGGCTTCGTCGGCGGCGGACAGGTGGCGATGAGCCGCGTCGGCAAGGCGCTGGATGCGGTACGCGCCGCGAAAAAGCCGGTCCTCGCCTATGCCACGCTCTACAGCGATGACGGCTATCAACTCGCCGCCCATGCCAGCGAAGTGTGGAGCGATCCGTTCGGCGGCGTCGCCATCCTCGGCCGGGGCGGCTCCCAACTCTATTATAAGGGACTGATCGACAAGCTGGGCGTCAACACCCATGTCTATCGCGTCGGCACCTATAAGAGCTTCGTGGAGCCCTTCACCCGTACCGAACAATCGCCCGAAGCCAGGCAGGCCAATCAGGCGCTGGCCGGTGCCCTGTGGCAAAGCTGGCAGGATGACGTGACGAAGGCCCGGCCCAGGGCGAAGATCGCCGCCTATGCCGCCGATCCCGCCGCCGCCGCCCGCGCCACCAATGGCGACATCGCCAAGGCCGCGCTGGCCGCCGGCCTGATCGACAAGCTGGGCGACGAATCCGCCTTTGGCGAGCGCGTGGCACAGGTCGCGGGCGAAGCCTCCAGCGACAAGGCCGGCAGCTTCGCCACCATCGACCTCGCTGCCTATGTGAAGGCGCGCAAGCCCGCCAATGACGGCCAGATCGGCGTGCTGACCGTGGCCGGCGATATCGTGGACGGCGAAGCCGGTCCCGGCACGGCGGCCGGCGACACGATTTCCGACCTGCTGCTGACCGCGCTGGACGAAAAGAATCTCAAGGCCCTCGTCGTCCGCGTCGATTCGCCGGGTGGCTCGGTCATGGCCTCGGAAAAAATTCGCGGCGCCATCCTGCAAGCCAAGTCCGCCGGCCTGCCCGTGGTCGTCTCCATGGCCAATGTCGCGGCCAGCGGCGGCTATTGGGTCTCGACGCCGGGCGACGTCATCTTCGCCGAGCCGGACACGATCACCGGCTCCATCGGCGTCTTCGGCATCATCCCCAGCTTCGAAGGGACGCTGGCGAAGATGGGCATCACCACCGACGGCGTGCGCACCACGCCGCTCTCCGGCCAGCCCGACGTCACCGGCGGCACCACGCCGGAATTCGACCAGATCATGCAATTGGGGGTCGAGGATATCTATCGCCGCTTCGTCGGCCTCGTCGCCCAATCCCGCAAGAAATCGCCTGAAGCCATCGACGCCATCGCGCAGGGCCGCGTCTGGGACGGCGGCACCGCCCGCCAGATCGGTCTGGTCGATCGCTTCGGCGGTCTGGAAGACGCCATCGCCGAAGCCGCCCGCCGTGCGAAGCTCGATCCGGCCAAGACCAAAGCCTATTATATCGAAAAGGAACCGGACAAGTTCGCCGAGTTCGTCCAGTCCCTCGCCGACCGCGAACAGGACAGCGCCACTGCCCCGCGTGACATGCTCGCCCGTCAGGCATGGATGCAGCGCGGCTGGGCGATGCAGGCCGTGTCCGACGTCAGGGCGCTGGTCATGGGCGCAGGCGTCCGCGCCGATTGTCTGGAATGTCGCGGCTATGGCGCGCCGAAACAGCGCAACGCGGCGAAAGAACGCGGCGTGATAGCAATGCTGGCTGGATTGTGGCGCTAAGCTGAAAACGGATACGCCCCTCCCGTTTATGGGAGGGGCAAGTCACCCCACAACGGGTCAGCCAGCGCGCAACGATGCGGCAATCTGCTCTTCAGCCGTGGTCGCTTCGGCGATCAGCAGGCGCAAAGCCTTCGCCGTATCTTCCAGAAGCCCATCGCTGATAGGGCGCTCCCCATTGATAAACCGGCGGATGGCCCGCTCGTCTATCCCAAGGCGCCGCGAGAAAGCGGTGGTCCCACCGAAAAGCTGCACGCAAAAAGCAAAATGTTCGCTTCGCTCGTCGGTCGAAATTGGCGCCGCCATGATTGTTCCTTTCATTCGTTATGTGCGCCCTAGGCGATTATACGAATTAGACAAGACGCGACCATTTCTTGCCATCCGCCCGACTTGCTAGCAGGTCTGAAAGCTGACAGTCATCCGCGCAGCAACAATCTACCGTTGGATAACGCATGCCTTTCGTCGCCGCCATTATCGCAACGCTGCTTTTAACAAGCGCGTCCGAAGCTCGGCCAACCCAACAGGTCAAAACCCCCGCCGCCTGCTCAAAATCGGTCGTTGAACGGAGAAAAATCAAAGCATTAATCAAGGTATCTTCGGATATGCACGGAAGCGCAGGCAGGCTAGAGGCTGTTATGGACTTGCGAGTCTGAATGGATTCAAAGGCTTGTATGGAATGTTTCCGCAAGCCTTATCCGTCTGATGTCTCCGATGAAGAATGGTCGCTGATCGTGCCGTATCTGACGCTCC
>NZ_JAVTIV010000055.1:0-2826 GCF_031843765.1 Sphingobium sp. WCS2017Hpa-17
GTATGCATCCGGCGAGACGCGCCTTGTCGTGAGGTAGGGGCCTGCTCTTAAGAACGCTCTCGAGAGCACGCTTAGGAGCAGTGGATGCGGCAGATCACGGTGATGACCGGGCCGGAACGGCGGCGGCGCTGGAGCGACGAGGAACGGCTCCAGATTTTGGCAGAAGCCTTTGCGCCTGGGGCCAGCGTTTTGGCTGTGGCGCGTCGGCACGATATTTCCACGGCGCGCATTTACACGTGGCGCAACAAGCTGCGGCAGCCGCCCGCCCTGACGGAGTTCGCCGAGGCGGTGGTTGACGATGGCGAACAGCAGAATGCGCACCAGGCCGCAATGCCGGTGATCATCGTGGATCTGGGTGGCAAAGGGCGCGTGAGCATATCTGCGTCGGCACCAGCTGCCTTGGTGTCGGCAGCGCTCAAGGCCCTGCGATGATCCCAGCTGGCGCGCGGGTGTGGATTGCGATGGGCCACACAGATATGCGGCGCGGCATGCAGAGCTTGGCAGCAATGGTGCAGCAGAGCTTCTCGCGAGACCCATTTGCCGGCGATCTTTGGGTCTTTCGCGGGCGCAGCGGGGCGCTTGTGAAGATAATCTGGCACGACGGCCTCGGGATGTCGTTATATTCGAAGCGATTGGAACGAGGGAAGTTCATTTGGCCCGCCGCGAAGGACGGCGTGGTGTCGCTGACGAGCTCACAGCTGGCCTGTCTGCTCGACGGAGTGGACTGGCGGAACCCGCAATATAGCTGGCGCCCACAGAGCGCAGGATAGGCGCAGATTTTCTCGGCGGAGGCTGCATTTTCCGCTTCATCCGGGAGGTTTTCTATGATTCCATCCAAGTTGTGGACGCCGCCGTTTCGCCCCTGCCTGACGATATCGAAGCGCTCAAGGCGTTGGTACGGCTCAGTGCGCAGCGCGCCGATGAAGCCGAACAGCGGGCCACGAGCGCTGAAGCCGAACTGGCCAATGCCCGTGCCCGGGAGAGCGCCACCGAGGCGTTGATCTCGCACTACAAGTTGCAGATCGCCAAGCTCAGGCGCGAGCAGTACGGCCCCAGCGCCGAACGCACCCGCCGGCTTCTTGCGCAGATGGAGTTTGAGCTCGAAGATTTGGAGGCCGACGCCGCCGAAGATGATCTGGCCGCCGAGGCCGCCGCGACAAAGGCGACGAACGTCACCGCCTTTGAGCGCAAGAGGCCAGTTAAAAAACCGTTCCCCGTCCATTTGCCCCGCGACCGCGTCGTCGTTCCGGCGCCCTGTTCCTGTCCGGCCTGTGGCGGCATGCGCCTGTCGAAGCTGGGCGAGGATGTAACCGAGACGCTGGAGGTAATCCCGCGTGCCTGGAAGGTCATCCAGACCGTACGCGAGAAATTCTCCTGCCGTGACTGCGAGAAGATCACGCAGCCGCCCGCGCCATTCCATGTCGTGCCGCGTGGCTGGGCAGGGCCAAGCTTCCTCGCCATGCTGCTGTTCGAGAAGTATGGGCAGCACCAGCCGCTCAACCGCCAGGCGGAGCGCTTCGCTCGCGAAGGCGTGCCGCTGAGCGTCTCCACGCTTGCCGATCAGGTTGGTGCGGCGTCCTTCGCCTTGATGCCCATCTTTCGGCTGATCGAGGCCCATGTCTTTGCCGCCGAGCGCGTGCATGGCGACGATACCACCGTGCCGGTCATGGCCAAGGGCAAGACCGATACCGGTAGATTATGGGATTATGTCCGGGATGACCGCCCGTTCGGCGGCGCCGATCCGCCGGCGGTGGTTTTCTATTATTCGCGCGACCGGCGCGGGGAACATCCCCAGGCGCACCTCGCGTCCTGGTCCGGGATTCTGCAGGCTGATGCCTATGCGGGCTATTTTGAGCTGTACGCTCCCAACCGCCAGCCTGGTCTCATCCTGGAGGCAGGATGCTTTGCTCACGCGCGCAGGAAGTTCTTCGAACTTGCTGACGTCGAGGGCGCTGCGCGCAAGAAGAGCCGCGGCGAGCGGACTGGCCCGATCTATCCGATTGCGCTGGAGGCGGTGCAGAAGCTGGACGCCCTGTTCGACGTTGAGCGCGGTATCAACGGCAAGACACCAGCGGAGCGGCTTGCCGCCCGTCAGGAGTTGAGCGCGCCACTGATCGCCGAACTGCACGACTGGTTGAACGCCCAACTCGCCAAGCTGTCGCGTAACCATGATCTCGCCAAGGCTATCAACTATATGCTTCGGCGCTGGGACTCCTTCACCCGCTTCCTCGTCGATGGCAGGGTATGCCTCACGAACAACGCAGCGGAACGGGCGCTACGCTGTGTGCCACTCGGGCGGAAAGCATGGCTATTTTGCGGCTCCGATCGCGGCGGTCAGCGCGCCGCCATCATGTTTTCACTCATTCAAAGCTGTCGCCTCAACGACCTCGATCCCCAGGCTTGGCTCGCCGACGTCCTTGCCCGCATCGCCGGTCATCCGGCTAATCGGCTTGGCGATCTGCTCCCATGGAATTGGAAACCAACAGCGTTGAAGCTGGAGCCGTGATCTCATAGCATCACGGCATGGAATTTGACCCGCAACCCGAACTGATTGAATCCTCTCTCTGCCGGTCCATCGAACAGGCGGGCGTACGGCTGACCATCAACATCGTGCGGCTCGCCACCGAACGTGGCTGGTCCCTCGAGGTCGTCAACGAGCACGGCACCTCGACGGTCTGGGACAATCTATTCCCCACCGACCGCGATGCCGATGCTGCATTCCGCGATGTGCTCGCTCAAGAAGGCGTCGAGGCCTTCCTCGGCAAGTAAGATGCCAAATCCCCCAGCAAACCGTCAGTAGCCGCGGTCCTCACCGGATGCGTACGC
>NZ_JAVTIV010000056.1:0-2518 GCF_031843765.1 Sphingobium sp. WCS2017Hpa-17
TGTGGATCGGCGTGCAAAAAGGACCCCGTTAGCGGGGTGATCGGCGTCCAAAAGGGCCCCCTCATTTCGATGGTTTAAACAGCTGCCTGGATTTTCAGGCGGCGAGATCGGGATGTTGGTTTTGGAGACAGTTGTTCGGATCCGGCGCGAGTATGCCGGAGGCAAGGCGATCAAGGCGATCGCACGGGATCTGCATGTGTCGCGGAAGGTCATCCGCAAAGCGGTCCGAGCGCCGGAGGGCGCCTTTGATTATCAGCGCAAGGTTCAGCCGCTGCCCAGGATCGGTCCGTTCCAGGAGCGCCTGAACACGCTGCTGGAAGAGAACGAGCTGCGCAGCAGGCGTGAGCGGCTGCGGATGACGCGGATCCATGACCTGCTGGTGCGAGAAGGCTTTGAGGGTTCGTACGATGCGGTGCGGCGCTATGCGACGCGCTGGAAGATTGAACGGCGCAAGGATGCTGGAGATGGCGTCACCGCCTTCATCCCGCTGATGTTCAGGCCAGGCGAGGCCTACCAGTTCGACTGGAGCCATGAGGATGTCGAGATCGCTGGGGCACCGATGCGGGTGAAGGTCGCGCATATGCGCCTGTGCGCGTCACGTGGGGTCTATGTCCGAGCCTATCCTCGCGAGAGCCAGGAGATGCTGTTCGACGCGCATGCGCGCGGCTTTGCCTTCTTCGGCGGCGTGCCAGGGCGCGGCATCTACGATAATATGAAGACGGCTGTGACGAGCGTGTTCACCGGCAAGGAACGCGTCTTCAACCGGCGGTTCCTGATCATGACCGACCATTATATGGTCGAGCCCACGGCCTGCTCGCCTGCGGCGGGATGGGAGAAGGGTCAGGTCGAGAACCAGGTACAGACGATCCGGGGTCGCTTCTTCCAGCCCCGGTTGCGGTTCGCCAGTCTCGAAGAGCTCAATGGCTGGCTGGAGGCCGAGTGTCGGCGCTGGGCGGAACGGCAGCCCCATCCTGAACAGGGCGAGCTGACCGTGGCGCAGGTGCTGGAGATAGAACGATCTGCGCTGCAGCCGATGCTGGGACCATTCGACGGCTTCAATGAGAGTGAGCATGCCGTGACCGGCACCTGCCTGATCAGCTTCGACCGCAACCGCTACTCGGTGCTCTCGACGGTGGCACGACGCACAGTGCAGGTCCGCGCCTATGCCGATCGCATCGTCGTTCGCTGCGGCGAAGAGGTTGTCGCTGAACATCCTCGCTACTTTGGGCGCAACCGCACGATCTATGACCCCTGGCATTATCTGCCGGTGCTGGCCCGCAAGCCTGGAGCGTTGCGGAACGGTGCCCCCTTCCAGGACTGGGATCTGCCACCGGCGCTTGCCCGCCTGCGCCGCAAGCTGGGTAATGGCGACGATGCCGATCGCCGGTTCGTCCGTGTACTGTCGGCCGTACTGACCGATGGCCTGGATCCTGTCGAAGCGGCTGTGCGTGAGGCACTGGCGACGGGCACGGCAAGCGACGATCTGATCCTCAACATCCTGGCACGACGCCGGGAACCTCCGCGTCCGCTGACGATCATCACCTCCGAGGATAGCGCCTTGCGCCATCCCCCGATTGCCGACTGTGCCCGTTACGACCAGCTAAGGACCTTCGATGCAGCGGCATGACATGATCGAGGCCATGCGCGGCCTTGGTCTCAAGGGCATGGCGGGCGCGTTCGACGATGCCGTCACCACCGGCCTTCAGCGCCAGCGCACCACCATGGAGATACTGACCGACCTCCTGCGAGCGGAGGCGACGCATCGTCATGCCGCGTCGATCCGATACCGGATGGCCGCTGCCAGGCTGCCAGTCGTGAAGGACATCGACGCCTTCCGGTTCGAGGGTACCCCAATCAACGAAGGGCTGGTGCGTTCATTGCACAGCGGCGCGTTCCTGCCCGCACGGCGCAATATCGTCCTGGTCGGCGGCACAGGCACAGGAAAGACCCATCTGGCCATCGCCATCACCGCCAACGTCGTCCGTTCCGGCGCTCGAGGCCGCTACTTCAACACGGTCGATCTGGTGACCCGCCTCGAAGAGGAGGCCAGGATCGGCAAGAGTGGCGCTCTTGCCGCCCAGCTATCCCGCCTCGATCTGATCGTACTCGATGAACTGGGGTATCTGCCGTTCGCTCGATCGGGCGGCCAGTTGCTGTTCCACCTCATCAGCAAACTCTATGAGCAGACCAGCGTCATCATCACCACTAACCTTGCCTTTGGCGAGTGGCCCACCGTGTTCGGCGATCCCAAGATGACCACCGCGCTCCTCGACCGCGTCACCCATCATTGCGACATCGTCGAGACCGGCAATGACAGCTGGCGCTTCAAAAACCGCAGCTGATCCGCCCCACAGCCCACAATTAGAAGATGCCTTGCGCTGCGCGCGCCTCCGGTCGGGCTACGCCCTCCCTACGCCGCGCGCAGCGCAAGGAAGCGCGTTACATCATCCATGCGCAATCCTGACAGGGGGTCCCTTTTGCGCGCCGATAAGGGGTCCCGTTTGCACGCCGATTGACA
>NZ_JAVTIV010000058.1:0-1808 GCF_031843765.1 Sphingobium sp. WCS2017Hpa-17
CGGTCACGTAGGTGACCGTGCGAGCGTACAGGCCGTAACGTGAGTGAACGCTGAGCAATCCTCGGAAAGGACGATGTGCAGGCCGACCCGTTAACCCTTACGGGGAAGGTTGATATGGACGGGCGAGTTTGAGCGACGTTTGAGCCCGTCTGCTGCACCGGGGTAGTGGCGACAGCATGTACGCAAGGAAAGTGCACGCAACACGGGAAGCCCCATGGCGTGCCGAGGGATCGGCAACCGGACGCCCGCGAGGGATGGGACGGGCGCGATGGGGTGGCGGAGAGGCCCGTAGTACCGAGGAAGTCGGGTAATGCCGGTGGAGGGAAGGAGCCTCAGTTCAAGATGAACGCAACAAGTGGTGAGGGGCAGGAGATTGGGAAACCTATCAACTCCGAAAAGCGTCCAGAAGCTGCAGAAGGCGTTGCACGCGAAAGCGAAGGCAGAAGCCGGCTATCGATTCTACGCGCTGTACGACAAGATCAGCCGCGATGACATTCTGGCCCATGCTTATGCCCAGTGTCGCTCCAACAAGGGCGCGCCGGGTGTGGATGGACAGGACTTTGCGGACATCGAGGAATATGGCGCCGAGCGGTGGCTGGCGGAACTGGCGCTTGCGCTCAGGGAGGAGACGTACCGGCCGGAACCGATCAGACGTGTCTACATACCAAAAGCCAACGGCACACTCAGGCCGCTGGGCATTTCCACCGTGCGGGATCGGGTCTGCATGACAGCAGCGATGCTGGTGCTTGAGCCGATCTTTGAAGCCGACCTTCCACCGGAAATCTACGCCTATCGCGCCGGGCGCAACGCCCAGCAGGCCGTGGTTGAGGTGGAAGAGCAGCTGTTCCGTGGCCGTCCGGATGTCGTGGACGCCGACCTTGCCGACTACTTTGGCACCATCCCTCACCTGGAGCTGATGAAATCAGTGTCGCGTCGGATCGTCGATCCGCGCGCGCTGCATCTGATCAAATCCTGGCTGGAATGCGCTGTCGAGGAAACGGACGACAAGGGCCGGATGAAGCGAACGACGCAGGCGCGCGATCAGCGGCGCGGTATCCCGCAAGGATCACCCATCTCGCCGCTGCTGGCCAACATTTACATGCGCCGGTTTGTGTTGGGATGGCGGAAGCTCGGCCTTGGGAAACGCCTCGGCTCGCGGCTCATCACCTATGCCGACGACCTCGTGATCCTGTGTGCGAAGGGCAACGCGGAAGCCGCGCTCGATCATATGCGCGGGCTCATGGAGAAGCTGAAGCTGACGGTGAATGAGGACAAGACACGCATCTGCAAGGTGCCGGACGAGACGTTCGACTTTCTGGGATACACGTTCGGTCGGATGTACTCCGCGAAAACCGGCAAAGCCTACATGGGCCACCGGCCATCAAAGAAAAGCATTCAGCGCGTGATCGCAACGATCCACGAACTGACAGACCGAGCGCGTACATGGCAGGATACCACATATCTGGTGGCCAAGATGAACCGGGTGCTGCGCGGATGGGCCAACTACTTCTCGGTTGGCACCACGAGCAGAGCATATCGGGCCGTCGACAGCTACGCAGTGGTGCGGTTGCGTCGGTGGCTGCGCGCCAAATACAAGACCAGACGACGGCGAGAGGGAGCCTATCACGACCCCGAGCTATACGAGCGCTTCGGCCTCGTGCGTCTGGCTAACGTGGCCGCAGCCCGCCGTGGGTGAAGGCGTGATATCTTGTCCGAGAGCCGGATGCGGGAGATCTGCACGTCCGGTTCGATGAGCAGGGAGTGGAAACGGACCGTCTGGCAAGCCCCACAGGCGCGCCGCACGACAC
>NZ_JAVTIV010000059.1:0-1371 GCF_031843765.1 Sphingobium sp. WCS2017Hpa-17
GATCGTGTCCCACGAGGTGGTGTAGCTGGGGTCGATCCACGCTATTTCCGGCGTCAGTCTGAGCCGATCATGTGCCCGGCACTGCCGACAGCATGATGATGGGATTGTCGCTGAGCGGTGCCATTGTTTCAAGTGTCATGTAGCGTGCGCGCTGGACGGCCCATTCGTCGGACTGTTCCATGAGGATGGCGCCAACGAGGCGGGTGATCGCGGCTTCGTTCGGGAAGATGCCGACCACCTCGGTCCTGCGCTTGATCTCGCCATTGAGCCGCTCGATGGGATTCGTGCTGTGCAGCTTGGCGCGATGCTCCCGGGGAAAGGTCATGTAGGCCAGCACATCGGGTTCGGCATCGTCCATCAAGGTTGCCAGTTTGGGCAGTTTGGGTCGCACCTGATCGGCCACGGAACGCCATTGCTGGCTTGCAGCTTCGGGCGTTTCCTGGGCGAAGGCGGTGGCGATAAACGCGGAGACGACCCGCCTGCCACTCTTGCCAGCATGGGCCAAGGCATTGCGCATGAAGTGGACGCGGCAGCGCTGCCAGGTGGCACACAGCAGCTTGGAGACGGCCGCCTTGATGCCTTCGTGTGCGTCGGAGATGACCAGCTTCACGCCGCGCAGACCCCGGCGCGTCAGCTTGCGCAGGAAGGCTGTCCAGAAGGGTTCTGCTTCCGAAGGGCCGATGTCCATGCCGAGAACTTCACGGCGACCGTCGCTGTTCACACCCACCGCGACGATCACTGAAACCGAGACGATCCGCCCGTTCTGGCGAACCTTCACATAGGTCGCATCGATCCAGAGATACGGCCAGTCGCCCTCGATCGGGCGATCCAGGAAGGCGTGAACGCGCTCGTCGAGTTCTTCGCACAGTCGGCTGACCTGGCTTTTGGAGATGCCATCCATACCCAGTGCCTTGACCAGATCGTCGACCGAGCGGGTCGATATCCCCTGAATGTAGGCTTCCTGGATCACTGCGGTCAGCGCCCGCTCGGCCATTCGGCGTGGCTCCAGAAAGCCGGGGAAGTAACTGCCCTTGCGTAGCTTGGGGATGCGCAACTCTACTGTTCCGGCGCGAGTTTGCCAGTCGCGCTCACGATGGCCATTGCGCTGGACAAGCCGGGTAGACGACTTCTCGCCGTAGCCAGCGCCGGTCAAGTTGCCGACTTCCATCTCCATCAACCGCTCGGCCGCAAACGCGATCATGTCGCGCAAAATATCAGCGTCCGGGGTCTTTTCCACCAGCGAACGCAAGTGCATCATAGGGTCGGTCATCGTGGTTCCTTCCGTCAGGTTCGAGCTTCGCAACCCAAACCTATCCGAAAATCACGGTGACCACCTCAGACCCCAGCTACACCACCTCGTGGGACACGATC
>NZ_JAVTIV010000060.1:0-1190 GCF_031843765.1 Sphingobium sp. WCS2017Hpa-17
TCAATCGCCCTTTCCGCCGACGCGTGAGAGGGTGAAGCCAGCGGCGGCGGCCTCTTCTGCGGGGTAGATGTTGCGCAGGTCGACAAGGGCGGTGCCGTTCATGCTCTGGGCGATGCGCTTGAGGTCGAGGGCACGGAAGATGTCCCATTCGGTGACCAGCACCAGCGCGTCGGCACCGTCGGCGGCTTCATAGGCATCCCTGGCCATCACGACCCTGGGCATCAGCGGGGCGGCAACTTCGGCGCCTTCAGGATCATAGGCGACGATCTTTGCGCCGGCATCTTCCAGCGCCTGGACGATGGCCAGGCTGGGGGCATCGCGCATGTCGTCGGTATTGGGCTTGAAGGTCAGGCCCAGCAGCGCGACCGTCTTGCCGCGCGCGTCGCCGCCCAGCGCCTTGACGATCTTGCGGCCCATCGCCCGCTTGCGCAGGTCGTTGACCTGCACCACCGTCTCGACGATGCGGATCGGCGCATCATGATCCTGGCCGGTCTTGACCAGCGCCAGCGTATCCTTGGGGAAGCAGGAGCCGCCATAGCCGGGGCCGGCATGGAGGAACTTGCTGCCGATGCGGTTGTCGAGGCCGATGCCGCGCGACACGTCCTGCACCTCGGCGCCGACCGCTTCGCACAGGTCGGCCATTTCGTTGATGAAGGTGATCTTGGTCGCCAGGAAGGCGTTGGCGGCATATTTGATCAGTTCGGCGGTGCGGCGACCGGTGAACATCAGCGGCGCCTGATTGAGGTTGAGCGGGCGATAGACCTGGCTCATCACCGCGATCGCGCGCTCGGAGCCGGTGGTGCCCACGACGACGCGGTCGGGCCGCTTGAAATCGCCGATGGCCGCGCCTTCGCGCAGGAATTCGGGGTTGGAGACGCACTGGATGTCGAGGTCGGGCTTCAACTCACGGGCGATCCGCTCGACCTCGTCGCCGGTGCCCACGGGCACGGTCGACTTGGTGACGATCACCGCCGGCGCATCCAGCGCCTCGACGATTTCCCGCGCCGCAGCATAGACATAGCTCAGATCCGCATGGCCATCGCCCCGGCGCGAAGGCGTGCCGACCGCGATGAAGATGGCGTCAGCGCCCTTGACCCCGGCGGCCAGATCGGTGGTGAAGGTCAGCCGGCCGGCCGCGGCATTGTCGCCCACCAGCTTGTCCAGGCCCGGCTCGAAAATCGGCATCCGAC
>NZ_JAVTIV010000061.1:0-1122 GCF_031843765.1 Sphingobium sp. WCS2017Hpa-17
ATCCCCATAGCCGCCGCCCCTAGCGCCGGTGAAGGCGGGCGTCCTGCCATGGTCGCTGGTGGTTCGCTCGCCAATGTTTCCGATCATGTTCATGAAAGGGCTTCTGCATGACCCGCAACCCGCAAATCCACGGCAGACGGTCCAGCTTTTCCGCGAGTGTTGCACTTGCACAGTTGGGCGACGACCTCAGCGAGATCAAAAAACAGGACGGTTTGACGTGGAAAGACGTCGGCCGTGTGCTGGGCAAGAGTGAAGATCGGGCCAGCAATTACGCAACTGCACTCGCTGAAATGCCTGTGTCGTCGTTCCTGCTGGGATGCCGCGAATGGAATGGACGGTTCGCCAATGGCGTCCTGTCGCTCATCGGTATGAAGCTGGTCGAGATCAACGCCGATTCCACGACCGATGGCGAGAAGCTGTGCCACATCCTCAAGCTGGCGCACCTCATCAGCGCGGCCATGACGGACCTCGAAACGCCCGGTGCGATCGATGACGGCGAGCTGCGCGAGATTGGCGCGGACGCTTTGGATGAGGCCACGCGGGCTATTGATGCGCTGCGGGCGCGGCTTGCTCGGTTGGACGGGCCTAAGCTGGCGGGTGTCGCATGAAGCCCCTCACCACCGAACAGGCAGTCGCAGAAGCGGCGCGGAAGGCGCGGCGGGATGGCGACCACTGGATGCGCCAGAGCCATCGCCATGCTGATCGGGCGGCTAAGCGGGAGGAGGGCAAGTGATGCGCTCGTTCCTCGCCCGCTGGCTGATGCCTGCTGAGCCGTCAAATCCGGCCCGCGAATTGGCCTTACTCCAGCATCGGCAGCACCGGGACGCCGTGAAGGCGCGGACACGGCAAATGCGCGAACAGCTTGGCCTCCCGCCCCTCTCAATTCTCAACCACGAAGGAAACTGACATGTCCGAAGGCAATGTAGCGGCCGACCAACTGCGGCTTTTTCTGGAGCGCATCGAGCGCCTGGAAGAAGAGAAGAAGGGCATCAGCGACGATATCAAGGACGTCTATCTGGAAGCTAAGGCCAACGGTTACGACGCCGGGATCATGCGTCAGATTATCAAGCTGCGGAAGATGCAGCCGCACGATCGGCAGGAAATGGAGCATATCCTCCAGAC
>NZ_JAVTIV010000062.1:0-1085 GCF_031843765.1 Sphingobium sp. WCS2017Hpa-17
AACGGCAACCTCATCCCCGGCGGCCCGAAGAAGAAGGCTGCGGTCATGGCTGAGCGGGCGGGGAGTGTGGGGTGATGGAAGGTCCGCGTCAAATCACGCTGGAGCAATTCCACGCCGACATCAAAGCGCAGAACGCCGCCAGCAAGGAAGATATCACCTTCGTCTGCCCGATGTGCGGCACCCATCAATCCGCCCGCGATCTGATCGAGGCTGGAGCGGGCAAGACGTTCGATGAGGTGGAGAAGTATCTGGCCTTTTCGTGCGTCGGCCGCTTCACCAATGCTGGATCGCCGCGCAACAAGCCGGATGGAAAGCCCTGCAACTGGACGCTGGGAGGCATGTTCCGGCTGCACAAGCTGGAAGTGATCGCAGACGGGCAGGCGCATCCACGCTTTGAACTGGCTGAACGGCCCAAGATTGCGCGCGCCGCCTAACCCCTCCCCAAGCCTCCAACCGCTTCCTCCAGCGGACACGGGCATAGAGCATCGGCGAAATGGGAAATTGCCGATACGGGAGAAGATTGATGGACCGCAACGAAATCAACGCCATCGGCACGCTGCTGATGAAGGTCCGTGACGCTCAGGCTGACAGCATCATCGTCGCGATCGGTGCGCTTGGTCCGTCCGCCGACTGCCGCGCCGGCAACATGCTGGCCACTGTCAAAGTCGGGGCTGATACCGAGACGGCGGAAGCTGTTGGACTGGCGGATGCGATCGAATTGGCGAAGGCTAAGTGCGCACGGGCGGCTGAAGCTCGGACGCGAAAGGATGCCGCATGACCACGCCGCGCAGCGTCGCCGCCCGCTACCGCCCCGCATGGCGCGAGCCGGTCGGCCAAACCCGCACCGAGAAGAAGATCGGTGACGTGGAAATCACCGCCACCGGGACTTACCGGCAGATGGCCAGCGGATGGGAGCGGGTGGCATGACCCGCCACCACGGCAAAGACCAGTGCGCCATGTCGGAAGCCTGCGAAGGCCAGCACGCCGACCATGGCCTGATGTGCGCCGAACACCGGGCGGAAGATCGCGAGATTGAGCGCCGGTTCAGCGATGACGTTGACCCGGCATCGCGGCCTCCGTTGCCG
>NZ_JAVTIV010000063.1:0-1055 GCF_031843765.1 Sphingobium sp. WCS2017Hpa-17
TAGAGCGGATTTCGACCGTTATGAATCGGCAAGGGTTTCCAAGAGCGTGATTTTATGATTCAGAATCCCTGTTGGTGGAGGAGGCCAGCATGGATGGGTCAGCCTTTGTCTATGGATTTGCGCTCGCGGCTTCTGGCGGCGATTGACGGGGGTTTGAGCTGCCGTGCGGCGGCGGCGCGGTTTGGGGTTGCGCCATCGACGGCGATCCGATGGCAGGCACAATGGCGCGAGACGGGCGATTATAGCCCCAAGCCTCAGGGCGGTGACATGCGCTCACGCATGATCGAGACGCGGGGGCAGGACATCCTCGCCCTTTGGGAGAGCCGCAAGGACATCACGCTGGAGGAGCTACGCGTAGGTTTGGCCGAGATTGGCCTGAGCGTGTCTGTGGCCGGACTTCACCGCTTCTTCGTGCGCCGCGGCATGACGCGCAAAAAAAGACTGCTCATGCAATCGAGCAGGACCGGCCCGACGTCCTGAATCAACGGCACGACTGGTTCGATAGTCAGATCGATCTGGAGCCCGAACGCCTCGTGTTCATTGATGAAACCTGGACCGCCACCAACATGACCCGCAGCCATGGTCGCTGCCGGAAAGGCGAGCGCTTGCGTATGGGCTTTCCGCATGGTCACCGCAAAACGACCACGCTGGTGGCCGGATTGCGCATGACCGGCATGGTCGCGCCAATGGTGCTCGATGGCCCGATCAACGGCGACTGGTTCGAAGCCTATGTCACCCACGTGCTCGTACCCGTTTTGCAGCCCGGTGATGTCGTGATCATGGATAACCTGTCGAGCCACAAGCGCGCCTCAGTGCGTGAACTGATTGAAGCGGCGGGCGCGACGCTGCGGTTCTTGCCGCCATACAGCCCGGACTTCAATCCGATCGAAAAAGCCTTTTCAAAACTCAAAGCCTTGCTGCGAAAGGCGGAAGAAAGAACCGTCAGCGGACTGTGGGGCCTGATCGGCAAACTCGTCGATATCTTCCAGCCAATGGAATGTGCCAACTACTTCAGTTCGTGCGGGTATGATCTGGAATGATCGAAAAACGCTCTA